>CAYMXP010000069.1:0-15057 GCA_964394425.1 uncultured Chryseobacterium sp. | reverse complement strand
CCTACGCCAAGGGCGGCAAGATCGGCCTGTTCGGCGGCGCCGGCGTGGGCAAGACGGTGATCATCATGGAGCTGATCAACAACATCGCCAAGAGCTACAGCGGCCTGAGCGTGTTCGCCGGCGTGGGCGAGCGCACCCGCGAGGGCAACGACCTGCTGCGGGAGATGATCGAGAGCGATGTGATCAAGTACGGCAAGGCCTTCAAGGAGAGCATGGAGAAGGGCGGCTGGGACCTGAGCAAGGTGGACATGAACGACCTGGCCAACAGCCAGGCCACCCTGGTGTTCGGCCAGATGAACGAACCGCCCGGTGCCCGCGCGCGCGTGGCCCTCAGCGGATTGACCATGGCGGAATACTTCCGCGATGGCGATGAGCAGAGTGGCGGCCGCGACATCCTCTTCTTCATGGACAACATCTTCCGCTTCACACAGGCGGGATCCGAGGTAAGCGCGCTGCTGGGCCGCATGCCCAGCGCCGTGGGTTACCAGCCCACGCTGGCCACCGAGATGGGCGCCATGCAGGAACGCATCACCAGCACCAAGCGCGGATCGATCACCAGCGTGCAGGCGGTGTACGTGCCCGCGGACGACCTCACCGATCCCGCTCCGGCCACCACCTTCGCGCACCTGGACGCCACCACGGTGCTCTCGCGGAAGATCGCCGAGCTGGGCATCTACCCCGCCGTGGATCCGCTGGACAGCACCAGCCGCATCCTCACCCCGCAGATCGTGGGCGAGGAGCACTACAACTGCGCGCAGCGCGTGAAGGCCATCCTCCAGCGCTACAAGGAACTGCAGGACATCATCGCCATCCTGGGCATGGACGAACTGAGCGAGGACGACAAGCTCGCGGTGTTCCGTGCGCGCAAGGTGCAGCGATTCCTCAGCCAGCCCTTCCACGTGGCCGAGCAGTTCACGGGCCTGAAGGGCGTGATCGTGCCGATCGAGGAGACCATCAAGGGCTTCAACATGATCCTCGATGGGAAGATGGACGAGTACCCCGAAGCCGCCTTCAACCTGAAGGGCAACATCGACGACGTGATCGCGGCCGGGAAGAAGATGCTGGCCGAAGCGGCGAAGGCGTGATCAAGTACATTGAACAGGTTGAGGGGTTGAACGGTTGAACAACGCATCCCTCAACCCCTCGATCCTCAACCGCTGAACCCTCCATGAAGGTAGAGATCATCACCCCGGATCAGGAACTCTTCAAGGGCGAAGCCTCCTTCGTGAGCGTGCCCGGCGTGGACGGTTCGATGGGCTACCTGGAGAACCATGCCCCGCTGATCACCGTGCTGAAGGCGGGCCAGGTGAAGGTGACCACCGAAGGCGGCGACCGCTTCTTCGAGGTGAAGGGCGGCGTGGTGGAGGTGCTGAAGAACAAGGTGATCGTGCTGGCGGAATAAGGCAACAGTGGTGGAACTGACGGAGTAAAGCTCAGTCGAGGTCCATCATTGAGGAAGGCGCCCGCAAGGGCGCCTTTCGCTTTGTGGTCCATCTTCTCGCGATGCGCGGGATGTGGATCTTCCATGCGATCGGACAGGTGGCGTTCGCGCTCCAGGTGTGCGCACAACAACCCGGCATCACGCCGTACAGGCTCGACCAGGGTCCACCTCAAAGCATGGTGCGGCACGTGCTCCAGGATACCGACGGCTTCATCCGGCTGGCACCGGCGATGGCCCGGCCCGCTTCAACGGGGACAAGGGGGTGATGTACGGGACGAATTGAAGGCGCCGGCCCGACCGATGGCCGTGGGCGCGATCACCGCATCGCGCTCCATGCACACCCCACCCTGCAAAAGTCGGATCGCCGCCGTGAGGCGATCCAGTGAACCTTCGCTTGCATTGCCGTCCGGAACAAACCCGACCCGATCAACATGAAACTCCCCGCCCTCCTCGCACTGACCTGCATGGCGCTCGCACCGACCGCGATCGCCCAAGTGATCCCGCCCATCCATGGGCCCGGCTTCGCCCTGGCCTTCGGCGGCGCCGGTCAGCATGCGAACACGCTGGCCAACCCGATCGCCATCGGACCCGCGATCACCATCGAAGCCTGGATCAACGCCGGGGGGTTCGACTATGGTGAAGTGTACGCCTTGTGCGACGACCCCAACTCGGCCTGCACCGGCGTGGATTACAAGGTGGTGGACCTGCGCGTGAACCCGTCCGGGCAGATCGAGATCGGGCTCTCCCCGACCTCGTGGTCCAGCCGGCGGATCTACCTCGTCAGCACCGTGTCCATCAGTTTGAACACCTGGACACACGTGGCGGGCTCGATGGACCTGGGTTCCAACACCGGCGCCATCTACATCAATGGGATCGCCGTGCCCTTCAACACCTTCAACATCGGCTCAGGAACGGGCAACTTCACCGGCAGCCCCGCGATCGGCGCCTTGCAGGTGAGCGGCGCCACCACCGGCGTGCAATATCCCTTCACCGGACAGATCGATGAACTGCGCGTGTGGAGCACCGTGGTGTCGCAGGCGAGCATTCGCGACTTCATGTGCCGCAACGACCTCACCGGCCACCCGGATCTGGCCGGCCTGCAGGCGCTCTATCACGTGGAAGAACCCGGCCCGAACACGGCGACGGTGTGGGACCACATCGGCAACCACCACGCCACGCTCACCAACGTGAGCGTGGCGAACGCGTATGTCCAGAGCGCCGCGGCCCTGGGCGACGTGAGCGCGCACGTGTACGGCGGACCGAACGTGTCGCTCGCCACACCCTTTGAGAGCTTCCTCCTGAGCTCAAGCTCCAATTCCGGCAAGCACATCTATCACGTGGATCCGCCGGGGGCGGGCGTGGATGGATCCATGCCCGGCGGCCTGGACGCGGCCGGGGGTGGATGCTTCGGCGTCTTCCTTGCCGAGACCGCGCCGGTGGTTTACCAGGTGAACTACACCTACACGGGGAATCCGGAGCTCGACGGCACCCCATCGGAGCCCACTGCGGTGCTGCTCCATCGCGATGGACCTCTTGGCGTGGCGTGGACGCAGCATGCGCCTCAATACCTCAACCAGCCGCTGAACGTGATCGACCTGCAGGGCACCTGGCAACGGCACCTGCAATGGGCCGGGGCGTACACGCCCGTGCTCTGCACCAACGACCTCGTCCTGGAGCTGGTGACCGACGGCAATGCTTCACAGACCAGCTGGGAGATCCTTCCTTCCGGCGGGGGGACCCCGCTGTGCGGCGGCAGCGGACATCCGAACAGCACCACGCTCTTGCTCCCCTGCTGCCTTGCGGACGGATGCTACGACCTGAACGTGTATGACAGTTTCGGCGATGGCATCGCCAGCCCGGGTGGCTATGTGCTGCGCGACGAGAACGGCGATCGGATCATCGACAATGCCGGCGACGGCGACTTCAGCTTCACCAGCAGCGCCACGCTGCCGTTCTGCGTGCCGATCAGCGGGGATCAACTGACCGTCGCCAGTTGCGACAAGCAGACCTGGCTCACCGGCGAATACATCGTGGCCGGTCCCAACGCCGCGGTGAGCGCGCAATGGGGCGTGGGCGACCAAAGCGATGACGGGTACCAGTTCTGGTTCTTCGACCCCGATGGCGGATACGCGCGGCGGATCTTCCACGGCCATGCCACCAGCATGGGCTTCGGCCCGCCTTCGGCCACGCGCGCCTGCCACGTGCCGCTGAGCTTCACCCCGAGCCCCCTGCCTGCGGACAAATTGCTCAACGTCCGCGTGCGTTCGCGCGTGAACGGGACCTACGGCGAATTCGGTCCCGCATGCCGCTTCAAGCTGCTTTCGGCACCGCCGGCCTGCCCCACCACGCAGTTGGACAACAACCCGCTGCACGCCGGCACCACGCTGAGCTGCGGCGCAACGGGCAAGGTGGTCGGTGCGAGCGGCAATGCCGGCAAGCTGTGGGCGCTTCCAGTCGCCGGCGCCACGCATTACAAGTTCCGCTTCGAACTGGCGGCGGAAGGCTTCCTGCGCACGATCGCGAGCAGCGCCTACCACCTCATGCTCGGCGCATGGGTGACCGGTCCGCTCCTCTGCGGTTCTTACACGTACGACGTGAGCGTGGCCGTGAGCACGGACGGTGGAACGAGCTACTGCCCGTTCGGTCCCGCATGCACGGTGGAGATCACCAACGGGCCGCCCACGCCATGCACCGCGCCGTTCCAGGGCGGCAACGTTGCGCTGCATTCGGCCGGAACAACGGACGGCGGTCTGCTGATCTGGCCCGTTCCCAACGATGGGCGGCGGATGATGATCACCGCATCGGACCTGGATGGATCGCTCACCATCGCACGGTTGTCGATCCACGACGCCGCCGGTGCCCTGGTGGCGATGCATGAGGTGCCGGTGGGCGGAGGATCGCTGAACACCGCGCTCACGATGGCGACGCCGCTCGCGCCGGGCCTCTACGTCCTGAGCCTTCAGGCCGGCGAACGGATCCAGGCGAAGAGGTTGGTGGTCCAGTGATCGGGCAGGCCGGTCGATCACCACGATGGTCGGCATGAAATGAAGAGGGCGCTCCGACCGGAGCGCCCTCTTCACTGATGGTGGGGTCGATCAGTTCAGCACCACGGGCTGTACGGTCGAAGCCGTCGCGTTGGACACGCGCACCGAATAAGCACCCTTCGCCAGGCCGGAGAGGTCCAGCTTGGTGTTCAGCATGAACTGCTCGGAGGCGACGCGCTCACCCAGCACGTTGAACACCTCCACGGTGTGCTTGTCGGCCTTCGTCGCGCTGATGTTCACCAGGCCCTCGGAGGGGTTGGGGTACACCGTCACGCCGGTTAGCTCATCCATTTCCGCCATGCCGATGGCGGGATCGGAGATCAGGCGGATGGCGTAGGCCACGCCGTTGGTGTAACTGATGTTGTCCGAGAGGTGGATCGCGCTGGCGGCGAAGGGCTGGGGCACCGTCAGGTCGTCCAGCACGCGGATGTCGTTCGCATTGGTGTTGCTGAACAGTTGCACGCCGGCATAGTAACCACCGGGGGTGAGCGTGTAGGGAGCGGGGAACACCAGGAGCTTCTTGCCGGCGGATACGTCGGCGGCGGTCACGGTCTCATCGTCGCTCAGCACATAGGGCGAGTAGGGGTCGGCGCCCACGGCACCGAAGGGTGCGATGCTGGCCGTGTCGTGGATCTGCGCGTTGATGGTGCCGCCGGCCACCGTCCCGTTGGCGAACTGCACCTCGATGCCGTAAACGGTGAGGTCCGCCGCGATCGGGTACATGGTGAAGAGGAAGAGCCCGTCGGTCTCGTTGGTGAAGGTGGCCGTGCCGGTGGAGGTGAGGAACTCATACCCCGGCGGGTGGTTGCCAATGCCGTCGAGGGAGTAGACATAGTCGGTCACCTCGAAGTTGCGCAGGTAGGTGTTGTTGTCCGGGAAGCCATCGCTGCCGGACTCGTCGCTGGTCACCGTGAAGGTGCCGTTGTACACGCCCGTGCCCATGGTGGGCAGTGCCGTCATCTCATCCATGGAGAGCGTATCGTCCGGGGCCAGGAAAGCGGCGTTGGTGGAGGCCGAGAAGGAGGCCGGTCCGGTGATGTCGCCGTTCACCACGAGGTTGTTCTGGCCCTGCACGCCCAGGTTGAACACGCGGCCGCCGATCTCCATGTCGGTGCCGAGCTGACCGACGGGAATGCGGCCGTACTCCAGGCCGGTGCCCGGGGTGTGTACCAGGAAGGCATCGTTCATGGACAGGTCGAACTGCGCCTGTTCCTGCACGCACACGTCGTCCACGAACCAGGAGTAGCCCCAGATGCCCGTCCACCAGAACCGGATCCAGACGGTGCTCTGGCCACCGGCCGCGGCGGAGATGTTGATCCGCTTGGTAGTGGGGTTGCCCGGCGACACGCCCTGGGTGAGTTCGCCATCGGGCTGCCACACGTAGAACACGTTGGGCATGCCGCTGATGTCGGTGGTGGGGTCCAGGTTGGTGGGCCAGTCGGTGTTGTTGGTGCTGATCACCACGTAGCACTGCTCATCGGTGAACTTGCGGTACTGGTTCTCGAACTGCAGGATCACGTTGGGGTAGAGGCTCAGGTCGATGGGCGTCGCATTGGTGAAGTGGCAGCTCTCGTACGTGGTGCCCGAGTTGTTGCCCGCGTCGGAATCCACCATCGCATATCCATCGGCCGCCGTGGTGCTCTGGATGGCCGGCGTGGTGTATCCACCGGTGTTCACCAGGCCCACGCCGATCTGCCAGTTCACGCCGGGGAAAGCGCCGGGTTCCTGGGCGATGTTCCAATCGGCCGGGTTGGCGAAGGTGTTGCACCAGATGTCGGCACCGCGGTGCTCGTTGCCCGGGTCGGGGTAGTCGTGCCGCTGGTCGTGGTCCGCCTTCATCTTGCGGGCGGGGGCTTCCGTCTGGGTGCTTTGCGCCAGCAGGGTTCCGCCGGCGAAGAGCAGGGCCAGCGAAATGGCGTACTTCTTCTTCATTGTCTGAGAGGGGTTAGGGGGTTTCGTTCAACAGGGTCGAAGGGCGAATTTATTGATGAACCGTGGCATATCGCACCGCCGGCCCCGGACCCGCCGCACATCCATCGTTGAAAGGCTGAGAAAGACCGGGCCCAAGGCCCGTTCCGCTTCGGTCCGCAGGGTCGATCTTCGCCGCGATGCGCGCCCTGGCCTATTACCTGACCCTGCCCATCTTATATGGTATCTCCTTGCTGCCCTTTCCCCTGCTCTATGCGGTGAGCGACCTCCTGTTCCTGCTGGTGTACCATGTGCTGGGCTACCGCACCGGGGTGGTGCGCGCCAACCTGGGCAATGCCTTCCCGGAGATGACCGAGGCCGGGCGGCGGCACATGGAACGCCGGTTCTACCGGTGGTTCTGCGACCTCTGGCTGGAAACGCTGAAAGGCCTCACCATCACGCCCGCAGCCTTGGCGGACCGGGTGCATGTGGCCGACGACGCACCCGTGCGCAAGTACCACCAACAGGGCCGCAGCGTGGTGCTGGTGCTGGGCCACCTGGGGAACTGGGAACTGGGCGGATCACGCTTCGCCCTGCTGGGTCTGCACCGGTTGATGGTGATCTACCACCCGCTCTCCAACCCGTGGTTCGAGCGCCTGATCGTGCATATGCGCACCCGCTTTGGGGGCGGGTTGTACGCGATGAACGACACCCTGCGCGGCATGCTGCGCGACCGGGGCATGCTCACCGCCACGGCCTTCATCGCCGACCAGGCGCCACCGCCGGAGAGCGCGATCTGGACCACCTTCCTCGGGCAGGACACGGCGGTGTTCAGCGGCACGGAAAAGATCGCCCGGAAGCTGGGGTACCCGGTGATCTATGTCCACATCGATCGGGAACGCCGAGGGCGATACCGCATGAGCTTCCATGAGCTGGTGGCGGACCCCTCGGCCACCGCGCCGGGGGAGATCACCGAGATCCACACCCGTCGGCTGGAAAGCGACATCCGCGCCCGGCCCGAGCTCTGGCTCTGGACCCACCGGCGCTGGAAACACCGGCGCGTTCCGCCCGGATCGGATCAGGGGCCGATGGCCTAATTTCGCCAGCCCTGCTGGATCATCCCCCGACCATGCTCGAAGGCAAGGAACTGGTGCTCGCCACGCGTCGTTTCGCCCATGAGGTGCGGGCGCGCAGCTGGCTCAACGTGGCCAGCACGCTGGCGGTGCTCGCGGCCGCCTACCTGGCCGTGTTCCTGGCCACGCCGGTGTGGGCGAAGGTCCTGGGCAGCCTGCTGATCAGCCTGACCATGGGCAGGCTCTTCGTGATCTACCACGATCACCAGCACCACGCCATCCTCCAACACAGCCGGCTGGCCAACTGGCTCTTCACCGTCTTCGGCCTCTACATGCTGGCCCCGCCCAGCATCTGGAAGCGCAGCCACGACTACCACCACAGCCACAACAGCAAGCTCTACAGTTCATCCATCGGCTCCTACCCCATCGTCACCCGCCGGAAATTCCTGGAAGCCACCCCGCGCGAGCGCTTCATGTACCTCTTCATCCGCCATCCGGTCACCATCGCCTTCGGCTACGTGTTCATGTTCATCTACGGCATGTGCATCCGCTCCATGGTGAACAACACCGACAAGCACTGGGATTCGATCATCGCCCTGGTCTTCCACTTCGGCATCGGCGTGTTGATGCTGGTGCTGGGCGGCTGGCTGGTGTTGCTGCTGGGTTTCCTGGTCCCGAGCTTCATCACCATGGCCCTGGGCGCCTACCTCTTCTATGCGCAGCACAACTTCCCCGGGGTGGTGTTCGCCGAGAAGGACGGCTGGACCTATGCGAAGGCCGCGCTGGAGAGCAGCAGCTACATGAGGATGAACGCCGTGATGCGCTGGTTCCTGGCCAACATCGGCTTCCACCACATCCATCACCTCAATTCGCGCATCCCCTTCTACCGGCTGCCGGAAGTCCACCGCGCCATGCCCGAACTGCAACGGGCCACCACCACCAGCCTGCATCCTCGCGACATCGTGCGCTGCCTGCGTCTCAAGGTCTGGGATCCGGACCTGCAGCGCATGATCACCCGGCGCGAACTGTACGCCCCCGACTCCCTGCCGTACGCCGTGCGCGGCAAGGCGGCCTGACCGCTCCACCCGGCCGCGCGCGGATACCTTCGCGCGCGATGCTGCGGCTGGAAAAGATCACCAAGCGCTTCGGTGCGTTCACCGCGCTCGATGCGGTGGACCTGGAGGTGCCCACCGGAGGCGTGTTCGGCCTGCTGGGCCCCAATGGCGCGGGCAAGACCACGCTGATCCGCATCATCACGCGCATCACCGGACCCGATGAAGGCGTGGTGTACCTGGACGGCCGACCCATGACGGCCGCCGATGTGGCCCGCATGGGCTACCTGCCCGAGGAACGCGGCCTGTACAAAAAGATGAAGGTGGGCGAGCAGGCGCTGTACCTGGCCAGGCTCAAGGGCATGCATAAGGTGGAGGCACAGCTGCGGCTCAAGGAATGGTTCGATCGCTGGGACATGATGGGGTGGTGGAACAAGAAGGTGGAGGAACTGAGCAAGGGCATGGCCCAGAAGGTGCAATTCGTCACCACCGTGCTGCACCGGCCCGCCCTGCTGATCCTGGACGAACCCTTCAGCGGGTTCGACCCCATCAATGCCGACCTGATCCGCAACGAATTGCTGCGCCTGCGCGATGAAGGCACCACGGTGATGCTGAGCACGCACAACATGGGCAGCGTGGAGGAACTCTGCGATCACATCGCCCTGATCGACCGCTCGCGCAAGGTGCTGGACGGCGGGGTGCGCGAGATCCGCAAGCGGTACAGCACGCGCACCTTCGTGGTCGAGTTCAAGGGGCAGCTGATCGGCTTCACCAACGCGCTGTGGACGGGCGCCGAACTGCTGGGCCACGAGCAGCACGAGGAATTCACCCGCGCGCGCGTGAAGCTGGCCGGGGGCGTCGGGCTGAACGACGTGCTGCGGGCCATCCTGCCCGTGGTGGAGGTGCATGGCGTTCAGGAGGAGATCCCGCGCATGCACGAGGTCTTCATCCGCGCGGTGGGCGAGAACACCCCGGAGGTGGTGAAGGCGGAACCCATCGGTTGACCGGCACCCGATGGCGGCACGGAAGAAGAAGCCGGGTCCGCGCGACCTGCAACGCGCGGCAAAGCGCGCCGCCCAGAAGGCCGCCGGCGCGTTCGATGGGCGCTTCCGCCCGCGCGTGGTGCGCAGCCGCAAAACCTACACGCGCAAGCGCAAGCATCAGGACATCGATCCGGAAAAGGATCATTGACCGGCGGCGGCCTCCCCGGCCAGACCGGCCCACGCGCGCAAGAGGCGGTGGTGCCGCCGCAGCAGGGCGATGTAGCGATCCTCGGTCGGCCGGCCTTTGGCGCGCATGATCGCGACCAGAAGGCTCCTGTCAGCCGCGGACCATGTTCCCAGATCCGGAATGGCCGCCATCGCGGGAGCCAGGTCGGCGAAGGCCGATCGCTCGTCGGTGGGCCAACCGGCCATGGATCGCACGTTGAGCGCCGAGCGGACGCGCTCAAGCGCGGCGAGGCCCGCCCTCTTCCGGTCACCGGCGTGCAGGCGCGCGACGGAACGGAGCACCGCTTCGCTCAGGTCGGTCGGCTCAAAGACCGGGGCCTCCTCCGCGTGCAGCACCAACCGCATGGATGCCGCCGCGAACCGGCGCAGCAAGGCGTGCGGCGTGCGGTGGGAACGATCGGCGGCGATGCGGCCCCGTTCCTCTTCCACGGGCGCCACCAGGGCGGGATCGGCGGTGCGGAAACCCAGGCGGTGATAGAACCAGTAGGCGCCGGAGCGGATGCCATCGGTGTTGCCGTCGCCCAACTGGTAGGGGTCGGCCTCGAAACAGCCCACGTTGAAACGGCGCGCATAGCAGCGCAGCACCTGCGCGAAGATCATGGCCGACGGACCGCCGCGGAAGGCGGGGAACACATTGATGCCCACCTTGGTCTTGCCGGGAAAGATCCAGGCGCCGCCGTACGCCACCGGCACGCCGTTGCTGAACGCGGTGAAACCCACGTACGCATCGAAGACCGACCGGCGCCCCGGCGGCAGCGGCATCAATGCGATGTCGATCCCACGCCCCATCGCGAAGAGCTCGATCGCCCCGAGGTCGCACAGCGTGGCGGTGTCCGTTTCGCGCAGGTAGCCGATCAGGATCCCGCGCACCGCGGCGATCAGTTGCCCGCGTTCGGGGGCTGTGAGCTTCCGAGCGGGCTCGATCGGCATCCGAAGGATGCGACCGATCCCATCGCCGGTGACCGATACGCGATCATGAACGTGCGGATCGGAGGAGGGTCCGCGGCAATGGGTCCTTGAAAGCTGCCCGCGATGTCGTGGAACGCCTACGTAGGGCACGCACGATCCCCATAGTGCGTGGCGCACCAGCGGGTCCGGCGTGCTCCGGTCGATGGCTTCCACCAGCCAACGCAATGCGTCCCCTCCGGAAGCCGTACGGATCCGATCCATCGCGTCGTGCCGGGCATCGTCCATGGCATCGCGCTCGGTCGGCAGGGCGAGCGCGAGCAGGAGGTTCCTGACCACTTCGTCGTCCGCATCCATGCTGTCCAGTTCCACCTCCCGCGGGACCTCCGCGATCAACCACCGCACCAGGTCGATGCTGAACGGCGCATAGGTCGCCGTGTCGGCGATGCCGGTGTTGGTGAGCGCATGGCGGTGGGCGGCGTTGCGCTCCACCATGCGTTCGGCAAGGGCGGCGATGCGGTCGAGCTCCGCCGCGGCCAGCGCATGTTCGGCAAGGCTGCGCGGGAATGCCAGCACGAAGAGCAGGAGGTCATGGACATCCATCAGCGCCCGAGGATGAACGATGGCGCGTCCACGCAATTCCCGCCACACCTGCCCGCGCACCGGATCGTTCGCCGCGCCGTTGACGAAACGCGCTCGCAGCGCCGCCACGTCAGCAGGTTTCACGATCGCGCGTGCGGCCATGGTCTTCAAAGTAAGCGATGGGCGCGCGCGGGGGGAAACGTACCTTGCTTGCGCATGAGCAGGAACATATCATCGCTCTCCGGCCGCGACGGGAAGGAACTGGAGAAGAGCCTCTGGGAAACCATCCAACACGCGGCGTCGGAAGGTGGAACACCCGACGACCGGGAACTGACGGAGATCGCGGACGATTTCCTCATCGGCGAGGCCGTCACCCATGGCACGAGTTCCTTTTACGACCTCCTCAAAAAAGAGAACGCGGGAAAGAAGGTCTACATCTGCAACGGCAGCGCCTGCCTGGTGGCCGGGACCCAGGACCGCGTGCATCACGAACTGACCAGGCACTTCAAGCCGGAGGAGATCGGCCACCTGTGCTGCCTGGGCCGCTGCCACGAGAACAGCGCCTTTCAGGTGAACGGCAGGAACTACAGCGGGGCGGGCATCGATCGCATCGCGGAGATCGTTCGCCGGCCCGCGAACAGACCATCACCGGCTGACATCCTCCGGCACGACGGCATGGACGCCCACCACGTCGATACGTCGATGGCGCGTCCCCTCCTCACCGCGCCGATGCCGGCGCTGGATGAATTCTACGCGCTGTGGGAGCGCGTGCTGAAGAGCGACGGCGCCGACGTGCTGAACGAGATCAAGCTCGCCACGATCCGCGGGCGCGGAGGCGCCGGCTTCCCCATGGGGTTCAAGCTGCAGGCCTGCCGCGACGCGCGGGACACCACGGGCAACGGCACGCCGCGCAAGTACATCGTGTGCAATGCCGACGAAGGCGACCCCGCCGCCTTCAGCGACCGCTGGCTGCTCGAACGCCGTCCGCACCTGGTGCTGCTGGGGATGATGATCGCCGGGTATTGCGTGGGTGCCGACACCGGCGTGCTCTACATCCGCGCGGAATATCCCGAGGCGGTGGAAGCGGTGAAGGAGGCCGTCGGCGATCTGGTGACCAACGGCTGGATCGGGACCAACATCAAAGGCAGCGGCTTCACCTGGCGCTTCAAGGTGATCAAGGCCGCCGGCGCCTACGTGTGCGGCGAGGAGACCGCCTTGCTCAACAGCATCGAGGGCAAGCGCGGCGAAGTGCGCACCCGTCCCCCCTACCCCGCGCAACAGGGATTGTTCAACCGGCCCACGGTGGTGAACAACGTCGAAACGCTGGCCTGCGTGCCCTGGGTGGTGGAGCACGGCGGCGCGGCCTTCGCGAAGCTGGGCACGGAGAAAAGTCACGGCAGCAAACTCGTATGCCTCGACAGCGGGTTCGACCGGCCGGGGCTGTATGAAGTGGAATGCGGCACGCCCCTCGGCACGGTGATCGATGAACTCGGTCAGGGCTTCTCGCGTCCCACCAAGGCGCTCCACATCGGCGGTCCGCTCGGCGGCATCGTGCCCCTTTCGAAGATCAACGACCTGTCGATCGACTTCGAGTCGTTCCAGAAGGAGGGCTTTCTGCTCGGTCACGCCGGCGTGCTCTCCATCCCTGCCGACTTTCCCATGGTGAAGTACCTGGAGCACCTCTTTGAGTTCACCGCCATGGAAAGCTGCGGCAAATGTTTCCCCTGCCGGATCGGGTCCACGCGCGGCAGGGAGCTGATCGAGGGATCGCGCCTCCACGGACGCCGGATCGATCGGGCGCTGTTCGACGACCTGATCGAGACCATGGAGATCGGATCGTTATGCGCCCTCGGCGGAGGTCTTCCGCTGGGCGTACGCAACGCACTCCAGTACTTCGACGAGGAATTGCGAACCGTTTTCAAGTGACTTGCGCACCTGCCTGCCGGCAGGCAGGCTGGGCGGAGGACCGCCGCCGGGCGTGAAGAACGCGCTGCGGCACTTCGGCGATGAACTGAACGCGCACTTCACGCGCTGATCGCGCACGGGTCAAAAAGCGAAAGGGCCCCGCGGGGGGCCCTTTCTGCGATTGTGGAAGAACTACTTCTTCTTCTTCCCGCCCTTCTTCTTCGTGCCTTTCTTCTTTGCGGTCTTCTTCTTCGCCTTCTTAGCCATGGTGTAAAGGTTTGGTGTAAAGGTTCACTGCGAACGTACGATCGAGGATCGAACGCAACACGTCGTACGCAGAATAGAATTAACGGTTACCTGTTGATAGCGTGAACGGTGTTCCATCGATCTCGGCGACCTGCGATCGCAATGTCCATTGGAAAAGCAGGATCGCACGCCCGCGATGTCAATGCCACGCGGCTCGAAGGTGCCGCGATGATGCACGATCAATTCCTCCTTCGATGCGATCGATGACCGCACTACCTTCGTGCATCATGCATTCCCCATGGAACGCCAGCCCACATCCGTGACCACGATGGCCGCACCCGCGGTGGCCCGCACGCGATCCGCTCCCGCGGCATCGAACGCGGTGCGGACCGACATCGACGTCGCCTTCATCGACGGCAAGGCGTTCCCGATCATCCAGGGCGAAACCATGCTGGCCTTCATGCGACGGCACATCGGACCGAACCCGGTGCCCACGCTCTGCGACGCGCCCAACCTGGAACCCTTCGGCAGCTGCCGCGTGTGCTCGGTGGAAGTCGCGCTGCAGGAGGATGGTCCTTCCAAGGTGATGGCCAGCTGCCACAGCCCCGTGGGCAAGGGCATGTACATCACCACCAACAGCCCGCGCATGGATCGGCTGCGCAGGAACATCGTGGAGCTGGTGCTCACCGACTACGACACCGAGCGACTGAAGACCGAGGGCCACGGCCGCAACGAGCTCTACAACGTCGTGCAGCAGATCGGCTTCGACATCGACAGCGTGCGCTACCCCAAGGGGAAGAACCACCTGGGCACGCCGATGGACACGAGCCATCCGTACATGGTGAGCGACCTCAGCGCCTGCATCGGCTGCTACCGCTGCGTGCGCGCCTGCGATGAAGTGCAGGGCGAGATGGTCCTCACCATGGCCGGCCGCGGCTTCGCCAACCACATCGTGAAGGGCACCGATGAAAGCTTCTTCGACAGCGACTGCGTGAGTTGCGGCGCCTGCGCGCAGGCCTGCCCCACCAGCGCCATCACCGATGTGTTCCGCAGCAAGGAGACCAGGGCCGACGAGGTAGTGCGCACCACCTGCACCTATTGCGGCGTGGGCTGCAACCTGGAGGTGAAGGTGAAGGACGGGCGCGTGGCCGCCATCACCGCGCCCTACGATGCCGAGGCCAACCAGGGCCACACCTGCCTCAAGGGCCGCTACGCCTTCAAGTTCTACGAGCACCCCGACCGCCTGCGCACCCCGCTGATCAAGCGCGAAGGCAAATTCACCGAAGCCACCTGGGACGAAGCGTACGACTTCATCGTGGACCGCCTGATCGCCATCCGCGGCGCCAACGGCCCCGATGCCATCGCCGGCATCAGCAGCGCCCGCTGCCCCAACGAGGAGAACTACCTCATGCAGAAATTCATGCGGGCGCTGGTGGGCACCAACAACATCGACTGCTGCGCGCGCGTGTGCCACAGCCCCACGGCCCTGGGCATGCAGCAGACCTTCGGCACCGGTGCGGCCACCAACAGCATCGACGACCTGGAGGACACCCACGCCATCCTGGTGATCGGCGCCAACCCCAGCGATGCCCACCCCGTCACCGGCGCCAAGATCAAGCAGCACGTGATGAAGGGCAAGACGCTGATCGTGATCGATCCGCGCCGCACCGA
>CAYMXP010000068.1:0-15300 GCA_964394425.1 uncultured Chryseobacterium sp. | reverse complement strand
GTGCGCCGAGCACCAGTCCGGCGCCCTCGGTGGCGTAACCGTTCCGCATGGTGGCAACGAAGTCAGCATTGATCTCCATGGAATGACCGGGATGGGAGGCCCAAAGATGGCAAGCCCGACCGACGAGGGATCCGATGTGGTTCCATTGCATCTCCGGTCCGTTGAAGCTGCGACCCTCATGCTTGTCGTGCGGACCTGAACTTCGCCGTCGTACATGGTGTTGAAGGAGGCGATCACGGTCCGTTCGGTGATCCATGCGATCGGGCGCGGCCGTCCATGTCGCCCGGGAACAAAACATCCCATCCGGGTCTATCTTCAGCCGCAGATCCCAACCACCATGAACATCCGCACCCTTCTCCTTCCCGCGATCTTCATCATGCTCACACGGCCCGTGGCCGCGCAATGCCCCGGCGGCACCCAGGTGACCGTGTACGCCAACGACTTCGAGGCCAACGATGGCGGCCTGGTGGTGGGCGGTGGCATGGACTGGCAGTGGGGCACCGTGCAAACGCTGCTGCTGGACACGGCCGACTGCAGCGCGTTGTTCGAGCATCCGCCCGGGGCCAACTCGGGAACGAAAGCGTGGGGCAATGACCTGGACGGCTGCTATTCGCCGCTGGGCGCGGAAAGCACCCTCACCCTCACCGTGGACCTGAGCCCGCCGGCCTACACGTCGGCCGAACTGGACTGGCACCAATGGTTCAACGTGTTCGTGGACTTCGACTACATGACGATCTACGCCAACGGCATGGCGATCTATTCCAACGACACCACGCAGGACAGCTTCACCTGGCAGGCGCGCTCGGTGGATCTCAGCTCATTCCTGGGCGATCCATCGGTGGACATCAGCTTCGCATTGTTCGCCACCACGGTGGTGAACCTGGCCGGCTGGTACGTGGACGACCTGAGCGTAACGGCATGCGTGGTGAACCCATCCGGCATCGGCGACGCAAGCGGCGTATCGGCGGCCCTATGGCATGCCATGGAAGATGGTGCGTTGCATCTCCGGGCGCAACAGCTTCCGGTGGGCTCGCGGGTGGACGTGCGCGACGCGCTCGGCCGGATGGTCCGTTCATTTCCAGTGGACGGCGATGCCCTGCTTTCGCTGAACGGGCTGCGCGCGGGCTCCTACACGGCCACGCTGGTGGGCGCCGATGGAGCCCTGTTGCGCCACGTCCGCCTGACGCTGCCGTGACCTCCTGATCAGCGCAGGTCGAAGCGGTCCAGCTCCATCACCTTCACCCACGCCTTCACGAAGTCCTTCACGAACTTCTCCTTCGCGTCGGCCTGGGCGTACACTTCGCTGATGGCGCGCAGTTGGGAGTTGCTGCCGAAGATCAGGTCCACGCGCGTGGCGGTCCATTTGCGTTCGCCGGTTTTGCGATCGTGCGATCCGTACACGCCTTCCTCGCCGCTCTTCGGTGCCCATGCATGGCGCATGTCCAGCAGGTGAACGAAGAAGTCGTTGGTGAGCCGGCCGATGCGCTCGGTGAACACGCCGTGCTTGCTGCCCCCGGTGTTGGCGCCCAGCACGCGCAGGCCGCCGAGGAGCACGGTCATTTCCGGGGCGCTCAGGGTGAGCAGTTGGGCGCGGTCCACCAGCAGTTCCTCGGCGGGCACGCTGTAGGTCTTCTTCTGCCAGTTGCGGAAGCCATCGGCCTGCGGCTCCATCACGGCGAAGCTCTCCGCGTCGGTCTGCTCCATGGAAGCATCCATGCGGCCGGGGGTGAAGGGCACGGTGATGGTCTGTCCCGCGTCTTTCGCGGCCTTCTCCACGGCAGCGCAACCGGCCAGTACGATCAGGTCGGCCAGCGATACGCGCTTATCACCCTGGTTGAATTCGCCCTGGATCTTCTCCAACGCGCCGAGCACCTGGTTCAATCGCGCTGGCTCGTTCACCGCCCAGGTCCGTTGCGGGGCCAGGCGGATGCGCGCACCGTTGGCGCCGCCGCGCTTGTCGCTGCCGCGGAAAGTCGAGGCGGAAGCCCACGCCGTGGCCACCAGTTCGCTCACGCCGCAACCCGAAGCGAGCACCTTCGCTTTGAGCACCTCGATGTCCTTGGCGTCGATGAGCTTGTGGTCCACCGCTGGGATCGGGTCCTGCCAGATCAGGTCTTCCTTGGGCACTTCGGGCCCGAGGTAAAGCACCTTGGGCCCCATGTCGCGGTGGGTGAGCTTGAACCATGCGCGCGCGAAGGCATCGGCGAAGGCCTTGGGATCCTTGTGGAAGCGCCGTGCGATCGGCTCATAGAGGGGGTCCATGCGCAGGGCGAGGTCCGCCGTAGTCATCATGGGCTTCACCTTCTTCGAGGGGTCGTGGGGCGAAGGCAGGTAGTCCTTCTCCTTCAGGTTCACCGGTGTCCACTGGTATGCGCCCGAAGGGCTCTTCTCCAGGTCCCAGTCGTAGCCGAAGAGCATGTCGAAGTAGCCATTGTCCCAGGTGGTGGGCTTGGGCTTCCATGCGCCCTCGATGCCGCTGGTGGTGGTGTCGTTGCCCTTGCCGGAGCCGAAGGCGTTGATCCAGCCCAGGCCCTGCGCCTCGATGGGCGCGCCCTCGGGTTCGCGACCCACGAGCTTGGGATCGCCCGCGCCGTGCGCCTTGCCGAAGGTGTGGCCACCGGCGATCAGCGCCACGGTCTCCTCGTCGTTCATGGCCATGCGCTTGAAGGTCTCACGGATGTCGCGACCGGAGGCCACCGCGCTGGGCACGCCGTTGGGGCCTTCAGGGTTCACGTAGATCAGGCCCATCTGCACGGCCGCCAGAGGGTTCTCCAGGTCGCGGTCGCCGCTGTACCGCTTATCGCCGAGCCACTCGGCCTCGGCACCCCAGTACACGTCCTCCTCCGGCGCATAGATGTCCTCGCGCCCCCCGCCGAAGCCGAAGGTCTTGAAGCCCATGCTCTCCAACGCCACGTTGCCGGCCAGGATCATGAGGTCGGCCCAGCTGAGGCTGTTGCCATACTTCTGCTTGATGGGCCAGAGCAGGCGCCGCGCCTTGTCCAGGTTGCCGTTGTCGGGCCAGCTGTTCACCGGGGCGAAGCGCTGGTTGCCGGTGCCCGCGCCGCCGCGACCGTCGGAGGTGCGGTAGGTGCCGGCCACGTGCCAGGCCATGCGGATCATGAGGCCGCCGTAGTGGCCCCAATCGGCCGGCCACCAGTCCTGCGAGTCGGTCATCAGCTTGGTCAGGTCGGCTTTCACCGCCTTCAGATCGAGCTTCTTGAACGCTTCTGCGTAGTTGAAGCCCGGGTCCATCGGGTTGCTCACGGGCTGGTGCTGGTGCAGGATGGAGAGGTTGAGCTGCCCGGGCCACCAGTCGCGGTTGCGCATGCCGCGGCCCGCCACGGGGTTGCTCATCGCGCCGTGGATCACGGGGCATTTGCCGTTGCCGTTGGTGGGTTGGGCGGCTTCAGCGGCCATGTCCTGCTTCTTCTCGTTCGCCATGGTTGAAAGGGGTTGATGGCCGCCGGATGCGGCCGAATGGGTTACGGTTCTCCGTGGGCGATCCTCGAATGGATCGACCACCGCTATGAAGTTGGTGTTCGGACCGCAAACCTACCCTGAGAAAGGTCAAGAACGGTCAGAAGGACCCGATGAGCCCGCCCAGGCCATGGCGCCGAAGGGGTTCAATAACGGCGCGAACGTGGCCGTGCCGATGGCTGGGTAGGCGGACCGGGTTCCAACAACAGCGCCAGCTGAACCGCGCATTTTTCACGCGAGAAGCCCGGTTCCACGAAGCCCTGCAACGTTTCCAGGCGGCCCTGTTTCCGCGCGAGTTCCACGAAGGACAATCTGCGAAGCACCTCGATGGTGATCGGCCGCTTCGCATCGAAAAAGATCAACGAACGCAGGAACTCCTGAGCCGGCGCTGAGTTCAAAAGTTCCATGAGGAACACCGCTTCTTCCCTTGTTCTGCACGCAATGGAATAACACGTGTCATCCACCATCACCGGCTTTCCGGCATACGGCGGAATGGCCATGAATGCCGTCTTCTTGTACAGGCCGGATATCGCGACTTTCCACGGCGCGAACGAATATGGCCCGATGCCGAAGACCGAGAACCGCGGTCGACCTGCGTAGATCGAGCTTCTCCTTCCATCCAATGTCGGCGCATGCTTCAGGAGATAGGCCCAGGTCCTCGGCGCCGCGTGTACCATGCCCGCCGTGTCCTCACCGGTGTGGCGCTGTGTCACCAGCACGGCTTTCCGCACTTGGCCCCTGCCATTGCCCAGGTCCGATGACTTCAATAAGGGGTAAACGCGATCCCCTTCAATATCGACCTGCTCACCGAACCCGTTGACCAACATGTTCCCTTCCCTGGTGAACTCCATCACCTTGGCGGCGTCGTGTTTCATCCCCGAACGCCAGATGTACGATGAGCAGCCACCTTCAAGATCCGTGTTGCGCTCGAACGCATCGATATCCGACACGAGATCCCCACTAACAAAGCCGAAGCGGCCTGAGGCGGAACGAAGGTCAAGGTCCGTGTACATCGTGGCCGTACGCGACCTGTCCGGATCGCCGGTAATGAAGAACAAACAGGCATCCACCGCGACACCGAACTCCGCTTGGGCGTCGATGTGGAAAAGCCTGGCCCCCGACCTCGCGTTGTCGGTCCTCCAAAAATGCTTGAGCACCTTCCTCGCGGTCATCGTCTTGCAGAGCATCGCCATCGCGCCACCTTCCGGAAGAGCATCGATCAATTGGATCAGCATCCACTCCGCGATGTCGAAGTTCGCTTTGCCCGTGCGGGCATCGAATCCTCGCATGCCCTGGAAATTCGACTTCCTTGGAAGGTTGTTGCTCCCGATCTGGCCCAGGGTGGAATTCGTGACCCAAGGCGGATTGCCCATGATCAGCACCCTGCCCGTTCGCATCCCGGCGATATTGGCCGACCAGTCCTCGCCGAAGAAATCGCGATGGTGGACCTCGATCCCGTGCGGAGCGAGCTTCTCCCTGGCCTGGACCACATACCCGTGATCCACCTCGTATCCCTGGTACCTGGTCCGGTCACCCCATTCCGATCTACCCGCTTCAAGGAAGGTGCCGATGCCGCATGTCGGTTCGATGACGCATCGTGGCTGGCCATAAAGCTCCGTGACCAATGCCGCGACCCTCCTTGCGAGCCCGATCGGTGTCTGCCAATCCCCGTACTCCTTCCTGGTGTTCATCGCATCAACATCTGCCTCTACCAGTCTATGCTGTCCAGGTCCGCGATCAGCCTCTTCGCGAACTCCTCATGCTTCTTCTTCTCTTTCAGAAGGAACTTCTCGTAGGCCATCAGGAAGCCCCTGTAGAACTCGCGCTTCGTTTGTCCTTCAATGAGTTCCAGTCCCTTGGCTCTCTGGATCACCCCGTAGCCTTGAGCTTCGATCGAAAGGCAGTTCCAGCTCATGTCCTCGATCGGGATCAACGGAGACTCGGAAAGGATCCATGGATCGCCTTCACGCATCTCATAGTCCACGAAGATGAAACTCAGGTCATTCCTCTTCTCATAGACCCACTCATGCATCCGCTTTATGGAGATGATGTTCGGCGAATAGTTCTGCTTCCTGACGTTGTTGCTCTTCACATTCACCGCGTGGGACTCCGAAAGCATGAAATCCCCAACGGCTTTGCGAGTGGTGGTGTCCGCCATGTGCTTGACAGCCATCCGCACCTCAATGATCTGCGACACATCCATGCTCTTTCATCTCAATTCGTTCCAGTGATCCAGGTTCGGTATCATCCTGACGCCAAAGTAATCTCGCTCGCATCAATTCCCGGAAAAGATGGCAAGGTGGAACCAACGACGGCTCAGCCCCCTACCCCGTCAGGTGCGCCAGCCCGCTGTTCACGCCCTCGAACAGGTCGCGCACGCGGCGCTCGTGGCAGAGCTGCTTGAAGCGCTCACGGATCGGCTTGAAGTCGTCGTGGAAGGGACAGGGGCGCACGTCGCTGCACCGGCTCAGGCCCAGCCCGCATTGCCTGAACACATCATCGCCATCGATGGCCTGCACGATCCGGATCACGCGCTGTTCGGCCTGCTTCGCCACCAGGTGGAAACCGCCGCCCGGCCCCTTGGTGCTCTGGATCAGGCCCTCCTTCACCAGCCGCTGCAGCAGCTTGCCCACGGTGTGCTCGTTCTCGCCGATGAAGGTGGCCACCTCCTTGAGGCTGCTCCGTTCACCGGACGACATGCGCGAGCCCAGGAAGACCACGGCCTTGATCGCCGCCTTGCACGTGAGGCTCAGCATGGGTCAGTGGCGGCCAAGGAATTCCCGGCCGGCGTCGGAGATCATGGCTTGGCTCCACGGAGGATCGAAGATCAGTTTCACCTCCGGTTCATGCTCCGGCAGCGACCGCTTCAGCGCCTGCGTCACGTTGTCCACGATGGCGCCGCCCATCGGGCAGAACTCCGTGGTCAGCGTCATGATGCAGATCACTTTGCGCGCGGCCTGGTCGATCTTCAACTCGTACACCAGCCCCAGGTCCACGATGTTGAGGCCGATCTCCGGATCATCCACCTGCCGCAGGGCCGTGAGCGCCCGGTCCTCGAGCTCCTCGATGGGTTCGTTCATGCTCATCTGCCGAAGGGTTCGTGGGTCAACAGTCGCATCACGTTCCAATTGTAAAGCGCCGCCGCGATCAGCAGCAGCCCCGCGCCAGCCTTCAGCATGACCGCCGAAGGCCGCACGATGCCGCATGCGAACACCAAGAAGCCCGCCAGGTAGGCCACCGCCATGGCGGCGAACACCGCATGACCGAACAGGTCGCGGGGGCTGGGCACCTTGCCCATCGACGCGCGATGGTGGTACACCTTGTTCCATACGATGAAGGGCAGGGTCTTGAAGGTCATGCCCAGGATGATGGCCGTGAGCCAGCCGAAGAAGATGGTGAAGCCATAGAGCAGCACCAGGTCCGTGCGCGCGCCGCCCGTGGGCAGCAGCACGGCCAGCAGCACCACCAGCACCGCCACCGGCACCAGCAACAAGGCCACGGAGAGCAGCGACACCTTCATCTGGTCGTCCACCTTGCGGCGGATGCGTTCCTTGTGCGCCTGCCGGCAGTAGTATGCGAAGAGCAGCAGGGCCGCCAGCACCAGGCCCACGGGCACCGCGTGGATGCCGCTCCCCGGACGGAAGAGGAAGAGCAGCACGTAGGCGATCAACGCCGCGTTCACCAAGGCGAACACCGCCCAGAGCAGGCGCGGCGCGCTGTACTTGGAGATGAGGAACATGGGGATCAGGCGCGAACCCACCCCCAGCACCAGCAGCAGGAACCAGCCCACCACGCCGAGGTGCGCGTGCAGGGCGAGGTAGTGCAGGGATCCGCGCGGGAGCAACGCGGTGGTGAAGTTGAAGAGCAGCGCGAGCCCGAGCGATACGGTGAGCAGCAGCCACAGCGTGGCTGTGAGCACGAACACGGCATGCACGCTCTCCTGTTCGCTCCGCGCGATGCTGATGGCGATGTTGGCCGTGAAGGCGAGCACGGCGGTCACCACCAGGCTTCCGCCCCATCGCGCGGGCCAGCCCAGGTCGAACACATGGAAACCATACACCAGCAATGGGATGCCGACGGCCGCCGTGCCGAAGGAGAGAAGAGCGAGGCCCTTGCTGAACAGCTCGCTGCCGATCAGCACGGGCACCAGCTGGTGGCAGGCACCGAGGATGATCATCGTGGCCCAGCCCAGCGCCATCAGGTGGGTGATGGCCAGGATGCGCGGCTGGAAGAAATGGCCGACGAAGTCGCCGCCGGCCGTGAGCAGCAACGCGGTGGCCGCCAGGAAGGAGACGGCCGCATAGGCGTAGAACGGGATCACCACCTTGTGCGAGGTGGTGTGCGAAACGGGACCGCCGAGCGCCGCGCCGAGCATTCAGGGCCGGAAGATGAACAGCTTCACATCGCCCTCCGCGATGGGCTTGGCGCGGTACTCGAAGCCGCGCTCCTCCAGCTCCGGCAGCAGGAAGACGGGGATGCGCTTGTGATGCACGAACAGCGCACGGTCCGCCGGCAGTTGGTCCAACGCGTCCAGGATGGCGTGCATGGGCAGCGGCATCTCCAGGTGGCGCACATCGATGGTGGTGATGCGGCCCTCGTGTTTCGCCACCAACGCGTCGAAGTCGTCGCTCGCCACCGGTGCGGCGGCATCGGGGAGCTTGCTCCCGGCGGTCTTGTAGAACCAGGTGTGGAAAACGCCTTCGCCGGGCGTTTCGGTCCAGGTGCCGAAGCCCTGCTTGCCCAGCAATTGGATCAAAGGGATGGGCTCGAAGTCGTTGATGATCTTCAGCACCTGCCCGGGGGTCAGGCTCTTCACCCGGCCCAGGATCTGGTTCAGCGGGTCCTGGCCGCCGTTCAGGATGGGCCGCACATCGAACTCCTGGATGTCCTGCGGCCGCACCTGCTTCAGGTACTCCGGCTTCGGCACGGCCTCCTCGGCGGGCGCGGCGCTGGTGCCCGACCGGTCGATCCGGAAGCCCAGGGGTTCCAGCTTGGCGAAGAAGTCCTCCGGTGTGCAGCCGCCGATCTTGCTGGCCATGCGGATGCTGGCGCGCGGGGCCATCAGCTTGCGCATGAACGGGTCGCGCAGCTTCTTGAAGCGCGGTGAAAGGCTCACGATGGCTTCCAGCGCCTCGGGATTCTCCCGCAACAGCACCGCGATCCTGGTGTCGGCGTTGATGGTGATCATCTGCGTGGGTTCTTGTGGTTCTTCGTCAAGCCCATCTGAGTAAAGAGGCGCGGGGCCGAGCTCGCCGGGCGCATGCTCGGAAGCGTCGGCCCCGCGGTCGGTAGCGGTCCCCTCCACCATCCTGATGTTCAATTCAGGGACCGCTCCAGTTCCACCGCCTTCGGGAAGAGGATGTTGTTCTCCAGGTGGATATGCACATGCACATCCTTCTCCATGTCCTCCAGCATGCGGAAGAGCAGGGTGTAGCTGGCGCAGCCGTCCGGCGGCACCACGTAGTTCTTGCTGCTGGTACGCAGGCCCTGTAGCAGCCGGCCCACGGTCACGTGCTCCGACTCCAGTCCCTTGATGGCCTCGCCGATGTCCGCACCGCCCGCCTTGGGCCGCGCGGCTCCGGCGAGCTGCTTGATCCAGGGGAACAGCGTGTGCTCCTCCTCGGCCATGTGCGAGGTCAGCTCGCCATTCACCGACTCCACCAGGCGATGCACCTCGTGCAGCTCGGGATGCTGCTGCCCATGCACCTTCATCACCTTCTCCGCGTACTTGCGGATCTCCGGCAGGTTCTTGCGCAGGTAGCTGTGGTGCGTGTTCACGATGAAATCCGCCAGGAAGTCCGCGTTCCAATCGTTGTACGGCAGCGCCTGGCCTCCCGGCAACTTGTCAGCCTGCTGCAGCTCCTGCTCCACCCGCGTCACATCCAGGCCCTTCTCGGCGCACGCCTCCTTCACGGTCTTCTTGCCGCCGCAGCAGAAGTCCAGGCCGTATTTCCTGAAGATCTCCGCCTTGCGCAGGTCCTTGGTCGCGATCTCGCCCAGGGTCTCATCGCCCTCGCCCTGCTTGCGCTTGGTGATCCTCACCTTCCACCATTCCGGGCCCTCCTCCAGGTATTCCCAGATGAAGACGTTGCCCAGTTCGCCCAGCATCTGGTAGTACAGCGGTTTGGGGTCGTGGTCGTTGTGGATCGTGAGGCTTTGCCCCTCGGCCAGCGCATGGTAGCGGGCGAAGATGGTGGGGTGCTTCTCGCGCGGCACCAGCGTGGTCACGTCCAGGATGTTCTCGCCTTCCGGTGCGCCCTGCGCGGCCTCCTTGCCGATCCGCACCTTCCACCATTCAGGGCCCTGCTCCAGGTACTGCCAGGTGTAGGCATCGCCATAGTGGGCGCTCAACTGGTAGTACAGCGGCTTGGGGTCGTGGTCGTTGTGGATGATGAAGCTCTCCCCGTCCTTCAGCGCCTCGATGCGGGCGAAGATGGTGGAGTGCTTCACCGCCGGCGCCAGGCGGGTGACGTCCAGGATGTTCTCGGTCATGGTCTCCATGGTCTGTTGCGTTGCGTGTTGATCGGGACAAAGGTAGGTGAAGACCCGGATTAAAAGTATTTGTTTACTTTTTTATGGTGCTTTGATGGGCGCGTGGAAGGACCGCCAACAAGCGATGAACTCCGCACGGAACGAGGAGATCCCGTGGTGATCTACGGCTTGAAGATGGGAAGGAGCATCTTCGATCCTTCACGATCGCCAGGGAAATACAGGTTCAAACCAGTTGCAACGGCTACTGCCAGAGCGTGATCGTCCGCGCCTGGCCGGTGGCGTGCTCCACGATCACCAACAGCGGCTCGCTCACCTGGTCGGGCACCATGGGCCGCGTGCCCATGAAGGCCGTTGAGCCTTCGCCCGGCAGGATCTGTTTCAGGGTGAAGCGGTCGATCCCCGTGTCCGCCTTCCACAGCACGTTGCCATCAAGGTCCACCCGCGCGGCGACCAGGGTGCCCTTCAGTCCCGGACCGGAGGTGTAGACCATCAGCGCCCCGGGCGGGTCGGCGAGAAGAAAAGGCTCCGACAGGTCGTCCATGCGGATGAAGGCGGCGTTGATGTATCCGGCGTCGTTCAGCTGCTGAACGGAGGCGATGCGGTGGCGGTCTCCGAATGCCTCGGCATCGACCAGCGCGCGGAACAAGTGCCTCTCTTCCTTGGTCCCGTCCGCCCGCACCACGCGCTTCACGAAAGCGCCGGGCTTGAGATCGCGTTCGGACCCGGCGGTTGAATGAAGCCCCAGCCAGGAGGTGGGCGAGGTGAACAGCCCGGCCGCCAGGTGATGCTCCACCTTGGGGCCGAAGGGCAGCGCGCTCGTCCGTTCCGCCTTGGGGGGATCGCGCAATTCCGATGGCGCGAGCAGATCAAAGGTCTTCAGGTCCACCGCACCCATGCCCGCCGCGTCGAACCAGATCGCGCGGCCATCGCTGCCGATCACTTTCGCCAGGCTGTAGCTCGATGGAGAAAGGCCATGCTTGATCGGCACCAGCTTCGGGTCCGCTCCATCCAGCGGCACGATGAAGAGACTGAGCGAGTAGGTATCCTTGCCGTGGTCGCGGTGCGGCGAGGGCACGTACGCGTCCAGCCTGCTCATGAGCATGGCGATGTGCCGGTCGGTGCGCGCCGCGAGGCCCACGGGCGA
Source organism: uncultured Chryseobacterium sp. (assembly GCA_964394425.1). Lineage (GTDB taxonomy): Bacteria > Bacteroidota > Bacteroidia > Flavobacteriales_F > PHOS-HE28 > PHOS-HE28. Next base: position 4,187 of record CAYMXP010000068.1, on the reverse strand, counting down.
AGCATCGCCGGGATCGATGCTGAGCACCTTGTCCTTCAACCACCACACGCCGGCGAAGATGAGCGACGCGACCAGCACGATGAGGCCAAGCACGGCCTTGAACCCGGTGAGCCGGCGCACGAAGGAGACATCGGGCGGATCGAGCGGTGGTGGCCCTGGCGCAGCCTGCCGGAGCAGGATGTCCCCGGTGCCTTCGTCGATCTCCGCCCGGCATTTGGGCAGCTTTTGCCGCACCACTTCATCGGCCACGAAGCGAAGGATCTCCGTGCGGCGGTCCGCGGCCCATGGATGGCGCGTTCGCCATTCGTCCTCCCTGCCCGCCTGCACGATGGCCACCACATCGCGGCCGCCGAACTCCCAATGGAAGGCCAACTCACCTTCGGGCTCGCGGTAGCGCACCTGACCTGCGCGGCCGTCCTCCGTGATGACGACGTTGTGCTTTGCTTCGCTCATGGCGGTCCGATCAATATTCCTTATGCCGGTGACAAAGGAACGGTCGATCCGAACATGAGTTGGGAAAGAGATGATGTGAAGAAGCCACGCCCATCATCACTTCCCCAGGTCATGAGGTCCACCCGCCTGGCACCGGTGCGTTCCTGCCGTACCCGGGTGACATGGCGATCGCAGCGTCCTGATAGCTTCGTGCATCCCATGGATACCGGACGTCCAAGCATCCTCGAACGGTTCCCTGATGCGCTGCGCGGCCTGATCGAAGCCGAGCTCGCGGCCGGGAACGCGATCATCGAGGCCGGCGGAGGGCATCCCGCGCCTCCCGCGGGCGAAATGATCAAGCTGGCCGGCGACTTGCGCACGCCGCTGCCGCCGGGCCTGCACAGCCAGGTGCGCAACACCTCGCTCCACCACGCCGAGGTCACCGACACGGAAGGTCTGTTCTGGGTGCTCACGGCGCCGCACGCCCCGCCGCTCGAACCCGACATGGACGCGATCCGCGCGGCATGCGCGCCGGTGTACGCGCCGCCGGTAGTGCGCACATCCCCCCCGGGGTCCATCGAGATGGACCATCGCGGCGAAATGCTCATCCTGCACGAGGCCGAACGCCGCACCGACATCATCTGGACCTGGAACCGCGGCAACCGGCTCTACCGGTCGTCGCTGAGCCCGTGGTGGTACCCCGGGGAACGGCGCTGGCAACCCATGACCGAGGAGGAGAAGGAAGCGGTGATCGGCCGGTTCATGGAATACGCACGCCGTACCATCGGTGGGCACATCGAACTTCACGACTGAACCCCCATCCAAATGAACTGGAAGATCGCAATGACCGTCGCCCTGCTCACGGCCATCCTCACCGCCGTGGCGGCCATTCCCGTTTCCATCAAGGCGATGGCGTGGCGCAAGGTGAGCGACATGGAAGGCGCGCAGGGCTACGCGGTGGGCTTCATCGCCATACCGGCGGGGCTCATCGCGGGTTTCCTGCTGGGCCTGCTTGGGACCAAGCTGGTGCATGCAATGGAGTGGGCGCATTTCTGGAAGGCGTTGGGGCTCTCGGCGGTGCTGGGCCTGGCGGCGAACGTGGTGGTGGGCGGCTTCGTCGCGCTCGGTGGCGGTGGGGGCGGCCCGCGCACGCCATCCTTGAAGGGTCCGTCGCTGGCCCTGGAGTTCGAGGTGCGCCTGCCCGAGGCCAGGCTCGTCCCCGACGACCTGCATCCCGACGGCATCCGCCTGAGCCTGTACGCCGGCCAGGATGACAACCACTACGCGCGGATCGATACCGCGCGCTATCGGCACGAGGACGGCCAGTTGGTCGTGACGGCCCTGGCCGGCCTGAACACCCGGAGCAACATGCGGATGATCTTCTTCTACGTGGGCGCCCACACGCAGCTGCAACTGATGCCGCTGCCACTGGCGGCCGAACCCGGCGAGGCCGACCGGCAATGGACGGCGTTCGTGCCCATGGAGGAGGCGAAACACGGCGGCGGCACCAGCACGGTGAACGAAGCCCGGGTGCGTTACCGGGTGGTGGACGGCCCTTAGGTCGGGCGAGCACAGCTCCGTGGAGCCATGGGGACCCCGGTCTTCCCAGGCCAGCCGGGGATCGGGTTAGATCGATCTTCGGCAGACCAACTTCTTTGCGGCATGCGCTCCCGACCAAGACAAGGCCGGATCGGCCAGGCGCCGCCGCCTGCGCCCAGCCTGGGCCGTAGGAACCATATCCCCTCCTTGTCACACGTGTTCCCGCCCTTGAGTTGGCGCAAGAGTTAGGCGTGTGCCAGCCACCCGCGTGGGCGGGCCGTTCTCTTGTGCCTCGAAGACCGGATCCCGATCAATGGGCACGGAGGACGGCTCTCCTCTCCCACCAGCCCCCCATGCTTAACTCCGCGCGAGATATGGGTCGAACCATAGCCTCCGGGTGGACAGCAGCCTACCTGCTCAAATACATGCTCCTCTCCGCATACACCTCCCTGAAGAACGGATCCCGCAGGTCCTTGATGAAGTGGATCGCCTCGCCGGTGTTCTTCATCTCAGGCCCCAGGCTCTTGTCCAAGTTCGGGAACTGATAATGGGAACGGTCGTATCTTGGCATCATGGCAACGAATGGCAAGCCTTCGCACAAGCCAAAGGTATCCGAGGAACAGATGTTGCGCTCCCTGATCGCATCGTTCAGCATCGAGGGCATCAAGCTGACCATCGAAGAGGCGCGTGTACTCCTGCGCAAAGCCAGGCTTGGACTCGAAAAGGCATAACTTGTTCCCATGCGCCAGATCCAGCTCACCGCCCACATCGAACGCGATCCTGAAACCGGCCTCTACATCGGCATGGTACCCAGCATCCCGGGTGCACACACCCAGGCGAAGAGCCTCGATGAACTTCAGGTGCATTTGAAGGAGGTGGTCGAACTCTGCTTTGAGGAAATGAGCGAGGATGAGAAGAAATCGCTGCCGGAGTTCGTTGGCCTGCAGTCCTTCTCCATTGCTGTATGAGCCGGCTGCCCATCGTGGATGCGCGCACGTTCGAACGCGTCCTGCTCAAATTGGGTTTTCAGATCGTTCGGCAGAAGGGCAGCCATGTGTTCTACCGGCATCCCGATGGGCGCTACACAACCCTACCGCATCACAAAGGCCAGGACATCAGCAGGCCGTTGATCCGCATGATCCTGAATGAGATCCAGATGACACCCGAGGAATTCGTGGCGGCGTTGAACATGTGAGCACGGCCGTATGGCCGACTAAAGACGGGCACCTATCGCGTAGCAATGGGCGCGGCTTGAACTGGAAGTCCTTGAGCCTGCCTGCCGAAGGCATGGCTTGGCGCCGAGCATCACCTCTGGCCCAGTTCATTGGGCTCGCCGTAGGCCTTGGTGACAGTGCACGGTGCGGCTGGCTCCTCCGTCAGAGCCTTGCTGCTGGTCTTCATTTTGCTTGAATGAACTGAATGAACAAAGACCACATGGGTGAGAAGAGGTAAGCGAATGCTAGCGCCCCGATCCCACAAATCACACAATTGATCATCCTTCCAGAACGGCGATAGGCAAGGCCAAGTACCAAAGCCGCCGATAAGCCAATGCCTTCCACCAGTATAGGCCTCCGAACATAGCCTACCATATACTCCGGAATCAGGGGGCTGCTAATCTGTGACGGCACGCCCAGATATTGGACCACTTGAGCACCAAGCAGAACGAGCATGGCTACAACGGCAACCATGGCTGTTCGCCGATGTTGCTCGGGGTGGACCCGCAGCCAACCAACGAAGCTCCAAGCAACAACGTAGCCAGCGGTGAGGAACGCGGCTCTAATGAAGGCGCTCAACGCGTCGACCCCTGCACTGTCCTCTCCAAGATGTGTGGCCCTTCGGGACAGTACGAAATAGAACAGCATCGAGGCCGTGAGGACCAATGCACCAGAAACCAAAAGTGGACGACTTAAGCGATGCATGGCTCACCTACTCAGATACATCGAACGCTCTCCGTAGACCTGCCTAAAGAATGGGTCTTTGAGATCCTTGATGAAGTAGATGGCCTCGCCCGTGCTCTTCATCTCAGGCCCGAGGCTTTTGTCCACGTTGGGGAACTTGTCGAAGCTGAAGACGGGCACCTTGATCGCGTAGCCATCGAGGCGCGGCTTGAACTGGAAGTCCTTGAGCTTGTGGCCGAGCATCACCTTGGTTGCCCAGTTGACGTAGGGCTCGCCGTAGGCCTTGGCGATGAAGGGGACGGTACGGCTGGCGCGCGG
>CAYMXP010000067.1:0-15432 GCA_964394425.1 uncultured Chryseobacterium sp. | reverse complement strand
ACACGGGCACCGATGACGTCATCGTGTGGGAGATGGCGCGCGACTACGGCCTGGGCCTCTTCCACGAGCCCTACCTATACGGCCAGAACTACAACCCCATGCTGGAGGCGCTGCTGGGCGCGCCCTTCACGCGCATGGGGATCGCCCCGTGGATCGCCCTGCCGCTGATCACCTCGCTGCTCGCGCTGGCGCCCTACTGGTCGTTCGCGCTGTGGCATCACCGCCGCGGGGAACTCCCCGCCGCGTGCCTTTTCGCGGCCATGCCCCTGATGCTGCCGGTGGAATGGGGCATGCTCACCGCCATGCCGCGCGGCTTCGTGCATGGCATCGCCCTCCTCGCGCTGCTGCCGTGGACGGCGTTGATCGCCTCCGAACGGTGGCGCCACACGGCCACCATGCTGGTGCTGTCGGCCGCGGTCTTCTTCAACCCGAACGCGATGGTCTTCATCGTGGCCGCGGGCGTCGTGCTGCTGTTCGATCACGCGCGCAGCCGATGGTTCTGGATCGGTTCGCCGCTCGGGCTGCTGCCCGCCGCGCTGGCCTGGTGGGCGGCCCGCGCCTTCTACCAGGGCTACCCCCACCCCATGCATCACATGATCATGGGCTGGGAGCTGGAATTCAAACCGCACGTGCTCGGCGAGGCATTCCAGCGGTTGGACAGCCACTTCCAATGGATGATGCCGCTCTGGTGGAGGAACGGGCACGTGGTGCTCTGGTCGCTGGTGATCGCCGTGATCCTTCTGTGGAGGAAGCATCGGCCGCGTGCGGTCGCGGTGGTCTGCGCGCTGGTCTTCATCGTGCTGGCGCTGGGCTTCTGGAAGGTGCATGACGGGGTGGACAGCGTGTTCTACCCGCGCTCGCGCATGTTCCTCGCGGTGCCGCTGCTGCTGGCCTGGGCGGTGGCCCCGTTGCTGCCCGGTGCGTTCCCGCGCCGGGTTGCGGTGATCGCCGCGTTGGGGCTCGTGGGGCTGCTGGTGGCAAGAGCCCTGACGATGGAGGACCGCATCGATCGCCAGCTGGCCGATCAGCGCGGCGCCCTGGTGCGCGAGAAGCCCATCGCCTTCGTGCGCGACCGGTGCGAACGGATCCAGGCCGCGGCGTGGGAATACGGCGCGGACGCGGTGATCACCCTGCGCTGGCCCGACGTGCGCGTGGACCCCGAGCCGCACTTCCTCACCTACTTCGACCGCTATGCCTGCGGCATCCTGTGCGATGGCATGCCCCTTCGGTACGGCCCGGGCTACGAGCGATGCGCATGGGTGATCGACGCCATCCGGAGGCGCGTGCCGCGCACGCCCCTGTTCGTCGGCGGTGATCCCTCCGCATGGGACGTGCTGATGCGCGAGGATCCCCGGATCCGGCGTCTGGGCGACCTCCCGTTGCTTCATCTGATCGAGGGCAACACGGAACCCATCGACTCCATCGTGGTGCGCGGCGCGCTCGCGGTGATGCGCTGAGAACCGGTCCGCATATTCACCACGGAGGCGCGGAGAGCACAATGAATTGCGAAGGCAACACCCTGATGCGGGGCGAACGAGGCGGTGATCTGGCTCTGTGACCTCCGTGCCTCCGTGGTGAACAGGTATTGCGAACGCCCTGAGGCCTCATCCCCTGATCGGGGGATGGTGGCGCCCGGGGCATGATCCTACTTTCGCCCGCCCGAACCCGATGAGACCCGCCGCCGCGATCGCCGTCCTTGCCTTCACCGCCTGTTCCCACGCGCCCGAAGGGGCGAAGGGCCCCACCGCTCCGGTGGATGAGAAGGTGGTGAACGTGTACTCGCACCGCCACTACGACACCGACCGCCAGCTCTTCGACCGGTTCACGAAGGAGACGGGCATCGCGGTGAACCTGATCCTGGCCGACGACGACGAAGTGCTCGCCCGCATGGAGCATGAAGGCGCGGCGAGCCCCTGCGACGTGCTGATCACCAGCGATGCCGGAAGGCTCGGGCTGGCGCGCATGCGCGGCCTGCTCCAGCCGGTGAAGAGCGCGGTGCTCGAGAAGAACATCCCCGATCACCTGCGCGATCCCGAGGGCCACTGGTTCGGCCTCACGCAACGGGCCCGCGTGATCGCCTACGACCGCACGAAGGTGGATCCCGCGACACTGCGCACGTACGATGACCTGATGGATCCGCGCTGGAAGGGGAAGATCCTCGTGCGCCCCTCGGAGAGCACCTACAACCAGAGCCTGCTCGCGGCCATGATCGCCAACCAGGGGCGCGAGCATGCGCTCGCCTGGGCGCGTGGCGTGGTGGCCAACATGGCGCGCGAACCCAAGGGCAACGACACCGACCAGTTGCTGGGCCTGGGCGAGGGCCTGGGCGAAGTGGCCATCTCCAACACCTATTACATCGCGCGCCTGCTGCGCACCGACGATCCGGAGAAACAGAAGGCGAAGGCGGTGATCGGCGTGGTGTGCCCCGACATGGCCGGCCACGGCACGCACATGAACATCAGCGGCGCGGGCGTGGCCACCCATGCCAGGCACCGCGAGAACGCCATCCGATTGATCGAATTCCTCTCCGGCGACCAGGCCCAGGGCCTCTTCGCCGAAGGCAACAACGAGTACCCGGTGAAGGCGGGCGTGCCGATCGCCGGCGTGCTGGCCACCTTCGGGACCCTGACGCCCGATACGCTGAACCTCGAGGCGCTCGCGCGCTTCAATGCCGAGGCGGTGAAGGTGTTCGACGAGGCCGGGTGGAAGTGAACGACCGGTGGTGACCTCGCGTTCCGCTGCCTGAAGCAACACGCAGGATGCATCCACGCAGGCCACCGCTCCTTCCGCCGGTCGCACGGCGGCCATCGGTCTGGATCACGCTCGCCGCCGCGCTGCTGTGCCTGCCGCTGCTGGTGGTGATCACCGCGCCATTGCACGCGCCCGCCCCCGAATGGCCGCACGTGTGGCGCACGCTCCTGCCCGGGCACGTGGGCGGCACCCTCGCCCTGCTGGCGGGCACGTTGCTGGTGGCGCTGCTGCTGGGGGTGCCCACCGCCTGGCTGGTGGCCGTCCACCGGTTCCCGGGGCGCCCGGTGCTGCGCTGGATGCTGGTGCTGCCGCTGGCCTGTCCCACCTACATCGCGGCCTTCACCTATGCGGCGCTGCTGGGACCCACGGGCTCATGGAGCGTGTGGCTGCACGAGCACACCGGAACGCGGATCGACATCATGCACCTGCCGGGGCTGTGCCTGGTGATGGGCGCGGTGCTCTTCCCCTACATCCATCTGCCCGCCCGCGCCGCCTTCGCCGCGGGCATGAGCGCGCAGCTGGACGCGGCGCGCACCCTGGGCGCCCTTCCGCTGCGGCGCTTCCTGCGCGTGGCCCTGCCGCTGGCCAGGCCGGCCATCGCCGGCGGCGCGGTGCTGGCGGCCATGGAAACGCTCAACGATTACGGCGCGGTGAAGTATTTCGGCATCCGCACCCTCACCACGGGGATCTTCCGCAGCTGGTCGGGTTTGTACGATGCCGGCAGCGCGCTGCGCCTGGGCGCCATGCTGCTGCTGCTGATCGCCCTGCTGCTCTGGATCGAACGGCGCGCACGGCGCGGCGCGCGGCACGAGGTGGATCAAGCCCCGGTGGCTCCCCTGCCGCTCAACGGCCCCGCGCGTTGGCTGGCCACCGGCTGGTGTGCGCTGGCCGTGGCGCTGGGCGCGATCGTGCCGCTCTCGAACATCCTGATCGACGCGGCCTCCACCTGGTCCGACGTCCGCGCCACCGACCTGGCCATGGCCACCCTGCGCACCCTGGGCATCGCCAACCTCACCGCGCTCGCCACGCTGGCGCTCGCGGTGCTCTTCGTGTTCGCCCGGCGCCACCGCGCGGCGCCGCCATGGATGATCCGCGCGGCGAACCTGGGCTATGTGATCCCCGGCGCGGTGATCGCCGTGGGCGTGATGACCGCCGCCGGCGCCATCGACCGGACGGCCTGGCTTCCCTTCGCGCTGATCGGCGGCATCGGCCTGCTCACCTACGCCTACACGGCCCGGTTCCTGGCGGTGGCCGGGCAGCCGCTGATGGGCGCCCTGCGCCAGCAGGACCCCACCCTGGACGATGCGGCGCGCCTGTTGGGCGCATCGCGGTGGCGCACCTTCCGGGCGGTGAACCTGCCCCTGCTGCGCCCCGCCCTGCTGGCCGCCGCCACGCTGGTGGCGCTCGATGTGGTGAAGGAACTGCCCCTCACGCTGATCCTCCGGCCGTTCAACTTCGACACCCTCAGCACCAAGGCCTTCGAGATGGCCCGCATCGAGCAACTGCGCGAGGCCTCGGTGCCCGCGCTGCTCATCGTACTTTGCGGCGTGGTGCCCGTGCTGCTGCTCGACCGCCTGGCCACGCGCGGTGAACGATGAAGGACCGCATCCTCTCCGTTTCCGGATTGCGGTTCGCGCACGCCGAGCAGCCCGTGCTGCGGGGTGTCGACCTGGACCTGGCGGCGGGTGAGGTGCAGGTGATCGTGGGGCCCAGCGGTTGTGGCAAGACCACCCTGCTGCGCGCGATCGCCGGCCTGGTGCATCCCGCGGCGGGCACCATTGAACTGGAGGGTCGCATGCTCAACGGTCCGGGCACCTTCGTTCCGCCCGAGCATCGCTCCATCGGCTTCGTGTTCCAGGGCCTGGCGCTCTTTCCCCACCTCACCGTGCGCGGCAACGTGGCCTTCGGGCTGAACGGCGTCGCCCGCCGCGAACGCGAACGCCGCATCAGCGACGAACTGGAGGCCGTGGGTCTGGAGGAATTCGGCGACCGCTACCCGCACCAGCTCTCCGGTGGCCAGCAGCAGCGCGTGGCCATCGCGCGCTCCCTGGTGCTGCGGCCGCGGGCCATGCTCATGGACGAACCCTTCAGCGACCTGGACGCGCACACCCGGCGGCAGGTGCGCGAGGAGGTGCTGCGCATCCTGCGCGCGCACGACACGCCGTCCATCATCGTGACGCACGACCGCGAAGACGCGTTCCATGCGGCCGACCGCATCGCCGAAATGGATGAGGGCCGCATCGTCCGCGTTGAACAGGCCTCGGTGTTCCGCGATCTGTGGAGCCATCATCCGTTCGAAGCCTCCCCCCCGGCATGAGCGGCACGGACGACGACCCCAACACCACGCCGCGCCTGGAACAGCTCCGGTCGATGCTGCTGGAGGAGCCCAACGACGTCTTTCTGCATTATGCGATCGCACTGGAATTGAAGTCGATCAACAACAAGCCCGCCGCGATGATGCAGCTCAACCGGCTGCTGGACATCGAACCCGGGCACATCCCCGGCCATTATCAGCTGGCGCTGTTGTTCGCCGAGATGGAACGGCGGCAGGAGGCCATCGAGAAGGCTACGGCAGGCATGCTGCTCGCCGATGACCAGCGCGACCTGAAAGCCCTGCGTGAATTCCGGGAGCTGCTCCAGCGCGTGGAGCAGGAGGCATGACGGTCCGCCGCCGCTGGCTGATCGCCGGGGCCGGTGCGGCGCTGCTGCTGATCTTCATCACCGCCGCCCATCCCTTCTTCGCCATCACCCGCACCACGGGATCGCGGGTGCTCGTCGTGGAGGGCTGGCTGAACGAACAAGCCATCGCCGAGGCCGCCCGCCTGATGCGGGAGAAAGGATATGAGCGCGCGTTCACCACGGGCGTGGCACGGCCGGCGGCCTATTACCTGAAAGGCGGCGACCGGCTGCGTTGCGTTCCCCAGCGATCCATGAAAGGCGTGGTGAAGGTGAAGGCCGCGGGCCTGCCGGGAACTCCGCTGGTCGCGCTCGCCGACGATGACACCCTCTTCCTGGTGCGCCTGGAGGGCGATCCACGGGTTTACACCGCGACCATCCACACGCCGTGTTCCACCATCACGCTGCTCGCGCCCGACCGGTCGGGCGATCCGGAACTGGACCGGGTGTTCATCGGTGGCTGGGCCGTGGACGGGGAAGACCTCCAGGCCCGGCCGGGAAAGATCCAGGTGATCCGCGCCGATGGGCGATCGCAGCCGCAAGCCGCCACCTTCGCGCACCAGGCCGCGATCCTGCTGGAAAAGCACGGCGTGCCGGCCGGTCGCATCACCACCGTACCCACCGGGCGGACCGATGAAGGGCGGACCTGGACCAGCGCCCGTGACATGGTGGCGATCGCGAAAGCCCAAGGGATCCGCTCCTTCGACGTGGCGACCCTGGGGGTGCATGCGCGCCGCACACGCGGCCTGTACCGGCGCGCCGCCGCGGGCGGCCTGGAGGTGGGCGTGATCGCCCTGCCCGACCGCTGGTGCGAACCGGAGGACTGGTGGCTGCATTGGTACGGATGGGTGATCGTGCTCAAGGAGGTGGTGGGTGCGCACCAGCCCTATACGGCCGGTTAATTTGGCCGCCCCGCCCGTGATCGCCCGGATCATCCTCCTCGCATCGCTTTCAGCGACGTGGTCGCTCCTTCAGGCCCAGACCATCCTGCGTGTGATGGATTACAACCTGCTGAATTTCCCGGAGCCCAACCCCGCCGGCAAGGAGGACACCCTGGCGAAGATCCTCGCTCATCATCCGGTCGACCTGCTCATCTGCCAGGAGGTGCGCACCGAAGCAGGCGCCCAGCTGGTGCTCGACCAGTCGCTCAACGTGAACGGCGAGACGCGCTTCAGCATGGCGGCTTGGGAACCGATGCACAGCGATCCGGGGGCCGACTACTTCCTGCAGCAGATCATCTATTACGACCACGACAGGTTCACCCTGAAGGAACAGGGCTACCTGACCACCTACGTGCGCGACCTGAACTGGTACACCCTCTACGTGAACGACGACGTTCTGCCCACGACGCACGACACCACCTTCCTCACGGTCTTCGCCGTTCACCTGAAGGCCGGCAATTCCACCTGGAACGCCAACGAGCGCGATGCCATGGCGCAGGTGCTGGTGGATCACCTGTCCACCCTCCCACCCGACCGCCACCTGATCGTCGCCGGCGACATGAACCTCTACACCGGCTACGAGGATGCCTTCCAGACGCTGACCGATCCGGGCAACGCGATCGTGCTGGAGGATCCGATCAACACGATCGGCGATTGGAGCGCGAACAGCATGTACGCCGGTGTGCATACCCAATCCACGCGCGAGTGGTCGATCTATGGCGACGGTGCCGGCGGCGGAATGGACGACCGGTTCGACATCGCGCTGTGCAGTTCGGGCCTGCTCGACGACGACGAACGGCTGCACGTGGTGGATGGCAGTTACCGCGCCCTGGGCAACAGCGGCGATTGTTTCAACCAGAGCATAACGGACTGCAGCACCCTGCCCACCCCCTTCAGCGTGCTGCGATCACTCTACTTCATGAGCGACCACCTGCCGGTGGTGTTCGACCTGGCCTTCGATGGGTCGGTGGGGATCGCATCGCCGGCCGCATCCGCCCACGCGACGCTGGAACTGCTCGGAAGCGGCGATGGCTGCGAAGCGGTGATCCATACCCCGACGGGCGGTGCGGGCCGGTTGCGGATGATCGATGCCCGGGGGCGTTGCTGGTCCGATCAGGACATACACCTCCAGCCGGGCACCACCCGGATCGCGATCGCATCGGCCCGCGCCGGCCTGCACGTCGCCGATCTGCTCCTTGATGGCCGGCGAACCTGCACCCGTGCGATGATCGCCGGACGTTGAACCGGTCCTACCTTTCGACATGAACACCCTGGGAAGACCCTCGCCGGACGAAGTGCCCGCTTACTACCGGCCCTACATCGATGCCGCCGAAGGCGACGATCTGGTCCGCGCCCTGCAAAAGGCCTCGGACGATCTGTGGAACACCGTGTACCTCATTCCCACGGGCATGGCCGAGCACCGCTACGCGGAAGGGAAATGGACGATCAAGGAGGTGTTCCAGCACCTGATCGACACCGAACGCATCTGGTGCTACCGCGCGCTGCGCTTCGCACGCAACGATGCCACGGAGCTGCATGGCTTCGAGGAGGACGACTACGTGCCCGCCGCGCGCGTGGCGCGCCGCGGTTTCCACCAGCTGCTGCGCGAGCACGACGCGGTGCGCGGCGCGACCATCGAGCTGTTCCGCAGCTTCGACGAGGAGATGCTGATGCGCGGCGGCGTCGCCAACGGGAAGTCGATCACCGTGCGCGGACTGGGCTGGACCATCGCCGGGCATTCCGTTCACCACATGCGCGTGGTGGTGGACCGGTACCTGGAGAAGCGACCCGCCTGAGCCATGGCCACGTCGCGCAGCATGCGGCAATGGTTCGACGAGTACGGCGAGAGCCACCGGAACGCCACCAACATCCTGATCCACTGGATCTGCGTGCCGGCGATCCTCTTCAGCGTGATCGCCCTGCTCGCGGCCATCCCCGCGATCGATCTTCCCCACCTGTCCTTCAGTTGGGCGAAGCTCCTGATCGTGGTCGCGGTGCTCGGCTTCTACCTGCCGCGCTCATGGCCGCTCGCACTGGGCATGCTCCTGGTGAGCCTCCTGTTCCTGTACCTGGCCGGATGGATCGGCCGGAACGCGGGTTTGCCCCTCTGGGCGATCGGCCTGGTGGTCTTCACCGCGGCCTGGATCGGCCAGTTCTACGGGCACAAGGTGGAGGGAAAGAAGCCGAGCTTCCTGAAGGACCTCGCCTTTCTGCTGGTCGGGCCGGCGTGGCTGCTGGCGAAGATCTACAGGCGGCTGGGGATCCCCTGGTGATCCAACCGGTGGTAGTACACCGGCCTGCGTCCCGCGCACCTCGCGGGATGCAGCACGCAGATCATGTCCTGCAGCACGACATCGGGTTCGATCGACGCGCGGCCGAACAGATCGGCGCGCGATGAACTGCCCGCGAACAGACGTTGATCCCGCACCGAACGGAACGAACGGAGCCGATCATCGCCCTGGCAGAACGTGGCCGTGACCGGGTCGGGCTCATCGGTGATCATGCCCCAGGCATCGGCCTCCGATCCGAGATGGATCATCGTCTCCATGTCGAGGGCGATGTTGCCAGCGGCCCGCCGGTCGGCGAAAAGGTAGCGTCCGCCGGCGTCGAGGATCAAGCGGGCCATGAAGCTGTTGCCCGGCGGCACGTACCACTGGCCCTGCCAGGTGCTCCCGAAGAGCACCACCGGCACGGTGTCGCGCGGGACCGTCAGGCGGATCGCGTCGTACCGCTGGACGATCCCACTGAACATGCTGTCGGCTTCGCGTTCCCTGCCGAGCAGCACACCGAAGAAGCGGATCCATTCGGCACGGCCCAACGGATGCTCCTCGAGGTACTCGCCCACCTGGATCACCGGAACACCGATCTCCCGGATCGTGCCACCGCCTCCACCGAAGGGATAGCCGAGCAACGCATCAAGGTCCAGCGAAATGAGCTGCTCCCGGTCCGGGTCCGCGGCGGTGCCGAGGTCGGCCACCCGACCAGCCTCGATCGCGGCCCGCATCGCCTGATCGCGGACCTCGGCGGCGTGCGCGCACGCCACCACCCGGTCGGTGGCGCCCAGCGCGCTGATGTACGCGGCATGCGTGGTGCTCGCCATCGCGATGCGCCGCAACGGCGCGTGGAGCACGATGTCGGTCACCGTATCCATGTCGCCGGCATTTCCCGTCACAACGATCCGCCGGGCATCGCCCAGCGTGAGGATCGCAAAGTGGGTGGCGTGGGTGTTGTGTCGCGGGATCCACCCCCGCGCGGAAGCGTCGGGTGCATCGGGACGATGGCAGCCGATCGCCGCGAGCGCCAGCGCGACGATCACACGCATCATTGCAGCTCGCGGATCAGCGCCAGAAGCGCGGACTTCACCGTGTCGGTGCCCCGCACGAGCCCCCAGGCCTCCTGCTGGGCGGGCAGGTCGGGCGGTTCGCCATGATCCAGGGGGCCGGCGGGCGATCCCTCGGGCACGAACCGCGTGAGCGGGATGTGGAACACCATGCCCGTGAGCGGCGCGGTGATGGACAACTCCCGCCCGTCGCAGAAGCTGAACGCATTGCTGCCGCACTCCTCTCCCACCGTGCGCGCCCGGCCCGAGCGTCGGGCGAGCATCACGAAGGCCGCGCCCGCATCGCGGGTAAGTCCGTCATGCACCACGTACACATCGCCGGTGAACGCCCTGGGCCATGCCGGCACGGGCTCCAGGCGCGGATCGTCGGGCCGCAGGGTGTGCGCGCCGTTCAGGTCGGGCAGGAACACGGCGCCCACGGAGGAGTAGAATTCGTCCTGGGGCAGGGCATGCGCGTAGTCGTCGGGGGGCAGGATGCCGCGCACGCTCATCTGTTGCACCACGCGGAAGGGCGCGAGGGCGATCAGGCGGAAGACCTGTTCGGCAACGCCCAGGTCGGCTCCCCCGGCCCCGCGCACGTCGATCACCAGGGTGCGGGCCTCCATGGCGTGCCATCGCCCGGCGATCTCCTCCAGGGCCTTCGCCGGCTTGACCCCGGCCGCTTCGAGTTCCGCGCGGTCGAGCGTGGTGAGGGTGAGCCATGCCGTGCCCGGATCATCCGGAACGCCCAGCGTCCATGGTCCGGTGGTCCGCATCGCGGGCATGGACCGGCGCATCTCATCCGCGGTCAGGGCGACCAAGGTCTCGATGCGTTCGGTCCCGGCCGGATCGATGAACCGCACGTCGAACGAGGCGGCCTGTTCCATGCATTGATGGTACAGCCGCATGAAGTCGCGTTCGATCACGCGTGCGGGTCGCGTGGTGTTGTTCCCGTCGGCGCTGATGCGCCAGGACATGCGCGCCACGACATCCGCATCGCCATGCCCGTTGATCGACAGGATCCGGCTTCCAGGAGGGATGGTGCGGAAGCCTTTGAGTTCCTCTTCGAGGTGCAGGGCGCCGTCGATGATGCGCACGCGTATGGGGAGCAGGGGAACGTCGTGATCCAGGTGATCACGGTACGGGACCGGCATTTCGAGCCGCGCATGGGCATCGCCCAGGGCATGGAACACCGGCATCAGGCTGTCGGCGAACTGTCCGGCGTCCATGGGCAGCGCGCAGGCGGCCAGTGCGTGATCGATGATCCGGTCCAGCTCGGCGCGTGTGCGGTAGCGGTAGGGATCGGGATGGGACTGATGGATGACCCGGCGCAACACCTCGATGTCGCCGCGCATCTGCTCGGGAACGAAGCGCGGCGGACGGTACGCGCTCTGCCCATGGACGAAGGCCCCCATGGCCAGCCCCATCGCACCCGCGACCGCCCTTCGCCACGTCATCTCCTGATCCTGGGAGATCAAATGTAGCGGCGCACGGGCCGCGCATCATGCATCGTGCGACCCATCGGCCGACCTCAAGCCTTCACCGCGATGCGCGGTGCGGCCGCGAGGATCTCCGGACCCGCGCCATCCTTGTACTTGGCGAAATTGTCGTTGAACTGCCTGGCCAGTTTCTCGGCCTGCTGGTCGTAGGCGTCCTTGTTCTTCCAAGTGGAACGGGGATCGAGGATCTCCGCAGGGACGTTCGGACAGGTGAGCGGATGGCTGACGCCGAAGACGGGATGCTGCCGGTATTCGGCGCGGTCCAGTTCCCCTTTCAACGCGGCGGTGATCATGGCGCGCGTGTACTTGAGCTTCACGCGCTCGCCGGTGCCGTAGGCGCCGCCGCTCCAGCCGGTGTTCACCAGCCACACGTTCACCTCGTGCTGCTTGAGCTTCTCCCCGAGCATGCCCGCGTAGGTGGTGGGGTGCAGTGGCAGGAAAGGCGCTCCGAAGCAGGCGCTGAACACGGTCTTGGGCTCGGTGACGCCGGCCTCGGTGCCCGCCACCTTCGCCGTGTAGCCGCTGATGAAGTGGTACATCGCCTGGCCCGGCGTGAGCCTGCTGATGGGCGGCAGCACGCCGTAGGCGTCACAGGTGAGGAAGAAGATGTTCCTCGGATGGCCGCCCATGCTGGGCACGGCCACGTTGGATATGTGTTCGATCGGGTAGCTCACGCGGGTGTTCTCCGTCTTGCTGCCATCGGAAAAATCCACCTCGGTGGTGCCCTCCTTGAACACGATGTTCTCCAGCAGCGCGCCGAACCGGACGGCGTTCCAGATCTGCGGCTCCTTCTCGGCGCTCAGGTCGATGCACTTGGCGTAACAACCGCCCTCGAAATTGAACACGCCCTTGTCGCTCCAACCGTGCTCGTCGTCGCCGATCAGCCGGCGGTCGGGGTCGGCGCTCAGGGTGGTCTTGCCCGTTCCGCTCAGCCCGAAGAACACCGCCGTGTCGCCGGCGGCGCCGATGTTGGCCGAGCAGTGCATGCTCAGCACCTTCTTCTCATGCGGCAGCACGTAGTTCAGCACGGTGAAGATGCCCTTCTTGATCTCGCCGGTGTAGCCGGTGCCGCCGATGAGGATGAGCTTCTTCGCGAAGTGGATGATGGCGAAGTTGTGCTGGCGCGTGCCATCGGTGGCCGGATCGGCCTGGAAGCCCGGTGCGCAGACCACGTGCCACTCGGGCTTGAAGGTGTTGAGCTCGGCCAGGGTGGGCCGCAGGAACATGTTGCCGGCGAAGAGCGCGCTCCAGGGCTGCTCGGCCACCACGCGCAGGCTCATCCGGAATTTGGGATCGGCCGAGGCGTAGGCATCCTTCACGTACAGGTCGCGGCCCTGCAGGTAGGCGTTGAGCCTGGCATGCAGGCGGTCGAACTTCTCGGCCTCGAAGGGCAGGTTCACATCGCCCCACCACACGCTGTCCCTGGTGGTGGCGTCCTTCACGCAGAATTTGTCCTTGGGGCTGCGGCCGGTGAACTCGCCGGTCTCGATGGCCAGCGCGCCACTGTCGGCGAAAACGCCCTGGCCGTTGAGGATGACATGCTCGATCAGCTCGGCGGGTTGGAGGTTCCAGTACACGTCGCCCGCGAGGCCCAGCCCGATGGTGGAGAGGTCGGCGCCTTGGGGCTTGTTCCCGAATTCGTTCATGATGGGGGTTCTGAAAATTGGACCGCAAATGTAGGGGCGCGGAAAAACCGGGGCGGGTGATGATCGTCAGGGAACCGGGGACCACGCCGATGCCGGAGCACCCGGGCCCCGCCTTCTACCGCTCCTTCAACGCGGCGAAGAACAGCGCCACCCATCCGCCCAGGAAGCACAACCCGCCGATGGGCGTGAGCGGACCCAGGAAGGTGGTCCACGCCTGGGTGTCGAGCAGTTCGCGCGTGCTGAGGAAATACAGCGATCCGCTGAAGCAGAGGATGCCCACCAGGAAGAGCGTGCGCGCGAGGCGCAGCACCCTCGGGTGCAGCCGGTGGCCGAAGCTCACCAGGCCGAAGAGCGCCAGACCGTGGATCAGCTGGTAGAGCACGCCCTTTTCCCATTGCACCAGCGCCGCGAGGTCCACGCGTTCCTTGATCCAGTGCGCACCAAAGGCGCCCATGCCGACACCGGCCATCATCACCAGCGAGGCCCAGAACAGGGTGCGGTCCTTCATGATGGCGAAAGTACCCGGCTTCGCGATCGGTGGGGTGCGCGGTGCTCGGCTACCGCTTCACCACCATCGCCAGGAGCACCCGGCCCTCCGCTCCCATCGCGCGCACCAAGTAGGCTCCCGGCGCAAGGTCGATCATCCGGACGACGCATGGCGATGGCCCGGGATCGATCGCGCGCAACATGCGGCCGTCCATGCTCCAGAGCCCGACCTCGGTGATGGGGACCGAGGCGGGCCATTCCACCATCGCCTGATCGATGGCGGGCACGGGCCACACACGCAACTCCCGCGCATCGCGCCCCTCCACCCCCACGGCATCCACGAACTCCAGATCGTCCACGTCCAGCACCGTGCCCGCGGCCGGCAGGGTGGCGCTCGAATAGATGCGGATGGTGGCCGTGTCGGGAAGATCGGCGCTCGTGTAGGTGATCGGGATGCTGAACGGTTCCCATGAGGACATGGGCGGCATGGCATAGGCCGCGCCGTCGCCGACCAATTCCCGCACATGCGACACGGTGTTCCATTTGGTCAGGTCGACGATGATGAAGCCCAGATCGGACCCCGCGGGCATGAACCGCCAGTTCCCATCCAGCTGGGCGGGTCGATCGGTGCAGGGAAAACCACCCGGGGCCATCCCGATGCCGGAGATGGCCACGCCGGTGAGCGTGCCGATGCCGGGAACGATGCTGGTGGTGAGCCGCAGGTGGAAATTCCCGGGTTCGCCGGGACTCCCCGGTGTGCAGGTGAACACCCCGGTGGGAGCGGTCATGTCGTTGAAGGTGATCCACTCCGAAGGCACGGCATATCCGTTGGGGCTGGTCCAGTCCTCGAACCCCGCATTGGGGATCTGTGACCAGGAGGCTGGAGCGACCAGCAAACAGACGAGGAAGGATGCGTTGGAGGCGATGGACATGGCGGCGGCGATGGGCACCGGTCCGGTACATGCGGTCAGGCGCGCACGGCGGGGCGGTCAGTTCAACCGTCGCGAGCTCTCCTCGGCGATCGCCCCCTTCAGCCCGGACGTCGCATCGCCGGCGACGGCGCGACGCTCGGCATCACGACGGGCCTGCTCCTGCAACAACGCCATGTAGGCCGGATACATGCGGAGCAGTTGCTGCTCCAGTTTCTTGATCCGTTTGTGTGGGTTCCTGGGCATGCACGAAGTACGATCGGTGGTGGATGCGGATCAAGCCGGGCCGTTCGATGGTTTTGCACCGGTCCCGGTTGATGGCGCGCGCACGATCAGCCGATCGCCGCGTCGTTCACGTCCACGTACGTGAACGCATCGAAGCGGTCCAGCCGCCGGCGCTTGAGGGCCCGCAGGTGCGCGGCGAACCACTTGTAATAGCGCTTCGGTACCTCGCCGTCCCGGTTCACGTCGCCTTCGTTGGTCAGGTAGTCGGAAAAGGAGCCGAGCGTGCGTGGAAGATCGCGGATCACCACGGCGGTGGCGCCGGGTTCGATCATCACGGTGCGGCCGCCGTAGGGCACATCGATCAGGGCACCCTTTTTCAACGCGGCCTTCACCGCCGCCATGTGCGCGCGCATCTCGTGGACGTCGCGCGGCAGGGTGATCCGCACGCCGGAGATCGGGAACATCATGCCGTTCACGGTCGCGTTCCCTTGCACCCGCAGGCTTCCTTCCAGGTGCTCCACGAAGTTGATGTGATAGCCGGTGGCCAGGATCTCCGACAGGGCCTTGCGCCGCTTATGCACGCGGTTGGCCGCGAGGGTGAAGGCGAAGGCCACCGCCAGCAACAGGATGCAGACCATCAGCAGGCGGCCGTCGATGGCGAAGTGCTTGAAGAGACCCTCGTAGGAAAGGCTCGATGGAACGGCGCCCAGCATCCACTCCTCCAATTTGGGGAAGAAGTGCCGGATCGCGTTGGCGGAGGCGCGCAGGGAGGGCATGGGCGTTCGGTTCGGATCGGAATGTACCGAGCGCCGGAAAGCCGAAGCCCCTCCCGTACCTCGGAAGGGGCTTCGCCGGTCTTGGTCGGATGCCTTACTGGCCCTTCAGCTTCTCCATCTCCTTGTCGAAGGTCTCCTTGAACTTCTCGTAGTCGTAGTCGATGCGCAGGCGCTCGTCCTTGCT
>CAYMXP010000066.1:0-15482 GCA_964394425.1 uncultured Chryseobacterium sp. | reverse complement strand
GCTTCGGTGCGGAACTGTCCGGCCTCCCGGTGCCCATCATCTTCGACCAGCATGATGTGATCTATGAACTGCCGCTCGACTATGGCGATGCGTCCTCGTCGTTCTCGTCGTGGAGCGTAAGCCTGCCCACGCTCTTCCATTACGGCTACGAACAGGACCGCGACGTGGAGGTGGACGGCTGGGGATCGATCACCACGCCCACGGGCGCCTTCGATGTGCTGCGCGTGAAGACCACGCTGGCCGGCCGGGACACCGTGAACCTCGATTCGCTCGGCATCGGCTTCACCATCGACCGGCCGCTGGTGCGCGAGTACAAATGGCTCGCCGAGAACCACCGCACGCCGATCCTGCAGATCAACACCTCCGAAGTGTTCGGCTTCGAAGTGGTGACGGACATCTGGTTCTACGACGAGCCGCGTAGCATCCTGGTGGTCCCGCCCATCGCCGCGCTCTGCCCCGGCTCGCAGGTGGAGGTCCAGTACGACGAGACCGGCGTGTTCAACGCGGGCGGCTTCCTGATCCCCGCCAACGATTTCATCGTGCAGTTGAGCGACAGCACCGGCGACTTCACCAACGCGGTGGACATCGGCTCGCTGGAAGCCACCACCGACAGCACCATCCTCTGTACGATCCCGCCGGGCACGCCCTTCGGTACGGGCTATCGCATCCGTGTGATCGGCACCAGCCCCGACTTCATCGGCACCGACAACGGCTACGACCTCACCATCGGCGGCGCGCCGGTGGCCGATGCGGTCGCGGCGGGACCCACGACCTTCTGCACCCCCGGCTCGGTGATGCTGAACGGTTCGGGCGGCGACGACTACCAATGGCTGCTGGATGGCACCGCCATCATGGGCGCGACCGCTCCCGATCTCGAGGCAACGGCAACGGGCATGTACAGCCTGGTGGCGAGCACGGGATGCGGCTCGGACACCTCGGCCGCGATCGCCGTCGTGGCGAACGTCGCGCCCATCGCTCCCGTGATCCAGGCGGCAGGCGCCACCGCCTTCTGCGACGGCGGATCGGTGACCCTGGGCATCGACACGGTGCCCGGCGCGAGCTACCAATGGAGCCAGGATGGCATCGACCTCTCCGGTGCCACTTCGAACGAGTTGGTCGTGACCACGACGGGCACGTATTCGGTGACGGTGATCGCGGGCAACGGTTGCACGGCAGAATCGCTCGCCGCGGTCGATGTGGAGGTGTATCCGCTGCCCACGCAGCCGGTGATCACGCAATCGGCTGACACGCTGTACGCTTCGGGCAGCGGCAGCTTCCAATGGATGCTCTTCGGCAGCCCCATCGCCGGAGCGACCGATCCGTGGTTCCAGACCTATATCAGCGGCGACTACAGCGTGATGCTCACCGACAGCAATGGATGCAGCAGCACGTCGGATCCGTATGCGTACATCAGCACGGGCGTTCCAGGAACGATCGGCCACGGGATCGCGGTCCATCCCGATCCGAACGACGGGTCCTTCCACCTGCTCGCGCCGCCCGGCGCCCGGCGGTACGCGATCGCCGATCCCTCGGGTCGGGTCGTGATGCAGGGTGTGTTGACGGGGGCACCGGCCGCGATCCACCTGCGGGAGCGATGCGCGGGCACTTACGTGCTGACCGTGTTCATGGACGACGGCTCACGCGCCCTGCAACGGATCGTGATCAGGTGATCACTCGATGAGGACGCGCAGGACCACCTCCTCCGGGCCGGCGGAAATGCGCATGAGGTAGACCCCCGGTCCCGGATCGCCGAGCGATCGGCGATCCAGGAGCACATCGCAGGTGCCTCCACCGGGCGCGCACGGGATCAGGCGCGCCAGCGTCCTGCCACGCATGTCCATGAAATGCGCCTCGATCCCGGAACCGTGATCGAAGGCGACATGCAGCCAGGCGTGATCGGTCATGGGGTTCGGCAGGATCGTGGCGCGCGGATGGCGCTCCGCCGGAGGTGGACCGGTGCCGGAGATCGGGTCGCAGACGCAGGCCGAACGGCGCACGTCACGACGGAACATGGTCCATTCCGGCCCGTTCCCAACCCCCCATTCGATCGCATAGGCGCGCCCGTAGTTGTTCTGCACGTCCGGATATTCCGCGTGGCCGCCGACCACGAAGA
Source organism: uncultured Chryseobacterium sp. (assembly GCA_964394425.1). Lineage (GTDB taxonomy): Bacteria > Bacteroidota > Bacteroidia > Flavobacteriales_F > PHOS-HE28 > PHOS-HE28. The sequence goes on along the minus strand of CAYMXP010000066.1, from coordinate 13,369 downwards.
CGTCCAGCACGCCGTTGTTGTCAAGATCGGCGAGGATGGGCGCGTGGTCGATCTCGAAGTCGTCGCCGTAATGCGCGGCGAGATCGATCGACCGGATGAAGGTCCCCGAGAGCCCGTCGAGCGAGATCACGAGGCCTTCGCTCGTTCCGAATGTCACGTCGAGCGTGTTGTCGCCGTTCACGTCGCCGATCACCGCGCCGCGGAACGAACTGGCATAACCGGGCATGCTGTAGCTCCACATCAGCGAGCCTGATCCGGTGACCGCGGCCATGCGGTACCAGTCGCTGAACACCACATCCAGTTCGCCGTCGTTGTTCAGGTCGGCGAGCGAGGTGGGTGCTCCGATGTAACCGGGCGAGGGCAGGCTGAAGTCCCAGTTCAGGGATCCGTCCTCGGCGTTGTAACAGAACAGGTTCCCCGCATAGTCCCCGATGGTGATCTCGTACAGCCCATCGTTGTCGATGTCGCCGAATGCGGCGCCATGGTACATGACGTCATCCGGCAGGGTGTCCTGCCAGAGCAGGTTCTGGTCGCTGCCCCGGAAGCACCAGATGCGGTGGTCGTCGGCGAAATTCCAATTGGCCACGATGAAGTCCAGCTGGCCATCGTTGTCCGCATCGAGCAGCGCGGGTTCGGTCTGGATCCAGGAATTGAGGTCCACGGGGATCTCCCAGGCAACGCTGCCATCCTCGGCATTGATGCACAGGACGCGTCCGCCGAACTGGCCATGGAGGATCTCCAGCTTGCCATCCGCATCCAGTTCGCCGATGGTCGGCGGCGAGTCGCTGCCATCGGTGGGCGTGGCCCAGGCGACGTAACCCGAGTCGGCGTCGAAGCAGAAGGTGATCGGGTTGCAGGAACCGGGCAGCACGATCTCCAGGTCGCCATCCTGGTCAACATCATGGATCAGCGGCGCCACGTCGTTGCATCCGCCGGTGTTGTACGACCACAGCAGGCTGCCATCCTCCGCGTTCAGTACATGGATCGAACTGTCGTTGCGGTAGGTGCTGAAGGCCAGTTCGAGCTGGCCGTCGCCGTCCACATCGGCCGCGGCCGTCTGGCCGAACGCCATGTCGTTCAGATCATGCCACCAACTGATGCTTTGCGCGGCAAGAGGATACGGCAGCAGCAGGAGAGGGGCGATGGTCATCCTCATTGGCGAAAGCTACGTCCGTTGCCGCGAGGCGATCGATGTCGGTCTGCGACGTGGCCGGAGCTCATGACCGGCAAGCAGGGCCTTGGATGGAACCGTCATCTCACTTCCCGCATAATTAACCAAAAGGTTTAATACATTTGTCCCGTCATCAGCCACCATGGACCGCCTCTCGCTCACCTTCTCCGCCCTGGCCGACCCCACGCGCAGGGCCATCCTGGCGCGGCTAGCCAGCGGTCCGGCCTCGGTGAACGAACTGGCCGAGCCCTTCAGCATGAGCCTGCCGGCGGTGAGCAAGCACCTGAAAGTGCTGGAGCGCGCCCAGCTGATCGCCCGAGGAAGGGAGGCGCAGTGGAGGCCGTGCGCCATCAAGGCCGCGCCACTGAAAGAGGCCACCGACTGGATGGAGCAGTACCGCCAGTTCTGGGAGGCACGCTTCGACCGGCTGGAGGAGTACTTGAAGGAGCTTCAGGCACAAGGGAAAGCCGCGTCGGTGAAAGCCGTGCGAAAACGCGGAAAGAAGCCATGAATATGCAAGCCATCTTCAACTTTATCGTCAAGAAGGAGGACAAGTCCATCACGGTGGAACGCTCTTTCAACGCCCCGCTCGATCCCGTTTGGGCCGCCTGGACCGAAGCGGACCTACTCTGCAAGTGGTGGGCACCGGAACCATATGAGTGTGTGATCCAGTCGCTGGACTTCCGCGTGGGCGGACAGTGGCGCTACTACATGCAGGGCCCGGAAGGCGATCGGCATTATTGCAGCTTCGACTACACGGCCGTGAAACCCAAGATCTCCTTCGGCGGGATCGATGGCTTCTGTGATGAGCACGGTACGCCCATCGACTCGATGCCCCGGATGAACTGGGAGAACAACTTCAGCGCACGGGATGGTGGCACACTGGTGCGCGTGCAGATCCGCTTCAACAGCGAGGAAGATCTGGAGAAGATCACGGCCATGGGCTTCAAGGAGGGCTTCACGCAGGGACTGGACCAGCTGGAAGAACTCTTCTCCAGTGGTACGCTCTGACAACTGACAACGAACAACCAACATCCACGACGACCATGACCACCGCAACCCGCATCACCATCTCCGCCCTCGTGAACAAGCCCCTGGCGCACGTCTGGAAGATCTGGACGGAGCCCGCGCACATCACCAAATGGAACGCCGCCAGCGACGACTGGCACTGCCCCAAGGCCAGCAACGACCTGCGCACCGGGGGCACCTTCAGCAGCACCATGGCCGCGAAGGACGGCAGCTTCAGCTTCGACTTCGGGGGCGTGTACGACGATGTGCAACTGCACAAGCGCATCGCGTTCACCATGGGCGATGGCCGCACCTGCGAGATCCTTTTTACTCCGGAGAACGGCGCCACGCGCGTGGTGGAAAGCTTCGATGCCGAAACGCAGAACCCGGTGGACATGCAACGCACTGGCTGGCAGGCGATCCTGGACCGGTTCAAAGCGCACGCTGAAGCCCAAGCCTGAAATGCTGGTTCACCACAGAGGCACAGAGGACACGGAGAATTCGAACAGGACCCAGCGAAAGCATCCTCCTCTGTGCTCTCTGTGCCTCTGTGGTGAGATCCGATACAACCTGATGGGACCATGACTTCCACAGCAACCCCGAGCAAGGTGAAGGTTGCCGCCCATGGCGACCGCGCCATCCTGATCACCCGCAGTTTCAACGCGCCGCGCGAACTGGTCTTCGATGCGTTGAGCAAACCGCCCATGGTCAAGAAGTGGCTGAACGGGCCGCCGGGCTGGTCCATGACCACCTGCACGATCGACCTCCGCGTTGGCGGCAAGTTCCGCTACGCATGGCACAACCAGGCCGGCCATGGCATGGGCTTGAGCGGTGTGTACAAAGAGGTGGTGCGCCCGGAGCGCATCGTGAACACGGAGGTCTTCGAGCCTGCGTGGTACACCGGAGAAGCGCTTTCCTCCTTGGTCCTCGCCGAGAAGAACGGTGGAACACAGATGACCATCACCGTGCGCTATGGATCGAAGAAGATCCGCGATGAGATCCTCGCATCGCCCATGGAAGGCGGACTGGAGTTCAGTTACCAGGAGTTGGATGCGCTCCTGGCCAAGAAGATCGCGTCAGGCTCCAAGACGTCTTCGTCCCGCACCGGCAGGAAGGCCAAGCCAGGGAACGCTTTGTTCACCGGCGTCTCCGAGCCGGAGACGGTGGATGCGTACATGAAGACATTGAAGCATCCGCTCAAACCCGTTGCGGAACTGTTGCGCAAGGTGATCCTGGCCGCGGACAAGTCGATCGGCGAGGGCATCTACTGGAATGCGCCGTGCTTCTACTTCACCGGAGAGATGAAGCCTTTCGATCCGAAGACCTACAAGCGCTACATCGTCGGATTCAACTTCTTCAAGCAGGACACGCTCAGGTTGATCTTCCTGCGTGGTGCCGAGGCGAAGAACACGGGGGGGCTGCTGGTGGGCGACTACAAGGACGGTCGCCGGCTCGCGCTCTTCCAAAGCTTGACCGAAGCGAAGAAGAGCGGGAAGGAGATCCAGCGCATCGTCAAGGAGCTCATCAAGAACATGTATTAGCGGGAAATTTCCCACCCGACCAACCTCAAAAGAACATGATCACCACGCCTCAACTCATCACCACCCGGGAGATCCCCACCGCCGTGATCCCGCTGAAGATCCCTTGTCAGGACATGGGCAAGCACATGGACCCCGCGATCCAGGAGGTCATCAAGGCCATCACCGGCCAAGGCATCGCCATCGCCGGGCCGATGTTCAGCTACCACAAGCGGCGCCCGAGCGACAGCTTCGACTTCGAGGTTGGCTTCCCGGTGGGGAATACGATCAAAGAAGCAGGGCGCGTGGTGAACAGCAAGCTGCCAGCGGTGAAGGTGGTGCGCAGTGTCTATCAGGGGCCGTACGAACAATTGGGGAAGGCGTGGGGAACGCTGGAGCAATGGGTGCGCGGAAAGCAGCTGAACGAGACCGGACGCTTTTGGGAAAGCTACCTGAACAACCCAACTGAGGTGAAGGACCCGAAGGACTATCTCACGGAGTTGAATTGGATCATCGGCTGATGGAAACGACCGCAGACATCTCGAAGCGCACCCTGGTGCTCACACGCACGCTCAGCGCCCCGCGCGAGCTGGTCTTCGCCGCATGGACCGACCCTAAACACCTGGTGCGCTGGTGGGGTCCGAACAACTTTACGCTGCCGCATTGCGAGCAGGACTTCCGCACGGGTGGCAAGTACCGCTTCTGCATGCGCGCGCCGGATGGCAGCGATCACTGGGTACGCGGTGAGTACACGCACATCGACCCGCCGCGCAGGCTGGTGTTCACCTGGCTGCGCGAAGACGATGACGGCGACATCTGGTGCGATACGGTGGTGGAGATCACGCTGCAACAACGCGGCGCCAACACCTTGCTCACCTTGAACCAGACCACCTTCGCCACGGTGGCGCATTGCGAAGAGCATGCCGGTGGCTGGAACCAGTGCCTGGATCGATTGGTGGCCTATGCCAACTCACTGAACGCGAACAGCTGAAAACCTCACCGATACACAACCCCATGATCAAGAAGATCCTCATCGGCCTGGCCGTCGTCATCGTCGGCATCATCATCGTTTCGCGCTTCCAACCGGAGGACTATTCGGTCGAACGCACGGGTACCATTGCCGCGCCGCCCTCGGTGGTGTTCGCGCAGATCACCGACTTCCACAACTGGGAGAAGTTCAACCCCTGGCGCGACCTGGACACCAACATGGTGCTCAGTTACGAAGGGCCGCAGAGCGGCGTGGGCGCCAAGTACCATTGGGTGAGCGACGATGCGGGCGAGGGAACCATGACGCTCATGGAAGCAAGGCCCGATGAGTTCGCGCGGATCGACATGGCGTTCGTTGAACCGATGGAAAGCAAAGCCGACGTGCAGTTCAAATTGGTACCTGAAGGAGAAGGCACCAAACTCACCTGGAGCATGTCCGGCAAGCACAACTTCCTCGGTCGCATCATGTGCGTGTTCATGGACATGGACAAGATGGTGGGCGAGCAGTACGAGAAGGGTTTCGAGCGCATGAACAAGGCCTTCGCGGGCATGACCGCCGACAAGCCTTCGGTGCCGATCGAGATCGTGCGCGAGTTCAACGTGCCCCGCGAAGCTGTCTGGAAAGCCTGGACCGACCCTGCCACCTTCATGACCTGGTGGGGATCGAAGGGCTACAGCTGCCCGGTGGCCAGGCTCGATCCGCAGGTAGGCGGTCGTTTCCACTACGCCATGCGATCCAAGGAAGGCCAGACGATCTGGGGCGCGGGCAGCTACACCGAAGTGGTGCCGATGGAGCGATTGGCCTTCACGGATTCCTTCTCGGACAGCACGGGCAAGGCCGTGCCAGCGGCGGAGCTCGGTATCCCCGGCAACTGGCCCCTGGAAATGAAGATCACCGTCCTCTTGACCGAGGCCGATGGCAAGACGCGCATGACCCTGCATCACGAAGGCATTCCCGGCGCGTTGACGGAGATGTGTGTCCTGGGCTGGAACGAGAGCTTCGACAAGCTGGCGGCGAACCTGGCCGTTGCGCAGTGATCATCACGAACACCACGCGACCATGAGCAAGATCCAACGCACCCGATCCTGCCTTTGGTTCGATGTATGAATGGAACGCAGATGGCGCCGATGCAACTGATGAACGCTGATAGGAACGCGAACGCTCACGGAATTGATCCGCGCGGATCCGATCGATCGGCGCCATCTGCGCCCATTGCCCATAACACGCCCTATCACCATGCCGAAAGAACCATCAAGCCAGGCATCACTTTTTGAAGAACAAGTCACGGTGATGTCTGCCCGGTACGGTCGGGATGTCGCCAAGCTCATGCAGGCGCTGCGCGGGGCATTGCGGAAGCGTTTCCCCACGGATAACGAACTGGTGTACGACTATGGCAAGTCGGTTGTGATCTCCTTCGGGCCGACCGAGCGCGGGGCGGAGGCCATCGCGGGTCTTTCGTTGGATGCCAGCGGTGTGCGGCTGTTCATCAACCATGGCGCTACGCTCCCTGATCCGCACAAACTGCTCCAAGGCAAAGCGGGCCAGGTGCGGTACATCGCAGTGGATACGTCCACGTTGATCGCGCGTCCGGAAGTGGCGGCGCTCTTGGCCGAAGCAGAGCAGAAGATCCGCAGCTTGGTCAAGGAGGAAGGTCGCGGCGCTTTGATCATCAAGCCATCCGGTGGGAAAGCGAAGGCCCCCGCCAAGAAAGGGGCCGGCGAGGCAAAAGCCGCGAAATGACCTCGTCGTGCCGCAGCACCGGACCGCCAGCGACACCTCAACCAAACAAGCCATGATGCCTCGTCTCTTCCTGAACCCTGCGATAGTCGCAGCCTTCATCGGCTGTTCAAGGGCGCCTGGAACCGAACATGAACGAGCGGCGGCACAAGCAGCGCCGCAAGTCGCCGAACAAAAGCCGGACAGCACGAGCGGCTTCGCCCAGGTACACGGCTTGAAGCTGTACTACGAGATCCACGGCAGTGGCAAGCCGCTGGTCCTGATCCACGGCGGCGGCTCCACCATCAACACCACCTGGGGCCGGGTGCTGCACCAGTTCGCACGCACCCGCCAGGTGATCGCCGTGGAGATGCAGGCCCATGGCCGCACGGCGGACATCGACCGGCCGCTGAGCTTCACGCAGGACGCCGACGACATCGCCGCCTTGCTCGCCTACCTCAAGATCCCCAAGGCCGACATCTTCGGTTTCAGCAACGGCGCGAGCACCACGCTGCAATGCGCCATCCGCCACCCGGACCTGGTGAACAGGATCGTGGTAGCCTCCACCTTCACCAAGCGTGAAGGCGCGCAACCGTGGTTGTGGCCCATGATGGACAAGGCCGTGTTCGCGGACATGCCGCAAGCCTTCAAGACCGCCTTTCTGGAGGTGAACCCCGACACGAACGCGCTGCACCGCATGTTCGAGCGCGACAATGCCCGCATGCGGAGTTTCCCGGACATCCCGGACGAACAGATCAAAAGCATCACTGCACCCACGCTGATCATCACCGGCGACCAGGACATCGCGTTGCCGGAGCATGGCGTGGAGATGCAGCGCATGATACCAGGTGCTCGCTTGGCCGTGCTGCCCGGCGGGCACGGCGAGTACATCGGGGAGATCACCACGCCGCAGGACAGCGTATTGTACAAGGCTACCGTGCATCTGGTGAACAAGTTCCTGGATGCGCCTGCGGCGAGGCAGCCATGACACCATGCTCCGACAGACCAACAAAATCCCATAGAAACCATGGACACGGGCTCAAATAAACCGACGACCACAAAAGCCTATCTGGCGTTGCTTCCCGCCGCCCAGCGCAAGGCTTTGGAAATCCTGCGCAAGCAGATCCTGGCCGCCGCGCCCGGTGCTGTGGAGCACTTCGGCTACGGCTTGCCGGCCTTCAAGTACAATGGACATCCGTTGGTGTACATCGGCGCGGCCAAGAACCATTGTGCGCTGTACGGCTCCGTATCAGCCGGTTTCAAGGAGAAGCTGAAAGACTTCAACGTGAGCAAAGGCACGATCCAGTTTACACCGGAAAAGCCGATACCTGCAGCGTTGGTGAAGGAGATCGTGAAGGCGAAGTGCGCGGAGATCGAGGTGCGGTGGCCGGAGAGGGATGGGAAGAAGGTGCAGTGACGGAAAGACCTGAACGAAGCGAAATGAGCAGATCTCCCATGAGCGTCAACGATCCCAAGCAACAAGAGATCCTGTCCTTCGAGACCGCCAAAGACTGGGATGCCTGGCTGGCGAAGCACCACGCGACCTCCACGGGCGTGTTCATCCGTGTGGGCAAAAAGGGCAGCGGCATCCGCTCCATCACCTGCCCCGAAGCCTTGGAAGTGGCCCTGTGCTATGGCTGGATCGATGCCATCCGGAAAAGCAATGATGCCAACACCTTTCTGCAGCGCTATTGTCCGCGCGGCCCACGCAGCATCTGGAGCGAGATCAACAAGAAGTCCGTGCAAGCGTTGATCAAGGCCAGGCTGATGCATCCGGCGGGCCTTGCGGCCGTGGAGCGCGCCAAGGCCAACGGCCAATGGGACAAGGCCTACGCACCCGCCAGCACCATCACCGTGCCGCCCGATCTGGAGGCCGCGCTGAAGAAGAACAAGAAGGCCAGCGACTTCTTTGCCACGCTGAAAAGCAACGACCGCTACGCCTTCCTGCACCGGCTGCACACGGCCAAGAAGGCGGAAACGCGCGCCAGGCGCTTGGAGCAGTTCATCGGCATGATGGAACGCGGAGAGACGTTCTACTGAGCACCATGGCCATGAACGCCCGCGAAGTGCGCACCACCCGGGTCATTGCCGCACCGTGCGAGCAGGTCTTTGCCGCGTGGACCGATCCCGCGCAACTGGCGCCATGGTGGGGGCCGAAAGGTTCCACCAACACCGTCCACCGCTTCGAGCTGAAGCCCGAAGGCGTACGGGAGTTCACCATGCACGGCCCGAACGGACAGGACTTCCACAACAGCTGTGTCTTCAAGCGTATCGAACCGCCCGGCTACCTGGAGTCCGACCACCTGAAGGAGATGCATTTCTACAAGGCCATGGTGACTTTCACCGAAGTGGAAGGCGGCACGCGCATCGATCGGACCATGCGCTTCGACAAGGTGGAGGAACTGGCGCCGATCCGCGGTTCCATCGAGCAGGCGAACGAGGAGAACATGGACCGGCTGCGGGACCTGCGCGGTGCCCGGTAAGGAACGGCTGGGAACGCCTGCCACTGCTGCTACCTTCGGATCATGTGCTACAGTACCGAACTGGTCCCGCGACGGGAGGCATCCGGTGCGCGCGATCCGCGCTGGATCCTCGCGCTCCTGGAGGGCCGGCCGCCCATCCATTACGCGAGCGCCTTCACGCAACCCTTCTGGCCGGTGGTCACCGCCGGGCGGCCGGATGAAGTGCTGGAGCATCGCTGGGGCCTTGTACCGGCATGGGCGGAGGATCCGAAAGCCTTCCTGAGAAAGACACCCACGTTCAACGCCATCAGCGAAACGGCCTTCGAGAAACCCAGCTTCCGCGGCGCGTTGAAGGCCGGCCGCCGCTGCCTGGTGCCCGTTACGGGATTCTTCGAATGGATGCACGTGGGCCGGCTCACCTATCCGCACCGCATCCATGTACGGAGCCGTCATCTCTTCTGCCTGGCCGGCATCCACGAGAACGGCACCTACAGCATCCTTACCTGTCCGGCGAACGCGTTGATGGCGCGCATCCACAACAGCCGTCGGCGCATGCCGGTGATCCTGCCCGCGGAGTTGGAGCGCGCCTGGCTCGCCGCCGGAATGACGAAGGAGGAGGTGCTGGCCATGTGCGTGCCCTATCCCGATGACGATATGGAAGCCTGGACGGTGAGCCGGCGCATCACCAGTCGTTCGGAAGATCCGAACACCCCTCAGGCCGCTGAGCCGGTGACATATCCCGAGCTTGAAGCGCCGGCACGGCCCGCATGAGCCGGTCCCGCATTTGATGCACGTGGCGGATCACGCGCCTGCGAGCGCCGAAGGGTCGGATCGCCGGGTTCATGCGGAAGCTCCGCGTCCATCGCTATGCATGAGGCCACGAAGGACGGACGGCGATGATGTCGCGTCCTTGGACCATCGTTGTCCTTGGAGCCAGGGTGCTTCCCAGCTCCGCGGGGTGGCGCGGCGTGGCGACGGGCCGGAGGTGCCGTCGGTTCGCCAGGCTACCTAGGCGCTCGCGCGTTCCGGTACTTCGCCAGGTTGATCATCAGCACGCCGCCCAGGATCACGGCCAGGCCGGCGACCTCGCGCCAGCCGATCGGTTCATGCAGGAAGACCACGCCCAGCAGGACGGCCACCACGGGGTTCACGTAGGCATAGGTGCTCACCTGCGTGGCGGGCCGCACCCGCAGCAGCCACACGTACGCGCTGAAGCCGATGACCGATCCGAACAGGACCAGATAGGCCTCGGCGAACCACGCGCGCGCGGGGATCCGCGACCAGTCCATGCCGGACCATTCGCCACGCCCCACGCTGGTGATCAGGAAGCAGGCCCCCCCGATGAGCATCTGCCAGCCGGTGTTCGCCGCGATGGGGATCGTCGAGGGATGGTACTTCGCGTAGATCGAACCCGCCGGCCAGGTGGTGACGGCCAGCACCATCAGCAGCATGGCCGTGAACTCCGGCGTGATCCCGGTCCCGGCCAGCTGCGCGGCGATCTTCTCGCTAAAGAGCAGCCAGACCCCCGCGAAGCCGATCAGCACGCCGGCCAGGACGGAACGGCTGCGGAAGTTCACCCGCCATTGCGGCCGGTCCATCACCACGAACATCAGAGGCGCCACGGCGATCATGATGGCCACCACGCCGCTGGGGATCGTGCGCTCCACCCACACCACGGTGCCGTTGCCGCCGAAGAGCAGCAGCACGCCGGTGATCGCCGCGTTCTTCAGGTCGCCATGCGGGTGGATGGGAATGCCGGTGGCCGCGCACCAGCCCAGCACCAGCACCGCGGCGGCGGTGAAGCGCAGCCCGCCGAGCATGAACGGTGGAAAGCCGTCGAGCGCCTCACGGATGAAGTAATAGGTGCTGCCCCAGATCAGGTAGATCGCCGCGAAGGCAAGGATGACCTTCACACGCGGCGCGGGCTCCGGAGGGGTCGCGGACATGCGGCGGCAAAGATGGACCTCGCGCGACGACCCCTTCGAACGACGGGGACCGAGGGTTCACGGGGAGGTACTGAGACGCCGAGAGGAGCACCGCCTGCCGGGCCGCGATAAGGGAACAACCTTGGTGGCTCCAAAGCTCTTCGTGAGAATTTCCGTGCCGTGTGCCCTGACCTTGCAAGGCACATGCTGCGCGAAAACACCACTGCGCCTTCATTGCGTCGTCGCGTCTTGCCTTCGCCGAAGCGGCTTCGCGCAGGCACGGTCGTCGCGGTATAATTCCCCCAACGCATCCTCCTATTTTCGCACCGATGCCCCAGACCACCGAAGCCCAGTTGACCCTCGAGGAACTCAAGACCGAGATCCTCAAGGACTATGCGGTGTGCATGCTCAGCCGCGAGTGCTCGCTCATCGGTCGCAAGGAAGTGCTGGGGGGCAAGGCCAAGTTCGGGATCTTCGGCGATGGCAAGGAGCTGGCGCAGGTGGCCATGGCCAAGCAGTTCCGGCACGGCGACTGGCGCAGCGGCTACTACCGCGACCAGACCTTCATGATGGCCATCGGCGAACTGACCGCCCAGCAATGGTTCGCGCAGCTCTATGCGCACGCGAGCCTGCAGGCCGAACCCGCCAGCGCCGGCCGGCAGATGAACGGCCACTACGCCACGCGCTCGCTCGATGAGCACGGGGAGTGGAAGGACCTGATGGCGCAGTACAACTCATCGCCGGACATGTCACCGACGGCCGGACAGATGCCGCGGCTGCTTGGACTCGCGCAGGCCAGCAAGGTTTTCCGCCGGAACGAGGCGCTGCACGATCGCACCGCCCTTAGCGACCAGGGCAACGAGGTGGCCTTCGGCACCATCGGCGATGCCAGTACCAGCGAAGGACATTTCTGGGAGACGATGAACGCCGCCGCCGTGCTGCAGGTGCCGCTGGCCCTCAGCGTGTGGGACGATGGCTGGGGCATCAGCGTGAGCAGGGACCATCAGACCACCAAGAGCAGCATCAGCCGCGCGATGCAGGGCTTCGCGAAGGAGGACGACACCAACGGCATCCGCATCTACCGTGTGCGTGGCTGGGATTATGCGGCGCTGAACAAGACCTACGAGCAGGCCATCGCGCGTTGCCGGGAAGAGCACGTGCCCTGCCTGATCCACGTGGAGGAGGTGACGCAGCCGCAGGGCCACAGCACGAGCGGCAGCCACGAACGGTACAAGAGCAAGGAATTGCTCGAGTGGTACAAGGAATACGATTGCAACGCGCGCTTCCGCCGGTGGATCCTCGCCTTCTCGCCCGGCGGATCGCCCCTCGCGAACGCGGAGGAGTTGGACGCGATCGGAACACAAGCGAAGGCCGATGCGCGCGCGGCGCAAAAGGCGGCGTGGAACGATCTCCAGAACGAGATCAAGGCGGAACGGGATGAGGTGCTGCCCTTGATCGAGGCGATCGATGCGGGCATCGTCGCGGAGCTGAAGGCGGAGATGGCCCCTGGAAGGAAGGAAGTGCTGGGCGCGGCGCGACGTGCGTTGCTTGCGGCATCAGGTGGCGATGCACAGGCGTTGCAGGCCTGGGTGGACCGGGCGATGGCGGACAACGCATACCGCTATGGCAGCCACCTCCACAGCGAGAGCGCGAAGAGCAGCCTGAAAGTGGGGGAGGTGCCCGCGCAATACGCCGACGACGCGCCCGAGGTCGACGGCCGCATCATCATCCGCGACAACTTCCAGAAACTCTTCGAGCAGGAACCGCTGCTCCTGACTTTCGGCGAGGACACCGGCAAGATCGGCGATGTGAACCAGGGCATGGAGGGCATGCAGGCGCGCTTCGGCGAGTTGCGCGTCGCCGACACCGGCATCCGCGAGACCACCATCATCGGCCAGGGCATCGGCATGGCGCTGCGCGGCCTGCGACCGGTCGCGGAGATCCAATACCTCGACTACCTGCTCTACTGCATCCAGACCTTGAGCGACGACCTGGCCACGATCCATTGGCGCACGCGCGGCGGGCAGAAGGCCCCGCTGATCGTGCGCACGCGCGGCCACCGCCTCGAGGGCATCTGGCACAGCGGCAGTCCCATGGGCATGATCATCAACAGCCTGCGGGGCATGGTGGTCTGCGTGCCGCGCAACATGCAGCAGGCCGCGGGGATGTACAACACGCTCATCCAAGGCGACGATCCCGCGCTGGTGATCGAGCCGCTGAACGGCTACCGCAGCAAGGAGCGCATGCCTTCGAACCTCGGGGACTACACCGTGCCCATCGGAAAGGTGGACGTGGTGCGCGGAGGGAGCGACCTCACCCTCGTGAGCTACGGCAGCACCTTCAATGTGTGTGCAAAGGCTTGCGAGCAATTGGAGAAGCTCGGCATCTCCGTGGAGCTGATCGACGCGCGCACGCTGCTGCCCTTCGACCGCGAGCAGCGGATCGTGGAGAGCCTGAAGAAGACCAGCCGCCTGCTGGTTGTGGACGAGGACGTGCCCGGCGGCGCCAGCGCCTACATCCTCCAGCAGATCCTGCAGGAGCAGGGCGGTTTCTACCACCTCGATGGCGCGCCCGCCACGATC
>CAYMXP010000065.1:0-16031 GCA_964394425.1 uncultured Chryseobacterium sp. | reverse complement strand
TCCACGAACTCGCTCATGATCTTGAAGATGGCCCAGCTGTCGTTGGCCTTCACCTCGCTCCAGCCCTTCCGTTTGAAGGCTTTCTTGATGCGGCGCTCGCTTTCGGCCTGGGCTCTGTCGTTGGGGGTCATGCGGGATTCAATTGAGTTCATGTTCCAGGTAACGCGCGGTGTGTCCGCGACCCATGCGAGCCACTTCCTCCGGGGTGCCGCGGGCCACGATGCGTCCGCCCCCTTCGCCACCCTCGGGCCCGAGGTCGATGACATGATCGGCCACCTTGATGATGTCCAGGTGATGCTCGATCACCAGGACGGTGTTGCCGTGATCCACCAGGCGGTCCAGCACCCTGATCAGCTGACGCACATCCTCGAAGTGCAGGCCGGTGGTGGGTTCATCCAGGATGTACAGTGTCCGGCCCGTGTCGCGCTTGCACAGCTCGGTGGCCAGCTTGATGCGCTGGGCCTCGCCACCGCTGAGGGTGGTGCTGGGCTGGCCCAGCCGCACGTAGCCGAGCCCCACGTCGCTCAACGTCTTGAGGATCCGCGCCAGGGAGGGGATGTCGGCGAACAGGGAGAGGGCATCCTCCACGCTGGTGTTCAGCACGTCCGAGATGCTCCTGCCCTTGAAGCGCACCTCGAGGGTTTCGCGGTCGTAGCGTTTGCCGCGGCAGGTCTCGCAGGGCACGGCCACGTCGGGCAGGAAGTTCATCCCGATCACGCGCACGCCGGCGCCTTTGCAGGTCTCGCAACGGCCGCCGGCGGTGTTGAAGGAGAAGCGGCCGGGCTTGTACCCGCGGATCTTGGCGCCCGGCAGTTGCACGAACAGCTGCCGGATGTGATCGAAGAGCCCCGTGTAGGTGGCGGGGTTGCTGCGCGGGGTGCGGCCGATGGGGCTCTGGTCCACCTCGATCACCTTGTCGATGTGCTGCAGACCGGAGATGCCCGCGTGGGGAAGCGGCCGGGCGAGGCTGGCACGGTGGAAGGCTTTCTGGAGGATGGGGTACAGCGTGTCGCCGATCAGGCTGCTCTTGCCGCTGCCGCTCACGCCCGATACGCAGATGAGCGTACCCAGCGGCAGTTCCAGGTCCACGTTCTTCAGGTTATGACCGCTGGCCCCGTTCAGCACGATGCGCTCGCCGGTGCCCTTGCGCCGCTGGCCGGGCACGGGAATGCCGCGCTCGCCCCGGATGTATTGCGCGGTGAGCGAAGGGCTGTTCAGCAGTTCATCCGGAGCGCCCTGGGCCACCACGCGCCCGCCGTGCTCGCCGGCACCGGGACCGAGGTCGATCACGTGATCGGCGCTCATCATCATTTCCTTGTCGTGCTCCACCACCAGCACGCTGTTGCCGCTGTCGCGCAGGGTGCGCAGGCTGGCGATCAGCCGCTGGTCGTCGCGTTGGTGCAGCCCGATGCTCGGCTCGTCCAGGATGTAGAGCACGCCGGTGAGCTGGCTGCCGATCTGCGTGGCCAGGCGGATGCGTTGCGCCTCGCCGCCGGAGAGCGAGCGCGTGGCGCGGTCCAGGGTGAGGTATTCCAGGCCCACGTCCAGCAGGAAGCGCGTGCGTGCGGCGATCTCCTTCACCACGTCGTGCGCGATGAGCGCCTGTTTCGCGTCGAGCTTCGGCATCAACGTGCTCATGTGCTCGTGGAACCGGTCCATGGGCATCAAGGTCAGCTCGTGGATGCTCCGCTCCGCGATACGGAAGTGCAGGGCGGTCTTTTTCAGGCGTGCGCCCCCGCACTCGGGGCAGGTGATCATGTGGGTGAACCCCTCGGCCCAGACCTGCGCGGCGCGCGGACCCTCCTCGGCCTGATCGAGGATGAAGGGAATGATGCCTTCGAACTGGACGGTGCGGTCGCTCAGGCCCACGTTCGAGCTGATGCGCAACGGCTCGTCCTGACCGTTCAGGATCGCGGCGATCACCGCTTCGTCCATCTCCTCCACCGGCGTGTCCAGGGTGTGGCCGAAATTCTCAAGCATGGCCTCCACCTGTTTGAAGATCCAGGTGGGCTTGTAGGGTCCCAGTGGCACGAAGGCGCCGCGGCGCACGCTCTTTCCGCGGTCGGGCACGATCTTCTCCAAGGCCACCTCGGTCACCTGGCCCAGGCCGCTGCATCGCGGACAGGCGCCGTACGGACTGTTGAAGCTGAAGAGGTTGGGTTCGGGCTCTTCGTAACTGATCCCGCTGGTGGGGCACATCAGGTGCCGGCTCAGGTGGTGCGGCTCCCCGGTGCGCGGATCGATCACCATCAGGTGGCCTTTGCCGTACTTCATCGCGGTGGCGCAGCTGTCGGCCATGCGCCGGCGCCCTGCCGTGCCGGGCTCGACCTTCCTGAGCCGGTCCACCACCAGTTCGATGTCATGCACCTTGTAGCGGTCCAGTCTGGGGCGTGAAGTGAGTTCCACGATCGCACCATCCACGCGTGCGCGCAGGAAACCCTGGCGCTGGAGCTGCTCGAACAGCTCGCGGTAATGGCCCTTGCGTCCCCGCACCAACGGTGCCAGGACGACCAGTTCGTGACCGGCGTACCGGTCGAGCAACAGGTCCACGATCTGGCCGTCGGTATGGCGCACCATGCGCTCGCCGGTCACGTGGCTGTAAGCCTGGCCGGCACGCGCGTACAGCAGGCGCAGCAGGTCGTAGATCTCCGTGACGGTGCCCACCGTGCTGCGCGGGTTGCGGCTGATGGTCTTCTGCTCGATGGCGATCACCGGACTGAGGCCCGTGATCAGGTCCACGTCGGGCCGTTCGATGCCGCCGAGGAACTGCCGGGCGTAGGCATTGAAGGTCTCGATGTACCGCCGCTGGCCCTCGGCATGGATGGTGTCGAAGGCCAGGCTGCTCTTGCCGCTGCCGCTCAGGCCGGTGATCACCACCAGGCGGTCGCGCGGGATCAACACGTCGATGTTCTTCAGGTTATGCACGCGCGCACCGAGCACCTCGATGCGACCGGCATCGGTGGCCGCCGTCGTTGTTCCGCCGGCGGTCAATGCGGCGGCGGGGCGTTCACGCTTTCGTTCTCTCGCCAAGGGATCGTCTCAAAGGCTCAGTCCCGCCCGTCCATCGGCGCATCGAAGCCGGCGGCGGGTAGCAGCACCTGGTAGGTGCGTCCCTCGCGGTTGGTGAGCCGCGCCTCGCGCAGCCAGGGATCGAGCAGTTTCAAGGTCTTGTAATCGGTTCCCTGCCGCAGGGCGAACTCCGCGATGTCGTCGATCGGGCCGGTGATCGTCACCTCGCGCGTGGCGTAGGGTGCGTACAGGTCCTTGGTGCGGATGTGGAACCCATAGCGTCCGGGATCGCGCATGATCTCCTTCATGGCCAGCAGGCGGAAGAGGTAGCGCGAGGTTTCCTCGGGAAGCAGCAGGTCGTAATACGTGTCGCGTTTCTGCCGCTCCATCTGCTTCTCCAGTCCGGCGAAGCCCAGGTTGTAGGACGCGGCCGCCATGCTCCACGACCCGAAGCGGTCGCGGGCTTCCTTCAGGTAGCGGCATGCGGCCTCGGTGCTGCGCACCACGTGGTAGCGCTCGTCCACCTCGTCGTTCACCTCGAGGCCGTAGTGGGTGGCGGTTTCCTTCATGAACTGCCAGAAACCGGTGGCGCCCTTGGGCGAGATCGCGTTGGTGAGGCCGCTCTCGATCAAGGCCACGTATTTCATGTCGTCCGGAACGCCTTCGCGGGCCAGCACGGGCTCGATCACCGGGAACCAGCGCGCGGCGCGCTTGTGGGCCAGCATGCTGTTGCTCTGCCAGTACGTGTTCACCAGCAGTTCACGGTCCAGCCGTTCGCGCACGTCCAGCTTTTCCATGGGCACCGGCTCGCCACAGAAGGCCAGATCCCTGGGCAGGGTGAGGGAGAAGATCTTGTACCCGTCGTTGAAGAGGCGCTGGTGGTCCAGGTCCGAGCTTTCCGTGGTGGTGGAATACCCCAGCAGATGCACCGTCAGGGATCCACCAGCCAGGGCCAGGAGCATCAGCAGGATCCGGAACAATGGGCGGAGGCGGGTGCTCATGGCGGGGAGGGAGGGGAGGCTTTTCGGGCGGTGAGGCGGAAGAGGAGGATGAACAACAGCAAGGCGTATGCAACGAAAAGCAGGGTGTGGATGTTCTCCCAGACGGGAATGAACCGGAGCATGACGAAGGTAAGGAAGAGGGACACGGCGCCCAACGCCGTGAAGAGCAGCGCCACCTGCGCATCGCTCAGGCCCGAATAGCTCAGGGAGTGCGTGGTGTGGTCGCGCCCCCCCACGAAGGGCGATCGCCCGCGCACCATGCGGTTGATGGTGACCGTGGTGGTGTCCACGATCGGCAGCAGGAACACGATCAGCGCGGAGATGGCCTGCCGCCAGGGCTCCATCACCCCCTCGGGCGAAGGCTGGTTCCAGAAACAGCGGATGCCCACGTAGGCCAGGTAGACGCCCAGGAACTGGCTGCCGGTGTCGCCCATGAACATGCGCGAAGGGTTCCAGTTGTAGAACAGGAAACCGCTGAGGGCGGCCGTCACGCCCACCACGATCACCATCTGCACGCTCTGCGTGGCGCCGTTGCCATATTCCACCAGCAGGCCGCAGACCAGGATGAAGATGGAAACCACCGAGGAGATCGCATCCATGTTGTCCAGCATGTTGATGGAATTCATCATGCCCACCACCCACACCAGGGTGAGCAGGCGGTTGAGCCAGATGTTGTCGAAGAGCACGATGGTGCTCCCGCTGAAGATCAGCAGCACGGCGCAGAGCAGCTGCACGCCGATCTTCAACAGCGGGCGCGTGTTGTAGGCATCGTCGGCCAGGCCCATGAGGAAAGCCAGGCTGGTGGCCGCCAGCAGCCCGAGCAGTTCGGGTTGCAGGGGGTCGGAAAACTTGGGGAACAGCGTGCTGTACACGCTGAAGGACCCAAGGAAGATGATGAAGAAGCCGATGCCGCCGAAGGCCGGCTTGGCGGTGCTGCTCCAGCGGATCAGCTCGCCCTGCTCGCGGATGCCCAGGGTGCGGGCGAAACGCATGAAGAGGGAGTTGATGAGGATGGAAAAGACCGCCGCGGCGAAGAACAGCCCGGAATGGATCAGGAAGAGCTGCGTGCTGCTATACATCGTCGATCCAGGAGCGGGAGGCGAAGGTCATGCCCAGGCGGTCCTTCTCGCTGAGCAGCGGATCGCGCGCGCCCCAGTCGATCCCCAGGTCGGGATCGTTCCAGAGCAGGGTGCGTTCGGCGGGGCGGTGGTAATACCCCGAGCACTTGTAGCTGAAGATCGTGCCGTCCTCCAGGGTGTGGAACCCGTGGGCGAACCCCTCGGGGATGTACAGCATCCGGCGGTCGCCTTCATCGAGCACGCATTTGAAGTGCCGGCCGCGGGTGGGGCTGCCGGGGCGCAGGTCCACGCACACGTCCAGCACCGCGCCGCGCACCACGCGCACCAGCTTGGCCTGGGCGTGCGGGCGGGCCTGGAAATGCAGCCCGCGCAGGGTGCCGGCGTTGGAGAGCGATTCGTTGTCCTGGACGAAGCGCACACGCGCTCCGGTGCGCTCCTGGAACATGCGCTCGTTGAAGGTCTCCAGGAAATGGCCGCGGCCGTCGCGATGCACCACCGGAGTGATCAGGAGCAGGCCCGGCAGGGGGGTGGGGTCCACCTGCATCACGCGCCTTTGAGGATGCGGGAGAGCTTGGTGCGGCCACGACGGGCGCGCCCCCGCACGCCGCGGTCGTCGTAATAGCCCGATCCGTAGCTGGAGTAGCCGTACCCATAGCCATATCCGTAGCCGTAGTTGTACCCGTACTTGTTGCGCTCCACGTCCACCCCGTTGAGGATGGTGCTCATGCGCGTGATCTTGTTCTCGTTGATCAGGCGGTCCACGTTGTGGATGAAGGCCTTCTTGCTGTAATCCGCGCGGAAGATGTAGATCGGGTAATCGGCGATCTGGATCATGGCGATGCCATCGGTCACCAGCCCCACCGGCGGGTTGTCGATCAGGATGATGTCGTAGCGGGTCTTGAGCTCATCGAGGATCAGCTTCATCCGCGGGCTGATGATCAGTTCGGAGGGGTTGGGCGGGATGGGGCCGGCGGTGATGAAGTGCAGGTCCTTCACCGTGCTGGCCTGGATGCAGTCGTCCAGGGTGTCCTTGTTGATCAGCAGGGTGCTCATGCCGCGGACGTTCTCCACGCCGAAGCCCAGGTGGATCTTGGGCTTGCGCATGTCCAGGTCCAGGACGATCACGCGCTTGCCGCTGAAGGAGATGATGCCGGCCAGGTTGATGGCCACGAAGGTCTTTCCCTCGCCGGAGATGGTGCTGGTGATGGCGATGACCTTCGGCCCGGGGGTGTTGTCCACGAACTGCAGGTTGGTGCGCACGCTTCGGAAGCTCTCGGCGATCAGGCTCTTGGGGTTCTTGTCCACCAGCAGCTGGCTGATGGGGATCTCCTTCTTGTATTTGGGCACCATGCCCAGGATGCCGATCGAGGCGCTGGAAAGCTTGGCGATGTCGTTCAGCGAGGTGACGTTGTCGTGCAGGATGTAGCGCAACAGCACGATCACCAGGCTCACGATCACCCCGGTCACCAGATAGGAGAAGAGCACCACGTTCCGGTTGGGCGCGATGGGCGAAAGGGGCAGCACGGCGGGTTCCAGGATGCGGTTGTCGGGCACGAAGCCCGCGCGGCTGATGCGGTACTCGATGTCCTTCTCCAGCAGCAGGGTGTAGTACTTCTCGTTGATGTTGAAGAGCCGTTCGTAGCGCGCGTACTGGAGCTCCTTTTCGGGCAGGGTGCGGAAGTTCCGGTCGAATTCGGCGAGCATGCGCTCGTATTCCTCCTTCCTGTGGGCGAACCGCTTGGTGAGGTTGTTCACCGCATCCACCAGCAGGCGCTTCTGGATCGCGATCTGGTGGTCAATGGCCTTGGTGCCCTCGGCCTCCTCGGTCAGTTCCAGCATGTTCTGTTCGCGCTGCATCAGCAGGTCGTTCAGGTCCTCGATCATGCCCACGATGGTCTCCTCCATCTCGGTGCCCACCAGCAGGGGGATCAGGTGGTAGGCATCCTCGTGGTCGGCGTCCGTTCCGATGGACCGCCGGATCTCCTCCAGCAGGCCCAGGTCCAGTTCAACCTGGATCAGCTTGTCCTCGTACTCCTGGGTGCGCTCCAGGTAAAGCGGCGTGAGCTGCTCCATGTCGGCCACCTTGTTCTCCTGCTTGTAGCGCTGCAGGGCGAACTCCGAGTCGCGGAGCTTCTCGAACACCGTGTCCTTCTGCGTTTCGATGAAGTGCAGGATGCTCTCGGCGCTCTCGCTCTTGCGCTCCACGTCGTACCGGATGTAGGTGTCGGCCATCGCCTGGGCCAGGTCGCGGGCCAGGACGGGGTTGTGGTCCTTGCAGGCGATCTCGATGATCTTGGAGTTGTTGTCCACCAGCCGCACGCCGAGCTGTCCGGCGTACTTCACCACCAGGGTGGCCGGATCGTTGATCTTGAAGTACACGGTTCCTTCCGGATCGGTCTCGCGGAAGGCGTTCAGCGCGCTGACGGTGATGGTGCAGCTGAAATGCGGGGTGCGGATGGGTTGGTCCAGCGGGTGGCTTTCGCTGTACGGCTGGGCCTGCACCGCGTAGGTGAGGCGCACGAACCCGTCGTCGGCGAACTCGCAGACCACCGGCACGTCCAGCACCTGGGGGTCGAGCACCCGCAGGTCGCGCACCTCGAAGAAGCACTGCGTGTAGTACTCGTGGGTGAGCACCTGGCCCTTGTAGAAATAGCTCACCTTCAACGGCAGGCGCTCCAGGGCCTTGGCGATGAAGAACTTGGAGCGCAGCAGCTCCACGTCGGCCAGCAGGTTCTTATCCTCGGTGAGCTGGTTCACCTGCAGCACCTTGGTGGCGGTGTTGCTCTCGCTCACCTGCAGGATGGACCGGGATTCGAAGGTGGGCGCCGTGTAGCGCAGGTAGATGTACGCGGCGGCGAGCGACAGCAGGATGCAGAGGAAGATCCAGATCAGCGACCGGCGGAAGATGTACAGGAACAGCCCGAGGTCGAACTCGTTGCTGAAGTTCGTGATCCGCTCCCGGTAGCTCTCCAGGCTCGCGGTCCGGCTGCCGATGTCCTCGCTGAGCATGGCTCCCCTTATTGCAGCCCCCGCACGATGCCGATCACCAGCACGACGCTGGTCAGCAGGGTGATCAACGGGGTCAGGTCGTAGATCACCTCGCGGGCGATCTCCGGGTTGGGTTGCACGTACACGATGTCGTCGCCCTGCATCACGATGTCGGCGTATTTCAGGCCGTCGATGGAGGACAGGTCGAACTCATAGACCAGGCGGTGGTCGCTGCCGATCTTCCTGCGGAACATCTTCACCTTGCCGGCATGGCCGCGCTTGTTGATGCCGCCCACGTCGGCCAGCACCTCCAGCAGGGTGGTGCTGTTGTTTTCCAGGGTCACCACGCGGGCATCGCCGCCGCCCCCGGGGAACACCACCACGTGCCGGTTGGTCACGGCCACCTGCACGAAGGGCCGGTTGTAATACAGCACGTACTTCTCCTCCAGGAACAGTTCGGCCTGGCGCAGCGTCATGCCGGCCAGGGGCTGCCTGCCGATCAAGGGCATCTTGGCCATGCCGTCGTATTCCACCAGGTAGCGGAAGGTGAGGCGCTGGACGGTGCGCGCATCGGCGCCCGCCTCGCTGATCAGGTCGATGAGCTTGAAGCCGTCGTTGGCGAACAGCCGGAATTCCAGGTAGTCGTTGGGCTGGATGGTGAACTGCGGGTCGATGCTGTCGGGGATCTGGTCGAACTGGTAGTCCAGGGGGGTCTTGAACATGATGTCCTTGTTGATGGTGCATCCCCCCAGGGTGGCCGCCACCAACACGGCCGCGATGATCCGTCCTCTGCCCATGCCGTTCGTGATGCGGCCAAAAGTAACCATCGCCCGATGCGGCCTCAGTTGAGCAGGGAGCGGTAGAGCGTGGCGGTATCGTCCACCAGGCGCGTGTAGTGGAAGCGCCGGCCCACGTGCTCCCAGCCCTCGCGGCCCAGGTTCCGCCGCAGGTCGTCGTCCTCCACGAGCTTCAGCAGGTGCGCCGCGAGCCCCCGCGCATCGCCGGTGGCGGCCAGCAGGGCCGTGCGATCGGGCATCACCACGTTCTCGATCCCGCCCACGTTGGTGCTCACCACCGGCTTGTTGGCGGCCTGGGCCTCGATCAGGCTCACCGGCGTGCCTTCGTTCATGCTGGTGAGCACCACGATGTCCAGCCCCGCGTACACCACGTCCACTTCCCTGATCCAGCTGGT
Source organism: uncultured Chryseobacterium sp. (assembly GCA_964394425.1). Taxonomy (GTDB): domain Bacteria; phylum Bacteroidota; class Bacteroidia; order Flavobacteriales_F; family PHOS-HE28; genus PHOS-HE28. The sequence continues at coordinate 6,762 of CAYMXP010000065.1, read as the reverse complement.
GAAGGTGAGCAGGGCGCGCGGTACCGGTGCGCCCGCCGCGTGGCCGAAGCCGTGGCCGTTGAAGACCGGGCCGGCCACCGGTTCAATGCCCAGTTCACGGGCGCGTCCTTCCAATCGGTCGCGTTCTTCGCCGTCGCCCACCACGAACGCGCGGATGCGTTTCGACGTGCGGCCGGACAGGTCGGCCAGCACGCGCAGGAAGAGGTCGTGGTTCTTCACCGGCACCAGGCGGCCGATGATCCCGATCGCGACCTCGTCGTCGGCCACGCCGTACACGCGCCGGAAGAGCGCGCGCTTGCCCTCCAGGTCCTGTTGGAACCGGGCCAGGTCGAAGCCCAGGGGGATCACCGACACCTTGGAACCGGGACAGATGCGATGCTCCTCCACGAGTTCCTGTTTCTGCCGCTCGCTGATGGCCACCACGCGCGAGGTGCGGCGGGCCAGGTAGCGTTCGATGTTCTTGTAGAGGGCGGTGCGCACGCTCCCGAAATAACTGTGGAACACGTGGCCGTGGAACGTATGCACGATGGCCTTCACCCCCAGGTCGGCGGCGGCCATGCGGCCGATGGCGCCGGCCTTGGCGGCATGGGTGTGTACGATGTCGGGCTTGAATTCGCGGATCATCCGCTTGATCCGGCGGTAGGCATCGCGGTCGCGCCATGGGGCGATGTCGCGGCGCATTTCCGGGAGGATCACCGGTTTCACGCCCACCGCGTCCAGGATGTGATGCGAGGTTTCCTCGGTGGCGTCCCATTGCCCGCCCACCAGCAGGGTCTCGAACTCATCGGGCAGGTAGCGCGTGAGGTAGGCCGCGTTGTGGGTGGGCCCTCCCAGGTTGAAGCGGTTGATGATGCGCAGGACGCGGGGCATGCGGCGTTGCGGTGGGTGGAGAGCCGTCGAAATTATCCGGCGGTCACATGGTGGAGGGGGGGGCGGCCCCCCATCTTTTCCACCACGAGAGGTAGACGGCCAGCGCATGCACGGTTGCTTGCGCGAGGCCCGGATCGCGGCTTTCCAGCCGGCTGCGCACGGCGCGCACCGCCGTGCGGTCCAGTCCCGCGGCATCCACCAGATCGTCCTGGAGCAGGGTGTCCAGCAGCGGACGCAGCGGCCCGCGCAGCAGCGCGAGCAAGGGCACTTCGAATCCCTGTTTTCGCCGGGTGAAGGGGCGCTCGGGCAGCAACCGGCCGAACGCACGACGCAGGATCGCCTTGGGCGTGCCCTTTCCGAACTTCACCTCGGCCGGCAGGCTGAAGGCGAATTCCACCACGCGGCGGTCGAGGAAGGGCGTGCGCACTTCCAGCGCGTGCGCCATGCTGGTGAGGTCCACCTTGTGCAGCATGTCGTTGGGCAGGGTGCCCAGCACGTCGGCCAGCAGCACGCCGTTGACGCCGGGCATCGACCTCAACCCTTCGGTCAATGCGTGCTCGCGTTCGCTGGGTGGCGCGGTCCGCGGCAACAGCAGCCCGGCGTACCCATCGGGATCGAACGAGGCCAGATGCCGCCAGCGGTCTTCGGGGGAAAGGCCCGCGATGGTGGCGAAGCGGTGCAGCATTCGTGCGGCATCGGCCGGTGCGTTGTCGCGCGAGCGTGGCAACACCTTCCAGAGCGGGCCCAGCGCGATCACCGCCCGTTCGACCGCCCCTGGGGCGCGCGCGCGCAGTTCCGCCTGGTGCTTGCGGTAACCACCGAAGACCTCATCGCCGCCGTCTCCGCTCAAGGCCACCGTCACATGCGCGCGCGTGCGCCCGCACAGGATGAACGAAGGCAGCGCGCTGCTGTCGGCGAAGGGTTCGTCGATGGCATCCAGCAGCTCCTGGTAATGGGCCGCCAGGTGGTCGCGCGTCAGGCGGAAGGTGTGGTGCTCGCTGCCGATGTGCCGCGCCACCTCCTCGGCGTACGCGCTCTCATCGAAGTAGGGATCCTCCGGGAAACCGATTGAGAAGGTGTGCAGGTCGGGCTTGTGCTGCTTCGCCAGCGCGCTCACGATGGAGGAGTCCACCCCGCCGCTGAGGAAGGTGCCGATGGGCACGTCGCTGATCAGGCGCAGGCGCACCGCATCGGTCATCAGGTCGAACAGATGGGCTTCGGGATCCGTCACCGGGGGCGTGGCTCCCGCGGCGGAGACCAGGTCGTACCAGCGCCGCACGCGGATGCCTGCGCGGTCCGCGGTGAGCGAATGGCCGGGCGGCAGCTTCCGCGCGTCGTTCAGGATGGCGTGGGGTGCCGGAATGAAATGATGGGTGAGGTACTGGCGCAACGATGCCGGATCGATGGCCCGTGGTGCGCCCAGTTCCATCAGTGCGCGCAATTCACTTGCGAAGAGCAGGCGCCCTTCGTGCTCGCACCACCACAACGGCTTCACGCCGAAGCGATCGCGCGCGATGAACAATTCATCCCGGTCCCGGTCGTGGATGGCCAGGGCGAAGAAGCCGTTGAGGTCGTGCAGGAAGTCCGGCCCCTGGAGCGTGTACAGGCGCAGCACCACCTCGGTGTCGGTCCTTGAGCGGAACGAATGCCCCTTCGCCTCGAGCGCGTGGCGAAGTTCCTTGAAGTTGAACACTTCGCCGTTGAAGACGATGGTGTGTCGCCCGTTGTCATCGGTGAACGGCTGGTGGCCGGCGGTCGAGGTGTCGATGATGCTCAGCCGGCGGTGGCCCAGCACCGCGCCGCCGATGCGCGTGATGCCCTCGTCGTCAGGGCCGCGGTGCGCGATGCGGCGCACCGCGGCTTCGATGCGTGGTGCCGCGGCGGATCGCGCGGGGTCGATCTGGAAGGTTCCGGCGATGCCGCACATGGTGGTGGTTCAGACGCGGCGCCGTGCATCGGGTGGGCGCATCCACCTGAGGGGTTGGATCATGACCCACCCCTACAAATGGATCACCTCGCCGTAGGCCGCCGCCGCGGCTTCCATGATGGCCTCGCTCATGGTGGGGTGGGGATGCACGGTCCTGATGATCTCGTGGCCGGTGGTTTCCAGCTTGCGGATGCTCACCAGCTCGGCGATCATTTCGGTGACGTTGGCTCCGATCATGTGGCCGCCGAGCAGCTCGCCGTACTTCGCGTCGAAGATCAGCTTCACGAAACCATCCGGGTGGCCGGCGGCCTTGGCCTTGCCGCTGGCGGTGAAGGGGAACTTGCCCACCTTGATCTCGATCCCCTTTTCCTTCGCTTGTTTTTCGGTCATGCCCACGCTGGCCACTTCGGGCGAGCAGTAGGTGCAGCCCGGGATGTTGTTGTAGTCCAGCGGTTGCGGGTCCTTTCCGGCGATCTTCTCCACGCAGATGATCCCCTCGGCACTGGCCACGTGCGCCAGCGCCTGGCCGGGCGTGCAGTCGCCGATGGCCCAGTAGCCGGGCATGTTGGTCTGGTGGAACTCGTTCACCACGATCCTGCCCTTGTCGGTGGCGATCCCGACCTGCTCCAACCCGATGTTCTCCAGGTTGGCCACGATGCCCACGGCGCTGAGCACGATGTCGCACTCCACCTTCTTTTCGCCCTGCGGGGTCTTGATCGTCACCGCGCAGCCCTTGCCCTTGACGTCCACCGCCGTCACTTCCGACGAGGTGAGCACTTCGATGCCCTGCTTCTTGAAGCTGCGTTCCAGTTGCTTGCTCACCTCTTCATCCTCCACGGGCACCACGTTGGGCAGGAATTCCACGAGCGTCACCTTGGTGCCGATGGCGTTGTAGAAGTAGGCGAACTCGCTGCCGATGGCGCCGCTGCCCACCACCACCATGCTCCCGGGCTGTTCGGGCAGCGCCAGCGCCTCGCGGTAGCCGATGATCTTCTTCCCGTCCTGCTTGAGGTTGGGCAGTTCGCGGCTGCGCGCGCCGGTGGCGATGATGATGTTCCTGCCCTCGAGGGTGCTTTTCTTCCCGTCGGCGGCGGTCACCTCGATCTTCCTTCCCGGCATCACCTTTCCGGTGCCCATCACCACGTCGATCTTGTTCTTTTTCATCAGGAATTCCACGCCCTTGCTCATGGCGCCGGCCACCTCGCGGCTGCGCGCGATCACGGCCTTGAAGTCCGCCCTGGGTTCGGCGATGGTGATGCCGTAGTCCTTCGCATGGCGGATGTATTCGAACACGTTCGCGCTCTTCAGCAGCGCCTTGGTGGGGATGCACCCCCAGTTGAGGCAGATGCCGCCGAGGGCTTCGCGTTCCACGATGGCCGTCTTCAAGCCCAGCTGGCTGGCGCGGATCGCGGCCACGTAGCCGCCGGGTCCGCTGCCCAGCACGATCACGTCGTAGGTCATGGGTGGTACGATGGGGCGGCGAAGTTAGACGGCGCCTTGGACCCCAACTCCGGACGGGGATCGCCGGAGGATCAGGCGGTGACCTGTTGCAGCACGTGATCGATCATGCGCTCCACGTCCGCGTGGTGGTCGCGCGCGTATTCGCCGCGCACGCGGTTGGCCACCACCGTGCAGATGGTGGCGGCGCGGTGGCCCAGCATGCCGGCCAGGCCGTAGAGCGCGCTGGTCTCCATTTCGAAGTTGGTCACGTGCAGCCCTTCGTGCTCGAAGGAGGCGAAGCGTTCATTGAGGTCGTCGATGGCCGGCACCGCGCGCAGGCGGCGGCCCTGCGGCCCATAGAAGCCGGGGGAGGTGATGGTGATCCCCACCGTGTGCCCGGTGCGCAGCGAGGCCACCAGCTGCTCATCGCCGCCGGCCGCGTATGGCAGCGGCAGGTTCTCCGGCCAGTCCATATGCTGGATGAAGGCGGGCAGCAGGCGCTGCTCGGCGGGTGTGTGCTCGGCGGCGTAGTAGTGCAGCACGCCGTCCAGGCCGATGCCGAAGGCGGAGACGATCAACGAGCCCACGGCGATGTCGGGCCGCAGCGCGCCGCAGGTGCCCAGGCGCACCAGCCTCAGCTGGCGGTGGGCGGAACGGGGCTCGCGCTTGTGCAGGTCGATGTTGGCCAGCGCGTCCAGTTCGTTGAGGACGATGTCGATGTTGTCGGTGCCGATGCCCGTGCCCAGGGCGGTGATGTGGGTGCCGCGGTACAGGCCCGTATGGGTGACGAACTCGCGGTTCCGCACGCGGTGCTCGACCTGTTCGAACCGCGCGCTGATGCGCTCCACGCGGTCGGGGTCGCCGCAGAGCAGCACCAGGTCGCCGAGCTGGTCGGGCCGCAGCGCCAGGTGGTAGACGCTTCCGTCGGCGTTCAGCACCAGTTCGCTTTCCGCCAGGGTGGTGCCCGGGGGCGTCAGGGTGATGGCATGCATGGGCGGGCCGTTCAGTCCGGTTCGTGGTAGGTGAGAAGGGCCGCGCGCCAGGTTTCGGGCACCGGCATGCTCTGGCCCGTGTCGTGGTCGTAGCACACCATCACGCTCTTGCCGTTGGCGGCCAGCAACCGGCCGGTCTTGTTGGTGATGAACAGCGCGTAGGCCAGGGTGAAGCTCTTCCGCCCCACCAGTGCGCACCAGGTCTCCACCTCCACGGTGTCGCCCAGGTGAACGGGCCGTCGGTAGTCCGCTTCGTTGCGCGCGAGGATGATGCCCTGCCTGCGCCAGTCGTGGTGCCGCTCGATGAACCGGCGCAGCAGGTCCATCCGGCCCAGCTCGAACCAGGAGAGGTACACGGCGTTGTTGGCGTGATGCGCCATGTCCATGTCGCTGAAGCGGATCTGGATCGGGGTGGTGATCTTCATGGTCGTGCCCGCGTTCAGCTGATCGGATTGAGGATCACGCTGAACACGGTGATGGAGTTGGGGTCGCGGTCGTAGAAGAGCTTGTCGAGGGCTTCGAGCACGTTCTTCGCGCGGAAGTAGGAGGTGTTGAGCACGTTCTCCCCGCGTGCGCTCCATTGCACGGTGTAGCTGCTGGTGCGCTCCTTGTACGTGCGCACGTAGTCGAGCATCAGGCGCAGCGCCTCCAGCTTGTCGGCCCCCCCGGTGGCGTGGAACAGGAAGCTCTGGTTGTGGCGCGGGTTCACCGTGATCAGGTGCAGTTCCACCAGCTTGCCACCCTCGCTTTCCTCGTAGTCGAACACCAGGCTGTCGCCGCCGATGCCGATGTGGTCGCCGATCTCCTTCTGCAGGCGCGCGATCTCCAGGTTGCGGTCGCGGGTCATGGCACCCCTTCATTTTGGGGGGCGTCGAAAGTACTGTAGCTGGAGTTCTGGCTGCGGTATTCGGGCACCAGGGCCTTGAGCGCCTTCACCAGGTCGGCCTCGGTGCCGGTGCGCACCAGTTCCTCCAGGGCGTCGAGCGCGGGGGCCACGCGCAGGGGATCCTCCTCGCGCACGCGGCCGATCAGGATGCGCGGATGGTGGGTGGGCAGGTTGTCTTCCTGCGCGGCGAGCAGCTCCTCGTACAGCTTCTCCCCGGGGCGCAGTCCGGTGAAGGTCACCGCGATGTCGCCGCCCGGTTCGCGGCCGCTGAGGCGGATCATGCGGTCGGCCAGGTCGGCGATGCGCACGGGCTGGCCCATGTCGAACACGAAGATCTCCCCGCCTTTTCCCATCACGGCGGCTTCCAGCACCAGGCGGCAGGCTTCGGGGATGGTCATGAAGAAGCGCGTCACCTCCGGGTGGGTGACGGTGACGGGCCCGCCGGCGGCGATCTGACGGCGGAACAGCGGGATCACCGATCCGCTGCTGCCCAGCACGTTGCCGAAGCGCGTGGTGATGTACCGCGTGGAGGCTTCCCGCCCGGCCAGTTGCACGGCCAGTTCGGCGACGCGCTTGCTGGCGCCCATCACGCTGGTGCGCCACACGGGCACAGCCGACGCCAGGCGCATCTTCCTCAACGTGCTCGG
>CAYMXP010000064.1:15790-16920 GCA_964394425.1 uncultured Chryseobacterium sp. | reverse complement strand
GCTGCATGGTGAACGGCGCCGGCCTGGCCATGGCCACCATGGACATCATCAAGCTCAGCGGCGGCGAACCGGCCAACTTCCTCGACGTGGGCGGCACGGCCGATGCGGAGCGCGTGGAGAAGGGCTTCCGCATCATCCTGAAGGATCCGCGCGTGAAGGCGATCCTGGTGAACATCTTCGGCGGCATCGTGCGCTGCGATCGCGTCGCGCAGGGCGTGGTGGACGCCTACAACAACATCGGCGACATCAAGGTGCCGATCATCGTGCGGCTTCAAGGTACCAACGCGCAGGAGGCCAGGGAGCTGATCGACAAGAGCGGTTTGAAGGTGCTGAGCGCCGTGGCGCTGCAGGAGGCGGCTGACAGGGTGAAGCAGGTCCTTTCTTGATCGGATCTTGGGTCGATCACGGCCCCCGTACCATCGCCGCGGCCGTGAAGGCTTTCAGCACCGGGAGAGGCTACATGTCAAGCGGGCCGCCGCCTGGGACCTGTTCTGTTCCCCGGGCTACCGGCCTACGATCAGGTACCACCGACGGTGCTCATCGTTCACCTGCACGCTGTCCACGCGCCGCACCTTGAATTTCGGCCTGCCCCGGCGGTCGGTGGCGACCACCTCCACGTGCTCCAGGGGCGGATCAAAGCGCTCCCCCATGCTGTAGGTGCCGCCGCGCAGGGTGTCGCCGGCGAGCAGCGTGGCATCGACGTCCCTGGCGGCCGGGCTGGGATCTTTCGGCCGGAGCCGCACGCGGCAGTTCTTCCGCGCCACCACGAAGTATTCGTTGATGAACATGTGCTGTTCCCACACTTCCTCCTGCTTCGGGGCCGGCGGTTCCCTGCCCGGGCCGGGTGAGGGGATGATGCGCGGGCCGATCGGCCCGTCGTTGTCCCAGCCCTGCTCGCTGAAGCCGGTCTGGTTCCCCTCCTCATCGAAGGTGGTGGTGCTGCGGTACCATTGAATGCCGCCATCGGGCGCTTCGCTGTATTCCGCCTTGCCGACGGCACCGTTCGGATGATAGGCGAAATGCACCGAGGCGTGCCCGGCGAACCGCCGCGTCTGGTGATCCACGATCACGCCGCCGTCCTTCCGGTAGGCGAGGCTGCGGCCCCAGCGATCGTTCAGGTCCGTCCACTC
>CAYMXP010000064.1:14259-15690 GCA_964394425.1 uncultured Chryseobacterium sp. | reverse complement strand
AAGATCCACAAACTCCTCGTCGCCAACCGCGGCGAGATCGCCTTGCGCGTGATGCGCAGCGCGCGTGAGATGGGCATCAGGACCGTGGCCGTGTACAGCGAGGCCGACCGCACGGCACCCTTCGTGCGCTTCGCCGACGAAGCCGTGTGCATCGGCCCGCCGCCCAGCAAGGAAAGCTACCTGGCGATCGAAAAGATCGTGAAGGTGTGCAAGGACCTGAAGGTGGATGCGGTCCACCCGGGCTACGGCTTCCTCAGCGAGAACGGCGACTTCGCGGAGGCGCTGGAGCAGGCGGGCGTGACCTTCATCGGTCCCTCGTCGCACGCCATGAAGGTGATGGGCGACAAGCTCGCAGCTAAAGAGGCGGTGAAGAAATTCGGCGTGCCGCTGGTGCCGGGAACGGACGGCGCGGTGAACGGGCTGCAGGAAGCGATGAAGGTCGCGAAGACGATCGGCTTCCCGATCCTGATCAAGGCGGCGGCCGGAGGTGGTGGCAAGGGCATGCGCATCGTGAACACGGAGAGCGAGCTGAAGGAGGGGCTCGAACGCGCCATCAGCGAGGCGCAGAACGCCTTCGGCGACGGCAGCGTGTTCATCGAGAAGTACGTGGCCGGCCCGCGCCACATCGAGGTGCAGGTGATGGCCGATGCGCACGGCAACGTGCTCCACCTCTTCGAGCGCGAGTGCAGCGTGCAGCGCCGCCACCAGAAAGTGGTGGAGGAGGCGCCCAGCGCCATCCTCACCCCGGCGCTGCGGAAGAGGATGGGCGAAGCGGCCGTGGCCGTGGCCAAGAGCGTGGACTATACCGGCGCGGGCACCGTCGAGTTCCTGCTGGACGAGAAGCTGGACTTCTACTTCATGGAGATGAACACGCGGCTCCAGGTCGAACATCCCGTGACGGAGTTGATCACCGGACTGGACCTGGTGAAGCTCCAGATCCGCGTGGCGGAGGGAGGAAAGCTGCCGATGAAGCAGGAGGACCTGCGGATCAACGGCCACGCGATCGAGGTGCGCGTGTACGCCGAGGATCCCGCGAACAACTTCCTGCCCGACATCGGGACGCTCGCCACCTACCGCCCGCCGCAAGGCCCCGGGGTGCGCGTGGACGACGGCTTCGAGGAGGGCATGGCGATCCCGATCCATTACGACCCGATGATCGCCAAGCTCATCGTTCATGCGCCAACGCGCGAAGAGGCCATCGCCCGGATGGAACGCGCCATCGACGACTACGCCATCGCCGGGGTGGAGACCACCCTGCCCTTCTGCCGCTTCGTGATGGGGCACGAGGCCTTCCGCGGCGGGAACTATGACACGCATTTCGTGCGCGACCATTTCGATCCCGCGCTGCTCAAGGGGAACGATGCGTCGGAACTGGAGGTCGCCGCCCTGGTGGCCGGCGCGATGCTGACGGACGCTCCGCGCACCACCCCG
>CAYMXP010000064.1:5386-14159 GCA_964394425.1 uncultured Chryseobacterium sp. | reverse complement strand
GAACCGGCTCTCAGAGGTCGAAATGGTCCTTGAGCTTCAGGAAGCGCTGTTCGATCCACACAAAGGAGAAGTGCGCGATCGCGAAGGTGAGGGCCATGGAGAGCAGGACGAGGATGATGCCGTGTACCTGGATGCCCGACCTGTCCAACAGGATCTGCACGAACAAGGGGATCGGCTTGTGGTAGAGGTAGATGCCGTAGCTGATGCGTCCGATGTACCCGAGCCAGCGCATGTCGAGCAGCCTGCCCGCGGCGCCGCCGAAGCCTTTGGTCCCGCCGACGACCAGCGTGATCGTGATCATCAGGATGGCGGCGCACAACAACGCATGCACGTTGAACAGGAAATGATGGATCGCCAGCATGGCCAGGCCCGCCGACAGCAGCCAGGCCGCATGGCCTTCGATCCAACGCACGGCACGACCCCGGCCGGGTTGGAGCAGCGCGATCAACGCCCCGCCGCCCAGGGTGTCGAAGTGGTATGGCGTGAGCAGCCGCATGTCGGGGATGGCGACGAAGGATTTGAAGAGAAAGCTCGCCAGGACGAGGATCAACAGCACGCGCAAGAGCACCCGGTCCGAAAGGAATAGCACCAGCCAGGGCCAGATCAGGTAGAACTGCTCCTCCACGGAAAGCGACCAGACGTGGTAGAGCTGCTTGCTGGCGTGCCCTTCCATGAACATCAGGATGTTCGCCGTGTAGGTGTAGTAGTAGATGCCCTGGCCCGGATCCCACGACCACAGTCCGAACCAGGCCATCGCGAGGGCGAAGAAGGTGAGGAAGAGGTAATAGATGGGGAACAACCGCAGCACGCGCTTGATGATGAAATTCTTGATGATGAGCGCTTTGCTCGAGATCGCCGCTTTCTGCCGTAGCAGGATGGCCGTGATCAGGTAGCCCGAGATGACGAAGAACAGATCGACACCGGCCCACGCGTATGGAACGCTCCCCACCCGGTAGTTCGGCAGGTAGTGCTGAAGGACCACCAGGAACACGGCGATGGCCCGCAACGCATCGAGCTGTTCGATCTTCGCCAGACGAACGCTCACCTGCCGGCGGGGGTTGAATGACCTGGTGCGGACCGATGTCGCGGCTGCATGGAAGTGCGCGAGCATGGAACGGCGTTGCCGTGATGGGCCGGCGATCGCGGGCCGCTCCATCGGCAAGCGGTTCCGCGTGCCGGCGGGGCGATGGCGATGCCGTTCCCACGGTCCATGTTCCGGCGAAATAAGCGGCGGATCCGAATGTCGGAAGGAATGAGGGTCGCCTCCCATCCACTTCGATGCCCTCGCGGGAACGTGGCGTACCGGCCGCGCCCCCGGGGGGCCGGTGCGGATGAGCGGCAGGCCGTGGCACCGGGTGGGAAACCATTGGAAACTGCGGTGGCGGTGGTCCGGTACAAGGGGGGAATAAGGTCCCATCACCATCGTTGTAGCTTCGGATCATGAACCCGCCGTCACGCATCGGCCTCGCGCTGTGTACCATGCTCTCCGCGGGCATGGTCCTGCAGGCGGCGGCCCAGGGTGAAGGGGGGAGCCGCATCGTGAAGGCCACCGTGAACGCCGGGGACACGATCCCGCTGGTGGAACTGGGCGCGGCCACCGTCTACGGCCATTGGAGCCGCGCATCGCGCCGCGAACAGGCGCGCTATACGCGGCTGATGAAGAACGTGATCAAGGTCTACCCCTACGCCCGGGTGACCGCGGAACTGCTGGCGGAATACGAGCGCGACCTGGCCGGCATCGAGCGGGAGGGCGATCGAGACCTGTACGTGAAGCTGGCGGAAGCCGAGCTGCGCGCCGAGTTCGAGGAGGAGGTGCGCGAACTCACCATCTCCCAGGGGCGCGTGCTGATCAAACTGATCGACCGCGAGACCGGCCGCACGAGCTACGACCTGGTGAAGGAACTGCGCGGGTCTTTCCAGGCCTGGCTGTGGCAGGGCGTGGCGAAGCTCTTCGGCAACGACATGAAGGACGACTATGATCCGGCCGGCGAGGACCGCCACGTGGAGCACGTCGTCCAGCGCATCCAGAGCGGCGAACTGCCGGTGGCCGATCGCGCGCCCCGCACGGCCAGGGCGCTGGCCCGGCTGGAAAAGCGCAAGGCCCGGCTGTACCGCAAGTATGGCCTGTCCTTGGCGCCCACCTCGATGAACTGAGGCGCGGTCGGCGGCGCTCTTCGCACTTTTTCACGATCTCCCATCGCCCGTCGGGCGATCTTCGCGCCGCCTGCCGCGGCCCGCCGCGCAAGCGCGACCTCCGATGGCCTTCGTTCACCCGACCTTCCTCTGGGCGCTCACCGCCCTCGCCGTCCCGGTCATCATCCACCTCTTCCAACTGCGCCGCTTCAAGCGCATCGACTTCCCCGACGTGCGCCTGCTGCGGCAGGTGAGCCTTCAGACCCGCCAGCGCAGAAAGGTGCGGCACTGGCTGGTGCTGTGCGCACGCATGCTCGCCCTGGCCGCCCTGGTGCTGGCCTTCGCCCAGCCCTATGTGCCGGCGGGAGGTCAACAGGTAAAGGCCGGCCGCCACGCCCTGTCGGTTTTCATCGACGACAGCTACAGCATGGATGGCACCAACGGCGCGGGCCGTTTGCTGGACCAGGCCAGGGCAGGCGCGCAGGAGGCCATCATGCGCGGCGCGGCCACCGACCGCGTTCAGGTGATCACCGGAAGGCTCTCCGGCCGGCAGCAACTGCTCACCGGGCGCGACGAGGCCCTGCAGGCGGCGGCCCAGGTGGATGTTTCCCCCTTCACGCGTCCGCTTTCCCAGGTGATCACCCGCCAGCGCGAAGCCCTGGACCGGAGCGATGCGCCCGTGAAGCGCATGATCCTCTTCACCGATCTGCAACGCACCATCGCCGATGTGGATCGCTGGACGGTGGATCCCGCCATCCCCGTGATCGTGGTCCCCCTGCCGCCCGCATCGGCCGACAACCTGAGCATCGACAGCTGCTGGTTCGCCTCGCCCGTGCGGCGCCTCGGGCGCAACGAGACCCTGCACGTGCGCGTGCGCAACCGCGGAACGCGCGACCTGGCGGACATCCCCCTGCGCCTGGGCATCGACGGCCGCCAGCGCGCGCTGGCCACCTTCAGCGTGGGCGCCGACGCGACCGTGGATACGGTCCTGCACTTCACCAACGATGCGCCGGGCGATCACTGGGGGTTGCTGGAGATCCCGGACCGACCCGTGACCTTCGACGACCGGCTGTACATCGCATACCGCACCGCCGAGGTGATCAACGTGCTGCTGGTGAGCGGTGGCCAGGAGGAGAGCGACGCCCGCGTGCGGGCCGTGTTCGCCGGGGACAGCATCCATGCGTTCACCACGCAGGCTTACCGCTCCCTCGATCTGGGCGCGCTGCAACGGCAGCATCTCGTGGTGCTGAACGCATTGCCCGACGTGCCCAGCGGCATGGCCGGCGCGCTCCAGCAGTTCGTGGAACGCGGCGGAAGCCTGGCCTTCTTCCCCGCGGACGAGATCGAACCGGCGGGCTACAATGCCCTGCTCGCCGACCTGGGCGCCGGTGTGTTCGGCCGCAGGGACACGGCGCGGATCAAGGTGGATCGCATCGACCTGTCCGAACCCTTCTTCCGCGACATGTTCAGTTCCATGCCTCGCAACGTGGACCTTCCCTCCGTGGGCCCCCGCCATGCCCTCCTCACCCCTGCCGGAGCACGCGTGCTCCTTCGCCTTCAGGATGGCGGCGCCTTCCTGGCGGCGGTGCCGCACGGCAGGGGCCAGGTGTACGTGTGCGCCGCGCCGCTGGAAGGATCGGGCGGCACCTTCACCCGCCATGCGCTCTACGTCACCTCCCTGCTGCGCATGGCTGAACTGAGCCGGCCGATGGGGGCGCTCTATCACCAGATCGGCGCGGCGCGAGGCATCGACCTGCATGCCGGACCGCCATCGGGTGATGCGATCATGCACCTGCTCGGACCCGATGGCATCGACCTGGTACCCGAACTGCGGCGCTCGCCCGAAGGGGTGGACCTGGTGCTCCACGACCTGGACCTGCCCGATGGCCCCTATGCCGTGGTCCTGGCCGGTCCGGGTGCCGCGCCGCGCGATACGGTGCAGACCCTCGCGCTTGACCTATCCCGCGCCGAGAGCGACCTCACCGCATATCGGCCCGAGGAATTCCGCGCCCTGCTCCAGCAGCACGGCCTGGGATCGGTGCAGGTGATGGAGCAAGGCGTGGATGAACTGGCGCGACGCCTGGATGAACTGGACGAGGGCCGCAAGCTGTGGATCTGGTGCGTGTTGCTCGCCTTGATCTTCCTGGCCGCCGAAGTGGCCTTGCTGCGCCTTCAGGACATCTTCCGACCTTCGACCGCGCGGCCACGTCCCGCCGCCATCGAACGCAGGGAATGAAGGACCTTCTTCTCCAGCAGGTACACGTGATCGACCCCGGCGGTCCGCATCACGACAAGATCGTTGACCTGCTGGTGAAAAAGGGCACCATCACCGCGATCGGCGCACGCGTGCCGGCCGATGGCGCCCGGGCGATCAGGATCCCCGGCGCGCACATCAGCCCGGGCTGGGTGGATCTGCGGGCGCACTTCCGCGATCCAGGCGAGGAGTACAAGGAGGATCTGTTCAGCGGACTTGACGCCGCGGCGGCCGGCGGCTTCACCGCCGTGGCGGTGCTGCCCGGCACCCAGCCACCGGTGGATTCGCGCGCGGGCGTGGAATACCTGCTGCGCAAGGCGCAGGGCCATGCGGTGCGGGTGCTGCCGCTGGCCGCCCTGTCCAAGGGCCTGCAGGGCGAACAGCTCGCCGAGCTGTACGATCTGTCGCGGGCCGGCGCGCTGGCCTTCACCGACGACCAGCGCGCGACGGCCAGCGCGCGCCTGATGGTGCTCGCCTTGCAGTACGCGGGCGGCATCGGCCGCACGGTGATGACCTTCGCACAGGAGGCCGGCCTGGCCCATGGCGGCCAGATGCATGAGGGTCCCATGAGCGCACGGCTCGGATTGAAGGGCATCGCCCCGGAAGCCGAGACCATCGTGCTGGCGCGCGACCTGTCCCTGGCGGCCTACGCCGATGCGCCCATGCATGTGGCCACCGTTTCCACCGCCCAGGGGGTGGCCATGATCCGCGAGGCGAAGCAGCGCAAGGTGAAGGTGACCGCCTCGGTGGCCGCGCACCACCTGTTGCTCGACGACGGCTGCCTGCGCGGCTTCGACACCCACTACAAGGTGATGCCGCCGCTGCGCGACATGGAGCACATGGAGGCGCTGCGCGAGGGGGTGAAGGACGGGACCATCGACGCGGTGGTGAGCGATCACCGACCCGAGGACGTGGAGCACAAGCAGGTGGAGTTCGGCCATGCGGCCTTCGGGATCATCGGGTTGGAAACCAGCTACGCCGTGGCCAGCACGGCCTTGCGCGGCCGCATGCGCGTGGGGCAGCTGGTCGATCGGTTCTGCCAGGGGCCCCGCCGCGTCCTCGGTCTTGCCGTGCCGCACATCGCCGAGGGCGCCCAAGCGGAGATCACCCTCTTCGATCCCGACGCGGATTGGACCCTCGCCGACGCGGACCTCCGGTCGCGGTCGCGCAACACGCCCTTCCTCGGGCAGCGCTTCACCGGCCGCCCGCTGGGGATCATCGCGCGCGGCAACGCGGTGATCGCCGGAGCGACGGACTGAATTTTCCGGCGCGCACATCGACGCATGTCCGGCGCGGTTACCTTCAGCCCGGATGAAAAAGGCCATCAAGCGATCGATCGACCGGTCCCTGGAAAGGTTGGGATATGAACTGCTGCGCAGCCGCGTGCCGGGTTCCAACATCGATCCCGCCGGCCAGTTCGTGTTCGCGCCGGTGCGCCGCACCATGCAACAGGCGCTCGACCAGCTTAAGCGGCAGGGGTGGATGCCCTCGGTGATCATCGATGTGGGCGCCGGCCACGGCACCGATGAACTGCTCGGCGCCTTTCCCGACGTGTTCACGTTCTGGGTGGAACCGATCGAGGAGTTCGAACCCCGCCTTCAGGCCCTGCGCGCCCGCCATCCCGGCAGGGTGACGATCGCCGCCTGTGGTCCGCATGACGGGGAGGTGGTCCTGCACGCGCACGCCGATGCCTACGGCAGTTCGGTGCTCCATGAGAGCGACGGGCTCATCGCCGACGGCACCGATCGCCGCGTCAGGATGGTACGCGTCGACACCCTGGTGCGGGGAACGGACCTGCGCGGCAGCGCGCTGCTGAAGGTGGACGTGCAGGGCTTCGAGCTGCAGGTGATCGACGGCGCGCGAGCCACCCTTGCGCAATGCGACGTGGTGATCCTGGAAACGTCCTTCTTCAAATTCCATGAAGCCGCCCCCGAGTTCGCCGAGGTGCTGGCACGCATGAAGGAGCTGGGCTTCGTGGCCTACGACATCGTGGACGGCCACAACCGCCCGCTGGACAATGCCCTGGCCCAGCGCGACGTGGTGTTCGTGAAGGAGACCGGTCGCTTCCGCGCCACGCACGAGTGGTCGTCGCCGGAACAGCGCCGGCGCTATTTCAAGAACTGAGCCTCACGGCTTGCGCGCCTGCTGCTGCTCCTGCTGCTTGAACCGCTCGATCAGCTGTTCGTCCGTATAGGGCAGGTTGTCGATCATCGCGCGGGCATCGCGCGCGAAGGCATGATCGGGGAATTTCGCGATCACCTCTTCATAGGCGGCCTTCGCGCGCTCCTTGTCGTTCAGCCCGTCGTCGATGGTGAAGGCCTTCATGTAATAGGCCGAGACCAGCCGCTTCCAGGCGGGGTGCTCGGCGATGATCCGGTCGTAGAGCAGCACGCTCTGACCGGGATCGTTCATCGCCTTGGCCAGGCCCGCCGCGCGAAAGAGGTACTCCGGCGCCATGGTGTCGGTGGGAAAGGTGGCGGCGAAGAGCTTGTACACGTCGAGCAGCGCATGGGCCCCGCGCTTGTCGAAGGTGTCCTTGGCGAATAGCGAATCCTCCTGGGCGTGGATGCGCGTCACCATGATCGCCGGGTCGACCAGGTCTTTCTTGTCCTCCCGCGCCGTTCCAGCGGGAGGTTCGGGTGTGCCGCAGGCGAACAGCGCCGCGAGCAGGACAAGGGGGGGGCGTTTCATGGTCATCGTTTGGTCATTGGAAAACGCATCTTGTATTTGGCGTCGGTCTTCCCCATGCTGATGTCGCGCAGCTTGCCTTGCAGCAGCCGGCGGCGCAGGGCGGGCAGGCGGTCGGTGAAGAGGACGCCGTCCAGGTGATCGGTCTCGTGCTGGATGACGCGTGCGGCATAGCCGTCGAAGGTCTCGTCATGGGGCGCGAAGGTCTCGTCCACGTAGCGCAGCCTCACGGTGGCCGGGCGTTCGACCTCCTCGCGGATGTTGGGGATCGACAGGCATCCCTCCTCGAAGGGCCACTCCTCCCCTTCCTCGTTCACGCGGTGGGGGTTGATGAAGACGCGCTTGAACTCCTTCAGATGCACCTGGTCGGTGGGCTTGCCATCATCGTCCACGGCGAAGGGCGAGGCATCGACGATGAAAAGCCGGATGCCGTGCCCGACCTGCGGGGCGGCCAGGCCCACCCCGTTGGCCGCGTACATGGTCTCGAACATGTCCGCGATCAATTCCTTCAACCCCGCATGATCGGCCGCGATGTCCTTCGCCACCTTCTTGAGCACGGGATCGCCGTATGCGCGGATGGGGAGGATCATGGGAAAGGCGCGCGAAAATACACGGCGCCCTCAGGTGCTGCGCGTCCTCCGCTCCAGCCAGCCCTGAAGGATGAGGGTCGCACTGATCCGGTCCAGCTGCGACTTGTCCCGCCGCGCCTGCCTGCCCTTGCCGCTCTGCCGCAGGGTCCGTTGGGCGATGCGGCTGGTGAAGCGCTCGTCCACGGTCTCGACCCACCGCCCGGGAAAGGCGCGTTCCAATTCCACGATGAACCTCCTCACCGGTCCGGTCGCATCGGTCTCCTTCCCGTCCAGGCCCAGCGGCAAGCCCACGACGAAGCCATCCACGGCCGATCGCCCCGCTTCCTCCTTCAACCGGTGGAGCACGTCCGGGGTGGGCACGGTGTCCAGCGCGCTGGCGATGATGCGGAGCGGATCGGTCGCGGCCAGGCCGGTGCGCTTCGTCCCGTAGTCGATGCCGATCACCCTGCCCACGTGCCGAAGATCGGCCGATCCCGGCCTCCCCTCCCGATCGCGGGTCCCCGGGCGGGATCGGAGGGGGCTGGGATCGGCGCGCGCCGGGGATCGCGCAACTTCGCCGCATGCGGGATCTGATCGAACGCGCCTGGGAGGACCGCGCGATGTTGAAGGACGAGGCCACCGTTCAGGCGATCGAGCAGGTGATCGAAGCCCTGGACAAGGGACGGCTGCGCGTGGCCGAACCGGACGGTGACCATTGGCGCGTGAACGACTGGGTGAAGAAAGCCGTGATCCTCTACTTCCCCACGCGGGGAATGAAGACGATGGAAGCCGGCCCGCTGGAGTTCCATGACAAGATGGAGCTGAAGCGCGGCTATGACCGGCTCGGGGTGCGCGTGGTGCCGCATGCGGTGGCCCGTTACGGCGGCTTTCTCGCGCCGGGGGTGATCCTCATGCCCAGTTACGTGAACATCGGCGCCTACGTGGATGAAGGCACCATGGTGGATACCTGGGCCACGGTGGGAAGCTGCGCGCAGATCGGGAAGAACGTACACCTCAGCGGTGGCGTGGGCATCGGCGGGGTGCTGGAGCCGGTGCAGGCCGCGCCCGTGATCATCGAGGATGGGGCCTTCATCGGATCGCGCGCGATCGTGGTGGAGGGCGTGCGCGT
>CAYMXP010000064.1:0-5286 GCA_964394425.1 uncultured Chryseobacterium sp. | reverse complement strand
AACGAGGCCCTGCGCGAGCACAACGTGGCGGTGTAGAAGGTTCAACCACAGAGACACTGAGGCACGGAGAAATACCAAGGAAGATCTCCCTCCGAGCCGATCCCATGAACGCCCGGCCGGCCGATCGCATTCTCTGTGCCTCAGTGTCTCTGTGGTAAATGAATATGAAGAAGTTCCTTGTCATCCAGACCGCCTTCCTGGGCGACGCCGTGCTGGCCACCGCGCTGCTGGAGAAGCTGCACCGCTTCTTCCCCGATGCGGCCGTCGACCTGGTGGTGCGCAAGGGGAACGAGGGGCTCTTCGAGGAGCATCCTTTCCTGCGGCGCGTGCATGTGTGGGACAAGGGCACGAACAAGACCCGCGATCTGTTCCGCATCATCCGGGAGGTCCGAAAAGAACGCTACGATCATGTGATCACCTGCCAGCGCTTCTTCAGCACGGGGCTGATGGCCGTGATGGCCCGCGCGAAAGAGACGATCGGCTACGACAAGAACCCGCTGGCTCCGTTCATCAGCAGGTTGGTGAAGCACCGCATCCCACTGCCGTCGGAGATCAAACCCCATGATCCGTCCTCTCCAGGCGACCACCCCCACGAAGTGGATCGCCTCAACGACCTGATCGAGCATCTGACGGACAAGTCACGACCACTGCCACGGCTTTATCCATCTGAACGACATGTTCAGCAAGCGCGTGGACACATGGGCACATGGGCACATGGGCACATGGTGGTCATCGCTCCCGCTTCCGTCTGGTACACCAAGCAATGGCCCGCGGAGAAATGGGTGGAACTGATCCAAGCCCTGCCCTCCGATCGCCGCGTTGTCCTGATCGGTGCGAAAGGCGATGTGCCGCTCTGTGAAGGGATCGTCCGCCACGCCGGCCGTGGTGACGTGCTGGCGGGCAGGCTCTCGCTCCTGGCCACGGCCGCGTTGATGCGCGATGCGAGCATGAACTACGTGAACGACAGCGCGCCGCTGCACATCGCTTCGGCCATGAACGCCCCGGTGGCGGCCGTGTTCTGCAGCACCGTGCCGGCCTTCGGCTTCGGACCGCTGGGCGAACGATCGCGCATCGCGCAAGTGAACGAGCCGCTGTACTGCAGGCCCTGCGGGCTGCATGGGCGTGCGCAATGCCCCGAGGGTCATTTCCGGTGCGCGCTCGATATCAGGGTCGCGGCCCTCGGCTGATCACGATCCGTGGGGATCCATAGCTTCGCTCAAATGCTTCACCATGATCCGGCATTGTACCCTGCACGGCGCCATCCTGCTGCTGATCCCGGCCAACGCGCAAACCCTCACCGAGGCATTGAACAGTCCCGTACCCGGGGATGAGTTCCTCATGCACACCAGCTCGGTCGCCTTTGTGCCCGGGCCGCCGGGCACGGGCCTTACGTGGGATGCGAGCGGCCTGGATGTGGGCACGGATCTGATCGAGACCTGGGTGGATCCAGCGTCCACACCTTATGCCGCCGGCTACCCGACCGCCACGCTGGCATCCACGAACAACGCAGGGCTCTCCCACTCCTATTACCGATCGGATGCGGCTACGTTCGAGCACCTGGGAGATGCGTCCACCATCCAACAAACCATCTACGATGACCCGGAAACGAGACTGATCTTCCCCCTTTCACTGGGAGGCAGCTGGACGGACGACCTACACAACAGCAACGACAGCTTGTGGGGCGAAATAACCGGGCTGGCCGATGCGACAGGAACGCTTGTCATGCCATACGGACCGGTGCTGAACGTGCTGCGGGTCCGTGTGGGCGTGGATCTGTACTTCATCGAGCCTGGTGGTGGTACCGGCGCCGTTGCCTGGGTTCAGTACCTTTTCTTCAAACCCGGGGTCCGATCACCCCTGCTCATCACCCAGCCCTCCGGGGCATCGTCCAATTGGCTCGACAGTGCTTCCATGGGCATGGCCGATGCGCTGCACAACGGGATCGGCATCGACATTTCGCCGGTCCCCGCGAACAGCAGCGTGACCTTCACCTGTCCGGCCGGCAGCGGCGAACTATCACTGAGCCTGATCGCGGCGAACGGCGCGGTGGTGCGACAGCGAAAGATCCATGGCACCGGGATCATCCGCGGAACGCTCGATGTTTCCACCCTGCCGCCCGGCTTGTACGACCTGCGCATCGAGGATGCACGGGGCGGACAAGGAAGCAGGCGGCTGATCGTTCAATAAGCCCGGCCCGGCAGCGGCGCCGGCACCGAACGATCCCGCTTCCAGCGCCAAGTCCCGTTCGCGCCGGGGTAGGGCGGAGTACTCCGACTTTCGGCGGGGCTACTTTTGCGGCCCTTCCAAGGCCATGCACCGCGCCGCTTCCCACGCCATCGACCCCGGCCGCATCAACGCCGTGCTGGACCAGCCGCTCTTCGCGGCGGTGGAGGAGCTGGCCGCGCGCGAAGGGACGAAGACGTTCTGCATCGGCGGCTACGTGCGCGACCTGATCCTGGGGCGCCCGTGCAAGGACATCGACTTCGTGGTGGAGGGTGATGGCATCGCCTTCGCGGAGAAGGTCGCCGGCGATCTGCAGGCCGGGCCCGTTCACGTGTTCAAGAATTTCGGCACGGCCATGTTCCGATCCGAGGACATGGACGTGGAGTTCGTGGGCGCCCGGCGCGAGAGCTATCGGGGCGAAAGCCGCAAGCCCGACGTCGAGCCAGGCACGATCCGCGACGACCAGGAACGGCGCGACTTCACCATCAACGCACTGGCCATCTCGCTGAACCCTGGGGACCGCGGCGCGCTGATCGATCCCTTCGACGGCCTGGCCGACCTGCACCGCGGCCTGATCCGCACGCCGCTGGATCCGGACGTCACCTTCAGCGACGATCCGCTGCGCATGCTGCGCGCGATCCGCTTCGCCGCGCAACTCGGCTTCTTCATCGAGGCGAAGTGCGTGGAGAGCATCCAGCGCAACGCCGAACGGCTCGACATCATCAGCGCCGAGCGCATCCACGGCGAGCTGAACAAGATCATCCTCAGCCCCAAACCCAGCATCGGCTTCAAGCTGCTGCTCACCAGCGGGCTGCTGGATCGCTTCTTCCCCGAAATGGTCGAGTTGCAGGGCGCCGAGGAAAAGAACGGCGTAGGCCACAAGGACAACTTCTTCCATACCCTGAAGGTGCTGGACAACGTGGCGCGGGTGAGCGATGACCTCTGGCTGCGCTGGGCCGCCGTGCTGCACGACATCGCCAAACCGAAGACCAAGCGTTTCGACCCCAGGAGCGGCTGGACCTTCCACGGCCACGAGGACAAGGGCGCGCGCATGGTGCCGCCCATCTTCCGCAGGATGAAACTGCCGCTGGACGACAAGATGCGCTTCGTGCAGAAGCTCGTGGCGCTGCACCTGCGCCCCATCGCGCTCACCAAGGAGGAGGTGACCGACAGCGCCATCCGCCGCCTGCTCTTCGACGCCGGCGACGACATCGACGCGCTGATGATGCTCTGCAAGGCCGACATCACCAGCAAGAACGAGGCGAAGAAGAAGCGCTACCTGGAGAACTACGCGCTGGTGATGCGCAAGCTCGAGGAAGTGGAGGACAAGGACCGCATCCGGAACTTCCAGCCACCCATCACCGGCCAGGACGTCATGGCGGCCTTCGGCATCCGACCCTGCAAGGCGATCGGCGACATCAAGACGGTGATCAAGGACGCCATCCTCGACGGCCGGATCCAGAACGAACGCGCGCAGGCCTGGGCATTGATGCTGCAGGAAGGGCGCAGGCTCGGATTGGAACCCGTGGCCGGCATGGGCGATCCGGTCGACCCGCACGGACAGGCGCGGGGCCAAGGCTCCACGGATTAGCTTCGCATGGCCTTCCCCACCCCGCCCCTGAGCCATGCGCCTCTATCGCTTCCGCGTGATGATCGACGACAAGAGCGAGGCGTTCCGGGACATCGAGATCAAGAGCGAGCAGACCTTCCGCCAGTTCCACCAGGCGATCAAGGACGCCTTCGGGTTCAAAGGCGAGGAGATGGCCTGCTTCTACGTGAGCGACGACCACTGGGGCAAGGGACCGGAGATCCCGCTGGCCGACCTGGGCTTCGGCGTGGACGGCGAGACCGCGCCGCTGCTGATGGACCAGGTGTACATCAGCGACCACATCCGCGGCACGCGCCAGCGCTTCATCTACGTCTATGACTTCCTCCAGCACTGGAGCTTCCTGATCGAGCTGATCCACGCCGGATCGCCGGAAAAGGGGAGGCGTTATCCGCACGTGGCGTTGAGCTTCGGAACGCCGCCCGATGAACACGCGCGACAACTCGCGTTGGACGAGGGCATCCTGCCCGAGGAGGAGAACGGCGACGGCGACGAGGCCGCCTACGATGAGGAGGACCTGGACGGGGAGGACGACGGCGGGGAAGGCGATGAGGACGAGGGCCATGGCCGCGAGGGCCTCAGCGGCCACGAAGAACTCCCCGACGACTACCGTTGATGGCCCCGACCCGCCGGGGCGAGCTGATCGTGATCGGCGGCCCTACCGCCGGAGGCAAGACACGCGTGGCCGCCGAGATCGCGCGGCATTTCAGCACCGAGGTGGTGAACGCCGACGCGCGCCAGTTCTACCACGCCCTGCGCATCGGCGCGGCGCTGCCCACCGACGAGGAGATGCTGGGCGTCCCTCACCATTTCATCGGACATCTGGAGGTGGATGAGCCGATGAGCGCCGGGGCCTACGAGCGCGCGGCGGTGCCGCTGATCGAGCGCCTGATCGCGGCGCATGGGCGCGCCGTGCTCACCGGCGGGTCGGGCCTTTATGTCGATGCCGTCCTGAACGGCTTCGATCCACTGCCCGCCGGCGATCGCGCGATCCGCCGGGAGCTG
This sequence comes from uncultured Chryseobacterium sp., assembly GCA_964394425.1. GTDB lineage: Bacteria > Bacteroidota > Bacteroidia > Flavobacteriales_F > PHOS-HE28 > PHOS-HE28. The sequence continues at coordinate 452 of CAYMXP010000064.1, read as the reverse complement.
CAGGACCGTTTCCAAGCCGCGGGTCTTTCAGCCCTGTTGATGGAACTTGAACAGCGCGATCCCGCGAGCTGGCGCACGATCGACCGCGCCAACCCGCACCGTGTGATCCGCGCGCTGGAGGTATGCCGCGCCACGGGACGGCCCTTCAGCGCGCAACGTTCCGGCACCGCCGTTCCGAGGCCGTGGCGTGCAAGAAAGATCGCGCTGGATGTGCCGCGCGGGGATCTGTACGCGCGCATCGACGCCCGCGTGGACCGCATGATCGCCTCCGGACTGGTCGGCGAAGCGCGCGCCCTCCTGCCCCACCGCGATGCCAACGCGCTCCGAACGGTGGGTTACCGCGAACTGTTCGAACACTTCGACGGCCGCATCACCCTCGAGGAGGCCATCGCGCGGATCAAGCAGCACACGCGCAACTACGCCAAGCGACAGCTCACCTGGCTGCGGCGCGA
>CAYMXP010000063.1:0-16923 GCA_964394425.1 uncultured Chryseobacterium sp. | reverse complement strand
CCAGGTTGTACCAGATGTTGCTGAAGCTGAGCGTGCCGCCGGAGAAGCCGGTGATCACCGGCGCGTCGTAGCTCCAGTTGGTGCTGCGGATCACCGCGGTGGCGCCGGTCCAGTAGCCGTTGGGCTGGGTGAGCGCCGCGTCGTGCAGGGTGGTGCCGCTGCCGTTGTCGTTGCGCAGCCAGCCGCTGTTGGGGTAGCGGGCCAGGGTCATGCGTTGCCCGTTCACGAACACGTATTCCACCCCCTGGGCGATGGAGGCCTTCCAGATGTTGCCCTGGTGGTTGGTCCAGCCGGTCACCGGCACGCTGCCGCTGATCACCGGATCGGCCCCCGAGCCGTAGGCCCCCACCACGATCGGCTGGCTGCTGGTGCCGCTCGATCCGATGGTGAGTTCGCCGCGGTACACTCCACCGCGTTGGAACCGGATCCGATCGCCCGGCTGCAACGAATAGATGATCTGGCTCACGCGGTCGATGGTTTGCCACGCCTGTGCCTGGGAGGTGCCGCTGTTGGCATCGCTGCCGGAGGGCGAGACGAAATAGTCAGTCGCGCGCGCCAGGGACTGGCATGAAAGCAGGATCACGCAAGGCAGGAGCCTGCGGGAGAAGTGGGAGGGCAGCATGGGAAAGGGGCTTCGGGCACCTTCAACCCCGCTGCACCACCGCCTGTTCCAGGATCTCGACGGAAGATGATATTCGATGGATGTATCCCGGTGTCCCGTAGAGCGGCAGTTCACGACCGGCTGTTCGTCCCCATGGCTTCCCGGTGGATGCATCGCCCGGCATGCCGGTACTTTTGGCCCCGTGGCAGCGAACTCCGGCCCCCTCCGCGTGCTGGTGGTGGGCCAGACCCCGCCACCGTTTGGGGGCCAGGCGGTGATGATCCAGGAGTTGCTCGATGGGCGATACGCGAGGCTGCGGCTGTTCCATGTGCGCATGGCTTTTTCACGGGATATGGGGCAGGTGGGCCGCTTCAGCGCCGGGAAGCTGATCGTCCTGTTCGCCACGATCGTGCGCATTGCCTGGAGCCGGATCGGCAGGCGCACGCCCGTCCTCTACTATCCCCCCGCGGGTCCCGATCGGATCCCGGTCCTGCGCGATATCGTGCTGCTCTGCGCCACCCGGTGGATGTTCCGTCAGGTGGTGTTCCACTTCCATGCCGGTGGGGTGTCCGGAGCTGAACGCCGGCTTCCCGCGGTGTGCCGTCCGTTCTTCCGCATCGCTTACCGTCGGCCCACGCTGGCCATCCGCACGGCGGAAGGCAATCCGGATGATGGGCGGATCCTGGGAGCCAGGCATGATCGGGTGATCCCCAACGGCATTGCCGACATGCGCGGCAGCGTACCCGAGCACGCCGCCCCGCCGGGTGGTCCGCTGGTGGTGCTCTTCACCGGTGTGCTGATCGAAAGCAAGGGCGTTGGTGTGCTGCTCGAAGCTTTTTCCCTGGTGTTGTCCCGCGGCATCGATGCCCGCCTCGAGGTCATGGGGAATTGGGGTGATGAGGGGTTCCGCCGGCAGTGCCTGGGATCGGTCGAAGCGCGGGGAATGATGGACCGCGTGACCTTCCTTGGCGAGAAACGCGACGTGGAGAAGTACCGGCATTTCGCCGCATGCGACATCTTCAGTTTCCCCTCCCACTTCGCGGCGGAGAGTTTCGGTCTGGTGTTGTTGGAAGCGATGATGTTCGCAAAGCCGGTGGTCAGCACGCGTTGGCGTGGGATCCCCTCGGTGGTGGAGGATGGGACCAACGGATACCTGGTGAACGTGCGCGATGCACATGCCGTGGCCGACCGGCTCGAAAAGCTGGCACGGGATCCCGCGCTCCGCGTGCGCATGGGTGCCGAGGGCCGCAGGATCTATGAGGCGCGGTTCACCGTCGATCGGTTCCGCAGGAACATGGAGGAGGCCATGATCGAATGCCTTCGACCGGCATGATGCGTCTGCTGGTCACCGGCGGTTCGGGTTTCATCGGCACCAACCTCATGGCCCATTACATCGCCCGTGGCGTGGAAGTGATCAATCTTGACTGGAACCCCCCGCTGGATCCCGCGCAACGGCCGTGGTGGCATTCGTGCGACATCATGGACCAGGAGGCGATGCAAAACCTGATCAGCGGGTTCCGCCCAACACACGTGGTGCACTTGGCCGCCCGTGCGGACACCGACGAGAAGCAGGACATCGCCGGCTATGCGCAGAACCATGAAGGAACGCGCAGGCTGCTGGCGGTGGTCGCCGGGATCCCATCGATCGAGCGCCTGGTGGTCACCAGCACCCAGTTCGTTTGCGAGGCGGGTTACCAGCCGCGTGACGACATGGACTTCAAGCCCTTCACCCTGTACGGGGAGTCGAAGCGGCTCACGGAGCTGGCCACGCGCGATGCGGGGCTCACCTGCGCCTGGGCCATCATCCGGCCCACCACCATCTGGGGCCCCTGGAGCCTGCGCTATCGCGACGTGATGTTCAGGGTGATGACCATGGGTCTGTATTTCCATCCCAGCCGGGAGCGCGTGATCCGCTCGTACGGCTACGTGGGCAATGTGGTCTGGCAGATCGATCGCATCCTCCAGCTTCCCCGCGGTTCAGTGGATCGGCAGGTGTTCTATGTAGGCGACCCGCCCATTGACCTGAAGGTTTGGGTGGACGCCATTTCCCGGGAGTTGGTGGGCAGACCGGTGCGCTTCCTGCCCGCGTGGATGATCAAGACCATGGCCGCGCTCGGCGACCTGTTGAAGGGCATGCACATTCCCTTCCCGATCACCAGCGGACGCTATCGGAGCATGACCAGCGATTACATCACTCCGATGGACCGGACGATCGCCGCGCTCGGCGAAGCACCATGGTCGTTGCAAGCCGGATCGAAGGAGGTCGCCCGCTGGTACAGGGAAACGAGCCATGGGATCCAGAAGCACACCCTGAAGGATGTGCGCCAAAAGCAAGTGTCGGGATGATGGCGACACCTCCGCCTCGACGCATGCGGACCCTTGGGCTGGACATCTCCATCGCTCCCTTCACGACCCAGGTGGAGGCGATCGTCTCACTGGCCAGGGAGCGCATCTCCAGTTACGTGTGCTGCGTGAACGCCCACATGACCGTCGAAGCCTGGAGGGAACCCTCGTTCGCGGGTGTGGTGAACGCCGCTGATCTGGCGACACCCGATGGCATGCCCGTCGTCAAGTCCCTGCACTGGTTGCACGGCATACGCCAGGAACGGGTGGCTGGGAACGATCTCATGCCGGCTGTCATGGGGCGCGCACAGGACCTGGGCATCTCCGTTTTCCTGCTTGGGGGAAAGGAGGACGTTCTGAAAAAGATCCAGGCACGCGCCGCCGCCCAGTTCGAGCGCCTATCGATCTCCGGCGCGTTGGCACCGCCCTTCCGGCCTTGGACCGAGGATGACCTTCGAGACCAGGCCGATCAGATCAATGCCAGTGGCGCCGGCCTGGTGCTTGTGTCGCTCGGCTGCCCGAAACAGGAAAAGTGGATGGCATCCATGCGTGGCAGGGTGAACGCCTCGATGGTCGGGGTGGGAGGGGCGTTCCTGCTCTATGCCGGAGAGGATGATCGCGCTCCCAAGTGGATGAGGGACGCTTCTCTCGAATGGTTCTACCGGCTGTGGCTCGAACCACAGCGCCTATGGAAGCGATATCTCGTGGGCAACACCATATACGCGGCTTTGCTGGTCCGTGAACTGGTGATCAAGGCGTTCCGCTAGCCGGGTCGGGTCGGAACGGCAACCCGCCGTCTGTCGACGAGATCATCGATATCTTCGACAAACACTTGACGTGGGCCGACGAGCCGCCTACTTTTGGGCCCGTTCGTCGACCCTCCCGGAACGAACCCATATTCCCGCGTGGACGATCCGATACAGAACAAGCGCCGGCTGACGTTGCAAACACGCTTCGCCGACAGGGCCACTGCGGCCACCGAGCTTGGGAGCGATCTCGGTACCTTGCTGCGCTCCCGAAAACTGAGCTTACAGAACGTGCAGACCGGCTTGAACCGCGTGCTGGCCCTGGAGCCATTGACCACCGTCAAGGACCTGATCATCGTGGGAGAAGGCCCGGCCACCGAGGAGATCTTCCAGTACTGCCAGGACCAGACCGTCAGGGGGTATCGCTTCCGGGGCATCTTCAGCGATAAGCCGGTCAATGGCCGCATGGGTGAATACCGCATGGGCCCGGTGGAAGCCGCCAAGCTCTTCGCCCTGCAGAACCGGATCGATATCGTGTACTGTGCCCTGCCCGGCACCGAACGTGACGAGATCACCGACTTGATGGAATTCTGCGAGCGGAACACCATTCGCTTCCGCGTGATCCCGTCGGCCGACAGCTTCATTCCGGTGGTCAAGACCACCGACCTTGAATTCCACGGCTCGGTGCCCGTGAGCAAGTTGCGCCGGGAGCCATTGGACATCCGGGGCAACCGTTTCGCGAAACGGGCCTTCGACATCGTGTTCTCCCTGGCGGTGATCCTGTTCGTCTTCCCCTGGCTGTTCCCGATCCTGGCCCTGTTGATCAAGATCACCTCGCGCGGCCCGGTGTTCTTCAAGCAGATCCGCCTGGGCAAGGATAACCGGGAGTTCGTGTGCTGGAAATTCCGCAGCATGCGCATGAACAATGACGCAGACCTCAAGCAGGCCACCAAGGACGATCCGCGCGTGACGGCCATCGGACGCATTCTGCGAAAGACCAACCTGGACGAGATGCCCCAGTTCCTCAACGTTCTTTTCGGGCACATGAGCGTGGTGGGTCCCCGGCCGCATCCCTTGCAACTCAATGATCAGTTCCGTGATGTGATCGACAAATACATGGTGCGCCATTTCGTCCGTCCGGGCATCACCGGCTGGGCGCAGGTGAACGGCTTTCGTGGGGAGACCCGAACGCCCGAACTGATGGAAAAGCGCATTGAGCTGGACATCTGGTACCTGGAGAACTGGAGCTTCCTGCGCGACCTGCGCATCGTGGGCATGACCGTGGCCAACATGTTCGGCCGCGACCCCAACGCCTACTGAGGCCGTTTTCTGGAACGTGGAGCTGCGGACCCCGGTGCATCGGGGTCCGTCGCGTTCAGGACCCTTGCCGGTCGGGTTCGGGAGGCTATATTTGCCACCCTTTTCAGACCAGCATGGCCGATCACAAGTCAGCATTGAAGCGGGTGCGGCAGACCGCCACCCGCAACGAGCGCAACAGCTACCAGCACAAGACCGCGCGCAATGCCGTGCGCAAGCTCAGGGCCACCAGCACACGCAAGGAGGCGGCCGAGCAGTTGCCCGCGGTGGCCGCCATGCTGGACAAGCTGGCCAAGCGCCGCGTCATCCACAAGAACAAGGTGGCCAACCTCAAGTCGTCGCTCACCAGGCACGTGAACGGCTTGAAGTGAACCGGTGAACCGCTGTTCCAGCGACAGGCCCTGCGTCAGGGCCTGTTCTATTTTCGGCCGTCATGAGCGGGATCGAAGGCACCGGGGATGTCAGGCTCACCATCCGTGAATGGGCCAAGGCCGACCGGCCGCGTGAGAAATTGATGAACCGTGGACCGGCCGCCCTATCGGACGCGGAATTGATCGCCGTGCTCATCCGGGTGGGCACCGAGGGAAAGGATGCAGTAGCCTTGGCCCGAGAGGTATTGGACCAGGTAGACCATGATCTTGATCGATTATCCCGCCTGGGTGTCCGGCAACTGATGCGGGTGAACGGGATCAAAGAGGCCAAGGCGATCGCCATCGTTGCCGCTTTGGAGCTGGGCAGGCGGAAAAAGGAGGCCGGACCTCGCGAGCGTCCTCAGGTGCGTTCAAGCGCCGAGGCGTTCCAGGAGCTCCATCCCCACCTGGCCGATCTCCACAAGGAACAATTCTGGCTGCTGTTCCTGGACCGCGGCAACCGGATGATCACACCGGCCTTCCAATTGAGCGATGGAGGCATGCATGGCACGGTGGCCGACCCCAAGCTCATTTTCAAGGAAGCATTGGATCGCAGGTCTTCATGCGTCGTGCTGGCGCATAATCATCCCTCAGGCCAGCTCCGCCCGAGCGAGGAGGACATCCAGCTGACGCGCAAACTGGTGGAAGGTGGACGCCTGTTGGACATCGTCGTGCAGGATCACCTGATCGTCACCACGCACGGCTATTTCAGCTTTGCCGATCAGGGCATGCTCTGACATGGGGCGCAGGATCCGCATGCTCACGGTGATCGGCGCGCGGCCGCAGATCATCAAAGCCGCCGCCTTGAGCCGGGCGGTCGCCGGACCCTTCCGGGAGCACATCGAAGAGGTCCTGCTGCACACGGGCCAGCACTATGACGACAACATGTCGCGGGTGTTCTTCGATGAGCTTGGCGTGCCACGGCCCGATGTGGACCTGGGGGTGGGTTCCGCCTCGCACGGCGTGCAGACCGCCCGGATGATGGAGGGCATCGAACGGGTGATCCAGGAACGGCAGCCGGACCTCGTGTTGCTTTATGGCGACACCAACAGCACGCTCGCGGCCGCGGTGGCCGCTTCCAAGGTCCATGTACCCGTTGCGCACGTGGAAGCCGGCTTGCGCTCGTTCAACAAAACCATGCCGGAGGAGATCAATCGCATTGTCTGCGACCATTGTTCGACCTGGCTGTTCTGCCCCACCAGCACGGCCGTGGCCAACCTGCAACGCGAAGGTTTCCGCGGCGGGGACGTGCGAACCCCTTCGATCGATCGTCCGCAGGTGCATCTGCCGGGCGATGTGATGTACGACAACAGCCTGCATTTTTCATCCATGGCCGATGAGCGGTCCACCCTCCTCCGCGACCTGGGCCTTGCCCCGGAGGAGTACGTCCTGGCGACCGTGCATCGCGATCACAACACCGACGATCCGCAGCGGCTCAACGCCATCCTGGAGGCGATGGTGGATCTTCGACAGCGCCACGGCCTCACGGTGGTGTTCCCGGTCCATCCACGTACGCGAAAGAGCATGGATCGTTCGCTCGATCCCCGGCTGGTCGGCCGCATGGGATCCGGTCATGGCATCCATGTGATCGGGCCGGCCGGTTTCCTGGATATGATCGCCCTGGAACGCAACGCGAGGATGGTGATCACCGACAGCGGCGGGGTGCAGAAGGAGGCGTATTTCTTCGGACGCCCCTGCGTGGTCCTGCGCCGCGAGACGGAATGGGTCGAGCTGGTGGAACATGGCCAGGCGATCTTGGCCGATGCCGATCCCGCGCTGATCGCGGGGGCGGTGGAACACTTCGTCCGGAACGGAGCACCATCCTGCCCGCCCGTTTTCGGGGATGGCCACGCGGCGGAGAAGATCTGCGCGCGATTGGTGGCCGACCTCGCATAAGCCATGATCGCGCCGACCGGCGCGTTACATTGCCCGGGATGGCGGAGGTGATCTATTGGATCGAAGGGCGCGCTCCCCGCGTGCGCTTTGCGATCGGCCACATCCTCCGCCGGATGCTCGGCTGGGATGCCGCCGAGGTCCTCGATCTGGAATCCTTCCGCTCCTCGGCGCTTCCACGGATCCAGGTCGGTGGGCCCCACCTGGGTGGGGTGTACATCGAGGCCGATCCCGCGATGGCCGCCGGGGCCGAGGCTGCGGAACCCGCGATGCCCGTGGATGATCATCAGGTGATGCGCGCGTTGTTCCATCTGCTGGCCCGGATCGAAGAGCAGCGACCCAACGATCGCGATATCCATGGCCGCCCCACGAGCCGTTCCCTGTGGGTGCATCGCCACGGGGTGCATCGCGAGCCGGTGGTGGATCAATGGATCCTGCAGATGGCCGGCCGCTGGCGCGCGAATGTCCGGGGTTTGCCACCCATCCGCCGCAGATACACGCAGGTGGTCACCATGGACGTGGACAACGGCTTCATGTACCTCGGTCGCCCGATCTGGCGGACCATGGGATCAGCCGCACGTGACCTGATGAGCGGCCGGTGGAGCAAGCTCGGAGAACGCCGTCGGGTGTTGGCGGGTACGATCCGCGATCCCTACGATGTTCTGGGGGATCTGCGCGAGATGACCGATGGGAACGCCGACCGCGTGGTCATCAACTTCCTTGTGGCGCCGCGCGGCCGGCACGATCATGCGGTGGGCCTGGGACATCCATTGATGGTCCAACGCATGCGGGAAGCCGGGACCTGGGCCGAGGTGGGTGTGCATCCGGGTTACGACAGTCCGGACCGGCCCGGGCAGATCAGCGCCCAACGTGATCGGGTGGCGACGGTGATCGGGGGGCCGGTCACCATCAGCCGACAGCACTTTCTTCGGATGCATTGGCCCGCCACCCTGCGTGAGCTTGTGCAGTTGGGCATGCGGGAAGAACACAGCATGGGCCTGGCCGACGACATCGGCTTTCGCGCCGGCACCTGCACGCCGTTCCCCTTCTATGATGTGGAAAGGGAGGAGGAAACGTCCCTCATGATCCACCCGTTCGCCGTGATGGACAGTGCGATGGCCTACGGCCAGCGGACCCCTCCCGAGGAAGCGGCCGCCGCCATGCGACAGGTGGTCGATCGGGTGAGGCAGGTGCAGGGCACGTTCATCGGCATCTGGCACGAGCGGTTCATCAGCGATCACGGAGCGGAGCAGGGCTGGAGGCGCGTGGCGCGGGAGGTCATCCAATACGCGCGTCCATGATCCGCCATGTGCCGCGCTCCGAACTGGACAACACCTGGTGGGACGACCAGCTGGAGCGCTGTTCCAACCGGCTATGGTACGCGTGCAGTTGGGTGCTGGACGTGGCCGCCCCCGGCTGGGAGGCGCTGATCGACGATCGGAGCGGCGCCATGATGCCACTGACCTGGCGGCGCAAATTCGGCATGGATTACCTCTTCCAGCCGTATGGTCTCCAACAGCTGGGGGTCTTTTCACCTGCCGGCCTTTCCAACGAGCTGTGCCACGCCTTCCTGGAGGCCATTCCCCGGCGATACCGTCTGGTGGACATCTGCCTGAACGACCGCATGCCGTTGTCGGCGGCCGGGCATGTTCACCCCAACACGCAGCAAACCCTGGCCCTTGACCGGGGCATTGCCGCTCTGCGCGAGGGCTATTCGAAGGGCCATCGGCGCAACCTGCGCAAGGCGATCCCCCCGGAGGTGCGTTACAGCGATCGGATCTCCGCCGCGCAGATGCTCGAGCTCTTCATCGCCACCACCGCGCGCCGCCACGGAGGGCTCTCCGCGCGCGATGGCGGGATCCTGGCCGCCCTGATGGCCGGCGCGATCGAACGTGCGGAGGGATCGATCGTGGGTTACCTACAGGCGGACCGCCTGATCGCCGCCGCATGCCTGATCGAGCGGTTCGGCCGCGTGATCCTCTTCAAGGCGGGATGCACCCGGGAGGGTGCCGCGTTCAACGCCATGTTCCACCTGGGCGACCGGTTGATCGCCGACCGGGCCGGCAGCGGCGTCGTGCTGGACTTCGCCGGCTCCAACACCGCCTCCGTCGCGCGGTTCAACGAAGGCTTCGGGGCGGGGCGATCCGTCTATTTTCGCCTGCGCAGGAACGAACTGCCCTGCTGGATGCGGATCTTCAAACGGTGAACCCATGGTGGTCGAAGTGGGCCGGAACAACAGCGTGCTGAACACCTTCGTGGCCGAGGTGCGCGACGAGCAGGTGCAGAAGGACCGGCTGAGGTTCCGGCGCAACATGGAGCGCATCGGCGAGGTGATGGCCTATGAGATCAGCCGCACCTTCGCCTACGAGGAGCGCGAGGTGGTCACGCCCCTTGGAACGGCACGCGCGCAGGTGATGGCCGAACAACCCGTGCTGGCCACCATCCTCCGGGCGGGCCTGCCCCTTCACCAGGGGCTGATGAACCTCTTCGACCGGGCCGACAGCTGCTTCGTGAGCGCCTATCGGAAACATCGCAAAGGGACCGAGGGGTTCGACATCGAAGTGGAGTACCTTTCGGGGCCGCCCATCGACGATCGGGTGGTGGTGATCAGCGATCCGATGCTCGCAACGGGCCAAAGCATGGTGATGGTGCATCGCGCCTTGCAGCGCATGGGGAAACCAAAGGCGTTGCACATCGTAAGCATCATCGCCAGCGCCGAAGGCATCGAGCACGTGAAGACCCATCTGCCCCTGGACACCCGCATCTGGGTGGCCGCCATCGACGAGGAGATGACCGCACAGGCCTACATCGTGCCCGGGCTTGGCGACGCCGGCGACCTGGCCTACGGGACCAAAGTGTGAACCGGTCATGAGCGATCCCCTGGAGATCATCACCATCGTGGCCGCGAGCATGGTCAAGTTCGCGATCTCTCCCTTGGTGAGCTATGGCCTGGGCTACACCTTCCTGCAGACCCTGCTCTTCACCAGCCTGGGTGGCTGCCTGGGCGTGGTGCTCTTCTACCGCGCCAGCGCCTGGCTCATGAAGCGCGCACGCCTGCGGCGCATCCACCGCGAGATCGCCCGGCAGCATGGCATCGATGCGACGCGCCGCCGGGTCTTCACCGGCTTCAACCGATTCATCGTGCGCGTGAAGCGCGGGCACGGCCTCCAGGGCCTGGCCGCCCTCACCCCCGTGCTGCTGTCCATTCCCATCGGCACGATCATCGCGGCGAAGTATTTCAGCCACGATCGGCGCACCCTGCCCACCCTGCTGTCCAGCGTGGTGATCTGGGCCGTGGTGCTCAGCTCCATCTGGACCGTGGCCAAGTGAGCCGTTACCGCCACGTTTTCTTCGATCTGGACCATACGCTGTGGGATTTCCGCTCCAATTCCCGCTGCACGCTGATCGAGTTGCATGAGGAAATGGAACTGACCGCACGGGGCGTGGGCGACCCCGATGCGTTCGTTGAGGTGTACGAGGAGGTCAACGCCGGGCTCTGGCGGAGCTACGAGAACGGAGCGCTGGACAAGGCGGTGTTGCGCGTGCTGCGGTTCGATGAGACGTTGAAGCGGTTCGGGGTGAAGGACGGCGAACTGGCCGGGCGGCTGGGCCGTGAATACCTCTCGCGCTGCCCGAAACGATCGGCGCTGAACCCCGGCGTGGGCGACCTGCTGAACGCCTTGCGGGGCAACGTGGCCATGCATGTGATCACCAACGGGTTCCAGGAAGTGCAGGAACTGAAGCTGATCAGCAGCGGCATCACCCCGTACTTCAACATCATGCTCACCTCCGAGCGTGCCGGAGCGCGCAAGCCGTCACCGGTCATCTTCGCCGAGGCCCTCAGGCTGGCCGGAGCGGACCGCGAGGGGTCGCTGATGGTGGGCGACGACATCCGGGCCGACATGGAAGGCGCGCGTGGCGCGGGGATCGATCAGGCGCACTTCGTGGCCGATGGCATGCCGGCGGACGCCGATGCCACCTACCGGTTCTCCCACTTCAACGAACTGCTCCCGCTGTTCCTATGAGGCTGGATCGGCCTCGAAGAGGTAGGTGAGGATGGCCCGCTTCCCATTGATGTGGCTGTGCTTGAGGAAGCGGATCGAATCCGGACCGAGCACCACACCCGAATAGTCGATCTCGCCTTTCATCGGCCGCGTCACGAAGAGCAGGCTGTCGTTGCGTTGGAGCACGGGCACGTTGTGCAACCCCAGGGCGCCGTTGGTGGGCGTATCCTGCAGGAGCCTGGCGCGGAGCCTGCGCTGCAGGGTGGTGGTGTCCGTACCGGTGATCAGCACCACGTTGCCTTCTGGAAAGAAGCGCAGGATGTTGTGCATGTTGCCCTGGGTATGGCGGTAGGCGCCATCGAAGCGGAGCGCCGTGGAGGTGAGCGGCGTCAGAGCCGCGCCGGCGGGGGTGGCTGCCTTGCCCGTGTCGGTGGTGGCCGCCGGAGGCGGTTCGGCCTGGTCGCATCCGGCGATCAGCGCGACGGCGAAAAGCGGCAGGATGAAGGGTCGAAGCATCATGGTGTTCAGGGTTTGCATCTGGCGATGACCGTGGTTATGCCTTGCACGCGTTGCCCGAGGCGGACGGTCACTTCCGCATCCAGGGGCAGCAGCACATCGAGGCGGGATCCGAATTTGATGAAGCCCATCTCCGCACCCTGGATGGCGTCCTCTCCGGGCCGGCCGTAGGTGCGGATGCGGCGGGCCACCGCACCCGCGATCTGGCGCACCAGCACGTCGAAGCGGGCGCCGCGCACCACCAGGGTGCTGCGTTCGTTCTCCATGCTCGATTTGGGGTGCCAGGCCACGAGGTACCTGCCGGGGTGGTGCCTGGCATAAAGCACCTCGCCTCCGATGGGATACCAGTTCACATGCACGTTCAGGGGCGACATGAAGATCGAGACCTGCCTGCGTGGCGCGTTGAAGTATTCCGGCTCATGCACCTCCTCGATGACCACCACGCGGCCATCGGCAGGCGAAAGAACACTGGATCCATCCCGGGTGACCTCCCGGAACGGCACCCTGAAGAACCAGAAGAGCAGGCCCAGCACCAGCAGCACGGCCGCCGTGCCCGCGGCAGCTCCGGCGCCGGGGAGCCAGGTCCAAAGTCCGTACAGCACGAAACATCCGGCGGCAACAGCCAGCAGCAGTGTGGGAGTGCCTTCCCGATGCAGGCGCATGAAGGGGTGATGGAGCGGGCGAAGATAGGATCGACCTCACGCGGCCAGTTCCAACAGCAGGTACATCGCCGGCGCGGAAAGCAACAACCCGTCGAACCGGTCCAGCACGCCTCCGTGGCCTGGAAGCAGCGTACCGGAATCCTTGACCCCGGCCGAACGCTTCAAGGCCGACTCGAACAGATCGCCCACCGTGGAGGTGAAGGCCACCACCGCGCCGCAGAGGAGCCAGAGCCACAGGGGCATCACCGGCCATGACCGGGCGAGCAGCCAGGCCACCAGCAGGGTGAGCGCGATCCCTCCGAGGAGGCCCTCGACGGTCTTCTTCGGGGAAACGGCCGGCATCAGTTTGATGCGCCCCAGCATGCGCCCCGTGATGTAGGCACCGGTGTCGCTGCTCCACAGCAGCAGAAAATAGCCGATCAGCGCCTCGGGACCGATGGCGTCCTCGCCGTGTTCGCGGAAATGCGGCAGCAGCGCGAATGGCAGGGCGATGAGAACGATGGTGAGCAGGCCGGAGCCAAGGGTTTGCACCGGCCGCGCGGTGCCCAGGAACAGGGCCCACGCCACCGAGATGATCGCCAGCAGGGCCACCAGGCCCTGGATCAATTCGATGCGCAACTCGCCGAACTGCGGCAGCACGGCCACCACCAGGTAGGTGGCCCCGGCCAGCATCACGTTCCAGTAGCGCGGCATGGCGGCATCCCCTGGCCAGCACAGCTTGTGGAACTCGTCGGCGGCGGCCAGGCAAACGGGCAGGAAAAGCAGGGCCAGGGTGAAGCCCCCGGCCCAGCACGCCGCGAGCGTCAGGGCCACGTAGATGGCGCCGGTGATCGATCGCAGCAGCAGTTCGTTCATGCGCGTTGCTTTTCAACGATGTGCCGCGCGCGCAGGGCCTCGTCGGGCCGCACGTACACCTCCACCTCGGCCAGCTGGGGCAGGGCGGCGGGGCGCCGGTCGATCACCAGCGCTTCGATGCCGTGTGCGATCAGCAGGCCGCGCATCAGTTCGGCTTCGGCGAGGCTGTTGGAACTGAACACGAGCGTCCAGCGGACCATGCCGCAAGATGGCGATCAGGCGCCGGACCGCTCTTTCCCTTCCTCCGCGGGCACCTCCCCGAGCGGCTGGGCCGGGGGCGCGCCGTTGACCTGCGGGCCGGCTGTTCGCTGCTCCTGGACCACTTCCTTCTCGAAAGGCCGCCGGCCGAAGATCTTCTCCAGGTCCTCCTTGAAGATCACCTCCTTCTCCAGAAGCTGTTGGGCCAGTGCCTCCAGCTTGTCCTTGTTGTCGTGCAGGATCCGCCTGGCGCGCGCGTACTGACCCTCCACGATCTTGCTCACTTCCTGATCGATCATGCGAGCGGTCTCCTCGCTGTATGGCTTGTTGAAGTTGTATTCGGTCTGTCCCGAGCTGTCGTAGTAGCTCACGTTGCCCATGCGCTCGTTCAGTCCGTAGATGGTCACCATCGCATAGGCCTGCTTGGTCACCTTCTCCAGGTCGCTCAACGCGCCGGTGCTCACCTGGCCGAACATGATCTCCTCGGCGGCGCGCCCCCCCAGCGCGGCGCAGATCTCGTCGAGCATCTGCTCGGTGGTGGTCAGGTGGCGTTCTTCGGGCAGGTACCAGGCGGCGCCCAGGGAGCGTCCGCGCGGCACGATCGTCACCTTCACCAGCGGGGAGGCATGCTCCACCAGCCAGCTGATGGTGGCGTGGCCGCTCTCGTGGAAGGCGATGTGGCGCTTCTCCTCCGGGGTGATGATCTTGTTCTTCTTCTCCAGCCCGCCGATCACGCGGTCCACCGCGTCGAGGAAGTCCGTTTTGTCGACCTGCTTCTTCTTCTTGCGCGCGGCGATCAGCGCCGCCTCGTTGCAGATGTTGGCCAGATCGGCCCCGCTGAACCCGGGGGTCTGGCGCGCGAGGAAGCCGACATCCACGGTGGTGTCCAGCTTCAGGGGTTTCAGATGCACCTTCAGGATCTCCTCGCGCTCCTTCAGGTCGGGCATGTCCACGAAGATCTGCCGGTCGAAGCGTCCGGGGCGCATCAGGGCGCGGTCCAGCACGTCGGCGCGGTTGGTGGCGCCGATCAGGATCACCCCGCTGTTGGTGCCGAAGCCGTCCATCTCGGTGAGCAGTTGGTTGAGGGTGTTCTCCCGCTCGTCGTTGGCGCCCATGCTCACGCTGCGGCCGCGCGCCCGGCCGATGGCGTCGATCTCGTCGATGAAGATGATGCTGGGCGCCTTCTCCTTGGCCTGCTTGAACAGGTCGCGCACGCGGCTGGCGCCCACGCCCACGAACATTTCCACGAAATCCGATCCGCTCAGGCTGAAGAAGGGCACCTGCGCCTCGCCGGCGATGGCCTTCGCCAGCAGCGTCTTGCCCGTGCCCGGTGCGCCCACCAGCAGCGCGCCCTTGGGGATCTTGGCACCCAGGTCGGTGTACTTCTTCGGGTTCTTCAGGAAGTCCACGATCTCCTGCAATTCCTCCTTGGCTTCGTCCAATCCGGCCACGTCGTTGAAGTTGACGTTGGTGCTCTTGCCTCCTTCGAAGACCTGGGCGCGGCTCTTGCCGATATTGAAGATCTGCCCACCCGGCCCGCCGGCCCCTCCCATGCGGCGCATGATCAGGACCCACAGCACCACCAGCACCCCCAGGGGCAGCAGCCAGCTCATCAGTTCGCGGCCCCAGGTGTCCAGCGTCTTGAACGAATAGCGCACGCCGTGTGCGCCCAGGAATTCCTGAAGGTCCTGCTGATAGGCATCGCCGGTGCCGATGTTCAAGAAGTAATGGGGGCCGGCCACGTTCGCACCGGTAAGCATCGATCCGTGGATGCGGGACTTGTGCGGCTCCTTGGCCAGCGCGTCCTTCTTGAGGTACACCTTCGCGATCTTCTTGCTCTCGTTGCTCTCGAAGACCACCCGGTCCACGTCGCCGGCCTCCACGAAGCTGCGGATGTCGCCGGGCTCGATCTCGGCCATGTCGCCCCCCAGGGTGAACAGGTTGATCGAGAGGATCACCAGGATGATGACCCCGTAGATCCAATAGAAGTTGAACGAACGCCTGGGCCGTTCCCGGTTGCCACGGGGCGTGCGCGGTTCCTTCTCGGGCGTGTTCTGCTCGTCGTTCACGGCGCGATCGGGTCAGGCAACGTTCGGAACGTTCTGGCGGATGGCATCGGCCCAGAGATCCTCCAGGGCGTAGAACCCGCGCTTCTCACGATGGAACACATGCACCACCACGTCCACGTAGTCCAGCAGCACCCATTCGGCGTTGTTGACACCCTCCACGTGCCAGGGCTTTTCCCCGGCCTGTTGCAGGCCGAACTTCTCCACGCTGGTCGCGATGGCTTCCACCTGGGTGTCGCTGTCGCCATGGCAGATGATGAAATGATCGCAAACGGTGTTGGGAACGTGGCGCAGGTCGAGGTGAACGATCTCACGACCCTTGACCTCCTGGATGCCCTTCACGATCGCATCCACCAATCGGGCGGATGGGGTGCCGCCCTGCGTGTTCTTCATCAAGCTTACTTTCGGTAGCGTCAAAGGTATGCCAATTGGATCGCGGCTCCCGGGGCGATGTCCAACTCCCATGTCATGCGCACGCAGTTGATCGGCAGGCAGTTCATCGAGCTGGCTTCGGTGCCCAGCACGAACAACTATGCGGCCGATCACCTGGCCCTGTCGGAATTGCAGCATGGCGCGGTGGTGCTCGCCCATGAACAGACGGCCGGACGCGGGCAACGCGAGCGTTCCTGGATATCCGCCCCGGAACTTGACCTCACCTTCAGCATTGTGCTGATCCCCCGGGGTTTGAAGGTGAGCGAGCAGTTCGTCCTGGCGCGCATCGCGGCGCTTTCCGTGCTTGAGGTGGTCAGGGAACTGCAACCGGCCGAGGTGCGCGTGAAATGGCCGAACGATGTGCTGGTGGGGCGACGGAAGATCGCCGGGATCCTGATCAAGAACGACGTGGTGGCCGGACTGGTCACCAGCGCCATCGTGGGCATCGGGCTCAACGTGAACAATCCCGATCTGGGCCCCGACCTGAACGCCACCAGCCTGCGCCTGGTCACCGGCGGCCGACACGACCGCATGGACCTGCTGGATCGCATCTGCGAGCGTTTCGAGGGGCGCTGGCTGGCCTGGGAGGAAGGGCACGATGCCAGCGAGGAGGAGTTCAACGCACAGCTCTGGTCCCGCGGACGTTGGGCGGACCTGGAACTGGACGGCACGTCGGTCAAGGGTAGGCCGCTTTCCGTGAAGGCCGATGGCCGATTGATGGTGGAATGGGAGAACGGCGAAGTGGGCGTTTTCGGCACCGAGCGTCTGCGGTTCGGCCCGAGGTCGTAGCCAACTGCTACATTCGCCGCCCGAATTCGTAACGAGCAACGCCTGCGCCGGGCTTCGGCGTTCGACGCATGAAACGCACCTACCAGCCCAG
>CAYMXP010000062.1:0-17202 GCA_964394425.1 uncultured Chryseobacterium sp. | reverse complement strand
GTCACGTTGGCCGTGATGGTGTGGCGGCTGATGACCACGACGTCGCCGGCGGCCGCACCCGGATAGCTGGCCGCGGCGGCGCCGGTGTGCGAGATCGTGCTCCAGCAGGCCGGGTTGCTCCAGTTCCCGCTCGCCCTGCTGTAATAGGTAAGGGCCATCGCCGCCTGATCGACGATCAGGACGGTGAGCGCACAGATCAGAACGCGGTGGGGTGGGGCGATGCGAAAAGACATGACGGACCCGTTCGGGCGGATTTTGGTCGAGCCGCTTGAACGGAACCCGTCGGATCAGGTTGCGGGTTGGTCGAATGGGCCGAGGCGGTCCTAACGGGTGAAGCTGAAGGACAGGCTGCTGCTGTTCTTCCGTTCATCGGCCACGTCGAGCTTCAGCACGCGGCTGCCTGTTCCTTCGCTGTAAGCATCGAAATGATGCACGAGGGTCTTGGCCTTGGGATCGTATTCCATCAGGATCCACTTGCCATCCAACGTGGCGGTCCACCGGTCGATCCCGCTGAGGTCGTCGCTCACCCGGATGGTGAAGCCGTGGTGTCCGCTCAGGTCGGCCTGCAGATCCACCGGGGTCACTTTGGGGGGCACGGTATCCACGAGCACGGTGAAGGATCCGAAGGCGCGCACGTCGGCGCTCACCCAACCCGCTTCCCATGTGCCACCTTGGGCCGCATACCGTCCCGGCCCGTCCATGCGGGCGACCACCGCCTTGTCGCGGATCGCCGCTGGCAGGTCGTCGGTCCGGATGCTCACCCGGCCCGCAAGCCGCATCGGCGTCAGTGGATCGCCCAGGTGATGAAGGGCTGCGAACGCGCCGTTGGGCTTCGGGCTGGTGGACCAGGTGAGGTCCAGGTCATCGTAAAGCGCGAGCGGAGGAAGCACGAAGCGCAGGTCGTCACGGGTGAAACGGTTCTCCACCGCGTGATCGAAGCGCGTGCCGGACCGCTTGGGTCGGGGCCACGTGGCGGCCTCGGCCTCATCGGCACCATGCAGGAGGAAGCGCAACGTCGATGTGTTCCCGTTCGCGTCGGTCACCACGATGGTGATCTTCCTGCGTTCGCCGGGCTTCAGGTCGATCCGGCCCTGCATGGGTTCGCTCCCGTAGATCGCCAGCGGGTTGTTGGGCAGCTTGTACAACCGGTGGTAGTGCATGTCCTGATCCTTGTACAGGGCATAGTCCATGTGCGCATCGCAGTAACGGTTCAGGTCGAAGTCCACTTCGTCCAGATGCACGCTGAAAGCCGGAACGCTGTCCACCAGCAGGTCGATCCGGCGCACGCCGCACTTGTTCGGGCTCAGGTCGTAGCGGTCGATGGCATGCACGGCCAGGCCCACGGTCCCGATGGCGGCCACACGGGCTCCGGCGTTCAGGGCATGTGATCCGTTCGCCTTGGAAGCGGCGAAACCGCGTGCCTTGCCGGGATAAGGAGCCGCCCGGCTGGCGCTGTCCAGCGGATAGAGCCGCACGCCGAGGATCTCCGGCGCGATGCCATCGGCCAGCGTGATGCCGTTGCCCTGCGGATCGATCGCGTGCTGATCGCCGGTATGCCGGAGCTCGAAGTGCAGGTGCGGCGCCGAGGAGCCCCCCGTGTTCCCGCTCCAGGCGATCACCTCGCCTTGCTTCACCTCAAGGCTGCCGGCCGGAGGCCAGGTGTCGATCGTCGAGGCCCGCCCCTCGTAGTGCGCCTTCAATGCCACTTCGGCGATGGCGCCCGCGAAGCGGCTCAGGTGGCCATACACCGTGGTGGTGCCGTCCGCATGCTGCACGTAAAGGGCCTTGCCGAAGCCCCATGGGCTGGATCGGATCCGCGACACGAAGCCGGCCTTCACCGCCTTCACCGGTTCGCCTTCCCGGCCGTTGGTCTTGAAGTCGAGGCCCGAATGGAAATGGCCGGCGCGCAGCTCCATGAAATTGCCCGCCAGGACCATGGGGATGTCCATGGGTGCCACCATGGGGTCGTACGGATGAGGCGGCTGGCCGGTGGCTCCGCCGGCCAGGCTCAAAAGGATCGAAAGGAAGCAGAGGCGCCCCATGACCCGGCGAACATCGCGCGCCGCGCGCTGCAAAGGGAACGCCGGACGGCCCCTCATCAACAGGCCGCCGTTCAAAGGCCGATGCGGGCCGAACAAGGTGACGGGCTATTTTCGCGGCGGACCCCACGGGATCCGTTCCAGACCCATGAGCGAGCTGATCGACCGCCTGCGACAGGTCCAGGACCGTGTTCGCGAACTCCTGAAGGAGCGCGAACGGTCGCATGCGCTCCAGGCTGCTCAGGACACCACCTTGAACGACCGGCACCAGCAGATCGAGGTGCTCACGGCGCGGGTGGCCGGGCTGGAACAGGAGAACGAGGTCCTTCGGATGGCCCGCGGCCTCTCGGGAGGCGAAGGGACCACGGAAGCGAAACAACGGATCGACGACCTGGTGAAGGAGATCGATCGCTGTCTGGAACTGATCCATGCCTGACCAGCGACCCCCATCACCATGAGCGAACTGTCGATCAGAGTGGAGATCGCCGGCCGGGCGTACCCCCTCACCGTGCAACGGGAGGAGGAGGAGAACGTGCGCCGCGCCGCATCGGAGATCAGCGAAAGCATCGACCGCCTCAAGACCCACTACCCCATGACCGACCGGCAGGACCTGCTGGCCATGGCGGCATTGGAGGTCTGCGCCAGGGCCCTGCAAGGGGCGCGCGCCCGCGAGTTCGCCGAGGCATCGGCGATCCTCGGCGAGCTCGAGGCCATGCTCGCTCCGTCGCCGCGATCCTCCTGAGCTTCCGTCCGAAGGCCCGATCACCGATCCCGTCCGGTCCCACAAAAACAAAGGGACATGGACATGACCATGGAGTTGTCTTCGATCCTGATCGGCGCGCTGGTGGGCCTGCTGGCGGGCGCTGCCATCGTGTTCGCCGTGCTCAACGGCCTGATGAGAAAACGAAGGGAGGCCATCCTGAAAGAGGCCGAGACGGAAGGCGAGACCCTCAAGAAGGAGAAGATGATGCAGGCCAAGGAAAAATTCCTCCAGCTGAAAGAGGAACATGAAAAGGTGGTGCGCGAGGGCGACCGCCGCCTGCAACAGGCCCAGGAGAAGACCCGCCAGCGCGAACAGCAGCTCAGCCGCCAGCAGCAGGACCTGGCCCACAAGGAGCGGCAGGTCGATTCGGTGAAGAAGGATCTTGACCAAAAACTCGCGGGCATCGATCGCCGTCGCGAGGAGGTGGAGAAGAACCATGCGCGCCAGGTGGAGCAGCTCGAACGCATCAGCGGCCTGAGCGCCGATGACGCGCGCAAGCAGCTCGTGGACAGCCTGCGCGAGGAGGCGCGCACCGCCGCCATGGCGCAGGTGAAGGACATCACCGAGGAGGCGAAGCTCACCGCGGGCCGGGAGGCCAAGCGCATCGTGATCCAGACCATCCAGCGCGTGGCCACCGAGCATGCCATCGAGAACGCCGTGAGCGTCTTCAACATCGAGAACGACGAGCTCAAGGGCCGCATCATCGGACGCGAAGGGCGGAATATCCGCACCCTGGAGGAGATCACCGGCGTGGAGATCGTGGTGGACGACACCCCCGGCGCCATCATCCTCAGCTGCTTCGATCCAGTGCGCCGCGAGATGGCCCGCCTGGCCCTGCACCAGCTGGTGAAGGACGGACGGATCCATCCCGGCCGCATCGAAGAGGTGGTGTCCAAGACCAAGAAGCACCTCGAGGAGGAGATCGTGGAGGTGGGCAAACGCACCTGCATCGACCTGGGCATCCACGGCCTGCACCCCGAGCTCACCCGCATGGTGGGCCGCATGCGGTACCGCAGCAGCTACGGGCAGAACCTGCTGCAGCACAGCCGCGAGGTGGCCAACCTAAGCGCCATCATGGCCGCCGAACTGGGCCTCAACCCCAAGACCGCCAAACGCGCGGGCCTGCTGCACGACATCGGCAAGGTGCCCGACGAGGAACCCGAGCTGCCGCACGCGCTCCTCGGGATGAAGATCGCCGAGAAGCACGGCGAGAAGCCCGACGTATGCAACGCCATCGGCGCGCACCACGACGAGATCGAGATGACCACCCTGCTCTCGCCCATCGTGCAGGCCTGCGACGCCATCAGCGGTGCGCGGCCCGGCGCGCGGCGCGAGGCGGTGGAGCAATACATCCAGCGCCTCAAGGACCTGGAGAGCCTTGCGATGAGCTACCAGGGCGTCACCAAGGCCTTCGCCATCCAGGCGGGCCGGGAGCTGCGCGTGATGGTGGAGAGCGAGCGCGTCACCGACCAGCAGGCCGACGACATCAGCATGCAGATGGCCGCGCGCATCCAGGAGGAGATGACCTACCCCGGCCAGGTGAAGATCACCGTGATCCGCGAGCGCAGGAGCGTGGCGGTGGCGAAGTAGGCCAGCAGGCACCCCTGCGCGTGCAAGGGTCCGCGTGCGCCCGAATGGGCGGTGGGCGACGAAGCTCCTGTGCGGTATGCTACCGTTAGCCGATCACCGTTCGAGCGTTCGGTGGAAGCCTCCGACCTGCCAACGCCACGCGCCGATCTAGGGACGTTCCATTTTCTGATCGTCAGATCGTCTGATCACCCGATCACTACTCCACCACCACCCGTTCGTGCCTTACGCTGCCCGGCAGGGTGAAGCGCAGCACGTAGGCCCCTTTGCCAAAGCGCGACAGGTCGATCTCCGTTCTCGCGTCTCGGTGGTAACGACATCTCTGCTTTGTTTACGCAGTACAATTTGGCTATCGAGGTGCCAGCGGGCGATAGCCAGCAGCGAGCGGAATGATCAGGAAGAGTCGCGTGAAGTTTTCCACCGATCATCAACCGGCTATGCACCAGACCTTGGTTCACTTTCCCACGGAATACCTTGCGCGACTGGTTGCTGGGCATTCTTTCAACCGAGCTCCATGTGCTTTTCGCAAGTCAGGCAACACTCAACGATGGCCGATGAACGGGAACGTGGCGCGCTCCACGACATCATCCAATGGGACGTGCGCACCTGGAGCCGCGCGCTTCCCGTCTGGCAACGGGCCATCGATGCGCACCGGCCGACCAGCGCCCTCGCGATCGGCGAACGCGAAGGGGGCCTGAGCCTCTGGCTGGCGAAGCAGGGGATCCAGGTGCTGTGCACCGATCTGGGTCCGTTCCCACCGTCCACGCGCGCATTGCACCAGAAGTACGGCGTTCCCTCCCTTATCTCGTATGGGCAGCAGGACGCCACGCATCTCGACCTGCCGGATGCCTCGTTCGACCTGGTGATCTTCAAGAGCGTGATCGGCGCATTGGGATCGAAGGAGAAGCAGACGCGCGCGATCGCGGAGATGCACCGCGTGCTGAAACCCGGCGGCGTGCTGCTCTTCGCCGAGAACCTCGCCGGAACACGGATGCACGCGTGGTTGCGCAGGCGCTTCGTGAACTGGCAGGGCTACTGGCGGTATCTGCGCATCACGGAGGATCTCGACCTGTTCGCCCCATTCGATCGGATCGAGGTACGCACCACCGGCCTGCTCGCCGGCCTCGGCCGCACCGAGGGCCAGCGGGGCCTGCTCGCCCGCATCGACGCCGTGCTCTGCGCGGTGACGCCCAGGACGTGGCATACCGTCCTCTACGGTTCGTGCGCGAAGGCCGGATAGTTTTGGCGCGAAGCGATGGCCGACCACGACAAGCACATCCTGGTGACCGGTGGCGCCGGCTTCATCGGATCGCACCTCTGCGATGCGCTGATCCAGCAGGGCCACCGCGTACGCTGCCTCGACAGCCTCATCACCGGGCGACGCGACAACATCGGGCACCTGTCCGGCAGCGATCGGTTCACGTTCGTTGAAGCCGACATCCGCGATCCGGAGCAATGCACCCTGGCGGTAGAAGGGGCCGATGCGGTCCTTCATCTCGCCGCCCTTGGATCAGTGCCCCGCTCCATCGACGATCCCCTGGCCAGCGAGGGCGCCAACCTGGGCGGCTTCCTCAACCTGCTCGAAGCCTGCCGTCGTGCGGGTGTGGCGCGGCTGGTCTATGCCAGCAGTTCCAGCGTGTACGGCGATTCCACTTCCTCACCGAAGAAGGAAGGATCCGAAGGGCATCCGCTTTCTCCGTACGCGGTGACCAAGGTGATGGACGAGGCCTACGCCGGGTTGTACCGCCGCATGTTCGGCCTGCAGGTGATCGGCCTGCGCTTCTTCAACGTGTTCGGCGAGCGGCAGGATCCGAATGGTCCGTACGCGGCCGCGATCCCGCGGTTCATCGCCAGGCTGCTGGCGCACCAGCCGCCTCAGGTACACGGCGACGGCCGGCAGACGCGGGATTTCACTTACGTGGGCAATGCCGTTTCCGCCGTGCTCTGCGCGATGCGGTGCAACGACGAGCGTGCGTTCGGCCAAGTGTTCAACATCGCCTACGGCCGCTCCACCGACCTGCTCGGATTGATCGATCGCCTGCGCGATCACCTCGCGCACCATGATCCGGCGATCGCATCGGTGGGCGTGGTGCATGGCCCCGACCGGGCGGGCGACGTGCGTGCGTCGCTGGCCGACGTCGATCGCGCGCGAGGGATCCTCGGCTACGAGCCGACCTTCGACCTGGATGCCGGCCTGGCACGCGCCGTGCCCTGGTACCGCGAACACCGGGGCTGAAAAGCGAACGGCTCCTTCGCCGGAGCCGTCCGCCCATTCGAACGTCAGGGAAAGTCCTGCTCAGTGCAACAGGTCGCCGCCGCCGAGGCGGATCGACCAGGAGAGGTTCACCAGGTAGTCCGCGAAGGCCGCATCGCCATGCCGCACGTTGTCGGGTGTGGAGTTCTCGATGTCGGTGAGGCTTTGCGTGCGGTTGCGCTCGATGGCGATCGGCACGCTGAGGTTGATGTCGTGACGGCCTTTCATCCAGTCGATGCCGGGTTCCACGCTGATCACGTATCCGGGCCTGCGGAAGCCATCGCTGATGCTGCCCTCCTCGAACTCGGGCATGATCAGGTCCTCCACCGGGATGCCTTCGAGGCGGCCGCCGCAGAACAGGTTCAGCCCGAGCTTCTGGCTGGCGTTCCAGTTGAAGCCTGCGCGCGCCATGTACTGGTCGGGCACGCTGCAGATCGCTTCGTTGGCGCGCGAGCGGTAGGTGAGCGTGCCGTTGGTGGCCATCGGGTTCACCAGGTAGAACGCGTTCATGTAACCGTATAGCGGGCCGGCGAGCTTCAGAAAGCCCGCCAGTTCCGCCGTGAACCCGAAGCCTCCATCGCCCAGCTGGATGCTCTGGTCCACGGGCTGGTACTGGCCGAAGGGGTTGCCGAGCGTATCGGTGCCTTCGTTGTAGAAGAAATCTCTTGCATTGAAGTCACCCGTGGGCAGCTTCACGCCCGCGCCCACCTGCAGGTTGCCGGTGGTCACGCTGTCGGGGTCCCAGATCCAGCGGTTGTAGGTGAAGCGGATATCGCCGATGCCCTGCGAACGCGTCTTGTGCCGCTCGTTGTAGGCGCTGCCTCCGTGCTCGTACAACGAGGAGCGCGTGTTGTAGGCCCAGGGCAGGACGAAGGTGATCCCCTGCCGCTTGTCCATGTTATAGGTGAAGGCGAAGCTCACCTGGTTGGCCCAGTTGAAAACGGAGGTGTGTTCCTCCTGGCGCTCCACCACCTCGTCGTTGCCCACGCCATCGCCGTCCAGATCGGTGAAATGCTTGTAGCTCTCGAAGTAGCGGTAGTTGGTGCTGAAGCTCCAGCCTTTTCCGATCAGCTGCGAGTTGGTGAAGGCGTTGGGGTTGCAACTGGTGAAGCTGCGGATGGCCACGCAGCCCTGGCCGTGGACCATCGTGGCCGTGCAAGCGAGGGTCAGCGTCAACGCGATGGGTGGTGATGCGCGCATGGTATTGGATCGGAGGAGCGAAATACCTGAGCGTGGTCATGCCCAAGGGGTCGAGCGGATGAAATGGCGATCCCATGGCGCGAGCGGGTGCCGCCGTCGTGCGGGAGCGGTGTGCAAAGCACCACCATCCCTCGCATCGCGGATGATGTCGTCGAAGGTCCGATCATGCCTCTGCAACATGCACGGCGGCCAGTTCGCTCGGCGGTGCTGGTGGCGATGCGCGATGCCGACCGGCTGGCCGGCGGGCGGGGCGGGAGAGGGGCACCGAGGAGGTGCATGCTGGCGCGGATCCCGGCCAACTGGAGGGCGTGACATAGCTTCGCCGCCTTTCGGTCCTTCCGCTTTTTCCACATTGGTGCATCCCCATCCATGACCCCTCATGAATGGATCGTCCTTGGCGTCGTGATCGGCGCGCTGGTGCTCTTCATCAGCGAACTGTTGAGCATCGACCTGGTGGCGCTGATGATCGCCGCGGCATTGGTGATCACCGGGGTGGTCAGTCCGGCCGAAGGCGTGTCGGGGTTCAGCGATCCGGCCACGCTCACGGTGGCCTTCATGTTCGTGTTGAGCGCCGCGCTGATGAAGACCGGCGCCCTCAGCACCGTGGGCCCGCGCATGAGCGAGCGGTTCCGCAGGCACGAGGGCTGGGGCCTGATGGCCTTCATGGCGCTGGTGGGATCGGTGAGCGCCTTCGTGAACAACACGCCCATCGTGGCCGTCTTCATTCCCGTGGCCGTGCAGATGGCGCATGCGGCCAACCTGCATCCCGGACGGCTGCTGATCCCCCTGAGCTTCGGCACCATCTTCGGCGGCACCGTCACCCTGATCGGCACCAGCACCAACATCGTGGTGAGCGGCCTGAGCGCACAGCTTGGGGTCGGTCCGATCGGCATGTTCGACCTCACGCCCATGGGACTGGTGTTCCTGGTGGCCGGCATCCTGTACATGACCTTCATCGGCCGCCACCTGCTGCCGGGGCGCAAGCAACAGACCGACCTGAAGGAGAAGTTCGGCATGGGCGGATACCTCACCGAGATCGAACTGCTGCCCGGCGCCCGCTTCGTGGGCAAGCGCATCATGGACAGCGCCCTGGTGCGCGAGCTCGAGATGGACATCATCGAGATCATGCGCGACGGGCAGCGGTTCACCCTGCCGCCCGGTGACATGGTGCTGGAGGCCGGCGACCTGCTGAAGGTGCGCTGCGCGGTGGAGAAGATCCGCGCGCTGAAGGACCGCGCCAACATCAGCGTGAAGCCCACCGTGCAGCTGGCGGGCGACGACCTGCGCACGCGCGGCACCACGCTGGTGGAACTGGTGATCACCGCCAGCAGCCCGCTCGACGGAAAGACGCTGCGCGAAGCCGACCTGATCCGCACCTACCGCGCCGTGCCGCTGGCCGTGCGCCATCGCGACGACGTGGTGCATGAACGCCTTCAGGACACCCTGCTGCGCAGCGGCGACGTGATCCTGGCCGAGGTGAAGAGCCACTTCGTGAAGCACCTCAGGGAGCTGGAGCGCGGTCCCGATGCGCCTTTCGCGCTGCTGACCCAGCAGGAAGGCATGGCCGAGTTCGATCGCAGGCGATTCTTGATGGTGGCGGCCGTGATCCTCGGCGTGGTGCTGGTGAGCAGCCTCACCGCCGTGCCGGTGATGATGGCCGCGCTGGTGGGCGTGATCCTCGTCGTGGTCACGCGCTGCCTCAGCATGAAGGAGTTCTATGAGGCCATCGAATGGAAGGTGATCTTCCTCATGGCCGGGGCGTTCAGCCTCGGCGCGGCCATGCAGAACAGCGGCCTCGACCTGCGCATCGCGGGCATGCTGGTGGACACGCTGGGCCGGTGGGGGCCGGTGGCGGTGATCAGCGGGTTGTACATGGCCACCTCCCTGCTCACCGAACTGATGAGCAACACGGCCTGCGCCGCGCTCATCACGCCCATCGCCGTGGGCATGGCCCAACGCATGGATGCCAGCCCGACGCCCTTCGTCATGGCCGTGTGCTTCGCCGCGAGCGCCTGTTTCATGACGCCCATCGGCTACCAGACCAACGCCATGGTGTACACCGCGGGCCAGTACCGGTACGTGGATTTCATCAAGGTGGGCCTGCCGCTCCACCTGCTTTTCTGGGGGCTGGCCACGCTGTTGATCCCATACTTCTATCCCTTCTGATCCCAGGGGAGGATCCTGCGGTCATCGCCGGCGGTGATCAACGTGCCGTCGATCCACGCAAGCGCGTTCACCGATCGGCCGTGGCCGCCGGTGCGGGCGTCGAGGCGTGCCACGGGATCGAGCGTTCCGGCATCCCACAGCTTGACCGTTCTGTCGCGGCTCGCGGTGGCACAGACCGATCCACCGGGGGCGAAGGCGATCGCGTAGATCGACCCGCCGTGCGCGGGGAACGCGTGGACCGGCCGCAGATCGCCACCGCGCCAGGCACGCAGATGGCCGTCCTTTCCACCGCTCAGCACCACGGGCTTCGAGGGATGAAAGCACACGGCGGTGCAACCGCCATCATGCGCTTGCACGGCGGCCAGTTCGTTGAAGTCCGTCGTGTCCAGCGAACGGACGCTGCCGCCGCCGTCGCCGATGGCGATGGCCCGCCCATCGGGATCCGTCGACAGGTGCCGGATCTTTTCCTGCGTCAACGGGATCCGGCGGATCAGCTCCATGGGATCCACGCTCCAGATGCTCAGCGTTCCGTCGCCGCCGGCGCAGGCGATGCGTGCTTCGGGCAGGTGCGTGATGGAGAAGATCCCGTCGCGCTGTACCGTGAAATGGTGGATCTCCTTCTTCGAGGCCATGTCCAGCACGTGCAGGCTCCCATCATCCTTTCCGATGAAAAGCAGCCGGCGTGGCCGGTCCAGGCCCAGAGCGAACACCGGCCGGTCGACCGTGGCGACCAGTTCGCCTTGATCGGGGCGGTCGAGGTGCCAGCGCACCACGCGGCCGTCGCCGGCGCCGCTCAGGAAGGACCGATGCTCGGTGCCGGGCACCAGCGCATAGATCGCCCCGCGATGCCCGGTGAACGCCGCGCCGCGCCGCCATGCCATGCGGCAAAGATGTCGTGATGTCCAGGTCCTTGATCGGCGATCTTCGCTACGGGATCCCGCTCCTCACATCTCCAGCCCCACCACGCACACGTCGTCCACCTGCTCCTCCTTTCCCTTCCACTCCTCGAACACGCGCACGAGCAGGTCGGCCTGGGCATCCAAGCCCAGCTGGGGCTGGCTGAGCAGCAGTGCGTTGAACCGCGGGACCATGAATTTCTTCCGCTGTGGCCCGCCGAACTGGTCCACGTAACCGTCGCTGAAGAGGTAGATGCGGTCGCCGGGGTGATAGGCCACGCGGTGGCCGGTGAAGCGGCGGTCGGGATCGAAGTGCGAACCGCCGATGGGCATGCGGTCGCCGTTGATCACGGTGAGTTGTCCGGCATGCACCCAGTACAGCGGCCGCATGGCGCCGGCGAAGATGATCTCGCGCTGATGGCGGTCGATGCGGCAGAGCGCCACGTCCATGCCGTCGCCCGCGCCCTTGCGCTGGCCGTTCTGGTGCAGGCTCTGGGTCATGCGCTGGTTGAGGTGATGGAGGATCTCGGCGGGATCGCGCCAGGGATCCTGCAGCACCACGTCGTTCAGCAGCGAGCAACCCAGGGTGGCCATCATGGCGCCGGGTACGCCGTGGCCGGTGCAATCGGCCAGGGCCACCAGGCAGCGGTCGTCGTCGAGGCGGTGGTACCAATGGAAGTCGCCGCTCACGATCTCCTTGGGCCTGTTGATCACGAAGAAGAGGTCGAACTGCTCGCTGAAGACCTCGGGCTTGGGGATCAGGGCGTGTTGCAGGCGGCTGGCGTTGGCGATGCTCTCGTTCATGCCTTCGTGGCGTTGCTGCCAGATGTGGTGCTCGTCCTCCTCGTGCTTCACCCAGCGCCCCACGCTGCGGAACAGGAAGAGCCCGGTCAGCAGGAAGATCACGGCCGCGGCGATGACGTTGCGCGCCAGCGCCGCGCGCGCGGCGGCGGCCACGTCATCGCCTGGAAGGCTGGCCACCACGGCGGCGGTGACGTAACCTCGGGCATCGCGCAAGGCGGTGAAGGCCGACAGTTCCTCCTCGGCGAGATGGCTTCCGGGATCCACGCGGCCGCTGCCCAGGTAGGCGATCAGGTCGTGGACATTGGGGCCCGTGCATGTGCTGCGGAAGGCCGGCTTCGGCGCGGAGGTGGCCACCAGTTGCAGTTCATCCTTTTCCTGGTCGAAGGCCACGACCACCAGCGGCAGTTCCAGGGCGTTCGACCCGGCCGACTTCCGCAGGGTCTCGTGCATGATGTAGTACCAGGCATCCTGCGTGTTCTTGATCAGCATGCCCTGCGAATCGTACTTCTGGAGCAGGCGCGTCACGCGGCCACCGTCCATCTGGGCGGCCAGCGTGGAGGTGATGCTGCCCAGTCGCGCGATCGCTTCCTCGCGCAGGTCGCGGCGCGTGGTGTGGTGCAGCCAGGCGATCAGCACCACGCTCAGGGTGAGCAGCGTGCCGTACACGGCCAGCAGCACTTTTCGGGTGGTGGATGCGGTGCGCATCGAACGCGGAAAGGCCCGGTGGGGAGCGGGCGCGCGTTCCTACGAGGTCGGGGTGTGTTAGGTTCTTTGGATCAGAGTAGAAAGTAGAAAGTAGAAAGTAGAAAGTAGAAAGTAGAAAGTAGAAAGTAGAAAGTAGAAAGTGAAAGGTGGAAAGCGGTAAGTGGAGGGTCGGAAACCAGAACGAGTGGTCATGCAGGCAGTGCCCGCGAAAAAATGGCTTCACTGAACGCGACCGCCGACAAGATGATCAAGTAGCCAGGCAGGTGGCCGAATTGCCGGGTGACGGGATCCATGTACGACCGGGTCAATTTGCCGATCTCGAGGCTCAGGCTCATGGCGCGATCCACGGCTTCGGGGTTGAGGTAGTTCTTCCGTTTTGCATAGTGCAACATGGAGCGGACCTCGTTGCCGGAACCCCGCGCGATGACCAGGTACCGCATCCGGTCAGCTTTGGTGGGACGCCCGAACCCCTCAGCGATGTTGTTGCTGATGGAGAGAGCGGCCCGGCACAATTGATCCTTGAACCAGTACCGTCGTTCATGCACCATGCCATCTTCAATGATCTCAAGCAGATCCTGCGCTTTCTGCCAAGCCAGGGAGTCTTCGAAACGTTGCAATGCCATTGTTCGTGGGTTCAGTGTTCGATCCGGATCGCGACTTACGACTTACGACCTACGACCTACGACCTACGACTTACGACTTACGACTTACGACTTACGACTTACGGCTTTCGACCTACGACCTACGACCTACGACCTGCGACCTATGACCTATGACTTACGACTTACGACTTACGACTTACGACTTACGACCTACGACCTACGACCTATGACTTACGACTTACGACTTACGACTTACGACTTACGACCTACGACTTACGACTTACGACCTACGACTTACGACTTACGACTTACGACTTATGACCTACGACTTACGACTTACGACTTTCGACTTTCTGCTTTCGACTTGAAGCCCCGGATCGCCCTGCTCGTGAATTCCGACAGGACCAGACGCCCGCTGATGGCCGCGCGTTCGATGAGCAGCCTGTCCCAATCCTCCGTGCCTTTCCACAGCACCTTCTTCAGTTCGTGCATGGCCTCGGGCGAATACGACGCCAGTTCGCGGGCGTGATCGTCCACCGCTTGATCCACCTGAGGCACGGTGGGGAAGGTGGCCGCGTAGAGGCCGTGTTCCAGGCACCATTTCGCATCGCGCCAGGTGGTGGGGGAAATGCTCATGAGGCCGAAGGCGCTGGAGCCGATCCTGCGTTCCACGGCGGGACCCACCACGAAGGGGCCGATGCCGATGGCCAGCTCGCTCAGGCGCGCGTTGGCGCTCTCGTGGGCGTAGCTCACGTCGCACGCGGCGGCCAGCCCCACGCCTCCGCCCACCGTCTTGCCCTGGATGCGGCCGATCACGAAGCATGGCGCCTTGCGGATCGCATTGATCACCTGCGCGAAGCCGCTGAAGAATTCCAGTCCCTTCTTCTCGTCATCGATGGCAAGCAGCTCATCGAACGAGGCGCCGGAGCAGAACACCTTGGCCTGCCCCGGCTTGTCGGGGTCGCCGTCGCTGCGCAGCACGATGACGCGCACGTCCCTGTTCGCTCCGGCTTCGTCGATGGCCGCCGCCATCGCCCGCAGGATCGCTCCCGGCAGGCTGTTGCTCTTGGGGTGGTGGAAGGTGATCGTTGCGATCCCATCCTTCACACCGGTCCTTACATATCCATCGCCCATGTTCGCGGTTCTTTCACGGTCCGTTGCGCGGGCCGGTGCGCGCCGGCTGCCATGGCGCAAGGATAGCAGCCCGGGGGACACATGCCCATGGGGTCCGATCGCCGCCGGATGTTACCTTGCCTTGGTGAGGTGGTCCGCCCATGTCCTCCTGCTGGCGTTCGCCACCGTCGCGAACGCGCAGCCCACGCCGCGTTCGTTGCTCTGGCGCATCACGCATGCGGACGACTGGGACACCTCCTACCTGTACGGCACCATCCACAGCCGCGACGCGCGCGCCTTCCGCGTCCAGGACAGCACCCTGTACTTCTTCGACCGCTGCGAACTGATCGCCGGCGAACTGGACCTGGAGCAGAGCCGCAAGCTGGAGAGCGAGGTGCTCAACGCGATGTTCCTGCCCGACGGCAGGTCGCTCGACCGGCTCTACACCCGGCGCGAGTACCAGGAAGTGATCACCGTGCTGAAGATGAAGCTCGGACCGCTGGCGCCGATGTGCATGAAGATGCGGCCCTATTACACCCTCGCGATGCTCAGCGAAATGGAACTGGGCAACGACAGCGCGTTGGTGCTCGATGCATGGCTGCAGGATCGCGCGATCAAGATGAGCAAGAAGATCGCGGGCCTCGAGACGGTGAAGGAGCAGCTGGACGCGGTGGCGCGCATTCCGCTCCGCGAGCAATCGAAACTGCTGCTGAAGGTGATCCGCACCGATTCGGCAGCCATGGGCATGGCCGCGGCGCTCGATGCCTACGCCGCGTACGACCTCGACGCCCTCATGGCGCTCGTGGGGCGCGACGGCCTGCCCGAGCATGCCGACAAGGCCCTGCTCCGCGATCGCAACGCGCTCATGGCCGATCGCGCCGACCGGCTCATGCGCACGCGCCGCTGCGTTTTCATCGCCGTGGGCGCCGCCCACCTGCCCGGACCGCACGGCTTGATCGAAGAACTGCGCGTACGCGGCTATGTCGTGGAACCGGTGGGTGCGGTCAGGACGGCCGCCGCGCTCCCGCCGCGACCCGATCCCTGAGTACTTTGTGAGCGTCCCGATCACATGCACGACCGCCGCAGCTTCATCCAGCAGACCGCCGCCCTGCTCGGCGGCCTGGCCCTGCACCGCACGGCGGGCTCTGCGTTCCCCGGGTTCGATCGGCCTGATGTTCCCGTCGCGTCGTTGCGTCGTCGCGGTGGAGATCCCTTCGACACACACGACGAGGAGGACTTCTGGCGCCAGATCCGCGCGGCCTTCGCCTGCAGCCCCACGCTCATCAACCTGAACAACGGCGGCGTGTGCCCCGCCCCGCGCGCCGCGATGGAAGCGCTGGACCATTACAACCGCATGTGCAACGAGGCGCCCAGCTATTACATGTGGCGCATCCTGGACCAGGACCGCGAGCCGCTGCGCATGAACCTGGCCGCGCTGGCCGGCGTGCCGCACGAGGAGCTGGCCATCTGCCGCAACGCCACCGAGGCGCTCAACACGGTCATTTTCGGACTGAGGCTATCGGCGGGGGATGAGGTGGTGGTGAGCACGTTCGACTATCCCAACATGGCCAACGCGTGGAAGCAGCGCGCGTTGCGCGATGGGGTCAAGCTGGTTTACGCGGATCCCAAGCTGCCTTCCGAGGATGAAGAGGCCATGGCGAAGGCCTTCACGAGCAAATTCACCGAGCGGACCAAGGTGGTGCATGTCACGCACATCGTGAACTGGAACGGCCAGATCCTGCCGGTGCGGAAGATCGCCGACGAGGCCCACAAGCGCGGCATCGAGGTGCTCTGCGACGCGGCACATTCCTTCGGCCTGCTCAACTACAAGATCCCCGACCTGGACTGCGACTACTGGGGCACCAGCTTGCACAAGTGGCTCTGCGCGCCCTTCGGCAACGGGCTGATGTGGATCCGCAAGGAGAAGATCGCGGGCATCTGGCCGCTGCTCAGCAACGACAAGCCGGAAGGGGAGGACATCCGCAAGTTCGAATCCCTTGGCACGCGCAGCTTCCCGATCGAAATGGCCACCGGCTACTCGCTCGACCTGCACAACCTGATCGGCTCCGCGCGCAAGCAGCAGCGCATCCAATGGCTGAAGAACTACTGGATGGAACGCGTGCGCGAACTGCCGGGCGTCGAGCTGCACACATCGATGGATCCCGCCCAAGGCTGCGCGATCGGCTGCTTCAGCATCGAGGGCCGCAAGTCGACGGAGATCGCCGACCAGCTCTTCCAGAAGTGGAAGGTCCACGTCGTGGCGATCGAACGCGAGGAGAAACCCGGCATCGAGGCGGCCTTCAACCACGTGCGCGTGACGCCGAACGTGTACACCACCACACAGGAGCTGGACCGGCTGGTGGAGGCGATCGCGGCGATCTTGTAGGCGCGATCAGCGCGCGACGCAATTGGCTGGGTTGCTCATCGGGCTAACGCCGGCGGTGCCCACCACGCTCACGCGGAACCAGTAGGTCTTGCCCCCTTCCACACCTGGATAGGGAATTCGGTGAGGTCCGCGCGCAAGTTCCTGGGCGCGGGCAGTGCGCCGATGGGGCTGGCCGCGCGCTGCTGCTCGAAGTCGCTGCTGTGGTTCTTCAGGCTTCGCCCCGGATCCATGGACCTCGCTCTCGTCTTCATGGGAACAACGCAGGGATCCATGAGCTTTCGGTGGAGGTCCATGGATCCGGGGCGGAACCCGATGAAGGTCGAAAGAAAGCTCATGACTTCCAGTGCATACCTTTTGGATCTGGGACTGCATTCCCGGCCGCAGCAGGGAGGTTGGAATGTAACAAGTGCTCCCTGCATTCGAAGCCAGGCTGACCGATCATGATGATGCAACGCATCGTTCTCGGCGTTCCGGACATTCTGTTGTTCGCGACGAGTCTCGTTGCCCAAGGCGATCCCATCCGCCTACCGCCGGACTACTAGGCTGAATTCACGGACGCCGACTTCGATACCAACACGATCGACGTGAGCAAGGAGGTGGGCGTGATCCCCGGAACGCACGGGGTGAGCGCTACCGGCGGGGTCGGCAGCGCGGCGTTGCCCGTGAGCTTCTCGATCACGTTGCGCA
>CAYMXP010000061.1:0-17447 GCA_964394425.1 uncultured Chryseobacterium sp. | reverse complement strand
TCCTTGCTCCCCGGCGTGTAGCTGTAGAAACCCTCGCCGCTCTTCACCCCCAGCTTGCCCGCCGTCACCATCTGCACCAGCAGGGGAGAGGGCGCGTACTTCGGCTGGCCCAGGCCCTCCTGCAACACGCGCAGGATCGCCAGGCAGGTGTCCAGCCCGATGAAGTCCGCCAGTTGCAGCGGCCCCATCGGGTGCGCCATGCCCAGCTTCATCACCGTGTCGATCTCCTGCACGCCCGCCACCCCGTGGTGCAGCGTCTCGATCGCCTCGTTGATCATCGGCATCAGGATGCGGTTCGACACGAAGCCGGGGTAGTCGCGCACCTCCACCGGCGTCTTGCCGATCGCCGTGCTCAGTTCCATCACCTTGCGCGTCACCTCATCCGTCGTGTTGTAACCGCGGATCACCTCCACCAGCTTCATCACCGGCACGGGGTTCATGAAGTGCATGCCGATCACCATCCCCGGCCGCGTGGTGGCCGCCGCGATCCGCGTGATGCTGATCGATGAGGTGTTCGTCGCCAGGATGCAGTTCTTGGGCGCGATAGCGTCCAGTTGCTTGAAGATCGCGAGCTTCAGGTCCAGTTGTTCGGTCGCCGCCTCCACCACCAGTTCGGCGCTCTTCACCCCGGCGGGCATCTCCGTCTGCGTGGTGATGTTGCGCAGCGCATCGGCCTTCTTCACCTCATCCATCGTACCCTTCGCCACCTGCCGGTCCAGGTTCCGGCCGATGGTGGCCAGCGCCTTGTCCAGCCGCTCCTGCGCGATGTCCACCAGCGTCACCGCATGGCCGGCCTGCGCGAACACGTGCGCGATGCCGTTGCCCATCTGGCCGGCACCGATGACGGAAATGTGCATGATCAAGGGGATCTGGCGCCGAATGTATGCGGCGTGTTACGTTGCGCCGTTGCGCCGTCGCGGTTGGGAATCTTGAGCGTTCGTGCCGCTACTTCCCGTCCCCCTTCACGATGATCAGCAGCGTGTACGCCAGGATCTTCAGGTCCACGGCCAGGCTCATGTTCTCGATGTACAGGATGTCGTACTTCAACCGGCGGATCATCTGCTCCACGTTCTCCGCGTAACCGAACTTCACCTGCCCCCAGCTGGTGATCCCCGGCCGCACCTTGTGCAGGTGGCGGTAGTGCGGCGCCACCTTCAGGATCTCCTCGATGAAGTGCCGCCGCTCCGGCCGCGGACCCACCAGGCTCATCTCGCCCTTCAGCACGTTCCAGAACTGCGGCAGCTCGTCCATGCGCGTGCGCCGCAGGAAGCGGCCGAAGCGCGTGATCCGCGGATCGGCCGCGTGGCTCAATTGCGGGCCGTTCTGTTCCGCCCGATGCACCATGCTCCGGAACTTGATGATGCGGAAGCTGCGCCCGAAGCGCCCCACGCGTTCCTGCCGGAAGAACACCGGGCCGCGCGTGGTGCTCCACACGATCAGCGCGATCACCAGCATCAGCGGCATCAGCGCCACCAGCGCCAGCGCGCTGAAGGCGATGTCGAACATCCGTTTGATCGAGAACTGCCAGGCCGGCATGATCTGCGGGTTCACCTCGATCAGCGGCGCGCCGAAGATGCTGGTCATCTTCACCGAGCCGCTCAGGATGTCGTACATGTCCGGGATGATCTTGATCCGCACCTCGGTGCCCTCCAGCTCGTTGATGATGCGGCTGATGTGCTCGTGCTCGCCGCTTTCCACCGCGATGATCGCCTCCTCCACGGCGTGCGCGGGGATCGCCTCGCGCAGCTGGTTCCACTTGCCCAGCCGCGGCAGGCCCGTGCCGGCCAGTTGCTGGTCGCCGCCGTTCACGCTGAAGAAGCCGATGAAGCGGTTGCCCGGGCTCTTGGGCATGCCCTTGATCTCCTGGTAGATCTCCATCGCCCGCTCGTTGCCGCCCACCAGCACCGTGTTGAAGCCGATCTTCCCCTGGTGGACCTGCCGCACCGTGCGGCTGGTGAGCAGGAAGCGGAACAGGAAGGTGATGCCGAAGTGCAGCACGAAGAGCGCCAGGAACGACCGGTAGTAATGGCGGTAGTCCGCCACCACGTCGTCCAGCAGCAGCACGAAGAAGATCACCATCACCCCGATGATGGAGATCAACAGCGTCTGTCCCAGTTCCTTGGTCCGGTACCGGCGGAAGATGTCGCTGTACCCGCCGATCACCGTGTAGAGGCACAGCCAGAACAGCGGCACCAGCGCCAGCCCCACGTAGTAGTTGCCGTCCAGGTGGATGGGCACGGGGTACTGGAACTTGATCGGTTCCAGGTAGGCCTTGCGGAAGAGGTAGAACAGCGTCCAGGCCAGCGCCGCGCTCACCAGATCGGAGAGCACGTAGAGCATCACCTGCCTGGCCCGCGCGCTCATGGGTGGATCAGCTTCACGTTGTCGAAGCGGACCTGCGCCGTGGTCTCGCCGGGCTCAAGCTCCATTTCGAAGTAGAATTTGCGGTCGGTGCTGCCGCTCACGGCGAAGACCGGCGTGAGGTCCACGTAGATCTTCTTCCACGCCATGCCCGAGGAGACCACGAAGAGGTAGGGCTCCACCACCACCGTCCCGCTCACCGTGTAATAGGCGCCGATCAGGAAGCGGTGGTCGCAGCGGTAGTCCAGTTCCAGCCACGCCGATCCTCCGGCCGCCGCGTCGAAGTCCTCGTTGGTCACCGAGCGGTTGAAGTCGTGCGTGGCATCCAGGTGGATCGCGCCCGAGGCCGATCCCTCGAAGGGGTCGATGGCCTCGGTGATCATCGTGGTGTCGCTGGGCGCCACCGCGTCGAACTGGATGCCCGTGCCCTCGAAATCCTCCACCCAGAAGCTCAAGCCCTCGAAGTAGGAGAAGACCGGCGCCAGGTCGGTGTGGCCTTCGGGCACCAGGTCCACGTTCCCGCTCCAGGTCTCAAAGAAGGGATATTGCACGCGGTCCTCCTGCACGCCGTTGCGCATCACCCCGGCGATCAGCTTCACGCTCTGCGTGCCGCTGGCGATCATCGGGACCTTGGAGGGCACCTCCCACACGCCCATCGTCTGGTCGTTCAGGAACACCCAGGCATCGGTGATCCGTTCGGAGTTGGATCCCTCCTGCGACAGGTCGGTGGAAAGCGAGGCGGAGGTGAGGTCCAGATAGGCGGGCACATGCTCCGTCCGCTTGCATGCCGCCATGCACAAAAGCAACGGCGTCGCGGTCCGGAGGGCGCGGCTCATCATCTCAGGCAAGGTCAGGAACGTGCTCACCGATGCCTTATTGCAGGGGCCGTGCGGCCAATGTTCCCTTCACCTTGTCCAGCACCTGATGCGCCACTTCCAGCGCGCGCAGCCCATCGGCGATCGTCACTTCCACCGCCGTTCCCTCGCGCACCGCACGCGCGAACGAGGCCAGTTCCTCGCGGATCGCGTTGGTCCTGGGCACCTGCGGCTTCTCGAAGCTGATGGCCCGTTTTCCCTTGGGTCCCAGGTCCAGCATGATGGCGAACGGGTCGGGTTCGCCTTCCACGGGGCTCATGCGCACGATCTCGGCGGCCTTCTCCAGCATGTCCACCGAGATGTAGGCATCGCGCTGGAAGAACCGGCTCTTGCGCATGCGCTTCAGGCTGATCCGGCTGGCCGTGAGGTTGGCCACGCAGCCGTTGGCGAATTCGATCCGCGCGTTGGCGATGTCGGGGCTGTCGCTCACCACCGCGACCCCGCTGGCGCTGATGGAAGCCACCGGGCTCTTCACCACGTGAAGCACGATGTCGATGTCGTGGATCATCAGGTCAAGCACCACGCTCACGTCCGTGCCCCGCGGATCCCACTGCGCCAGGCGGTGCGTCTCGATGAACATGGGATCGCGCAGCTGGCCGCGCGCGGCCAGGAAGGCCGGGTTGAACCGCTCCACGTGGCCCACCTGCACCACCAGACCTCCTTGTTCGGCCAGTTCCACCAGCTGCCGGCCTTCATCCACCGAGCTGGCCAGGGGCTTCTCGATGAATACCGGCCGGCCTTGCTTCATGGCCGCCCGGGCGCAGGCCAGGTGGGCGCGCGTGGGGGTCACCACGTCCACCGCATCGGCCAGCGCGATCACCGCGTCCTGGTCCGGTTGGGGAGCGATGCCGAATTCGGCCTGGATCGCCGCGCATTTCTCCGGGTGCGGATCGAAGAACCCGACCACCTCGGCGCCCGGCACTTCCTTCCATTGCTGGATGTGTATGCGGCCCAGGTGCCCCGCGCCAAGCACGCCGATGCGCAACGGATGTTCTGGCATGAGCCGCGTTCCGGTAAAAGGTCGGCAAAAATAGCCGCTTGACCTCTGCCGGAGGGCGGTGAGGAACGCGCCTACCTTTGGACCGTTCCCCTGTTCGTTCCAAGCATCACGCTCATCGGCGATGGATCATCCCCGCGATGGCCACCTGCATCAGGGCATGCGGCGCAAGCTGATCGACGAGCTCCGTGGCAAAGGGGTGACCGATGAGCGGGTGCTCGCCGCCATCGGGCGCATACCCCGCCACCTCTTCATCGACGACAACGCCTTCCTGCGCATGGCCTATGCCGACATCCCATTTCCCATCGGCCACGGGCAGACGATCAGCCAACCCTACACGGTGGCGGTCCAGTCCCATTTGTTGCAGGTGGCGCAAGGCGACCGCGTGCTGGAGATCGGAACGGGCTGTGGGTACCAGACGGCCGTGCTCTGCGAGTTGGGTGGCCGCGTCATCACCATCGAACGGGTCCGCCCCTTGTACCTGCGCACGCGCGAGCGGCTGGCGAGCCTTGGCTATCGGCCCATCACCCTGTTCGGCGATGGCTTCCTGGGCGCGCCGGCCTATGCCCCCTTCACCCGGATCCTGGTAACCTGCGGCGCGCCAGAGATCCCTCCCGCGCTGATCGAACAGCTTCGCCCTGAAGGCAGGCTGGTGATCCCCGTGGGTCGCGGCCCGGTCCAGACCATGACCCTGCTGGTGAAGTCGCGCACCGGACAGATCCTGCGCAGCGAACATGGCTCCTTCCGCTTCGTACCCATGCTGGAACACAAGGCCGAAGGCTGAGGAACGCCCGACCGATGGGGAGCTTCACCCGACCGGCGGGCACCTTCGACCTCGAACGGCATGTTCGATTATTCCTATCTTGGCCCCCGCTTTTGCAGCCCATGGCGCTCCATCGTGCCCTTCACGACCGACCAGGCTTCCACAAAAAACTGTTGATAACCTAAGGGACTGTTCATAAGTTCGCGCCCGCTTGCCGATACTTTTGACCGGACAGGCCCAACCTCACAAACCAAAAAGGGAACACCCGTTAAACCAACAACGACCGTCATGAGAAAGACCGTACTGTTCGCTGCAGCGCTCTTCGCCACGGCTGCTTTCGCCCAAACGGGCGAGATCACCAGCGCCAAAGGCGAGAACTACCTGTCGCAAGACGGGGACTGGGGCATCACCATCAGCGCCGACCCCATCCTCAACTACGCCGGCAACCTGTTCAATGGGAACACCATGAACGGAACGGAGACCACCGGCCCGTGGTGGTCCTCGAACCTCACTTGGGATCCCTATGACCTGAGCAGCGGCGGCGTTCGTGGTAGTGGGAACTATGGCGAGACCTACGCCATCATCGGGCTCAAGAAGCTGGTGGATGCCAACACGGCCTACCGTGGCAACGTGCGCATCGGCTTCGGCTCGCACAAGGAGACCACCCTGGTCGACGACGTCACCAGCGACGATCCGGCCGACATGGTCGAGGACGTTTCCAAGCGCGGTGGCATGAACATCGTGCTGGGTGCCGGTCTGGAGAAGCGCGTGGGCAGCACCCGCGTGGTGGGCATCTACGGCGCCCAGGTCCTGTTGGGCTTCGCTTCGCTGAAAGACACCTACGAGTACGGCAACGACATCAACGATGTCGGTGGCTCGCGCACCACGGAGGTGAAGTACGGCGGTGCCAACATGATCGGCCTCAACGTGTTCGGTGGCATCGAGTGGTTCTTCATGCCCAAGGCCTCCCTCAGCGCCGAGTACACCTGGGGTCTGGCCATGTCGGGCAAGGGCTTCGATGAGACCAGCTTCGAGTACGCCGATGGCATCGATGGTCCGGGTTCCGTGGAGAGCGGCACCAAGGAGAACGACTTCGGCATCGACACCAACATGAACGGTGTGAGCTTCGGGATGAACTTCTACTTCCAGTAAGCGGAAGCCAGCCTGTGAAAAGCCCCCCGGCGTTCCCGGGGGGTTTTTCTTTTCCATCATGAACCTGAACTTCGGCCGCCGTGAAGAAGATCCTGTCCACTGAACAGATCAGGGAGGCCGATGCCTTTTCCATCCAGCACGAGCCCATCGCCTCGATCGACCTGATGGAACGCGCGGCACGGGCATGTGCGGAGCGCATCCTTGAGCTGGTGATCGATCGAAGGCGGCGGTTCCGCGTGTTCTGCGGAATGGGGAACAACGGCGGCGATGGGCTGGCCATCGCGCGCATGCTGCTCGAAGCAGGATATACCGTGTCGGCCGTGGTGATCCATCACCTGGATCGACCATCGACCGACCAGGCGGTCAACAGGCAACGGTTGTCCGCATTGGGTGTCGAAGTGCTGGACCTTGGACCCGGGGCGGTCCCGCCGGCGATCGATCGGAGCGAGGTGGTGATCGATGCCATGCTGGGCAGCGGCCTGTCCCGCCCGGTGGATGGGCTTTTGAGGGGGACGATGGAGCTGATCAACGCCTCCGGCGCGCAGGTGATCGCGATCGACGTGCCTTCGGGCCTGAACGCCGATGGGATCATCGCGCCGGGCACGGTGGCCATCCGGGCCGATCGCACGCTGAGCCTCGAATTGCCGAAGCTGGCCTTCTTCTTCGCGGAGAACGCGCCTTACGTGGGTAAGTGGGATCTGCTCCCGATCGGGCTCGATGCCGCCTTCATCGGAACCCGGCCATCCCACCACCAATTGCTTGAGGAAAAGGATGCCAGGGCCATGCTGCTGCCACGGCATCGCTTCGCCCACAAAGGCGACTTCGGCCACGCCCTGTTGATCGCCGGAGGAAAAGGAAAGATGGGTGCCGCCGTGCTTGCCGCCAAGGCATGCCTGCGCAGCGGCGCGGGTCTGTGTACCGTTCACCTGCCGGCATCCGGAGTTCCCATCATGCAGGCGGCGGTACCCGAGGCCATGTGCAGCGCCGGAGAGGATCCCGACCTGCTCAACGGACTGCCGCTGTTGGCGCCTTTCAATGCCATGGGCATCGGACCCGGCATGGGCACCGACGTGCGGACCGCGGCGATGATGAAGCTGTTGATCCAGGAAGCTCATGTTCCCCTGGTGATCGACGCCGACGCGCTGAACATCCTGGCGATGAACAAGACCTGGCTGGGCTTCCTGCCTCGTGGCACCATCCTCACGCCGCACCCGAAGGAGTTCGACCGCCTCGCGGGGACCAGCCCCAACGGCATCGTCCGGCTTGAACGCGCCCGGGAGAATGCCGTGAAATGGAACATGGTGATCATGTTGAAGGGCGCCTTTACGGCCATCTGCGATCCGAACGGCCAGGTGAGCTTCAACCCCACGGGTAACCCCGGGATGGCCAAAGGCGGCAGCGGCGATGTGTTGACCGGCCTGCTCGCGGGCCTCCTGGCCCAGGGGTATCCACCGCTTGATGCCGCTCGGTTGGGCGCCTACCTGCACGGCCTCGCCGGCGATCTGGCGGCTGCCGACCTCGGCATGGACGGCATGACCGCGATCGACCTGGTCGGGCACCTGCCTGTTGCCTGGCGACGGTTGCGTGAAGGAGTGGCCTAAAGCAAGCCTTCCACCGAACCCCGGCCCTGGCGGATCATGGTCGGGCGGCCATCCATCACGGCGATCACCGTTGAAGCCTCCATTCCGCCCAAGCCTGCATCGAGCACCAGATCCACCTGGGCGCCCAGCCTGGCGTGGATCCGCGCGGGATCGCTGGCATAGCCCGCCGCGTCATCCTGGTCATGGACCGATGCGCAAACCAGAGCATGGTCCAATCCCGAGGCGATCTCACGCGGCAGGGGATGGTCCGGAACGCGGATGCCCACCGTGCTGCGGTTCTGTTTGAACAGCCTGGGGATCTCGCTGCTGGCGGGAAGGACGAAGGTGTAGGGACCGGGAAGCACCTTCTTCATGAGCCGGAACGTCGCGGTCTCCACCGGCCGCACGTACCGAGCCACCTGCGCGAGATCATGGCAGATCAGCGACAGACCGGCCTTGTGCGGACGGGCGCCTTTGAGCTTGGCCACGCGCTCGATCGCCCGTGGCTGTTCGGCGCTGCACACGAACGCATACACCGTGTCGGTGGGACAGATCGCCACGCCGCCCGATCGGAGCAGTTCCACCACGCGGCGGACCTTGCGCGGTTCCGGCACCCGGGAATGAACGGGCAGCAGCATCAGCCCTTGGTGCGCGCGGGCTGCTCCTGGGCCTTGCGGTGGTCCGCCAGGAACTTCGCCAGGCCGGCATCGGTCAGCGGATGGTTGAACAACGCCAGGATCGCGTTCAGGGGGCAGGTGGCCACGTCCGCGCCCAGTTCGGCGCACTGCACGATGTGCAGCGGGTGGCGGATGCTCGCGGCAAGCACCTGGGTGCGCAACCCAAAGTTGTCGTAGATGATGCGGATCTGGCGGATCAACTCCACGCCCTCCTGGCTGATGTCGTCCAGCCGCCCGATGAAGGGCGAAACGTAGGTGGCACCGGCCTTGGCCGCCAGCAAGGCCTGCCCGGCGCCGAACACCAGGGTGCAGTTGGTCTTGATGCCTTTGGCCGAAAAGTGCCGGATGGCCTTCACCCCGTCACGCAGCATGGGCACCTTCACCACGATGTTCTTATGCAGGCTGGCCAGGTGCTCGCCCTCCTTCACGATGCCATCGAAGTCCGTGGCGATCACCTCGGCGCTCACCGGGCCGTCCACCAACTCGCAGATGTCGATGTAGTGCTGAAGGATCCGCTCCTCTCCGCTGATACCCTCCTTGGCCATCAAGCTCGGGTTGGTGGTCACCCCGTCGAGCACGCCCAGGTCATGGGCTTCCTTGATCTGGGCCAGGCTGGCCGTATCGATGAAGAATTTCATGGTTCAGCCGCCGAAGCTATGGCGGAGGCGGCGCGCGAAAGTAGCCGGGGCAGGCGTGGGGGTGAGGTCCGTCGTGGCTGCCGACTTTCAACACGAAGCCCCGGACCTTCAGGCCCAGGGCTTGGCGCGTTCTGGAACGCTCAGGAACCGCCTTTGAAGGCGGCGGGATCGGCTCAGGGCCAGGGAAATTGCGCCAGGGTGAAGCTGGTGATGCTCAGGAAGGCGAAGAGGATGGCGCAGATCCGGATGAGGCGGTTGCGGGCCTCGGTGGACTGTCTTTTCATGGTCGAAGAACTCAGGAGCGACTTGAAGACGGGGGCTTCAACGGAGGGTTGCCGCGAGGAGGTTTCGAGAAGGGGTGGCGAAGATAGCCAAGGCCGGAAATGAGACGAAGCGGGTCAGCATGAAGCAACCTCCTGATCCACAGATGCACGCGGCTTCGACTTGATCTCATCATCCTTTCAGGTGATATTCAGATATGGGGAAGTCGACTGTGAACACCGGCCATACATTTGGGTGTGCCTGCCAGGACAAGCGGTTCCACCCTGATCTTCCCACTCATGAGAGCCTTGTTCGTTTTTTTGGCCCTGAGCTTCGCCTCAGGCGCATCTACCCAGTGTGTGATCTCGCACCCGATCATGGACTCCACGGCGCACCTGCGGTGGATCGACGGTGCCATAGCTCCAGACGGCAGCATCCTGGGTGCCATCGTGCCTGAGGATCAATTTGGCGACGCAATGGTCGTCAAGATCCATCCCAATGGGAACGTTGCGTGGACGAAACGAATAGCCACCACCGATCCCCTGATCAAGCTTTATCCATCAAGGGTGGTGCCTTCACAAACTGGGGGCGCCCTGTTGTTCGGGGATCGCAAGCAGCCCAACTGCACTAACTACTTCGCCGTTCAGCTTGATGCCAGCGGCGAGCCGGAGTGGGCACGGATCTACATGGAACCCATTGCAGCTTCCGTAGCTGGGTTCAGGCCATCCATCGCCATGCATGCGGACGGAGGTTATGTCATCGCCCTTTCCGGGTGGACCAGGATCCACGTGATCCACATCGATGAGTTCGGCGACCTGCTGTGGTACAAAAACTATGATGATACGCTTTCGTACGCCTCTGATCATTGGTCTGGTGAGGGAATGACAATGGACCCGAACGGGGACATGGTCTTCGCGTTCGGACACCCCCTGACCGCAGACACCGGAGCCATCAGCATCGTGCATACGAAC
The DNA here is from genome assembly GCA_964394425.1 of uncultured Chryseobacterium sp. Lineage (GTDB taxonomy): Bacteria > Bacteroidota > Bacteroidia > Flavobacteriales_F > PHOS-HE28 > PHOS-HE28. Next base: position 7,172 of record CAYMXP010000061.1, on the reverse strand, counting down.
AACATGGGCGAGCCACAGTGGTCCCATACCTATGACATCCAATGCGGAACGGTACGCTCGATGGTGCGCGCATCCAATGGCGATCATCTCATAGGTGGAGCCGTCGACTTCTGGTCATCTTCAGCGGGCTTTCTGGTCCGGCTCGATGCCATGGGGAATTTCCTCTGGAAGAGGACCTACGAGGATGTTGGAGCACTGACCAACATCGTGGAGCTTGCCAGCGGCGAGTTGATCCTGGGATTCGATAACAGCTATTCGTTTACGGGCGATTCCGTTTCGATCGTTCATGCCGGAACGGATGGCACCGTGATCGCTTCCTGGCTCGATGAACCGTTCTACCTCCCCAACTATTGGATTGAATTCCGCCTCAGCCCCCTTGGAGATGTGATCGGCCTGCGCAACGATTCGATCATATGGGCAACCACCGTGATGGGCCCGAACGGATCGTACTATCCGGAGATCGTGATCGCCGGGAACCCCGGCGCGCTGGGTTGCGCCTTGACGCCGACCGCCACAACGGCGACACCGGCACCTGGTCCCCTGTCCGTGAGCGATACCCTCGTGACCATGTCAGATACCGCACGCTCATGGTCCATGTCCATCGGTGAAGCGATCGAGTTGACGAACATGGACCTTCAGTGCGGGATGGGCGCTGGGGCGGCGAGGCCCGGTTTCCAGGTGACCTATTATTTCTACTTGAACAACCTCATGGGCCTTTCCACCGGGTCGATCGATGCCAGCGTTGCGCTGGATCCCCAGTTGAATTTCCTGAGCGCCGATCCCGCACCGACCTCGGTGGTCGGCAATACGCTTGCATGGACGGATCTGCCATCCCTGCAGGGATTCCCGTACGGCTTGAACGTGCTGACGATAACGGCGCTTGTACCGGCTTCAGTGCCGATCGGCACCGTGATCGTTCATTCAGGTTCAGCCTCTCCGGATAGTGTGGATGTTTTTTTGGACAACAACACCTTTTCGTTCACGCAAACCGTCACTGGCTCCTACGACCCCAACGACAAGCTCGTCTGGCCCGAGGACGTGTACGACCTCAACACCGACAGCATCCTGGATTACACGATCCGTTTCCAGAACACGGGCACGGACACGGCCTTCACCGTCGTGGTGGTGGATACGCTTCCTGCGGAAATCTCCGTCGGAAGCTTCCAACCCGGTCCCGCCTCGCATCCTTACGAATACAGCTTGAACGCACAAGGGATCCTCACCTTCACCTTCGAGAACATCCTGCTGCCGGACAGCAACGTGAACGAGCCGGCCAGCCATGGCCTGGTCGGCTTCCGTGTACGCCCGGACGATGGCCTGCCGGTGGGAACGACGATCACGAACGCGGCGGACATCTATTTCGATTTCAACCCACCGGTGCGTACGCCGGACGCCACCGTGGTGCTCACGATCCCAACGGACATTCCGGATCTCCGGTCCGAACAGGTCTCGGCTTATCCCGTTCCTGTGAGCGATGCGCTGACCGTGATGCTGCCTGAAGGCTTCGTGGTGCGGCGCCTGGAGCTGAACACGCTGGATGGCCGGCGGGTCCACCTGCCCAGCCACGTGGAATTCATGGGGCGGCTTCTTCTGCCGACGACGGATCTCACGGCGGGTGTCTACGTGCTCTCGTTCCTGAGCATCGATGGACGGAAAGCGGCCGTGCGCTTCGTGAAGGAGTAGGAGGGACGGTCAGCGGCCGCTGGAACGGACCGTCGAAGTCGGGCGTTCCGGGAGGTCGCCGTGCCGCTCGCGCTTCACGGTCTGGATCCTTCCGGAATTGGTCGGTCCATGATCCTCGCGTGAGCGCTTGTTACGCTCGGAGGCAGGTGAAACCGTTGTTCGAGCGATCGCTTTCGCCTTGGGGCTGGCCTTGGCGACCGGTGCTGCCGGTGGCATCGCAGGAGCCGGTTCATCCGGGCACTCCACGAACTCGCGGCTAATCACCGTGCGGATGGTGCCCGTGCCCCTGGCGATCCTGCCCTTGTTGTCCCGAACGGTGATGAACACCGAGCCATTTTCGAAGGCCGCTTCTTGGATGAGCGCATAGGGAGCGTCCCCGCCCACCGCATGCCAGGTGTACCATCCCGATGCGACCACGATACGCTCGACCAGGTGCGGGGTCTGCTCCGGGCCGTTGCAGTCCATCACCCGCTCGCGGACGACCTGTTCCCGCGTGTGAACGATCACGCGCAGCTTCGCGGCGTTCAGCGCATTGGGCGTGAGGAGAAGGAGCAGGATGAGCACGCGCATGGAAGGGTGGCACATCGATCCGAAAGGTAGTCCCGCCAGGCGGCTTCCGGTCCGTACGGATCCGCCAATGGTGAGCACCCGGATGCGCAAGACGTTCCCGGGTGCATGATCGCCATCACGGTACCTTCGCGCGCACCGATCGAAAGGCATTCGATCAACTGATCATCTGATCGTCCGATCGTCCGATCATGGGTTCCCTTCGCACCGCCGCCTTCCACACCCTGGGCTGCAAGCTCAACTTCGCCGAGACCAGCACGCTGGCCCGCTCGCTGGAGGAGGCGGGTTATGCCCGCGTGAAGGTCGAGGAGCGGCCGGACGTCTTCGTGCTGAACACCTGCAGCGTGACGGAGAACGCCGATCGGGAGTGCCGTCAGTGGGTCCGTCGGTTCCAGCGGATCAACCCCGAGGCCTTCATCGCCATCGTGGGCTGCTATGCGCAGTTGAAGCCGCAGGAGATCGCCGCGATCCCGGGCGTGGACCTTGTGCTCGGCGCGAACGGGAAGTTCGACCTGGCGGAACACATCGAACGCCGTCATGCCGGGCGTGGAACGCCCGTCGGGCCGGCATCGCTCTACGGGGCCGTGTTCGGCCCGATCAACGAAGTGAGGGACTTTGTTCCATCGTGGAACTCCGGCGACCGCACCCGCACCTTCCTCAAGGTCCAGGACGGCTGCGACTACTTCTGCTCCTTCTGTACCATCCCGCTCGCCCGCGGCCGAAGCCGGAGCGGCACCGTCGCGCAGATCGTCGCCATCGCCGAGCGCATCGCCGGTGAAGGCGTGAAGGAGATCGTGCTCACCGGCGTGAACACCGGCGACTTCGGACGCGCCCGCGGCGAGACCTTCCTCGACCTGATCCGTGCCCTGGACCGTGTTGACGGCATCGCGCGCTTCCGCATCAGCAGCATCGAGCCCAACCTGTGCGGCGATGCCATCATCGACTTGGTGGCGGGCAGCCACCGGTTCATGCCGCACTTCCACATCCCCTTGCAGAGCGGAAGCGATGTCATTTTGAGGCGCATGCGGCGGAGGTACGACACGGCGCTCTATGCCGGACGCGTCGAGCGGATCAGGGACCGGATGCCACACGCCTGCATCGGCGCGGATGTGATCACCGGCACGCCTGGCGAAACGGACGGGGACTTCCTGAAGACCCACGCCTTCCTGCGGGCGATCGACCTCAACTACCTGCACGTGTTCACCTACAGCGAGCGCGCGAACACCACGGCGGTGCGCATGGAGGATACGGTGCCCATGGCGATCCGGCGCGAGCGCACGAAGCAGTTGCGCATCCTGGGCACCAGGCTCCAGCGCGCATTCCACGAGCAGCACCTGGGAAGCGACCGCGAAGTGCTCTTCGAATCGGAAGCGATCGATGGCAAGATGTCGGGCTACACCGACAACTACATCCGGGTGAGCGCGCCCTATGATCCCGCACGGACCAATGCCATCCGTTCCGTCCGGCTCGACCGCATCGATGGGGACGGTCATGTTCGGTGCGATGACGTGGAGGCACACGCTGAAGCGACCGTCAGCCGCGAACTGCAAACCACCGACTGACAGGTGTACCCCACCCTTTACCACGCCCTGCTCGACCTCACCGGTCTGGACCTCCCGTTCCTCAAATTCCTCAACAGCTTCGGGTTCTTCGTGGCCCTGGCCTTCATCGCGGCGAGCTGGCTGTTGAGCTTGGAGCTGCGACGCAAGGAGGCGTCCGGCCTGTTGAAGACCACCACGCGCGCGATCACCATCGGTGAGCCGGCGAAGCCCGTCGAGCTCGTCGCACAGGGGTTGATCGGGTTCCTGCTCGGCTGGAAAGGCGGCGGGCTGGTATTCGACTACGCGGAAGCCACGCGCGCCCCCCAGGCCTTCCTGCTCAGCGGCCGTGGATCTTACCTCGCCGGGGTGGTGGTGGCCGTCTATTTCGTCTGGACGCGCTGGAAGGAGAAGGAGAAAAAGAAGCTGAAGGAACCGAAGCAGGAGACGGTCATCGTGCATGCACATCAGCACGCCGGCACCATCACCCTGCTGGCCGCGCTCTGGGGCCTGATCGGAGCCAAACTATTCCACTGGCTGGAGAACCCGCGCGAGTTCGTGGCGTTCATCAGCGGCCCGAGCGGCGAGGACATCTTCAGCGGCCTCACCATGTACGGCGGCCTCATCGTCGCGGCGATCATGGTGGTGCGCTACATGGTGAGGCACGGCATCCCCGCCTTCGTGGGCATGGATGCCGCCGCGCCCGGCCTCATGCTGGCCTATGCGATCGGCCGCATCGGCTGCCACGTGAGCGGCGATGGAGACTGGGGGATCGCCAACACCGCGCCGGCGCCTTCGTGGATGCCGCCATGGCTCTGGGCGTACGACTATCCCAACAACGTGATCAAGAGCGGTGCGCAGATCGCCGATGGCGGGACCTGCTTCTCCGGCTACTGCACCTTCCTGGATCCACCCGTGCACCCGACGCCGCTGTACGAAGCGATCGTTTGCGCCGGTCTCTTTTTCCTTCTGTGGGGACTGCGCAGGCGACTGGCCATCCCCGGCCTGCTCTTCGCGGCCTATCTCGTGCTCAACGGCATCGAACGCTTCTTCATCGAGAAGATCCGGGTGAACGTGAACGTGGCGGGTTCATGGACGCAGGCGGAGATCATCGCGGTGCTGCTGGTGCTGACCGGCGTGGGCGGGTGGTTCTGGTTGAAGAGCGGAAGGAACGTTCACCATGGAGGCACGCAAGGCCCGGAGAAGAACTGAGATGCTGCATTCCTCCATGCCTCGGTGATGGGTCATCCAATGGATCCCGCCGCCCTCACCGATCGCGTGATCTCGCTCTGCAACGAGGTCGCCGTGTTCATACGGCGCGAGCGGGAGCGCTTCTCCGATCGCGACGTGGAGAGCAAGGGCCTGAACGACCTGGTGAGCTACGTGGACAAGGGCGCGGAGGAGCGGCTGGTCGATGGTCTGGCGAAGCTGCTGCCCGGATCGGGCTTCATCGCCGAGGAAGGGACCGGTGCGCGAAGCGCGGGCGACAACTGGATCATCGACCCCCTCGACGGCACCACCAACTTCGTCCACGGCATTCCGTGCTATTGCATCAGCGTGGGACTTCAGCGGGACGGAGCGATGCACCTCGGGGTCGTCCTGGAGGTCACCCGGAAAGAGGCTTTCGCCGCGTGGAAGGGCGGGGGGGCGCGGCTGAACGGATCGCCGATCCATGTTTCACGGCGTCCGACGTTGCGGGAAAGCCTGCTGGCCACCGGCTTTCCATACGATGATCACTCGCGCGAGGCGCCGTACATGGACCTGCTGCGCGAACTCATGCACCGCACGCGTGGGATCCGAAGGCTGGGCAGCGCCGCCGCCGACCTGGCCTACGTGGCCTGCGGCCGGTTCGAGGCGTTCTACGAATACGGCCTGAACCCCTGGGACGTGGCCGCCGGGGCATTGATCGTGCGGGAAGCCGGCGGACGGGTCACCGACTTCAACGGGGAGGACAACTGGCTCCGCGGCGAGGAGATCGTGGCCGGCAATGGGGCGATCCATCAGGAATTGCTTGAGCTGATCGGGAGATCCTTTCCCCGATGATCAGGCCCCGGCCCGCGGGCCGCGCGCCCATCGCCTGCTGATCGCCCAGAGCCCCGCGAACGTCAGCAGGCCGTTCACGATCAGCACCTCGAAGCCCATCTGATAGCCGGAGAAGAGATCGGGTGAGAAGCGCTTCAGCAGGAAGGTAGCCAGCGGAGCCGCCAGGCAGACCACGGGCACCAACGGGTCGTTCACGGCGCGGCGGGTCAGGATCCCGAACGCGTAAAGCCCCAGCAGCGGCCCATAGGTGAAGCCCGCGATATCCAGCAGCGTCTTGAGCACGGTGCCGCTCTGCAGCCAGTGGAAGAACATCACGCAAAAAAGGAACACCACGGCCAGGGCGACATGCACCCGCTGGCGCACGCGTTTCTGCCGCACCTCGCTCCAGCCGCGCTCGCGGATGCCGATGAGGTCGATGCAGGTGCTGGCGGTGAGCGCCGTGAGGGCGCCGTCGGCGCTGGGGAAGAGCGCGCTGATGATGCCCACGATGAACAGCAGGGCCAGCCAGGCGGGGAAATGCTCCAGCGCCATCATCGGGAAGAGGTCGTCGCTCTTGGCGGGCAGGGGCAGCCCCAGGTGATCCGCATGCAGGTACAGCAGCGTGCCCAGCAGCAGGAAAAGCACGTTCACCCCGAACAGGATGATGCTGAACGCGCGCATGTTCTTCCGCGCGTCGCCCAGCGTGCGCACGCTGATGTTCTTCTGCATCATCTCCTGGTCCAGGCCCGTCATGGCGATGGTGATGAACATGCCGCTGAGGACCTGCTTGAGGAAGAAGCCGTCGCTGCGCCAATCGGTGTTGAACATCACGAGCATGCCCCTGGACCCGGCTTCCGCCATCCAGCCATGCATGGACGCATCGCTGACGATGTACAGGATGGTGCCCGCCAGCGCACCCAGCATGAACAGCGTCTGCAGCGTGTCCGTCCACACGATGGTCTTCACCCCCCCGCGCAGGGTGTACAGGACGATCATCAGCAGGATGATCGATGCGGTGGCCCAGAAGGGGATCCCGAGATCCTTCAACACGAACAGCTGGAGCACGTTGAGCACCAGGTAGATCCGGATGGTGGCGCCCAGTGTGCGCGAGAGCAGGAAGTACGAAGCGCCGGTCCTGTAACTGACCGCGCCGAAGCGCTGCTTGAGGTAACCGTAGATGCTGGTGAGCTGGAGCCTGTAATAAAGAGGAAGCAGCACGCCGGCCACGACCCAGTAACCGATCACGTAGCCGATGACGATCTGCAGGTACTGCCAGTGGTTGTCCTTCACCCACCCCGGCACGCTCACGAACGTGACCCCGCTGAGGCTGGTGCCGATCATGCCGAAGGCCACCACCCACCA
>CAYMXP010000060.1:0-19233 GCA_964394425.1 uncultured Chryseobacterium sp. | reverse complement strand
GATCTGCGCGAACACGTTGTTCACGTAGCTCTCGCTGAAGAAGCGCATGATCCACAGGCCGAGCATGGCGCCCATCACGGCCCACGGCGTGCCGAGCAGCACGCTGAAGGGCAGCTTCCAGCTTTCGTATTGCGCGGCCAGGATCAGGAAGACAAAGAGCAGCGCCATGGCGAACACGGTGCCGCCCTGTCCGGCGGCGACCTTCTCCTGATAGCTCATGTTGCTCCACGTGTACCCGATGTCCGCCGGCAGCGTGGTCTTCGCCACTTCCTCCAACGCGGCCAGGGCCTGCGCGCTGGTGTAGCCCGGCGCGGGGCCGCCCATGATCTCGGCGCTGCGATAGAGGTTGAAGCGGTTGGTGTACTGCGGGCCGACCGTATCGGTCACGTTGGCGACGGCACCCAGCGGGACCATCTCGCCCTCGCTGTCGCGCACGAAGAAATCGTTGAGGCCGGCGGGGCTCATGCGGTATTGGGCGTCGGCCTGCAGGTAGGTGCGGTACTGCCGGCCGAACTGGTTGAAGTTGTTCACGAAGCTGCCGCCGAGGAAGGCCGCGACGGTCTGGTTCACGTCGTCGAGCTTCAAGCCGAGCTTTTCCACGCGGTCCTTGTCCACCGACACGCTCTTCTGAGGGATGCTGCTGCGGAAGAGCGTGAGCGCGCGGCCGATCTCGGGGCGCTGCTGCGCGGCGGCGATGAAGGCGCGCGCCTGCTGCTCCAGGTATTGCGGCGTGTTGCCCTGGCGGTCCTGCAATTGCAGTGAGAAACCCGCCGAGGAGCCCAGGCCGGGGATCGGCGGCGGACCGAAGGCGAAGGCCGTGGCCTCCGACAGGTGCGTCTGGATCAACGCGTTGGCCTGCTGCATCAGCTGCTTGCTGGTGTGCTCGCGGTGCTTCCATTCCTTCAGCTGGACGAAGGCCGTGGCGCTGTTGGGCGAGATGGTGCTGTTGATGATGCTGTTGCCGTCGACGATGGTCACGCTCTCCACGCCGGGGATGCCGGCAAGGATGCCCTCGAGCTTCCGGGTGGTCTCGGTGGTGCGCTGGAGCGAGGCCGCATCGGGCAGGGTGACGCTGCACATGAAGTAGCCTTCGTCCTCCTCGGGCACGAAACCGCCGGGCACGTTCTTCCCGAGGAAGACCATGGCCACGACGATGATGCCCAGGAAGAGCACGCCGCGGACCGCCTTGCGCGCGAAGAAGCCGGCCCAGCCCATGTAGCCCTCGGTGAAGCGATCGAAATACCTGTTGAAGCCGTCGAAGAAGCGCTGCAGCAGGTTCTTCTTCACGTCCTTCTTCTTGGGCTTGAGCAGGAGCGCGGCCAGTGCCGGGCTCAACGTCAGCGCGTTGAACGCACTGAGCAGCACGCTCACCGCGATGGTAATGGCGAACTGCTGGTAGAGCCGGCCGGTGATGCCGCCGGCGAGGGCCACCGGAATGAACACCGCGGCCAGGATGATGGCGATGGCCATCACGGGACCGGCGACCTCCTTCATCGCCTTCTTCGTGGCCTCCAGGGGCGACAGGCCGTGCTCGATGTGATGCATCACGGCCTCCACCACCACGATGGCATCGTCCACCACCAGGCCGATGGCGAGCACCAGGCCCAGCAGGCTCAGCACGTTCACGCTGAAGCCGAGCATGGGGAAGAAGAGGAAGGTGCCGATGAGCGACACCGGCACGGTGAGCAGCGGGATCAGCGTGGCGCGCCAATCCTGCAGGAAGAGGAAGACCACCAGGATCACCAGGAACACCGCCTCGAAGAGCGTGTGCATGATCTCGTTGATGCCCTCGCTGATGGCGGCCGTGGTGTCCAGGCTGATGCGATGCACCATGTCGTTGGGGAAGCGCTGGGCCTGCTCCTCCATCACCTTCCGCACGGCGCCCACCACGTCCAGGCCGTTGCTGCCGGGCGTCTGGAACACGCTGATGGTGCTGGCCGCCTGCCCGTTCAAGCGGCTGGTCATGCTGTAGTACTCGGTGCCGAGCTCCACGCGGGCCACGTCGCGCAGCAGCACCTGCGCGCCCGCATCGCTGCGCTTCACCACGATCCCGCCGAACTGTTCGGGGCTGACCAGTCGCGCCTGCAATTGCGCGGTGTAGGTGTTCTGCGTACCGGGCACGCTCGGCTCGCCGCCGAACTGGCCGCCGGGCACGATGGCGTTGTAGGCGCCGACCGCCTGCTTGATGTCGGTGACGGTGACGCCCATGGCGTGCATGCGGTCGGGCTTCAGCCACATGCGCATGGCGTACTCGCTGCCGCCGAACACGACCACATCGCCCACGCCGGGGATGCGCTTGATGGCGTCGACGATGTTGATGTAGCCGTAGTTGTTGAGGAACTGCGCGTCGTAGGTGCCATTCGGCGAGTACAGGCTCACCAGCATCAACGGGAACACCAGCGATTTCTTGGTGCTGATGCCGAGGGCCTTCACCTCGTTGGGCAGGTTGGGCTGGGCCTGGTTCACGCGGTTCTGCGTGAGCATGTTGGCATTGTCCAGGTCCACGCCCACCTCGAAGCTCACGTTGAGCGTCAACGAGCCGTCGTTGGCGTTGATGCTCTGCATGTAGATCATGTTCTCCACGCCGTTCACCTGCTGCTCGATCGGGGTGGCCACGGTCTGCTCCACGTTCACCGCGTTGGCTCCCGTGTAGGTGCCGGTGATCTTGATCATCGGCGGGGTGATCTCCGGGTACTGGCTCACGGGAATGCCCCGCAGCACCAGCAGGCCGAGCAGCACCATGAAGATGCTGATCACCATCGCGACGATGGGCCTGCGGATGAAGAACTCGCTCATGGATGCGCGGGGTGGACGGTCACTGCTGCGTGGCCTTCTCGGGGTCCCACTCCATGGGCTTGGGGATCACCGGCACCTTGGGGTTGATCAGCGCGTTGCCCACCAGCGCCACCTTCTGTCCGGGCTTCACGCCCTCGGTGATCACCCAGCTTTCGCCCACGCGCTGGCCCACCTTCACGGTGGTGGGCACCACGAGGTCGCTGTCGTTGAGCAGGTACACCGAGTAGAGGTTCTGCAGCTGGTTCACCGCGCGCTGCGGCACCAGGATCGCATCGGCGGCCTGGCCGGTCTTGATGCGCACCTTCACGCTCTGCCCGGGGCGCAGCAGGCGGGCTTCATTGGTGAAGACGGCCTGCACCAGGATGGAGCCGGTCTGCGGATCCACGCTGCGGTCGGCCAGATCGAGACGGCCCATCTGCGGGTAGGTGCTGCCGTCGGCGAGCAGCAGCTGTACCTCGTTCCGCGATGCTTTCAGCGTGGTGTCCGTTTCGCCGCGCTTGCGGAAGAGCAGCAGGTCGGTCTCGCTCACGGCGAAGCGCACACGCATGTCGCCCAGGCTGCTCACCGTGTTGATCGCGCCGCCGAGGGTGCCCTTGCCCACGTAGTCGCCCACGAGCACCGCGCTGATCCCGATCACGCCGTCGATGGGCGAATTGATCTCCGTATAGCCCAGTTCGATATTGGCCGTCTCCAGGCTGGCATGCGCGACCTGCAGCTCGGCGAGCGCCGCGTCGTAGGCCGCTTGTGCGGCGTCGAGGTCACGCTGGCTCAGCGCGTTCATCGCGGCCAGCGGCACCACGCGGTCCAGGTCGGCCTTTTTGTTAGCCACCATGGTCTCGGCGCGCGCCACCTCACCGGCCGCCGCGTCCACCTTGCTACGCACGGGTAGGTCGTCGATCGTGTAGAGCAGCTGGCCCTTCCTCACCGCGTCGCCCTCCTTGAAGTGGATGCCGGTGATCCAGCCCTCCACGCGCGGGATGATCTGGATGTCCTCCTGGCCGTAGGTCTGCCCGACGAATTCGGAGTACAGCGGCACATCGCGCTGGACGGCGGTCACCACGTTCACCTCGGGGCGGATCACCGCCTGCCCGGCTTCCTCGCCGCAGCCGGCGGTGAGCAGGGCCAGGGAACAGGCCCCAAGCCATGCGAGTAAGGCACCTTGCCAGTTAGCCTTCATGCTTGTGCGGTCGGTAAGCGCGGTCGGGAAGAGCCGCGGGGGGCCGAATGTCGGAAGTTGGCGGCGAATGCCACAGGGTCATTTCCCGCTGACGACCCCCTTCGCGCGCAGGTCGCGCATCACGTCCGAGCGCACCAGTTGCACGAGGTCGGCGGTATTGCGCGCCCCCTGCTGGATCACCAGGCCGTTGTACACCATCTTCCGCTTGGCCATGTCGAAGACGTGCACTTCCACGGAGAAATACTGTCCGGGTGCGAAGGCTTCGGTCTGCTGCGCGCTGGGATCCACCCAGTAGTCATCGCTCACCTGTCCGTAGCTGGCGGTGGTGTTCGGTGGGGCCTGGGTGTCCGGCCGGATGGCGCCGCTCTTGAGCTGGAGGGTCACGATGCCGTCGCAGCCGGCCTCCTGCAGCTTGGAGATCACCGTTGCGGTATCGCGTAGGCTGGTCAGGTCCGGCAACAGCATGTAGCTGGACAGGCCACGACCGGCCAGCTCCTGTTCCAGGGCGTATTCAGCTTCGCGGCGGTACACCTCCTGCTTGGTCAACGCCACGATGCCGAGCTTGTTGAAACGCGTACCGGCCGCATCAGGCGCGGCCCAGCTGCGGCCGAGCCCGGTGGTTGAACAGGAGGTGATCGACAGGACGAGGAAGATGGCAGCCGACAGGCGGACGATGGCGATCATGGGTCAGGGCGTTGTTGGTCGTGGCTTGGGCGTCGTCTCGAACCCGTAGGCGACGGTGAGCGCAACGGTCGGGTCCGTGAAGAACGCATTGAAAAGGTACATGCCGAAGGTGAAATTCCCCTGTTCGCGCAGCAGCAGCATGCCCTTCTGCAGGTCCAGCTCGGAGTCGAAGGTGCGCGTGCGCTGAATGACGATGCCGAAGAGCAGCTGGTCGAGGTCCACGCTCAGCTCCGTCCAGGTGTAGCCGAAGCTGGAGGAGTCATCCTCCAGGTTGAAGACATATTCACTGGAGGAGTAGAACGAGAGCGAGCGCCACGATGCGTCGAGGGTATAGCCAGGAGCGACGCCATTGGTGAGACCGAACACGCCGCCGACCATGGGCGCCACGTTCACCTCCAGTTCATTGCCGAAGCCGAACCAGTATCCTGCCCACAGCGATCCGGTCTGCCAATCCTCCCATTGGTACCGCGCCTCCAGGTGCAGATGGCCGTGGTCGGCGGTGACGGCCGGATTCCACAAGGCGATGGTATCGCGGTAGAGGAAGGTGATCACCGATGCGTTGAACTCCCAGACCTCGGTGCTGTCCTGCGCGAGAGCCGGAGCGGCGATCGTCGCGCAACCGGCGACCATGAGAACCTGGCGTAACCTCATCCTCCCAACGCGATGGTGAGCGCGACCAGCGCGGCGCCCAGCAGGACCGTGATCAGTCCGGTGAGCCAGGGCCGGAAGCCGGCGTAGCGGCCGAGGCGCCGGCCGATGAAGTAGAGCAGCACGATGGCGATGCCGTTGCTCACGCGCAAGGCGATGGGCAACTCGGTGGTGAAGAGGAAGGGCAGCGCGACAGGAAAGGTCACGAGGAACACCCAGAGGAAGACACCGATGGCCCCCTTGATGTCGCTCAAAGTGATGGTGGGATGCTTCGGTGGTCCGGCACCGCCCACCACGCGCTCGCGAAGCATGGCATGCTCGGCCGGGGTCAGTAGTTCGACCAGTTTCTCCGGCAGGCCCTCCGCCAGCACCTCGGCGACGTTCTTTGGATCGGTCGTGGAACGCAGGCGGCGGACCAACTGGATCCCCCGGCCGCGCGCGGCCAGCGTGCCCATCAGGTAGAAGGCCGCATCGATGATGCCCCAGGCGATGTTGCAGCCCAGCGCGCCGACCAGCATCTCACGCACCTCCGCGCGCCCGGCCGTCCACACGCTCAAGGTGCCCGTGAACGTGAGCACCATGATCAGCCCGAAGAGGGCTTCCAAGGAACGCTCGACGGGATCGAGCGCTCCGCGCATCGCCTTGAAGCCCTCGCTCATTTCAGATCGGGGACGAAGTACAGCATGCTGGCGATGATCAGGTACACGAGCAGCATCTGAACGCCGCGGTACCAGTTGCTCTTCCCATCGGAGGCCAGGAAGGCGCTCACCAGCACGCTCAGGAAGATGGTGATGATGGCGCCGCCGCCGAAGTGGATCAGGAAGGGCTCACCGCCCATGAAGAAGCTGCTGATCACCAGCACGGGGGTGACGAAGAGCGCGATCTGCACGCAGCTGCCCATGGCGATGCCCAGGGTCATGTCCATCCGGTCCTTGCGCGCCATGCTCACCGCCGAGAAGCTCTCGGCCGCGCCGCCCACCACGGCGAGGATGATCATGCCGATGAAGGCCTGCGAAAGCCCGAGCGCCTCGCCCGTGCCTTCCGCGGCCCCCACGAGGATCTCGCTCATCCAGGCCGCCAGCACCGAGGCCAGGATCAGGAAAAGCACCGAACGCCACAGCGGCGGCTTGGGGCCTTCGTGCTCCTCGGCGCCCTTCACCGAGCGGAACTGTTCCTTGTGGGTGCCCAGGCTGAAGTAGAGGTAGAGCAGGTAACCCATCAGCAGCAGGATCGCGAGCAGGAGATTGAAATCGCTCATCACCGATGGCTCGACCGAACCCGAGAAACCCTGGAAGAACGCGCTGGGCACCAGCAGGCTGATCACGGCGATCAGCATCATGGAACTGTAAAGCCGCGTGCTCTCCGGATTGTAGACCTGTTCCTTGTACTTGAGCCCGCCAAGAAAGAAGCTCAGCCCGATCGACAGCATGAGGTTGGCCAGCAACGCGCCGGCCAGGCTGCCCAGCACCAGCTCGTGCAGGCCCGCGTTCAGTGCCACGATGCAGATGATCATCTCCGGCGCGTTGCCGAAGGTGGCGTTCAGCAATCCGCCGATGGTCTCCCCGGTGTGCAGGGCCACCTTCTCGGTGCTGCTCACGATGAGGTGCGCGATCGGGATGATCGCCAGCGCCGCGGAGAAGAAGACCATGGGCGGTGAGGCGTGCTGGTGCTCCAGCCAGAGCGTCACCGGGATGAAGGCCAGCAGCCAGTCCATCGACGGCTTCAGCAGGTGCTGGAGGAAGGATCGATCGCTCATGGTGGAAGGGTTCAGGTGTTCTTGCGTGTACTGAAGAGGCGGCCGAGGAAGGTGAAGAAGAAGCCCGTGGACAGCCCGGCCATGAGGATGCCCGTGAGCGCCTCCACGCCGGAGAGGCTGTGCCACTCGTTGGTCAGCACCACGTCGCCGTAGCCGAGCGTGGAATAAGTGACCGCGGAGAAGTAGAACGCGGTATGCAGGTCGGGCAGGCAGCGCATGGCGGCGTAGAATCCCGCCCACACCATGATCTCCACGAGGTGCAGCAGGATGATGGCCCAGGCCGCGCGCACCAGCATCCACAGGTCGCGCCAGAAGTGCCGCTTGCGTCTGGCATCCACGCGGTCCATCCACCTGCCGAGCCCGATCAATCCCGCGGCATGGACCAGCACGCATACGCCCACGAGGAAGGCCGCGTAGATCAGCTTGGGCAGTGGCCCGTCGGGTGCGGGATCGGGCATGGGTCCGTGGCGCCTTCGTTGCGAATGTGACATTCCTTGCCATCTTCACCAAGCGAAATCATCCGGACCATGCCTGCCACCAACGATCATTCCCGCCCGATCGACACCTTCATCCGCATCTTGCTGCTCGGCGGCCTGCTGGCCTGGTGCCTGATGATCCTCGCCCCCTTCACCTCCATCCTGCTCTGGTCGGTGATCCTCGCCGTGGCGTTGCAGCCCTTCCATGCGATGCTCACGCGCTGGATGGGCGGCCGCAAGGGCCTGGCGGCCACGCTGCTGGTGCTCGTCGGCCTGGTGGTGGTGGCGCTGCCCGGCTATTTCATCGGCGACAGCCTGGTGGCGAGCATCGCCACGGTACGCGCCTACCTCGGCGAGCACGGCATGCATGTTCCACAGCTTCCCGCCGAGTGGCATGAAGGCCGCGGGGTGCAGCGTTTCATCGCCGATCGCTGGCCGCGCACCGACGGGGCCTTCGCCGAGCTCGTTCGCGACAACGCCGACCGCCTGAGCGCCGCGCTCGCCTATGTCCTGGGCATGCTGGCCTCCTTCTTCGGCGACCTGGCGAAGATGCTGCTGTCGATCATCGTGATGGGCATCATGCTGGCCTATGCGAAGGCGGGCGGCGAGGCGCTCGAACGGTTCCTGGCCCGCGCGATCGGGCCGAGCGGGCCGGACATGGTGAACCTGGCGGAGAAGACGATCCGCAACGTGGCCAAGGGGATCCTCGGTGTGGCCCTGATCCAGACCGCGATGGTCGCGCTGGGCGTTTTCATCGCCGGCGTTCCGGCCGCGGGCCTGCTGACCGTGGCCGCTTTGCTCCTCTGCATCATCCAGGTCGGCGCCGGTCCGGTGGCCATCGGGGTCATCATCTATGCCTGGGCCGCGATGGATACGCTGCCCGCCGTGCTGCTCACCGTCTGGATGCTCATCACCATGGTGTCGGACAACGTGCTCAAGCCGCTGTTGCTGGGGCGCGGCGCCTCGGTGCCCATGCTGGTGATCTTCCTGGGCGCCATCGGCGGCTTCATCCTCTCGGGCTTCATCGGCCTGTTCACCGGCGCGGTGGTGCTCAGCATCGGATACGTGCTGATGCAGGGTTGGATGGGCGCGGCGGACGATGCCGCGGGGTGACCCCTCGGATCCTCCGAATGAAATTCATTTCACCAGGCCGCGGGGAGTTGCGCCGCCTCGCGGCGGCCATGGTGCTTGGGCCCGCGATCATGGCCGCGACCGCGCAGGCCGATGGCAACTTCCGGTCGATGCTCACGGACACCACCGACGGCGCCGTCGACCTCAGCCGCTTCCTGACCGAGTACAACGGCTTCATCCCCGTGATGATGGTGATCACCGAACCGGCGCTGGGCAATTTCGGTCTGGCGCTGGCGCCGGTGTTCCTTTCTCAGAAGCCGCAACCCGGCGGGAAGTACGTGCCGCCGGACATGACGGCCGCCTTCGGCATGTACACGGCCAACAAGAGCTGGGGCTTCGGCGGGGGGCGCGTGGGCACGATCATCCCCTGGGGCCTGCGCTATCGCGCGTTCGCGGGCCATGCCGATGTACACCTGGACTTCTACCGTGATCTGCCCGGGCTGGGGGAACAGCGCATCGGCATGAACCTGCAAGCCACGCCGGTGCTGCTGCAGGCGATCAAGCAGGTGGGGCGCTCGCCCTTCTACGGCGGCATGCGGTACATCTGGAGCGAGGTCCGCTCCACCACCCGGCAGCAACGGTTCGCCGCGGTGTTCGCGGAGGATGAACTGGTGCGGACCACGGGCCTGCTCGGCGCGGTGCTGGAGTTCGACACGCGCGACAACGTGTTCACCACCGATCGCGGCTGGCGTGCCCACCTCGATGGCAACATCAGCGCCACGGCGACCGGCAGCGACTACGAGTACCAGAGCGCCGAGGGCTTCGTGCATGGCTGGTGGCCCTTCTCGAAGAACTGGGTGAGCGGTCTGCGCCTCCAGGCCAACGAGGTGTGGGGCGATCCGGCTTATTACCAGCTGCCCTTCCTGCAATTGCGCGGCATCCCCATGATGCGCTACCAGGGCCGCGTGATGGCGCTTGCCGAAACCGAGCAGCGCATCCACCTGTGGCGGCGCTGGAGCACGGTGGCCTTCACGGGCGCGGGCCGCGCCGCGGGATCCTGGGAGAAGATGGGCGATGCGGATACGCCGTACAACCTCGGCTTCGGAGCCCGCTACCTCATCGCGCGGGTGTTCGGCCTGCACGGTGGCATCGACGTGGCTTGGGGGCCGGACAGCTTCGGCTGGTACATCACCCTCGGGAACGCATGGATCAGGTGATCATGAGGATGTCGGGCGCACGGCTCCATTCCGCGGCCGCCGATTTAATTTGACACCTCTTCCCCGGCTCCCATGAACATCGTTCCCATACGCCTCGCGCTGTTCGCCTGCGGCGCCTTGCTGCTTTGCGGCCTGAAGGCCCAGGTCTTCTCCAACAAGGAGGTGGGCAAAAAGAACCAGGAGCTCGCCGACAGCCTCAAACACTACGAGTACCCGTACGCGCTGCCCATCTGGGGCGAGCAGGCCACCAAGGCGGGCTTCGACCTGCCATATTCGGCCGGCATCAGCGCCCAATACTTCGGCCAGCGCAGCGACCTGGTCATCGAGAACCTGCTGGTGGGCTTCAACCACGGGGAGATGTACGATTGCGACGAGATCGTCCGCTTCGACAAGGCGAAGTCGCGGAGCGACGGCCTGTCCCTTCGACCCGACATCTGGCTCTTCCCCTTCCTGAACGTGTACGCCATCCTGGGCCGCTCATCGGCCAGCACCGACGTGGGCTGGGGGCTCTGGCTGCCGGACAGCGCGGGCAACGAACAGATGGTGTTCCGTCAGGACACCAAGGTGGAGTTCGACGCCACGACGTATGGCTTCGGCCTCACGCCCACGATCGGCGTGGGCGGCGGCTTCCTGGCGCTGGACATGAACGTGACCTGGACCGACGTGCCGCAGTTGGACAAGCCGGCCTTCGCCTTCGTGTTCGGCCCGCGGCTGGGCAAATCCTTCAAGCTGAAGAAACCAGGAAGCTCCGCGGCGATCTGGGTGGGCGGCTTCCGCTTCAAGATCAACACCGGCACCACCGGCAGCATACCGCTCACCGATGCCCTGGATGAAGAGCAGTGGATCAGCAGCATCGAACAGGGCCAGCAGCAGGTGAGCGATCTGTACCAGCAGAACGAAGCGTGGTGGAACAGCCTGTCGCCGCTGGAGCAGGCCAATCCGATCAACCAGGCGCGCTACAACGCCACCAACGCCAAGCTGGATCTGGCCGCCGGTTTCCTGGACGCCGCCGATCGCGCGGTGACCACGGTGAGCACCAGCACGGTGGAATACAGCATCGACAAGCGGCCGGAGGACATGTGGAACTTCATCGTGGGCGGCCAGTACCAGTTGAACAAGCACTGGATGATCCGCGCCGAGTACGGCTTCCTCAGTTCGCGCACGCAGCTGATCGCCGGGTTGCAGTATCGTTTCGGTCTCTGACCGGCCGCGCCTTATTCGACCCCTGGCGGTTCCTTCTTCATCGCCTTGCCGCGGCCGATCGGGATGCCGACCGATGCGCGGATCCATTGAAGCTTCCACTCATCGGCCTGGTCCACCGCGGTGAAGCCCATGAAGCCGTGCACGCCGATGTTCATGCCGAGGCCTTTGGAGAGCTTGTAACGCGCGCCGCCCCCCCCGCCAAGCTCGATGCGGTGCATCGCGTCGGTGATCTTCACCGTGTAGGTCAGTTCATCATCCACGGTCTCACGGGTGAAGATGTCGCGCGCGCCCAGGATCAGCGACGCGTAGGGACCGGCGTCCACGTACCAGTGCCCACCGAAGCGGCGGGTGATCATGAACGCGGTGGGGATCAGGTCGATCTTCCGGCGCACGGTCGCGTACTGGAGTTGTGCGTCGATCGCGCTGTCGCCCGTGGCGTACGCCGGCAATTTCGTTTCGCCCAGCACACACTTGGGCCAGGTCTCGGGGTGGAAGTACCAGTTGTCCGACAGCCTGAAGTCGAAGTAGAGCCCGAGGTAGGGCGCGGTTTCCGCCTCTCCGCCTTCCACGCCTTCCAGCTGGGATGCGTTCATTCCCGTGGTCAGGCCGAATTCGATCTTGCCGGAATTCAGGTCATCACCGAGGATCAGGGCCACCAGCACCTGCGCGCCGAGGTGCGGACAAGCGGTGAGCGCGATGAGCGCGAGCACCCCGTGCCGGAACCTGCCCAACAGTTGGTCGATCACTTTCCCTTCGCGGCTGTTGTGATCAGTTGCTCCAGCACCTTCAGATCAATGTCCGCGAGCCGCTTGATGTAAAGGCAGCCGACACCGGTCTTGTGCCTGCCCAGCTTCTTGAGCGCATCCGCATGGTGCTTGATGTCCACGGTCAGGTGCAGGGACAGGTTCGCCTTGCGCGGTGAGAAGCCGATCTTGAACCATTCCACCTTCCTGCCGGTGGCCGGGCTCTCGTAGATCTTCTTCCCAAAGCCGATCATCGCACCACCCCACATGCGGGGTTTCTCCTTGCTGGCCTTTCCCATCAACCTGAGGAGTACCCGGCTGTCCTTGCGTTGTTGTTCATCAGCAAGTCCATCGATGTATCCCTCGACGCTGCCATCGGTCTGCCTGGTCTTGATCTCAGCGAGTTCGCCCATGGAAAGTGAAGTTGGTCAGCTGGCTTATCGACGTCCTCCCCCTCCGCGGAAACCTCCGCCACCACCCATCGACCGGCCGCCGCCACCCGAGTAGCCGCGCGATGGCGACGACATGCGCTGCTGGTTGAAGTTGTTGGTGCGTTGCTGCCCACGTGAACGGTTCTGCATGTCGCGGTCAAGTTGCTGGCGCGTGTCGGGGGTCATGCCCTGGTTCGCTCGCGGGCCTGCTCCGGTGGAGGGCTGCGTGCCCGCGGATGGCTTCGTGTTCTGCCACTTGCCGTTCTTGTCCATCTGCTGGATGTTGCCGTTGCCCTTGTCGCGGTACACGTTGCCCTGCTTGTCGGTGAGCACGTTGTTGTCGCCCGGCTTCACCGAGGGTTGCGTCGACGGCTTGGTGCCACCCTGGCTTGGGCGTTGCGAGGGTTGCGTGGAGGGCTTGCCCCCGCCCTGGCTGGGTCGCTGCGAAGGTTGCGCGGGTTTGCTCGGCTTCACGCCCGGGTTCTGCCCGCGATCGTAGATGTTCCCGCCGCGTCCTCCACCGTCGCCGCGATCGACGTTGATGTTGTTGCTGTTGTCGATGTTGATGTTGTTGTGGCCGCCGTGGTAGCCGCCGTGGCCGTAGTATCCCCCGCCGTGGTGGTGGTAGGGCGGGTGGTACATCGGTGGGCCCCAGTAACCGCCGTAACCACCGAAGCCGACGCTCATGCTGAACCAGCCGTTGCTGTACGTGACGCCCATGCCCCAGCCCGTCCAGGGATTGTAGTGCATGCTGAAGCCCCAGGTGGCGGGGTGCGGATAGTAGTAGGCTCCGTACCATGGCGCGTAGTAGTATCCGGTGCCGTACACCACCGTCGGGCCATAGACGTAGCTGCCGGTATAGCCCGGCGTGTAGCCCACGTACACCACTTCGGGTGTGCTCTCATACACGTACACGTACTTCACGTTGTAGTTCGGGCTGCTGGGCGGGATATCCTGCACCTCCTTTGGCACTTCCACGCACACCTTCCACGGACCGGCGGCCTGCGCGCTTTCGTACCATACCGCGTTGTCGCAGGCGTAGTAATGCTCGCGGATGTACAACACGGCCGTGGAGGCGTTCTCGGCCTCGTAGATCGTGGTGCCCTCGATCAATTTCCATTTCGGTTCGCCATCGTAGGTGACGGTGGTGGTGGCGCCGCGGTCCACTTTCGCGGTCTGAGGGATCTGCGCGTCCAGCATGGCCTCCTTCGCCGCCCGGGTGCCGGGCACGCTGGCCAGCACGTTGTCTTTCACGCTGCCTTCGGGGATCTTGGCGAAGTCGGCGGGCAGCCGGTCGCCGGGAACGTAGTCCCATGGCCCCTGCTCCAGCGACTTGCCCATGTACCATCGCCCGCTGAGCAGGATGAAGTAATGCTGGCTGCCGATGTGCATGAAGAGGTCGTCATCGGTATTGGTCACGTACAGCAGTTCGGTACCCTGCACCGGCTTCAGATCGGCGGCTCCGTTCGTCTGGATCAATTCGGCCGGCTTGGTGCGCGCGATGATGTTCGGCGCGATCAGCGTTCCGCTCGCATCCTTTTCCAGCGGCACCGCCTGGGCATCCTTCGGAGCGATCTCCTGCAGGTGCTTGGGCACGTCATCGGTCATGGTCCAGGGACCCTCGATCGCGTCCGCGGCGTACCATACCTGCGAGGTGCCCAGGTAGAGCCGTGACTTTCCCTTGACGCGCGCGATGAGGAAGGGCGTGTTCACGACGCGTTCGTAGGCATCGTTCTCCATGGCCCGCCAGCGCGGTTCGCCGTCGATGAACACCAGCACGCTGAACGCATTGGTGTAGATGATCTCCGGCGCGTCGTTCTTCAGTTCGGGCACCTGTTGCTGTTCGCTCTCGAGCGAAGCGATCACGCGGTCGATGGAAATGGGCTGGGCGTGTTTCGGGATCTCCGCCGAGAGATAGCTTTTCCACATCAGGATCCGGGCCGTGTCGGTCAGGTTGGGCACCCGGATGTCGGTCACCTCCAACTGCGTCAGCGTGCCCATGCGCGTCTCCCGGTCCACTTCCAGGAAGCCGTTCATCCAGATGGCGCCGAAAATGGGATCCTTCCCTTTCTCCGCCCCGCTCACCGCCGCGCGGCCGGTGAACCTCCCGTTCTCGTAACTCTCCGGCTGGGGTTGATAGATGGTGATCGTGCGGCCGTCGTCGGTGCTGATCACCATCGGCCATTGGTCCTGGGCGCTGGCGGTCGCCCATGCCGCCGTCAGGGTGATGAAGGCGGCACGACGCACGGCGGAAGTCGTTGGTTCTGGCATGGTTCTCGGTTCCGGGAACGCGAAGTTATCCGGCCATCCCGCTCCGTTCCCCTAACATTGTCCGAATGAAACCGGTCCTCTCCTCGATCCTGATCCTGGCCGTGCAGGGCCTGGGCGCGCAGGATATCGGTGCCTACCTCGACTACCGCGACTATTTCTTCGCCTTCGACCGCGGCACCTTCAAGGAGCTGGAGACGCTCCCACCGCGCGTCTTCGCCGCCGGAGGCAACTACCTGGCCTACGCCTCCAGCAACGGCGACCTCAAGATCTACGATGGTGAATTGCGCACCATCGACCGGAACATCGCGGTGATGCCCACGGTCACCGATCATTACCTGGGCTACGTCTCCGCCGCCGCCTTCAAGATCTGGGACGGCGACAGCCTGCGCACGCTCTGCATCAGCACCGGCGCCGCCATCACCGAAGACAGCCTGGCCGCGTGGTACGATGACCGGCAGCAGACCCTCAACGTCCACTACCGTGGCGAAAGCATGGTGATCGAGGACGCCTTGATGGAGAACCCCGTGCAGAGCTGGAAGGCCGGCGACAACACCCTGGCCTGGGTGAACAAGCAGACCAACGAGTTCAAGGTCTTCTACCGCGGCGAGGTCCTGGTGCTGGCCACGCTCGTGCGCGACATGCCCTTCGCCGCCGGACTGGACATGGTGGCCTTCCAGGATCCCAGCGACAAGGGTTTCAAGCTCTTCCACAAAGGCGTGGTCATCGACCTGGAGGCCATCATGCCTCGCGAGGTGCGCATGGGCCGCGGCACCTGCGTGTGGGTCGATGTGTCAGGCGCCTTGAAGGCTTTCGAAGGCGGAAGCACCCACACCATCATGGAGATCGCACCCCTGGAGCACTTCGTCATGGACAGCCTGGTGGTCATGAAGGACGGCAGCCAGCTGAAGGTGTTCCAGAACGGCGCCACCTCCACCGTGGTGCAGTACATGCCGCAGGTCTGGAAGGCCAGCTGGGGTACCCTGGCCTGGATCGACACGGATGGCACCTTGAAGGCCTGGCGCAACGGCCTCACGGAGACCGTCATGCAGCGCGAGCCGGTGAAGGAGCTTTCCATCGACCGCGGGTTGATCACCCTCACCCTGACGGCCGGTGGACGACGCGTGTGGTGGAAGGGGAGGATCTACGAGCCCTAGAACAGCTCCGCCCGCTTCTCCTGGTCGGTCTCACCCAGGTCAAAACTCTCCTTCTTGAACAGCCCGAAGCCGAGCGAAACGTAGAACACGTTCGCCTTGAACCCCTTGTAGGGCTGCACCTCCACCCCGTCCACGCTTTCCGTGAAGTCCTCGTTGTGGAAGTTGGTGAGGTAGTACTTGAACTTGATGCTGGTGCCGAACCTGAACTGGTAGCCGGCCATCACCGAGTGGTAGATGGGCTCGTTGCGGTCGCTGAACCACACGTTGAACTTGTCCTCCTTCTTCTCGTTCTCGAACTTCTTCTCCTTGTAGTTCACCGGCAGTTCGATCTCGTATCCCGCGAAGAAGAGGCCGTTGTTCATGCTGCCGACCTTGAAACCCACCGGCACGCCGACCGTGTAGGTACGGAACTTGAACCGCAGCGTGGTGTCCGGCACGTCGTAGATGAAGCCGATGTTGCGCACGTTCAGTCCGATGAAGCCGCCGAACGCGCTGCTGAAGTCGTAGTTGCCCGCCACCTGGGCGTTGAAGAAGCCCGAGTAGCGCACGATGCTTCCTTCGTCGCTGCCGTTCACGTCCAGCACCGCCCCGGAGAAGATCTGCTCGCCACCGGAGGTGAGGTACCAGGTCTTCGGCGCTGGATCCTGGGCGTTCACCAGGGCGGAAAGCAGCATCGCCTGAAAAAGAAGCAAGGACTTTTTCATCGGTCGTTGTGTCGGGCATGCGAAGGAAAGCGATCCGGGCCGATCGCCGAACACCGGCACGGGGCATGCTACTTTGCACGCCGTGCTCCGACCGTTGATCTGTCTCGCAGCCGTTTGCCGCCTTTCCATGGCCGGCGCCCAGAACACCGCCGCGTTCGTTGATCCCTACGACGACTTCATCGTGTTCGAGAGCGGGCTGTTCGAAAAGGTCGAAGGCCAGCGCCCCGTGCAGTTCAAGGTGGCGGGGGACCAGGTGGGCTACGTGGCCTACAACGGCGACCTGAAGGTGCGCACGCCGGGGAAAACCACCACCCTGGAGCGCGTCGAGGGCCTCCGGCCGCTGGTCACCGGACACTACCTGGCCTACAACAACGCCGGCGCGCTGAAGGTGTGGGACGGCGCCAAGCTCAACACCGTCTGCTACAACACCGAGTCCTTTCTGTTGGAGGACAGCCTGGTGGCGTTCTTCGACCACGCCCGCCAGATGCTCAACGTGTTCACCAACGGCGAAGTGATCCTGCTGGAGGACGCGCTGGCCAGCTGGCCGGTGGACAACTGGAAGGCGGCCGAGAACCTGCTGGCCTGGATCACCACCTTCGAGCACAAGTTCAAGGTGCTCTACCGTGGCGGCATCTATGAGTTGAACGACCTCGCTCGCGAAGCGGAGTATCAGGTGGGCCGCGACGTGGTGGCCTACCGCGATGAAAGCGACGAGAGCTTCAAGGTCTTCCACCGCGGCGAGGTGCATGACGTGGAAACCTTCATGCCCAAGAGCTACCAGTGCGGCGCCGGACTGGTGGCCTACCTGGACCGGAGCGACGAACTCAAGGTATTCCAGAACGGCCGCGTGTACACCGTGCTGGACTATGCGCCGGAATTCTACCAGGCCATCGACAGCCTGGTGGTCGTGCGCGATGGCAACCACCTGCTGGTGTTCCACGATGGAGCGACCAACACCGTCATCCAGTACTGGCCGGAGACCTGGAAAGCGTCCTGGAGCACGCTGGCCTGGATCGACAGCAACAACAACGTGGTGGTCTGGAAGGGCGGAAAGAGCCAGATCGTGCTCCGCGGCGGGCCTTTCGATCATGTGGAACTCCAACGCGGCCTGGTGCTCGCCACGCGCGGCTCCACCACGCGCGTGTGGTGGCGGGGTGAAGTGTTCACGTACTGAGCGATCAGCCGCTCGAAGGGGCGGAGGATCTGAACGCGCGCCTTACCGCGGATCCACCAGCGCAGGACCCAGCTCGGACGGATCGAAGGTGGCGCCCAACCCCGGCCCCTCCGGCAGCGTGATCGTTCCGCCATCGCCGTACCGCATCCCGCCGTTCACCGGATCGCGCGTGAACATCAGCGGCGTGTCCATGTCGAAATGGCGGATCGCGTTGCTGGTGCAGGCCAGGTGCGCGGCGGCCGTCCACGCCAGGCGCGACTCCATGAAGCCGCCGATCTGCAGCTCCATTCCGGCTTCCTCCGCCAGCGCGATGATCTTCCGCGCCTTGAACAGGCCCCCGCTCTTTCCAAGCTTGATGTTGAAGCGCCGGCAGGCACCGAGCGCGATCAGCCGTTCCGCGTCGTGATGATCGCAGCAGCTCTCATCGGCCATGATCGGGATGGGCGAGGCCTCCTTCACCCGCCGCAGCTCCATGAACCGCCAGCGTGGGATCGGTTCTTCGCAATGCTCGATGCCGAACGGGGCGAGCGCGTTCAGCACCCGGATGGCCGTGTCCGGATCCCAGCCCTGATTGGCATCGATGCGGATCGGGATGGCGTCGCCGACGGCACGGCGGATGGCACGCACACGCGCAACGTCCTCCTCCTCACCTCCACCGAGTTTCACCTTGATCACCGGGAAGCCCCCGCGCACGATGTCCCCGGCGTCGGAGGCCATCTTCTCCGGTGAAGCGATGCTGACCGTGTAGTCGGTGACGATGTCCGTTCGCCGCCTTCCACCAAGGAACCTCCACAATGGAACACCGGCCGCCTGCGCCGCGATGTCGTGCAGCGCGATGTCGAAGGCGCTCTTGATGCTGTTGTTGCCGAAGATCAGCCGGTCCATCGCACGATGCGCGCCTTCGATGTCCAGCGCATCGCGGCCGGTCAACGCCCTGGCCAGGTGGCCTCCGACCTCGATGCAGGTCCCGGCCGTTTCGCCGTTGATCGCCCAGAACGGGCCGCACTCGCCGCTGCCCATGGTGCCGTCCGAGGCGTGGATGATCGCCACCACATTGTCCGCGTGATCCAGCGCGCCGAGCGATGTGACGAAGGGGGCCTTCAGCGGGACCCGCAGCCGGTGGATCGCGATGCGACGGATCACGCTCACGCCGTGAAGATGCCCAAAATGAAGAAGGGCCTCGCGGCCCTTCCCATGGATCGCATAAAGAGGGTCACTCCTCCACCACCTCGAAGGGAACGGCACGCACCACCTCGCGATGGAAGGTCACCTCCGCCTCGTAGTTGCCGATGTTCTTGATCGCCTCGCCCTTGATCTTGATGTGCTTTCGGTCCACCTCCACGCCCAGCGCCTTCATGGCGTCGCTGATCATGATGGTGTTGATGCTGCCGAAGATCCGGCCTTTCTCACCCACCTTGGCGCCGATCTTCAGCGTCCGATCGGCGAGCAGGCCGGCCATCTTCTCGGCCTCCGCCTTGATGCGGGCCTCCTTGTGGGCGCGCTGCTTCTGGGTCTCGGCCAGTTGCTTGCGCTCCCCATCGGTGGCCGCCACGGCCAGGCCGCGGGGCAGCAGGAAGTTGCGGGCGTAGCCGTCGCGCACCTTCACCAGGTCGTTGGCATAACCCAGGTGCTCCACGTCTTTCTTCAGGATGACTTCCATGGTCTTCTCTGGTTTTCCGGTGGATCACTTGAGCATGTCGGCCACGTAGGGCATCAGGGCCAGGTGGC
>CAYMXP010000059.1:0-19618 GCA_964394425.1 uncultured Chryseobacterium sp. | reverse complement strand
GCGCCGGTGGGGATCTCGTTCGCGAACCCGGTCATGAAGAGCGTCGCCGTCTCCATGTCGATGCCCATGGCCCTGTAGCTGCGCAGCCGCTCCTTGAAGGCCTCGTCGTGCTCCCACACGCGGCGGTTGGTGGTGTACACCGTGCCGGTCCAGTAATCCAGGTCGCGGTCGCGGGCGACGCCGCTCACCGCGCGCTGGATCATGAAGCTCGGCAGCGCCGGCACCTCCGGTGGGAAGTAGTCGTTGCTGGTGCCCTCGCCACGGATCGCCGCGATCGGCAGGATCAGGTCGCCCAGGTTGTTCTTCCTCTTCAACCCCCCGCACTTGCCCAGGAACAGCACGGTCGCCGGCTTGGTGGCGCTCAGCAGGTCCATCACCGTGGCCGCGTTAGGGCTGCCCATGGTGAAGTTCACCATCATCATGTCCTCGCCCATGGCCACGCGGAAGGGCCTGGTGG
Source organism: uncultured Chryseobacterium sp. (assembly GCA_964394425.1). GTDB lineage: Bacteria > Bacteroidota > Bacteroidia > Flavobacteriales_F > PHOS-HE28 > PHOS-HE28. The sequence continues at coordinate 19,161 of CAYMXP010000059.1, read as the reverse complement.
CGTCATGCACTTTCGCGCCGGCAAGCCCGCAAAAGATGTCCAGGTAGTCGTCGAAATTGGTCAATAGCACGTGCGGCTTGAACTGCTCCAGGGCCGCCCCCGTGTACCGGGGCAGCCAGTTGCTCACGATCTCCTCTTTGGTGCGCATCTTAGAATTGTGGATCGAAGATCGCCGATCGCGGATCGCCCCGTACGCCGTTCACGCCCCTGCTCACCCATCGCCCGCCCGCTTGCCTTCCCTCCCGACCCTCGCGCTCCCCGACCACGGTGTCAAACATAAAGAGGACGCCGACGGCCGGAAGGTCTTCGACCCGGTGCGGAAGCGGTGGGTGGCGTTGACCCCGGAAGAATGGGTGCGGCAGCACTTCCTCAACCACCTGGTCCACGACCTGGGATGCCCGGCCTCCCTGGTGAGGGTGGAATGCCTGCTCACCCTCAACGGCCTCACCAAGCGCGCCGACCTGGTGGTGTACGACCGCACCGGCGCGCCGCTGGCCCTGGTGGAATGCAAGGCACCCGGGGTCAAGATCACCCAGGCGGTCTTCGATCAGGCGGCGCGCTACAACGTGGTCTTCAAGGTGAAGTGGCTCTTCGTCACCAACGGGATGGAGCACTATGCCTGTGCGATCGATCATCAGCGGGGATCGGTGGAGTTCCTGCGGAGGTTGCCGGATCATCAGGAGATGGCCGGTTGAGGGTGCGGCTACCTTCGTCATCCAGATCCGTCCTTCCATCATGCGTCTGCGTTCCATGCTTCCGGCCGCTCTCCTGGCATCCACCCTGCTCCATGCCCAGCAGAAGGTGGATCCGCGGCTCCGTGCTTTCGTCGATGATCACCGCGGGACCGGCCAGCTGGTGGATCTCCTGATCCGAGGCGATGCCCCCTGCATCAAAGCCGCCATCCGCCGCCTGGGTGGTCGCGTCAAGCTGGGCATGAAGGGCATCGTCAGCGCGCGTCTCCCCATCGATGCGGTGGAGCGCCTCGGTTCTTCGAACTGCGTCACCGGCTTCGAGTTCTCGACCGATCGCGGCCGCACGCTCAACGACAGTTCCCGCTACAAGAGCAGGGTGCATCTGGTCCAGCAGGGCCTCGCGCCGCTTCCCATGCCTTACGATGGCGCGGGCGTGCTCGTCGGCATCATCGACACGGGCAGCGACTTCCGGCACGACGACTTCAAGCTGCCCGACGGCCGCACCCGCGTGCTCAAGTATTGGGACCACTACTGCTCCACCGACACCGCGCTGGTGCCCGATGCCTTCGGCTACGGCCAGGTCTTCGACAGCGCGATGATCAACGCGGGGACCTTCCCGATCTGCCCGCCCAACCTGGATCACCAGTTCGGCCACGGCACCACGGTCATGGGCACGGCCGCATCCAACGGCAACGCCACCGGCCGGTACATCGGCGCCGCGCCGGCCGCCGACCTCATCGTGGTGGCCAGCAAGCTGAGCCTTCCCAACTGGCGCGCCACCATCGCCGATGCGGTGAAGTTCATCCTCGATGAAGCCGACGCGCTGGGCCGGCCGGTGGCCATCAACATCAGCCTCGGCAGTTATGCCGGCTCGCACGACGGCCTGGATGCCACCGCCCTGCTCATCGACAGCATGCTCAACGCCGCGCCCGGCCGCATGCTCATCTGCGCCGGGGGCAACGGCAACCAGTTCCCGCCCTATCACCTGCGCCACGACGTCACCGCCGATACGGCCTTCACCTGGTTCACCTCCGAGGCCAACACCCCTTTCGGCTATGCCGGTGTCTACTTCGATCTCTGGGCCGACAGCGCCGACTTCGCCCAGGTGCGGTTCGCCGTGGGTGCCGACCGCACCGACCCCGCGCTGCTCTATCGCGGTCGAACGCCCTTTCGCACCGCCCTCATCGACAGCCTGGTGCGGGACACCCTCTGGAGCCTCGATGGCAACCGCCTGGGCGTGGTCAACTACTTCGCCCAGCGCCGCGGCGATCAGGTGAACATGCAGGTGTACCTCCTGGCGCCCGACAGCGCCGACCACCTCTACCGGTTCATCAGCACCGGACAGGGACGCTTCGACCTGTGGAGCGGCTGGAACATCATCGGGCTGGCCAGCGACATGGTGGCCGACGTGCCCGATCCCGTCGACTATCCCGACATCGTCCATTACGTGCTGCCCGACGTGCGCAGCGGGATCGTCGATGCCTGGGCCTGCTCGCCCGGCGTGCTCACCGTGGGCAATTACTGGAACGAGAACGAATACCTCGCAGCCAACGACAGCCTGGTGCAGTCCGGCACGGTGGAAGGAGGATTGAACGCCACCTCCAACCACGGCCCCACGCGGGACGGCCGCATCAAGCCCGACCTGGCCGCACCCGGCGACCTCACCCTCAGCGCAGGACCGCCCGCGCAGCTGGCCGCTTTCCTGGCGACCCAGCCGTGGAAACTCTCCAACGACAGCCTGCACATGCGCAACGGCGGCACCTCCATCGCCTCGCCGATGGTCACCGGATCGGTGGCGCTCCTCCTGCAGAAATGCCCCGGCGCCACCCCCTCCGACATCATCGCGGCCTTCACGCAGAACACGGCCTCCGATGCCTACACCGGCGTGTTGCCGAACGACTCCTTCGGCTACGGCAAACTCGACACCTACGCGGCATTGATCGCCAGCAACTTCATCCCGGGCCCGCTCACCGTGCTGGGCGACACCGTGTTCTGCCCCGGCGACAGCGTGGCCGTTGAAGCACCGGCCGGCACCACCGCCTGGTGGTGGAGCAACGGCGACAGCACCATGATCGCGTACGCGAACGATGCCGGACCCCTCAGCGTGGAGGTTTGGAACGGCGGCGGGTGCGAGGCGCATTCGGACACGGCGTGGTTCACGCTGCATCCCGCTCCGGCGATCCCGGTGATCTCGTTCAACGGATCCGTTCTGGAGAGCACCCCCGCCGATGCCTACCAGTGGCTGCTGGAGGGATCGGCCATCATCGGGGCCACCGCGCAGACCTGGGAGCCCGTGGTCAACGGCAACTACCAGGTGATCACCACCGATGCCAATGGATGCACCGCGCTCAGCGACACGTTGTTCGTCCTCAACGTGGGCATCGCGGATCCCGGACCGCCGGACCTCATCGTGCGGCCGTCGCCCGCACATGACCGGGTGCAGGTGATGCTTGGATCCACCACGGCCATCGCGCGTGTTGAAGTGATGGCGGCCGATGGCACCAGGGTGTTCGAGGGCGTGCCCGGCGATGGGTGGATCGATGTGCATGCGCTCGCACCCGGCACCTACCAGATGCGCGTGCTGGCCGCCGATGGCTTGGCGCGCATGGCGCGCTTCGTCAAGCGCTGATCATCCCGCGGGGCTCAGGACCTTTGCCTGATCACCACAGAGGCACGGAGCCACGGGGAACACGGAGGAATGCGAAGGATGAACGGTTCTGAAGGTCTTTTCCTGGATGGGATCTACTGGCTCGGTGACCTCTGCGGCTCCGTGCCTCTGTGGTGAGATGGAATTGCGAACAGGTCCTCAGAGCTCGGGCCTGTAGCGCAGCACGCCGTTCATCGGCGCGAGCACGTGGTGATCGAACTCCTTTCCACCCGTCCCCGGGCGTTCGAGCTTCTGCGCCAGCAGCACGCTGCGGCCGTCGGTGCGCAGGGTGATCATGCCGTACACCGCCACGCTGCGGTCGATCAGGCCGAGTTTCGCATCGATCTTCTTCTGGATCGCCTCCCGTTGCGCCGGGGTGGCGGCCGCGGCCTTCTCGTCGTACAGCTGCTTGATCGCCGACCGCAGCGCCTGGGGTTGGCGGATCGTGTCCTTCGTGCTGCGCGCCAGTTCGGTGCTGAAGATCAACGGCCGCTCGCCGCGACCGGTCCTGCCGAGGGCGCCGAGGGTGTCCGGCCGCGGATGGCAATGGGGCTCATCGTCGCCGCTGCTCACCACCGTGGCCATGGCATCGATGCACTCCAGGAACAGCGAGGTGAAGTCGGCGCTGCCGTGGTGGCAGGCCTTGGCCACCTCGCCGCGGAACACCGCGCGAGCCTTGTTCCGCAGTTCGGTGCGCTCCTGCGGGTCGGCGGTATCCGGGTCCATGCCGGTGTGCTGCCGCAGCAGGTGGTTCTCGGCGGCGCTGTTCAGGTCGCCGCCCAACAGGAGGCGCACGTCGCGATAGCAAAGCCGCAGGACGATGGAGTGTCCGTTCTTCGTCTCACCCGCATCGCCCAGCGTGCGAAGGCGCTGCCTGCCCGACTTGCTTTCCGGAACGGGTCCGACCACTTCGATCCGGAAGTCGCCTTGATCGTACCCGGGCACATGGCCATCGGCCCTGCTGATCGAGCGGAAGTCGTTCACGCGGCCGCCAGCCAGCGCGTCCTTCAACATGGCCGGATACTGTTTGCCCTCCACGGCCGCGCTGTTCACCAGCGTCTTCAATGCGCTCCTGGTGCGCACCACGTCGGTGAGGTAGGTGATGCCGTTCTCCTTCACGCTGGGGCCCAGCAGGGCGAGCCCGCGGCCCTTGCGCTCCACGAGGCCGTTGTGATGCACGTTGCCGAAGGTGAATTGGGGATCGGCGAAGAGCGGCACGAACCCCTTGTAGTGGTCCTGGTCGGGATGCGTGATGAAGGCGTGATCGATGTGCGTGGTGCGCGTCGCCTCCTTCTTGTGTGCGAAGCGCCAGCGGAGGAACCGGAACATGTTGTCGCCTTCGCCGGCATCGATCAACAGGTACTTGTCATCGGGGGTGACGATGAAGGTCCCGTCGCCCTGGCCCACGTCCACGAAGCTGATCTCCAGCAGCCGCTCCTCCTGCAGGTCGTCCTGCCTCATCCAGCCTTTCTCGTTGCGGCCGGTCACCTCGGCCCACCCGTTGGCATGGCGCTTCCGTACCTCCACCCGATCACCCCAGAGCAACTGTTGCTTTTTCCTGCCGTTGGCGGCAGCGGTTTCGCGGACGAAGGCGGTGAAGGGTTTGACGAAAGGCATGGCGCATCGGGTGGGCAGGACAAGGTAGGAACGCGAAAGCCGCACCCGGCGGTGGGTGCGGCTTTCGCCCACGGGGATCGGTCGTTCAGCGGGCCACCAGGAAGCGCGCGACGCTCGGCCCCACGCGCACCAGGTACGTTCCGCCCGGCCAGGTGCTCACGTCCACCTGCGTGCGATCGCGCAACGATCCCCGCCACATCCGCCGCCCCATGGCATCGCTGATCTCCACCTCTTCGGTCGTCGGGTCGGCGGCGACCAGGGTGATCGAGGTGGTGGCCGGGCTGGGGAAGACCATCAGCCCTCCGGCGGCGTGCGCCTCGGCGACGGCGCTCACCAGGTTGTTGTTGGCCGCGAAGGTGGCCGTCTGGACCTGGAAGGGGCCGCTGCCGTTGGGCACGCGCGCATAGCCCAGGTCGGTGGTCTGTTCGCCGAAGGTCACCTCATCCACCAGCAGGCTGTCCGTGTTGAGCAGCAGCACGCTCTCGCCGCTCGCGCTCAGCTTGAACGTGGCGTGCTCATCGCCATCGTTCTCGTCGTCGCACCAGATGATCAGGTAGCCGTTGGCGGGGATGGTCGTGCCGATGGGGAGCCGCCACTTGTACGGTTCGAACGGCGTATCGCTCACGAACCACAGGCCCACGTTGGTCTGTGTGCCATTGTTGTTGTACAGCTCGATCCAGTCCTCGAACTCGCCGTTCTCGTCGGTGGCCGTGATGCTGTTGCTGGCCATCACCTCGTTGACCACCACTCCGGTGGCCGGTGCCGTGGGAATGGCCACGTTGAACACGTACACGTCGTGCTCGGCGCCCACCGGATCGTACCTCGCGCTCAACGCGGCGTTGGCCGCTTTCGCCTCGATGTAGTAACGCACCCAGGTGCCCGCCCCATTGCCGGGGATCGTCGCCCCGTACACCCCGTCGCCGGCGGCGCCATCGTCGTGCGCGCCATCGTCGAGCATGGCGGTGCGCTCGAAGCGGCCCCACAGCGTGTTGCTGTGGCAGAGGGTCACGGAACTGATGCCGCTGGCGCTGGTCACCGTGGTGCGCACATCAACGGCTTCGCCGGCCGTGGGATCCATGTTGATCCCCGCGGAGGTCTCGTGCTCGGTGCCGCTGATGGTGGGCGCCACCTGTGCCACTTCGGCGTTCGCGTTCAGCGCGTTGCGCCGCGTGGTGATGCCGTTCTGAAGCTGCGTGAAGCCGGCGTTGAATTCCGCGTAGGTCATCAGCTTCTTGTCGTCGTTCTGCACCATGGTGTCGATCAGCGCCTTGTAGTCGTCGGTCACCTGGGTGGTGAGCGCCGCGTCGAGTTGCTCGGCGATGATGGTGCGCAGGTGGGCGAGGTAACGTTGCCGCAGGGCTGGAACGGCCAGCAGGCGGTTCAGCAGCGGGTAGTTGGCGTCGTTGGCATTGTAGAACGGCGACCAGGTCAGGTGCGGGCCATCCATCACCGTGTTGCCATCGTACTCGATCGTGGTCATGCGCCTGCTTTCCGATTCCCAATACAGGTAATAATCCATCCTGCCCTTGTAGATGTAGCTGTCGTCGTCGGCCCAGGCGTTCTCGCTGGCCAGGTGCCAGAGCACGCGGTCGATGTTCATGTACTTGTCCAGCGAATCTTCCAATTGGGCTAGGGGCGTGTTGTTCAGTTCATCGCACACCTTCACCAGGCGGTCCCACGGGTATGGCTCGGTATGGTCCTTCAGCGTGTAGTAGTCCTGGTAATCAACGGTGTCCGGACCGTGGTAGTTGAGCCCCGCGGTGCCGTCGCCCCAGCCGGGCGGTCCCGGTGGCGCTCCCGGTGGGCGGTCGGCCCGCCAGCGATCGCCATCGTTGGTGAAGAACCACTCGCGGATGAAGGGGCTGTTGAGGCCCTGCACGTTCAGGTAGGGCCCCCAGTTCTCGCCGTTGATCACCAGCTTCACGAAGTTGGCCTTGGCCGCGGGGATGTGCCGGCGGATGAAGTGTTCGTACACCACCTCGCGCATGAAGCTGTCGTCCAGGAAGCCGTTGTTCAGATTGATGGTGCTGTACCCGTTGATCTCCTGGCCGGGCACGTATTCGTTCAGGTCGATGTCGAAGCTCATCTTCTGCGCGCCTGGTGGCAGCATGAAGTAGGAGGTGGACCCCTTGAAGCGCACGCCCACCGGGGTGTACACGTCGCCGTTGTAGGAAAGGGTGGCGGGGATGGGGATCTGGTCCTCGTAGTTGTTCTCCAGTTGCGTCCACCAGTCGGGCTGGGAGAAGGCGAGGTAGATGGTGCGAACGGTGTCTTCGCGGTAGAAGCCCCCGCTTTCCAGACCGCCGGTGTACAGGATGCGGCCATCCGGGCTCAGGTGCCATTCGTCGGGAATGTTCTGGGCCGTGAGGCTGAGCGGTGCGAGCAGCAGGAGCAGCGGACGTGGGTTCATGCTGGGGAGGTGATGCGGCGGGGTGTGGACCGCGAAGTAACGACGAGGTTTGATCGGGCACGGGGGGCCGGTCGCCCGGTCCGGCGGCTCCTGCGACCGGCGGAGGTTCTCCGCACCGGCGTGCGTCAACGATCCAGGCGCTCTCCGTTCACGAAGGTGGCCGACACCCGCGTGCCGGGCAACAGATCCTCCTTCATCGAGAGGATGTCGCGGTCCAGCACCACGAAGTCGGCGCGCTTGCCCACCTCCAGCGATCCCAGATCCTGCTCGGTGAAGGTGGCGATGGCGTTCCAGATGGTCATGCCGCGCAGGGCTTCCGTTCTCGAGAGCGCTTCATCCGCTGGGCCGGGGATGGGAGAGCCATCGTGCTGCTTCCGGCCGATCGAAGCGTTGAAGGTGGCGATGGGGGAGATGCCTTCCACGGGGAAGTCGGTGCCGAGGGCGATGAGGCCGTTCTGTTCCAGCGCGGCATTCCAGGCATAGGCCGATGCGAAGCGCCGCGGGCCGATGCGATCCACCGCCCAGGGGGCGTCGCTGGCCAGGTGGGTGGGTTGCATGCTGGGGATCACGTTGTACCTGGCGAAGAGCGGCAGGTCGGCCGGGTCCATGCATTGCACGTGTTCGATGCGCCACCGCAGGTCGTTGGTGCCGCCCAGTGCCCGGCCGTACGCCTCCAGGACCAGCTTGTTCGCGCTGTCGCCGATGCAATGCGTGGCCATCTGGAACCCGTGTTCCCCGCACCATGCGGCCACTCGATCGAGATGTTCCCGCGTGCGCAGTTGCAGGCCGTAATGGCCGGGCGCATCGACATAAGGGCGCTTCAGCAGGGCCCCGCGGGACCCGAGGGCTCCATCGGCGTACGCTTTCACGCAGCGCACCACCAGCCGGTCGGTGATGATCGGCCCCGATGCCTCGAAGCGGGCCAGGTTCTCCGGCTCATCGGCCACCATGGCGTACACGCGGATCTTCAACGTGCCTTCCTGGTGCATGCGCTGGATCAGGTCGATCGTGTTCGCGTCGAGGCCCGCATCGCAGACCATCGTCAGCCCGGCGGCCAGGCAGTCGCGCTGCGCATCCAGCAGGGCCTGCCGCTTGGTGGCTTCGTCGGCGTCGTCGAAAATGGTCTGGAACACGTCCACGGCGTTGTCCACGAGCACGCCGGTGAACTTCCCATCGCGCAGCAACATCTGGCCGCCCGCGATCTGCCGTGTCACGTCCAGTCCTGACTTCTTCAGGGCCGCGTCGTTCACGATCGCCGCGTGGCCATCGATGCGCTGCAGGAGCACGGGCCGGTCGGGGAACAGCGCGTTCAGTTCCGCGTTGGTCGGGTACTCCTTCGCGACCCAGTCGTTCTGGTCCCAGCCCCGGCCCACGATCCATTCCTTCTCCGGGTGTGCGGCGGCGAAGCGTCTTGTGCGTTCGACCGCTTCGCTCCAGCTCTCCGTTCCCGAGAGGTCCACCTTCTGCCGGTTCAAGCCGTAGCCGAGAAAGTGGCAGTGCCCGTCGATGAAGCCGGGGTAGATCCATTGACCGGCCGCGTCGAAGGTCAGCGCCGCGTTGTATTCGTTGCGGATCTGCTGCTCGGGGCCCAGTTCGATGATGCGGCCATCCTTCACCGCCATGGCCTGGTACACGTGCTCCGCGCTGTCGAGGGTGATGATGTGCGCGTTATGCACCAGCAGGTCGGCCTGCTTGTGCTTGTAGGCGCACGAGGGAACGAACAGCAGCAGGAGCGGGAGCAGGAATGGGCCCACCGGGAGGGAACGAACGGAACTCATGCGAAGAGGATCTTCAGTTTTGGGAAGCGTGCCACCAGCCGCCGTTCGTCCAGCACGAGCAAGGCGGCGATCAGCAGAAAGGGAAGCATGGGCGTGCGGTAGCGGACCACGGCGCCCATCACCGGGGTGGTGACGCCGATCACGAAAGCGAGCAACAGGATGTAGGTGATGCAGAACAGCAGCAGGGGGCGATCGATCGCGATCGGCCGGCGCATGTGGAACAGGCAGAGGGCCGCCGCGAGAACGATCGTGGCGTTCTCTATCGCGGAGATCCACGAGAGCGCACCACCGCCCCCATGCACGAGCGGACCCAGCAACGCCATGTACACGGCGTACGGCGCGTAGAACAGGAAACCCAGGAGGTCCGGCGATAGCGGTGGCGGGGCCACGTAACTGCCGCTGTTCATGGCGGTGGCCAGCCCGATGAAGTCCTGATGTTTCCACCACAGGATGTCGATGATGTCGAAGCCCTTGATCAGGTGTTGCATGTTCGCTCCGGCCGCGGTGAACAGCGCCATGGTGATCGCATACTTCACCAGGGGGCGGGCGGGCGCTCGGCGGCACCAGATGAGGGCCGCCAGGGCGGGGAGCATGCTCAGGAGCACGTAGAACTTGAGGAAGAAGAGCAGCACCAGGCAGAAGGCGAGCACCACGAGGTCCCGGGCCGAAAAGCGCCCTTCGATCCAGCGGAACGATTTCCACAGCATCAGGCCCAGGCCGAAGAACAGCAGGCTTTCCTTGATCACGCCGCTGGCCCAGAAAAGCACCGAGGGCACCAGGAACACCGATGCGTAAAGCGCGCGCTCCCGGCCCGGCAGGTGGCGCACGAAGGCGCGGCACAGCGCGGTCATGCCGGTGAAGGCGAGGAAGGCCGCGAACACGTTATGCACGTGGATGTGCCCGCCGGAAAGGATCCGCACCACCGCGTTGAAGCGGATCATCGTGTGGGCATCGTTGTAGAGGTTGCTCTCGTATTTCCGGAACCAATGGTCCATGTGCCGGTAATAGGCCTCGGTGAAGTAGGGCGTGTCGTTGCCGATCCCGAAAAGCATCCGGAAAAAGTCGACCGGCCGCTCCCACAACGCCGCGTACATGGTGGCGCTGTCGTCGAAGTACTTGAAGATGTCCGCGTTGGCTCGCTCGGTGTAGTGGTGGGTGTAGATCAACCACAGCGCCGTGCCCGCCGCCACCTTCAGCAGGAAGAGCCCCGCCAGGTGGCGCTTGCGCAGGCCCGGCAGCGCGAAGAAGCGTGAGCGCCGGATCCACCACAGCAGAAGCGCGACGTATCCCAGCGCGAGCAGTGCCCCCATGTCAGGCGCGAATGTGGCGAACATGCGGGGCATCAAGCCCCGATCCGGAGAACAGGGAACGCCGGGGTCCGCGATGGCGCGATGGGTGTGCGATCATCGTTGCTCCTTCTCCGCTCGGTTGCATCGCCGAAGATGGGATCCCGATCCATGCGGACGCCATCCCCGACCCATCTTTGCACCCGATGACCACCGCCACCAAAGACGCTCCCCTGCCCTGGCAGGCAGGCGCGCCGGACACCCGGCCGGCCACCGTTGAGACCGCGACGAAGCTCGGCCTGCTGCCTGATGAGTTCGAACGGATCAAGGAGACCCTCGGCCGCGCGCCCAACTTCACCGAGCTCAGCATCTACAGCGCGATGTGGAGCGAACACTGTTCGTACAAGAATTCGATCCGCCTGCTGAAGACCCTGCCGCGCACCGGCCCCAAGCTGCTGGCCGAAGCCGGGCAGGAGAACGCGGGCTTGGTGGACATCGGCGATGGCTGGGCCTGCGCCTTCAAGATCGAGAGCCACAACCACCCGAGCGCCATCGAGCCCTACCAGGGCGCGGCCACGGGGGTCGGGGGGATCAACCGGGACATCTTCACCATGGGCGCACGGCCCATCGCGCAGCTGAATTCATTGCGCTTCGGCGACATCACCAACGATGCGCGCGCGCGCTGGCACATGCGCGGCGTGGTGAAGGGCATCGGCGATTACGGCAATGCCTTCGGCGTGCCGGTGCTTGGCGGCGAGACCTTCTTCGATCCGTGCTATTCGGCCAACCCCCTGGTGAACGCCATGAGCGTCGGCGTGGTCCGCACCGACCGGATCATCAGCGCCACGGCGAAAGGCGCGGGCAATCCCGTGTTCATCGTGGGATCCTCCACGGGCAAGGACGGCATCCACGGCGCCTCCTTCGCCAGCAAGGACATGACCGACACGAGCATGGACGACCTGCCCGCCGTGCAGGTGGGCGATCCGTTCATGGAGAAACTGCTGCTGGAAGCATCGCTCGAACTGGCGGAGACCGACGCGATCGTGGGCATGCAGGACATGGGCGCGGCGGGCATCACCTGCAGCACCAGCGAGATGAGCGCGCGTGGCGGATGCGGGATGGACATCCACCTGGACCGCGTTCCCACGCGACAGCCGGGCATGCGCCCGTGGGAGATCCTCCTGAGCGAAAGCCAGGAGCGCATGCTCGTGGTGGTCAAGAAGGGAAGGGAGGAGGAGGTGGAAGCCATCTTCGAGAAATGGGACCTGCATTGCGTGGGGATCGGCACGGTGACCGATGCCGGGCCTTCGCAAAGCGCTTCGGCCGGCAAAGGTGGATCGCTGCGCTACTTCATGCATGATGAACTCGTCGCCGAGGTGCCCGCCGAAAGCCTCGTGCTCGGTGGTGGCGCGCCGGTGTACACCCGCGAGGAAAAGGAGCCGGCCTACATCAAGGAGAACGGGGAGTTCCGCATCGACATGGTGCCGGAGCCCGACGACCTGAAAGCCGTCGCCTTCGACCTGCTCGCCAGTCCGAACATCGCAAGCAAGCGGTGGGTCACCGAGCAGTACGACACCATGGTGCGCACGCTGAACATGAGCACCAACGCGCCGAGCGACGCCGGCCTGGTGCTGTTGAAAGAGGCGGGCGGAAAGCGCGGGCTCGCCGTGACGGTGGATTGCAACGCACGTTACGTGCATGCCGATCCGTACAAGGGAGCGATGATCGCCGTGGCCGAGGCCGCGCGCAACATCGTGTGCAGCGGCGGCGAGCCCTGCGGGGTGACCAACTGCCTGAACTTCGGCAACCCTTACGACCCGGAGGTCTACTGGCAGTTCGCGCAGGTGATCAAGGGCATGGGCGAAGCCTGCCGCGCGTTCAAGACCCCGGTCACCGGTGGCAACGTGAGCTTCTACAACCAGACCGTCTCCTCCGAGGGTGACGTGGCGGTGTTCCCAACGCCGACCATCGGCATGGTGGGCCTGGTGAACGACCTGGGCCGTACGATGGGCCTGGCGTTGAAGGAGAAAGGCGACCTGATCTTCCTGATCGGCAAGGTGATCGACGACATCGCCTGCAGCGAATACCTCGTGCGCCACCACAACGTACACCGCTCGCCGGCGCCGTATTTCAACATGGAAGAGGAACGCGTGGCCCAGGTGATCGCGGCCCACCTGATCAAAAAGCGGATCATCAATGCCGCGCACGATGTGAGCGATGGGGGATTGTGGACGACGCTGGTGGAAATGGGCCTGCCCAACGGGCTCGGCTTCGACATCGTGACCGACAGCGAGGTGCGCGCTGATGCTTTCTTGTTCGGCGAGGCGCAGGGGAGGATCGTGGTGGCCGTGAACGAGGCCGGCGAAAGCGCGTTCCTCGACGTGATGCGCCTGAGCAAGGTGCCCTTCCTGCTCCTGGGCCATGTGACCAAGGGCAAGCTCGTGATCGATGATGAACCGTACGGATCCATCGAGGAAGCACGCGCGATCTACGAGAACGCCGTTCCCAACGCCATGAACGAGCGATAGCCCATCGGCACGCCGCGTGTTCGAACATCATCCAGCGATCATCCCCCAATGCCCCACCCACCCCTCGTTGGCCGGCTTCCCGGCATAGGCAAGCCCGCCCCGCGGTTGCGCTTCGTGAAACAGGACAAGAGCGATTCCGACCTCGCCTCCATGAAGGGGGAGGTGGTGGTGCTCGCGACCCTTCCAAGCGTGGACACCAGCACCTGCGCCATGGAAACGCGCAACTTCAACAAGCTGGCCGCCGGGTTGGGAGCTCGCGTGCTGATCGTGAGCATGGACCTGCCCTTCGCCTTCAAGCGATTCTGCGCGGCCGAAGGCATCGACAAGGTGGAGACCGGCAGCGACTTCCGTTACCGCGACGCGGCCACCGGATGGAACGCGATGATCGCCGACGGGAACATGAACGGCACGCTCGGCCGGGTGACGTGGGTGCTGGATCGCGATGGGGTGATCCGGTACGAGGCGATCACACCCGAACTGGGGCAGGAGCCGGACTACGAGGCGGCGATCGCGGCGGTGAAGAAGCTCGTGTGATCGCGGCCTCGCGATCTTCCGGACGCACCCGTGCGAAGGCGGTCCATTACCAACGCGGCCATCATAGCTTCGTGCATGCACCCGTTCCGTTGGGCGGCGCTTGTGTTCCCCACGTGCCTGTCCGCACAGGTCAGCATCGACCTTCAGGTGGACGCTTCCTCCGTCATCGACAGCATCAACCCGCTGTGGGGCGACCACTACGAACTTCACCTGTTGAGCGGCGCGGGCGGCAACCCTTCGACCGATGGACCCAAGGTGCCTTACATCGACGATCCGGGCTTCGCATCGGAGATGCAGCGGTTGCGCCCGCGATCCATCCGCATCAGCACGGGCCGCTACGATGATCCCGGGCGCGCGGAGGATTACAGCACCGACACCGCCGTGCTGCGCGATCTGTGGAGCGAGTTCTACCGGGGCCCCAACAGCCTGGCCGGCGCCGATGACCCGTCCAATTACGACTTCAGTTACGTGGATTCGCTGGTGGGCGTGGTGCAGGCCATGGGCGCTGAACCCTTCCTGGACATGGCGGCCATGCCCTTCCGCCTGAGCAGCGTGGACACGCCGGCCTACTTCCCCTGCGTCTATTGGACACCACCTTGCCACATCTTTTCCTGGGACAATGCCATACGCACCGCGCCACCATCGGATCCCGCGGTCTATGGCAGGGTGTTTTACCACCTGGTGAAGCACCTGTACGATACGCGTGGGGTGCGCTGGTTCGAGGTGTGGAACGAACCCGACCAGTTCCCGTTCCTCACCCCGTTCTGGGATGGCGACGCGACGCAACTGCACGCCATGCTCGCGGCGCTCGCGGCCGAGGTGAGCGCCGACCCCGGCCTGTCGCCCAACGTGGAGATCGGCTGTTGCAGCTTCGCCATGCAGAGCTTCCTGAACCTCTTCGCCACCCAGTTCCTATCGCTGGTGCAGGTGAACGGTACCCGGCTGGATTTCCTCAGCGTGCATCCCTACTCCGCCGATCAGATGGGCGGATACGACAGCGCACGCACCACCACCGCCGAAGGATGGCGTGACCTGTATGTGCCCGGCACCCCGTTGGTGAACGCCGAGTGGGGCATCCTGGACCCCGGCTTCGGCTCGCCCGGTTGGAACAGCCTGGACTACGGCCTGGAACGGATCCGCGGGCTCATCGAAATGAACGACCGCGACTACCTCTTCGCGCACGCGGCCAGCATGGCCGATAACGACACCACCGTCAGCACCTGCTGCCTGGGCATGTTCTACACCAAACCCACCTTCGCGCCCAAACCCGCAGCCTTCGCCTACATGGCCATGGACCGGCTGAACACCACGCCGGAGCGCCTGGCCTGCACGGTGAACGCGCCGCACCTGGCAATGGCCGCACGCACCACGGATGGCGATACCATACGCATCGTGCTGCCCGCGCCGGATCCCGCACCGGGCATGGGTGAAGTGTTGTTGAACGTGAGCGGGCTTCCATGGAACTCGGGGACGGCCACCCGCATGGAACTGACCATGAGCGGATATCAGGCGAACGAAGTGCTCACGGCGGTGGATACCGCGCTCATCGGCAACGGATCGTTCGCCGACACGTTGAGCTACGCCGGCGATGGGGACAGCGGCCGGTTGATCCTCTGGGAACTGGTGAACGATGGGATCACCTCCGTTCTCCATCATGCCACGGCTGGGTTCCACATCGCACCCAACCCCGGAAAGCAGGGTTTTGAGGTGAGCCTGCCGGGCGGGCGCTCACCGGCATGGGTGCGCGTGTTGAGCATGCAGGGGGCGGTTCTGCGCAGCCTCCGGCATCCCAGATGGATCGACATGGGCGCCATGCCGGCGGGGATCTACCACATCGAGGTGGCCGAAGCGGATGGTCGGAGCATGCATGCGCGCTGGGTGAAGGAGTGAGGTTGGAACGCGGGGCCATGGCGGCGGGATCCAGGCCTTGCCAGCAGCAGGCCGGATGGGGATCCATCGGCCTTTGCCAGGTCGGGACGGGAGCGGATCACGAAGCGGCTATCGCAGCGGGAAAGGAAGCCGGGTCATCAGGAACGGCGAGCGCGCGCGACCATCCTGGGCTTTGAAAGCAGCGCATCCAACCCAAGCAGGCAGGCCGCTGCGGCCAGCGCACCCAGGACCCAGGGCAGGTCCATGCCACTGAACAGGTCCCCGATCGGCAGTTGTTCCATCACCCAACCGGTCAGCCTGCCCGCGTTGGTCCCGGATCCAGGCGCGATCAACACGCCCACGCTGATCCCCATGGCGAACACGATGAGCGTGGCCCAGGTGGTGCGCGAGATAAGCGGTCGTTCAGTTCGGGCGGAACTCGAGGAAGGTTTGGCAAGCGCCTCGAACACGTCGTGCTCCAGCCCCTCCGGTGCCAGGCGAACGCCGGCATCCTGGAACAGGTCGTGCAACGCCCTGTCCAGTCGTTCTTCGTTCAATCCACCTGGAGCGTCCATACCTCCTCTTTCATGTGTCGTTGCAGGATCTCCTGCAGACGTTTGCGGCTGCGATGCAGTTTCACTTTCACGTTCGACGCGCCCAGGCCGGTGACGGTTACGATCTCCTCCACGTTCAGTTCATGCAGGTAGTACAAAGTCACCACGGCGGCATCCTCCGGGTCCAGTTGAGCGAGCGCGAACTCAAGCAAGGCCCTGCGGTCGTGTGCCTCCCCATCCGATCTCGGCATAACGGCTTCACGATCATCGAACACGCTGAGATCATCCACGGTGGTGATGTTCCTACGCCGTGATCGAAGCTTCGAGATCGCGGTCCGGTAGGCGATGCTGTACAGCCAGGTGCTGAACTTGCCGCCGCCCTGGTATCCCTCCAGGCTGCGGAAAGCCTTCACGAAAGCGTCCTGCGCCACCTCCTCGGCATCCTCGCGCTGGCGCAACACGCGAAAGGCCACCGTATGCACCATGTGCTTGTAGCGGCCCATGAGCCAGGCAAGGGCCGTGCGTTCGCCGCTGCGCGCGGCTTCTATGGCCTCGGGTTCCGTCACATCACACGTACCGGCATGGGACGCTGCCATGGCTGGTGGCGGTTACGAAAGTGGACGATGCATGTGGACTTCCCGCGCTGGAGTACATGGGAGGTGCGGTTCCCGGGGTGAGCGGCATGGGCGAACCATCATGTAACCGCACGTCGCCTTCGGGCGTCACATCATCCGCAACACAACCACAACCGCCATGCAGGCCGAAGAGATCCTCATCCCCCTTGGGGTTTTTGCCTTGGTGTTCGGCATCGTCTACATCAAGTCCACTACGTTGCATCGCGAGCGAATGGCCATGATCGAAAAAGGCATGGACCCGGCCACCCTGGGTGGCGGGTCCGGAAAGCACGGCTCCCTGCGTCTGGGCATGTTGATGGCCGGCATTGGTCTGGGGCTGCTCGTCGGCTGGTTCGCTGATCATGTGATCTTCAAGGAGGAATGGGGGAACAACGCAATGCCCTATTTCATCGGCGTACTGCTCTGCGGTGGCGGTGCCTTGATCGGTCACTCCCGCATGATGGAGAAGCAACGGAACGACCGGGGCTGATCCCGTTCAAGTACCGGTCGCAACAGGGGAGGACGGCGCCTTGAGGCGCCGTCGCTCTTTTTCGCGGAGCCTACCTTTCGCCCGTGCGTTCGTTCATCACGATCTTGAAGGGGATCGGTTCCGTGCTGGGATGGTCGGCCCTGCTCAGCATGCTATGGGTCCTGTTGCTGGCCGTTGCTGATCCACCGGTCACGTGGGTCATGGCCGAACAGAGCCTTGCCGTGGAGTCGTTCAGCCGTCAATGGAAAGCCCTGGAGGAGATCTCGCGTTCCATGCCGCTCGCGGTGATCGCATCAGAAGACCAGAAGTTCTTCGAGCACCATGGATTTGACATGGAAGCCATCGAGAAAGCGATGGCATACAATGAGCGCAAGAAGGGAAAGCGCGTGCGGGGCGCGAGCACCATCAGCCAGCAGGTGGCCAAGAACGTGTTCCTATGGCCGGGGCGTTCATGGTTGCGCAAAGGCTTCGAGGTCTGGTTCACCATCCTCATCGAGACGTTCTGGACCAAGGAACGGATCATGGAGGTTTACCTCAACGTGGCCGAGACCGGCAAAGGCCGCTTCGGCGTTGAAGCCGCAGCTCAGGCATGTTTCAAGCGCCCGGCGGCCGGATTGTCGCAGGCGCAGGCGGCGCTCATCGCCGTCACCATCCCTGCTCCAAGACGCTACAGTTGCACTTCCCCTGGTCCGTACACGCGCAGCCGGCAACGATGGGTGATCCGCAACATGAACAACATTGGCGACGTGCTGGATCCCGAGGTGAGGGCCAGGAACCGCGAGCTGCAGGAACGGAAGGCACGTCGCTCGAAGAAAGGCTGACATGTCCGGCAGGGAACTCATCATCGTCACAGGCGCCAGCCGCGGCGTGGGCCGGGCAGTGGTCACTTCGTTGGTGAAGGAGCACGGTCGCTCTGTACTGGCTGTCGCGCGCGATGCGAGCGCGCTTCAGGAACTGGAACGGGAGTGCAAGACCGCTACTGGGATCCTGGAGATCCTGCCGGTCGACCTCACGGTGCCACCATCGATCGATGCTGTGCGAAAAGCGGCCGCGGGCCGGCGCGTTGCCGCGCTCGTGAACAACGCTGGCCTGCTCATCAAGCGTCCGGCGGATCAGTGGGCTTCGGATGATATGCAACGCATCTTCAGCACCAACGTCTTCGCACCGCTGCTCCTGATCCAGGCATTGGCTTCCCATCTGAAGGGAGATCCTCCCGGGCACGTGGTCAACATCGGCAGCATGGGGGGCTTCCAGGGCAGCGTCAAATTCCCCGGCCTGGCGGCCTACAGCGCCAGCAAGGCCGCCCTGGCGAACCTGACCGAATGTTTTGCCGAGGAGTGGAAGGACCAGGGGATCCGGTTCAATTGCCTGGCGTTGGGGTCGGTGGATACGGACATGCTGCGCGAGGCCTTTCCCGGGTTCCGCTCGCCTACGTCCTCCGGCGAAATGGGGGCCTTCATCGCCCGGTTCGCGCTGGAAGGCCATCGCCAATTCAACGGCAAAGTGCTGCCTGTGGCGGTTTCCACTCCCTGATGGACAGGGGAAGAGAGATTTTTCTTCACATGGAGTTGTACGATCGGATCAGGCCATTACATTTGCACCCCGTTTTCACGGAACCGTTCTTTTCAGTGCATGCTCCCTGGTCAGAAGGGGAAGGAGGAGATGAGTGGCTGTTCATAATTCAATTGAACGGCCAGAGCCAAGGATCAGAGGAGCGGGCTACTTTTGCTGCCCCAATTTTCAGGACGGGTTCCTGGAGCAGGGAAGCACGAACAAGACCACAAGGCCCCGATCCGTCGGGGAAGCGTGATACCGTTCTTTGACCTATTGTCCATTCTGAGAACAGCAGGTGTCCTTGATGATCGCGAGATCAACATGTGAGACCTCGTCAAACAAAGGACCAGGTCGAACACTTCTTACCATGGAGAGTTTGATCCTGGCTCAGGATGAACGCTAGCGGCAGGCTTAACACATGCAAGTCGAGGGGCAGCGCGATGTAGCAATACATTGGCGGCGACCGGCGCACGGGTGCGTAACACGTATGCAACCTACCTCTTACTGGGGCATAGCCCGGAGAAATCCGGATTAACACCCCATAATACCTTGAGGGGCATCCCTCGGGGTTGAAAACTCCGGTGGTAA
>CAYMXP010000058.1:0-21065 GCA_964394425.1 uncultured Chryseobacterium sp. | reverse complement strand
CCTGCGGACCGCCCCCTCGGGCAATGATCGACACCTTCCCGGTGTTCAATGGACCGATCGCCATATTTGCCCGCTTTGAAAGCCCCGGTACCGCTCCTGCTGCCCATCGCCGCGCTGATCGCCCTATCGGCCTGCCGCAAGGATGAACTGTTCACCGACGAACCCGTGCAACTGGACTTCAGCCGCGACACGGTGCTCTTCGACACGGTCTTCACCACCCTCACCACCTCGGTCACCAAGTACATCACCGCGCGCAACACGGGAGAGAACGCCGTGCGGGTGGACATCGAACTGGAGGGCGGCACCCCCTCCCCTTACCGGATCAACGTGGACGGATCCTCGGGCACCAGCTTCCAGGACGTGGAGATCCTGGGGGGCGACAGCATCTACCTCTTCGTTGAGGTACTGCCCGGGGCGGGTGGCGTGAACACCCCCTTCATCATTGAGGATCACATCCTCTTCAACACGAACGGGGCGGAGCAGAGCGTGCTGCTGCTGGGCTGGGGACAGGACGCGCACTTCTACCCCAACCCCGACCGGCCGATCCAGCACGTGCAGGGCTTCCCGCCGTTCAGCTACATCGCCGGCGGCTTCGACCCCATGGGCAACCAGATCTGCGGCGAGGTGATCGAGTGGTTCGACGACAAGCCCTACGTGATCTATGGCTATGGCGTGGTCGATTCCTGCAACGCATTGGTGATCCACGAAGGCGTGCGCGTCCACTTCCACGGTGGCGGAGGGCTCTGGGTGTACCGCCACGGCCGCATCGAGGCGCAGGGCACGGTGGACGACCGCATCACCTTCCAGGGCGACCGCCTCGAACCGCTGTACGACGACCTGCCCGGCCAGTGGGACCGGATCTGGATCAACGAGGGCGCCGACACGGCCAACCGCTTCATCAACGTGGAGATCAAGAACGCGTTGATCGGCATCCAGTGCGAACCCGTGCCGTGGGAACCCGCCCTGCCCACCAGCGCGCGCAAGCTGGTGCTGAACAACGTGAGCATCCGCAACTGCTCCGCCGCGGGGATCCTCAGCCGCAACTACGCGATCACCAGCAACAACCTGCTGGTGGGCGACTGCGGCCAGTACGGCGTGGCGCTCACCGGCGGCGGTCGGTACTACTTCAACCACAGCACCATCGGGAACTACTGGGCGTGGGATGTGCGGCAGACGCCGGCCTTCGTGATGACCAACCGGTTCGAGGATCCCACCGGAGCCGTGCAGGTGCGCGCGATCGAGAGCGGCGAGTTCCTCAACGGCATCATCTACGGGTCGAACACCAATGAGTTCGAGCTTGATCTAGATGCCGGCCAGCCGACCGACTTCACGTTCCACCATTGGCTTTTCCGCACCGACCAGTCCACGAGCGACACCGATCACTTCCCCGACCAGGGCTCGATCTACCGCAACCAGGGCCCGGGGTTCGTGAGCCCGTCGGAAGGCGACCTCCACCTTGGGGCCGGGGCCTTCGCGCGCAACAAGGGCACCTTCAGCAATGCCGATGCGGTGGAAGATCTGGATGGCAACGGCCGTCCGTGCTTCAGCGACCCCGACGGCGCGATCCAGGACCTGGGCTGTTACGAGTTCTGCCCCTGAGGCAGGCCGGCAAGGAACGCCATCGTGTCCACGCCGTCGGCATAGTCCCACACCTTCGGGAATTGTGCATTGCCGGGCGGCACCATCCCGGGCCCACGGCCAACGATGCATTGAACGCGGTCGCGCTGCTTTTCCAGATCGGCCAGCACAGCGGTCCGATCATCATACCGCTCGAAGTGGATCGTGGCGACCGGGCTGGCCAGGGAGGTGTCCTCTTTCAGGAGGATGAAGCCATTGTCCAGGAAGCGCACATCGTCCAACAGCCATAGGGCACGGTTGTACATGAGGTTGCTCGCCCACTTGGGATGGAGGATGATGTCCTGGTTCCACCTCTCGGTGGCTTTAAGGAACCGCTCCATTTCGAAGTGCCTGGGGAAGAAGATCTTGCTTACGCTGCGGCAACCCAGTCCGAAATAGCGGAACACATCCTCCGCGTAGAACTCCAGGCCTTCATCATCTTCATCGTCATCAACGATGGCGACGCTGATGCGACCCTTGCGGATGATGCGCGGCAGGTGGCCGAAATAATGCTCGAAGTGCCGGGCGGTATTGGTGCTGCCGGTGGCGATCACCGCGTCCACCTCACCAAGCCTGCCTTCGATGATCCGCACATGGTCCCGGAAGCCCGGAGCGAAGCGTTCCAGCAGATCGATCGTTGCGGGGATCAGCACATCGTCCTGTGTCGAGAGTTTGACCTGCGCGCGATGCCCGCTCAAGGCCACGCACAGCAGGTCGTGGAAACCGACCATGGGCACGTTGCCGGCCATGATGATGCCCACGTTCGCGGGCCGCATCGGCTGCCTGTCCTGAAGGGCATGCTCGTGGTTCGCCTCGAACGCCAGATCCTCCTCCCCCAGCATGATCGAAAGCGAACGGAGCATGTTGCGCACGTTCTCCTCGGTGAACCAGGGGTTGCGCACGCCCGCCTCGCCGATCGCGCGCTCGAAGGCGGCGTACCCGGCCTCCGACAGGCCGCAGGACGGCCCCGGCCATGGCTTCCTCCATCCGAACAGATCGAACACGCGGCCCAGCTGGACGAAGGCGGCGAGGCGTTGATCGAACGGGATCATCAGGCGGGCCGGGCCGGATATCTTTGCGGCCAGCGAAAATAGATCGACCACCATGGCCATCGTGATCACCGAAGAGTGCATCAACTGCGGCGCCTGCGAGCCCGAATGCCCCAACAACGCCATCTACGAGGGAGGAGCGGAATGGCGCCTGAGCGACGGCACCAACCTGCACGGCGAACAGACCACGCCCCTGGGCACCACCATGGATGCCGATGCCTCGCAGCAGCCCATCGCCATGGACATCTATTACATCGTGCCGGACAAATGCACCGAATGCACCGGCTTCCACGACGAGCCGCAGTGCGCCGCCGTGTGCCCGGTGGACTGCTGCGTGGATGACCCCAACCACCGCGAGACCAAGGAGCAGCTCATGGCGAAGAAGGAGTTCATGCATCTGTGATGGGGTGGGGAATTGAAGGGTTGAAGGGTTGAGGGGTTGAGGGGTTGAGGGGGGCGATGGTCCGGCGAAGGGTTGGTTCCCATCAAGCCGGAACGCCCGGATGAACACGATGCCGGGACCGGAACCCGTTCCATGTACATGATCCGCCCCGCCGCCTTCCTGCTTGCCGTTCTGCCGCTCGCGGCGGCGGCGCAGGAAAGCCTGGGCCACGATGGCGATCTCGCGATGCTCACCGCGACGGTGAAGGCGCTGGCCGATGCCCCCACCGACGCGAAGAAGGACAGCGTGAGCGCCGCCTTGAAGGAAGGATTGCGCGTGCTGCTCGACGCCGACGATGCGTTCGCCCGCGACCTGTCGCAGCTTCCATTGAGCCGCGTCGATGCCCCGGACGGTTTGTTCCGGCTGATCACCTGGAACGTTCCGTACGGGAACGGCACGCACCGCTATGAAGGCTTCCTCCTGGTGAAGGAAAGGAAGCGCCGGGTGCTGCACGAGTTGCACGACATGACCGGAACGATCCCCTCGCCGGAAACACCGGCGTTGGGCACCGGCAACTGGTACGGCGCGCTTTACTACGCCGTGATCCCCGTGAAGCACGGCGGGAAGACCCTGTACACGCTGCTGGGATGGAAAGGCCACACCGGCATCGAAACAAGGAAGGTCATCGACGTGCTGTCGTTCAAGGGGGGCACACCCTCCTTCGGCGCGCCGCTTTTCGGCGAGGGCCGCGTGAAGAAGATGAGGCGCGTGTTCGCCTATTCCTTCCAGGCGACCATGAGCCTGCAGTGGGATGCGGACCGGCAGTGGATCATCTGCGATCACCTCAGCCCGCAACGCGCCGATCTGGAAGGGCAATGGGCCTTCTATGGTCCGGACCTCAGTTACGATGCCTTCCGGTGGGACCGGCGCCAGTGGGTGTACCAGCGCGACGTGGACGTGCGCGGCCTGCGCGACGGCAAGCCCTACAATCCGCCGCCCAGGAACACGCCGTGAAGGGACGGTGGCGCCCCGGCGGCGACGTGCCGCACGAAAGTCCGCCATGCGTCAAGGCTCGCACCGCCCCCATCCCGGTCACTCGGCCTTCTTCAACTCGAGCCCCGCATAGTGCAGGATGAAGGTGCTCTCGTTGCGGAAACCGTTCTCGATCCCGGCTTGCTGCATGCGGAACCCCATGTGCAACGGCTGGGTGCGCACCAGCTCGAAACGCCCGGACAGGTCGCGGCCGGCGCCGCGCAGCGCGCTGAGGTAGAAGAAGGAGACATCGAAGCCGAGGAAGGCGTACTCATCGGGCTCGGTGTGGAAGCGTTCCCGGAACCGCCGGATGAAGCCGATCACGCGCGGATCGGAACGATCGATGAAGGTGCTCGAAGGCAGGTGAAGGTCCAGCGCCGCCAGGTCATTCAGTTCAAGGGTGCTCATCTCCGCCCAGGAGGCCAGGCCGAACAGCACGATGCGATGGTCTTTGGTCAAGGGCATCAGCGACCGCACCACCGACACCACGGTCTCCACGTCCTCGCTGGGCAGGATCACCACGTTGAGCCGCGTGCGGTCCAGCCGTTGGGCCAGGTCGGCCGCTCCGCCCCTGCCCGGCCGTGCCACGAGCACCGAGTCGCGCATGCGCACCGGTTGCGCGTCCAGGGCTTCCTGCAGCGCGCGGTGCATCTGGCCCTGCAGGTCCTTCTCGGCCGGCACCGGCGGCTCGCACAATACGATGTTGTCGCGTGCATGGCGCAGCGCGGCATAACGCGCCAGGTGCCGCACCTGCTCGTTGCGCGAACTCATCACCTTGCTCACGCCGGGATGCCCCAGCAGCACCTTGTTGCTCTGCGGCACGGGACATACGATGTGGGCATCCCTGTTGGAACGGGCCAGCTCTTCGATGGCCGCGCGGTGGAAGGGGCCGATGAAGAGGTCCATGTCGCGCATGGTGCCGCGCCGGAGCACCGGCGACCACGTGTCCGCATCGGTGCCGGTGTCGAACACATGCACGTCGGCGTTCAACCCCGAGGCTTTCATCGAATCGATCGCCAGTTGCGCGCCGCTCCAGAACTGCAGGGCGATGGAGGTGTAGGCGTAATACTCCTTCGCTCCGGGGTCGCGCATCACGCTGTCGTTCTCCGCGATGCTGAAGGGCAGCAGGTAGGCCACCTCGTACCGCTCGCGGCGGCTGAGGCTGTCGGCGGCGATGGGCCTGGGCGCCGGGGCATCCGATCCCCGAGGGATGCGCACGTAGGTGCCCGCCTTCAGCCCTTGGGCCAGCCCGCCGTTGGCCTCCTGGATGCGCGCGGGGTCCACCCCGTACCGCTTGCCGAGCGCGAACAAGGTTTCGCCGGGCATCACCAGATGCATCTCCGATCCGTCGTCGGCGGCGGGCAGTTTCTCGATCGCGGTGGCGGTGGTCACCTTGCTCACCGGAATGATCACGATCATGCCCTCCTTCACGCCCAGTTGCAATTCGGGGTTGCGGGCCAGCAGGTCCTGCTGGTCCACGCCGTAGTTGCGCGCGATGCCGTACAGGGTCTCCTTGCGCGCCACCGTGTGCGCCAGTTCGCCGGCGAAGAGCGCGGGTGCCTTCTTCTTCGCCCGGCGGTCCACGGCGTCCTGTGGGATCAGCAGCACCTGGCCGATGCTCAAGCCCTGCGAGGCGGCTGGGTTGTCCTTCAGCAGATCATGCACATCCACGGCATGGTGGCGCGAGATGGCGTAGAGGGTCTCGCCGGCCTGAACGCGGTGAACGGTGAACTTGCGACCATCGACCACGCGCACTTCCTGGGCATGCGCGCCCAGCGACAGCAGCAGGGCAAGGAAGAGAATGGACCGCCGGATCATTCCCATTCGATGGTGGCGGGCGGCTTGCTGCTGATGTCGTACACCACGCGGTTCACGCCCTTCACCGAGTTGATGATGCGGTTCGAGATCCGTGCCAACACCTCATGGGGCAGGTGGCACCAGTCGGCCGTCATGCCGTCGGTGCTGGTTACGGCGCGCAGGGCCACGGCGTTCTCGTAGGTGCGCTCGTCGCCCATCA
Organism: uncultured Chryseobacterium sp.; assembly: GCA_964394425.1. Lineage (GTDB taxonomy): Bacteria > Bacteroidota > Bacteroidia > Flavobacteriales_F > PHOS-HE28 > PHOS-HE28. The sequence goes on along the minus strand of CAYMXP010000058.1, from coordinate 14,968 downwards.
CGCCCACGCTGCGCACGGGCAGCAGGATCGCGCCGGCCTGCCACACGCTGTCGTACAGGCCGGCCTCGCGCAGGCCCTGCACCCAGATCGCGTCCACCTCCTGGAGCAGGCGCACCTTTTCGGGCGTGATCTCGCCCAGGATGCGGATGCCAAGACCGGGGCCGGGGAAGGGATGGCGCCCGAGCAATCCGGGATCCAACCCCAGCTCGCGGCCCACGCGCCGCACCTCGTCCTTGAAGAGCAGGCGCAGCGGTTCCACCACCTTCAGGTGCATGCGCTCGGGCAGGCCGCCCACGTTGTGGTGGCTCTTGATGGTGGCGCTGGGTCCGTGTACGCTCACGCTTTCGATCACATCGGGATAGATCGTGCCCTGGCCCAGCCACGACACATTGCTGATGCGGTGCGCCTCGGCCTCGAACACCTCGATGAAGGTGCGGCCGATCGCCTTGCGCTTGTCCTCCGGATCATCCAGCCCTTTCAACGCCGAATAGAAGCGATCGCGTGCGTCCACGCCGGTGATGTTCAGCCCCAGGTGGCGGTACCCGTCGAGCACGCTGTTGAACTCGTCCTTGCGCAGCAGTCCGTTGTCCACGAAGATGCAATGGAGCCGGTCGCCGATGGCGCGGTGCAACAGCAAGGCGGCCACGCTGCTGTCCACCCCGCCGCTGAGGGCCATCACCACCGTGTCGCCACCCAGTTGCACGCGAAGGGAAGCCACGGTGCCGTCCACGAAGTGCGCCGGGGTCCAGTCGCCGCGGCAGCCGCAGAGGCCGATCACGAAGTTGCGCAACAGCTGCAGCCCATCGGTGGTGTGGTACACTTCGGGATGGAACTGCACGGCCCAGGTGGGTTCCCCTTGGATCGCATAGGCGGCCACCGGCACGTCGTGCGTGGCGGCGATCACCTCCATGCCGTCCGCGGGGGATGTGATCGTGTCGGCATGGCTCATCCACACCTGCGTACCCGGCTGGATGCCATCGAACAACGTGGCATCCTCCCGGATCGTCGCCAGGTGGGCCCGGCCGTATTCCCTCACGGTGCTGCGCTCGACCTTCGCGCCCGCACGCCGGGCGAGCAATTGCGCGCCGTAGCAGATGGCCAGCACCGGAAGGCGCCCCTGAATGCCGGCCAGATCGGTCTCCAGGGCGTTGGGGTCATGCACGCTGAAGGGGCTGCCGCCCAGGATCACCCCTTTCAGTTCGGGATCGTCACGGAAGTCCTTCGCACGGTCGTAGGGGTGGATCTCGCAGTACACGTTCAACTCACGCACCCGGCGCGCGATCAGCTGGGTATACTGCGAACCGTGGTCGAGGATCAGGATCTTTTCCGGCACGGGGCGAAGGTAGATGCCCTCATCCCGTGACCCGGTGGCAGGCGTCCGCCGGGCGTTCTCCGCGTCTTATTTTGTGGAACGCCATGCGAACGCTCCCGCTGCTGTTCTTGCTCCTCCGCGGTGCCGGGGCCGGGGCGCAGTTATGCGTCTGGGCCGAGGAATTCGAGAACGGCTGCGCCACGGGCTGTTATGCCACCGCCTACACCACCGGACCGAACGGAGCCTGGGGGGTGACCAACACGGGATCCAACGGCAGCTGCGCGAACCGCTGGTTCATCAGTTGCGCGGAGAACGGCAACGCGGTGGGCGCCTGTGGCACGGGCTGCGGCAACAACGAGACGCTGCACGTGGGCAACCAGCTGGTGGGCGTGTGCGCCTCGCCCAACGGCTGCGCCTTCTGCCCGGCCGGCGACTGTGGAGCGGCCTACGATGCGGGATGCCCCGCCGGCTTCTGTGCCGTTTGCACCCTGCTCTGTGGCAATTGCCTCAGCACGCTCACCGACCAGCGCGCCGAGTCGCCCGTGATCAACCTCACCGGCTTCAACACGATCACCCTGTCGTTCAAATACATGGAGAACGGCCAGGGTGCGCAGGACAATGCCACGGCGTGGTACTTCAACGGGGTGGCCTGGGCGCTGCTGGCCGACATGCCGAAAACGGCCGGTAGCTGTTCCCCGCAGGGGATCTGGACCTCGTTCTCCGTCGCCCTTCCGGCTTCCGCCAACAACAACCCGAGCGTGCGGATCGGCTTCCGCTGGGTGAACGACAACGACGGCAATGGCGCCGATCCAAGCTTCGCCGTGGACGACCTGCAACTGACGGTGCCCTACACCCCGACCTGCCTGGGCCCCCTGGTGAACGAGGCGAGCAACGGCCCCAGTGGAACCAAGGAGTACATCGAACTGCTGGTTTGCGGCGCGCCATGCACCACCTTCGACCTGCGCAACTGGAAACTCGACGACAACAACGGCGTGCTGATGAACGGCTTCGGCACGACGATGACCGGCAGCGGCACCGCCGCGGGGCATCTGCGCTTCAGCAGCGCCGCGCAATGGGCGATCGTGCCGGTCGGCTCGTTGATCGTGATCTACAACAACGCGGACCCGAACGCGCTGATGCCGCCGGACGACCCGGACGACACCGCGCCGAACGACAGCGTGTACATCCTGCCTGCCAGCCACGCCCTGCTCCAGGGATGCTCCACCACGCCCAACCCGACCTCCACCTCGAGCTACTCGCCCGCCTGCGTGTTCGGCGCCGGCAACTGGAACTACGTGAGCCTGCGCAACCAGGGCGATGCCGCGCAGACCCGCGCACCCTCCGGCGCGTACTTCCACGGCATCAGCTACGGGAGCAATGCGAACGGAATGAACAACGGGGGGATCGACCTGTTGCGCATCAGCACGCTGGACCATGCCGGACGGGTGCTGTTCTTCAACGCGGGCAACCCCCGCCTCGCGGCCGGCTTCACCAGCGCCTTGGTGGCGGGCAACGAAACACCCGGCGCGCCGAACAACGCGGCCAACGCCGCCTACATCGCGGCGCTCCAATGCATCACGCTGCCCATCGAACTGCTCTCCTTCACCGCCGCGCCGGTGGCCGACCGGGTGCGGCTGCGCTGGGTCACCGCCACCGAGACGAACAACGACCTCTTCATCCTTGAGCGCAGCCGCGATGCCATGGTGTTCGGCCCCATCGGCACGGTGGATGGCGCGGGCACCTCGCTGACCGAACGGCACTACGTGTTCGACGACAGCGAACCCATCGAGGGCCGTTCCTACTACCGCCTGCGCCAGGTCGACCTGGATGGTGGCTCTTCGATGAGCGGCCTGGTGGCCGTGGACCATCGCCGGCCTGGAACGGTCTCCGTGCGCGTGGAAGCAGGAGTGATCACCATTTCGGGAACGGAGGGCCCGGGGCGCTGGCGGATGATCGACCCGACGGGACGGACGATCGCCGGCGGCGACCTGTCCGAGCCGGGACCCACGCGCGCCTTCCTTCCTCCGCCCGCCGCCGGGGTGATGATCGTGCGCGTGGAAACCGCCCATGGCGGCCACGGCATCCGCATCCCGTTCATGGATGATGGCGCTGCGGCGACCGGTCGATAAATGGGCTTCCCGGGCCGGCCCGATCGAACGGATCGCGCCCATCTTTGCGAAGCCCCAAGCAGCCCGTCATGGATCCGCTGAAGACCAAGGGGAGCTTGATCGCCGGTGTGTTCGGCCTCAGCTTGTCCGCTCCGGCCCAGACCACGTTGTTGCCGGGCGACCTGGCCATCGTCGGAGTGAATGCCAACAACGGGGCCTGCTCCGGGGTGGGTTCCCAGGACGAGATCAGCTTCATCTGTTTCAAGAACATCCTCGCCAACACGGTGATCTGGATCACCGACAACGGCTACGAGCGTGCGCTGCCCGGGCTGTGGGGCGACACCGAGGGCGTGGTGCGCATGCAACTCACCAGCGCCGCGCCCATCGTGGCCGGCACGGTGATCACCCTGCGCGCCCCGGGCGCCGGCCTGCCGGCGGTGGTGATGCCGGCCAGCACCTGGATGATCAGCTCCCTGAACGGTGGGGCCACCTTCAACATGAACGCGGGAGGCGACCAGGTCTTCTTCCTCCAGCCCGGCGTGGGTGGAACGTGGACCAACCCCGGTGGCGCGCAGGATGCCTACTTCACCAACTGCACGCTGCTCTACGCGTTCAACACCAGAACGACATGGACCCCGTTCACGGGAAGCACGCAGGATTCCGGGCTGCCCCCGGGAAGCATCTGCTTCAGCATGGCACCGGCCAACGCGACGGACTTCGTCAAATTCACCGATAACGGCACGGGCGGCTCGTTCTCCACGCGCAGCCAGCGCGCCTGGATCATCGACATCGACCAGAACACGAACTGGACGAGCTATGGCGGTGGTTGCACCGCGTACAATGCCGCCGCGCCGAATTACGCCGCGGGCTACACCATCCCGATCACCGCCGGCGGCTTCGTGAACGGCCGCTGGACCGGAGCGAAAACCACCAACTGGTTCGATTGCCGCAACTGGGACGACGCCGAGGTGCCCATCGCCACCAGCAACGTGGTGATCGATCCGCAGTTCTACCCCGGCATGCTCAATTGCGACATCGCCACCGGAGCGGGAGCGGTGTGCCAATCGCTGTTGGTGAGCACGGCCACCACCGCGCGCAACCTGACCATCACCGGTGCGGGCAGTTCGCTGACGGTGGGAGGTGCCGCCCAGGTGCAGCGCGTGGCCGGCGGCGGCCCGGTGTTGATCACCGTCCAGACCGGCGGCGCCTTCACCGCAGGAAGCCTCACGGTGGCTGGAGCCTCGGCCGGCGGCATGCAGGGCACCTTGCGCAACGAGTCCCCGGTGAACACGGTGAGCATTCTCGGACCGGTGACCATCCAACCGGGCGGAACGATCGACCTGCAAGGCATCGGCACCGGCGGGACCATGAACGTGCAGGGGAACTGGACCAACAACGAGAACGAAACGGCCTTCCAGGACCAGCTCTCCACGGTGGTGCTCAACGGGCCATCCTCCCAGGCGATCACCAGCGGCGGAGGGTTCGAGGAGTTCTTCGGGAACCTCACGATCAACAAACCTTCCAACGACGTGGTGCTGAACGCTCCGGTGCAGGTGCGCGGCACCGGCAACTTCCTGCAAGGGCGCGTGTTCTCCACCGCGTTCAACCTGCCCAGCTTCGGCGATGGCGCCGTGGCGCTGAACGCGAGCGACGCGAGCTTCGTGAGCGGTCCCGTGCGCAAGCTCGGCACCAACGCCTTCGACTTCCCCGTGGGCAAGGCGGGCAAATACCGCCCCTGCGGCGTGAGCGCCATCGCCGGAGCATCCACCGACGCGTTCACCGCCGAATTCTTCCCCATCGACCCCCACGCCTTCGGTGTCGCGATGGATCCCACGCTGGACCACATCAGCTACTGCGAATACTGGCAGATCGACCGCTCCAGCGGTGCGCCCGACGCGGTGGTGACCCTCAGCTGGGAGGATCCCTTCAGTTGCGGGGTGACCCTGCCCCCCGACCTGCGCGTGGCCCGGTGGGATGGCGCGGCGTGGCGCGATCGTGGCAACGGCGGATCCGTGGTGGTCGGTGCGGGTGGATACATCTGGACCCCGGTGGCACAGAACCAGTTCAGTCCCTGGACCCTGGCATCGGTGAGCCTGGCGAACCCCCTGCCGATCGAACTGCTGTGGTTCACCGCCGCCGCCGACGCCGGGGCCGTGAACCTCTTCTGGGCCACCGCCACCGAATCGGACAACGACTTTTTCACCGTGGAACGCGGCCTCGACGGCGAGGCATGGACCGATCTGCTCCAAGTGGATGGCGCCGGGTCGAGCAGCGAAGAACGCCACTATTCGGCCGTTGATCCCGAGCCGCTCGAGGGCACCAGCTTCTACCGCCTGCGCCAGACCGATCTGGACGGCGCGGAAAGCTGGAGCGACGCCGTGAGCGTGGCGATGACGGGGGGCGGTGGTTCGGCCCTGACGGTATTCGTCGATCACGGCCTGATCCACGCGACGCACGGGTTCGCCGCGGGCGGCACCGCGGAGGTCATCGATCCGTCGGGCCGCGTGCTGCTGCGGACCATCACCACGCAGGAGGATCGCACGCTGATCGATGCGCGCCACCTGCCGTCCGGCGTGTACATGCTGCGCATCCGCGACGGATCAACGGGCCGGACGGTGAGGTTCGTCCGCTGATCCCGTCACTGATCGAGCTCGATGACCGTGAAGTCCTTCGCGATCGGATCCAGCGCGCCCAGCAGCCGGTCGAAGAACGCGGGACCGTGACGCAGATGCCACGGGATGAAATTCTCCCGTCGCTCCTGCAACGCGCCCTCGGGAAAGATCTGGGCATGGAGCTTTTCGAACCGCTGGATGGGCAGTTCCTGCGCGCGCTTGGCCGCACGCAGCAGCTTCTGCTCAAGATGTTCGAGCGCCTTGAGCGCCCGTTGCGCGTCGGCCTTCACGGCGGCCTCCAGGCTGGGATCGACGGCGCGCGCGCGTGCCGCGAGCGCCTCATGCACGCGGATGAGGTCCTGCTTTTCCGTTGACAGGTCCGTGTCGATCATCGTGGCCGAGCGCGCGATCCGTGCCTTCATTTCCTCGATGGGCCGGAACAGGTCGGGGATGGAAAGCTCGAGTTCGTTCAGGCGCTCCCGTTCACGCCCATCCAGCAACAACGCCGAGGTGCGGGGCACCACCACGGGCATGGGCACGCGCAGGCGATCGAAAACCGGCTTGAGCTGCAGCCAGTACGCCACCTCCGCCGGGCCGCCCACATAGGCGATGTCAGGCAGCACCGTCTCCTGATAGAGCGGGCGCAGCAGCACGTTCGGGCTGAAGACCTGCGGACGGTCGTCGAGCGCATCGAGCAACTCCTCGGTGGAGTATTCCGTGCCGCCATCGAGCACCTTGAACCGCGCTCCGTCCTTCTCGATGCGCGCGCGCAGAAGGTCGCTCAGGTGAAAGAGGTTGATCTCCCGCGCATGGGCCTGTGGCTCGTATCGCTGCCTGAGGATCGCGTCAGCTTTCGCGCTTTCGGTCTTCACCACCTGGTGAAGCGCTTCCTCCTTCATCACCGGCGCGAACATCTTCTTGAGGTCATGGTCATCGCCATCGATCACCACCAGCCCGAAGCGGCCGAACAGGGCGGTGAGCAGGCGCCGCGTGGCCTGGGCGAGCGTCAAGCCGGGGCGGTAGCTCCCGTGCAGGATCGAACGGAGCGCATCGGCGTTCGCTCCTTCGCCCAGGATCCCATCCACCTCCTTCAACACCGCCTCGATGCCATCGAGCCGCATGCGACCAGCCGGTCCACCGGCCTCGCCGGGCCAGTGGACCTTGCGGCCGAAGATCCATGCATGATCGATCTCGGCGCGATCATGGTCCTCGCTGGCCATCCAGAAGACCGGAACGATGGGCCGCTCGGCCGTGGAGAGATCGCGCGCGAGGCGGATCGCGTTCAGGACCTTGAAGATCGAATACAGCGGACCGGTGAAGAGGCAGAGCTGGTGGCCGGTGGTGATCGTGAGGGTGCCTTCCTTCTTGAGCAGGTCCAGGTTGCGCCGGACTTCCGCCGGGAGATCGACGCCCGCGTATTGCCGGTCGAGCGCGCCGCACAGCGTGGCCCGTGCCCGCGGATCGAAGGTGCGCTTCGCCGCGGCTTGCCCCAGTCCATCGCGCGAAAAGGGATGCGCGATCAGCGGGGCGAAGAACGGATCGCCGTCGAGATAGTCGAGCAGCAGCGGGGCGAACCGGCCCGTGTTCCGGTAGGTCATCGTGCCATTCCGCATCGGGCCGAAGGTACCGGGGCGGCGCTCTCTCGCAGGGCCGGAAGGATCCATTGGATGCAAGCACGCTGCGCCGGTCGAGCCTTCGGGTGTGAGCCAGTACTTTCAACGCCCATTTCCGCCCATGCGACGCCTTCTCCTGCCCCTGCCCCTGTTCCTGGGCCTCACCCTCACGGCCCAGGACACCCTGCGCGTACAGACCCTCACCTACGACTCGATCACCACGCGCCGGGGCTGGTGGGTGTTCCCCGACAGCACGCACACCTTCCGCAAGGTGCTCATGCACCACACGCTGAAATGCGACCCCGCCACCACGCAGGATGCATACGACTGCGGCGAGTGGGACTACCTCACCTACAACTTCATCCATGACCACACCGGCGTGCTGGACAGCAACGCCGCACAGCATCCGTATTTCATGGTCGGGGCAGCCGCCCCGGACAGCATCGAGACCCTGTCCGGCGCGAACAGCGATCAGGTCCAGATCAGCGCGCCAAAACGCTTGTTCCTCGACACCCTGAACGAATACGATCATGTGGTGGGCACGGCCGATACCGTCGACTGGCTCACGTTGAACGTGGATCGGGGCGCGGCACGCGCGCAATACCTCTTCACCCAGACGGAGCTGCTTGCCGCCGGTGTGCAGCCACCGAACATCGAGAGGCTGCGTTTCCATGTGGCGGATCTGGACGCGATCGAGCGGCTGGTGATCCGCATGAAGAACACCATCAGCGCCACGCTGAGCACCTTCGATGACACGGACCTGATCACCGTGTTCGACCAATACGCGCCGCAGTTCGGAGGGCCCGACAGCATCGTCACCATCAACCTCACCACACCCTTCCAATGGGACCTCGCCAGCAACATTCTGGTGGACCTGTCGAACGAGAAGGACACGCCGTGGTGGGGACCGAAGCTGGACGCCCAGGACGTGGCGCCCGGCCTGGCGCTGATCCGCAATGGCCGCGACGGCAGCGTGCGCACGAACAACGACTTCATCGGCGTGGATCCTGCCCCGCTGGCCGGTCTCGATGACCAGGTGACGATCCTGTTCCGCAGCTGGGGCGATGACCTGCTGCCGATCAACACCACGATGCTCGAAGGCCGCGACGCGCAGAACCGCCGCATCCTGAACATCCACCTGCCCTGGAGCGACGGCCGGGTGTATTGGGACGCCGGCAACGATGGCAGCGGTTTCGACCGCATCGACAAGCCCGCGGCCACCGCCGACATCGAAGGCCAGTGGACCAACTGGGCGTTCACCAAGAACACCAGCACCGGATCGATGAAGATCTACAAGAACGGCATGCTCTGGCACAGCGGCACGGGCAAGACCAAGCCCATGGGCGGCATCGTGCGCTTCAACATCGCATCCGATGCCGACCGCAACCTGCCCTGGCCCGGCCGGATCGACGATTTCGCCCTGTTCGATGTCGAACTCAGCGCGGCCACCATTGCCGCATGGTCGGGCCGCGAACTCGACGACAGCCACCCGAACTGGGGCGATGCGCTGTACGTCCTCTCCTTCAACGAGTACCACAATGCCCCGCATCGCGCGGTGAACGCGGTGGATCCCACCGCCTCCGGCTGGCTGATGGGCACCGTGCAGCGCGTGTACGAACCCTGCACCACGCTCCGGTCGCCTTCCGAATCCGCCCCCATGCGCCCGGTGATCACCTTTACCCAGGGGGACTACCTCACCGTGGTCGACACGGGGACCATCGTGACCACGACGGTGCCCCATGCCCTGACCAGCCGCGAGATCTTCCAGGTGAACGGAAATGCAGCCGTGCCCATCGACACACTTTGGGAATACGCCGCCGACACGTCCTTCACCTTCGATCCGCAGGGACAGGCGATCAGCGCCATCCCACCGAGCGGCAACCTGTACCTCAATGACACGCTCGACTACTTCGCATCACCCTACGAGGTGATCGACAACTGGGAGATCGGGCGCTACATAACGCCTTACGGCATCGGGCTTACCCTTGGTCCTGACGGCTTCCGCTGGACCTACGACGTGACGGACTACCAGTACCTGCTGCACGACAGCGTGGAACTGAGCGCGGGCAACCAGCAGGAATTGATCGACCTGGAATTCGAGATGATCGAAGGCACGCCGCCGCGCGACCTGGTGCGGCACCAGCGACCCTGGGGGCCGCAGCGCAGCTACAGCTACGCCGGCCTGAGCGACGACACGCAACTGGCACCGGTGACGGTGGATCTCGATCCGGCCGCCGCGCAATGGGTGGTGCGCAGCCGCTTCACCGGCCACGGCCACAACAGCAACGACGGCAGCTACCCGCACTGCTGCGAATGGAAGGACAACACGCATTCGCTCACGGTGAACGGCGCACCGGCCGATGCCTGGCACATCTGGCAGACGAACGACTGCGCGCTGAACCCCGTGTACCCACAGGGCGGCACCTGGCCCGGCGCGCGCGAAGGGTGGTGCCCGGGCGACATGGTGAAGGACCACTGGACGGACATCACCGCATTGGTGAGCGGCTCCACGGCCACGATCGACTACCAGATCACGCCGGTGCCCGCCAACAACCTGGGCATGGGCGGGGGCAACTACGTGGTGAACATGGACCTGTACGAATTCGGACCCGCGACCCACGGCCTCGACGCGGAGATCTACGAGGTGAAGCGCCCCAACGACTGGGAATACCGCGGCCGGGAGAACCCGATCTGTACCGAGCCGGTGGTGACCCTGCGCAACGCGGGTGCCACCGAACTCACCAGCGTCACCTTCATCTATTCCGTGAGCGGCGGCCCCGTGGAAAGTCACACGTGGACCGGCAGCCTGAAGCACATGGAAAACATCGATGTGACGCTGCCCGTGCCCGCGGCGGGCTTCTGGACCGGCGACGGGCAGAACATCTTCACCGCCACGGTGAGCGCGCCCAACGGCGGGGTGGATCTGTATGGTGACAACGACAGCCACACATCCCACTTCGATCTGCCGGCGGTCTACGACGACCCGGTGAAGGTGTACTACAAGACCAACAACCGGCCGTGGGAGAACGAGGTGGTGATCAAGGACCTGAACGGTGTGGTGGTCTACCAGAAGGATTGGGGCACGCTCACGGGCAACACCACCTACACCGATACGCTGCACCTGACACCGGGATGTTACACGCTCGACATGCTCGACACGGAGAACGACGGCCTCTCCTACTGGGCCGATCCCGGCGCGGGCGCGGGCTTCCTGCGTCTGCGCAAGTGGAGCGGCGGGGTGCTGAAGAACTTCATCAGCGAGTTCGGCCGCGGCCTGCATTGGTCCTTCACGTTGAGCGACCTGGTGGGCGTCCGGGAGAACAGCGATGCCCTGGCCTTCGCCATCGCGCCCAACCCCGGCACCGGCGCATTCCTGCTCCACACTGAAGGGATCGAGGGCACGGCGACGATCGAGGTGTTCAACGCGGCCGGAGCGCGGGTGCTGGGCACGACCGCGGAACTGACCGGTTCGATGCGCACGGCGCTTGACCTGTCGGACCTGGAGAGCGGGCTGTACCTGGTCCGGATGGAATGCGAGGGAAGAACGGCGATGCAACGGGTGGCGAAGGAGTGAGCCTTCGTCCCACGGATGGCGCGCGGGCGATGCCGCGCTTCGATCACGCCCCCAGCGGCCGCTTCTCCCTCACGCGCACGTAGTAGTTCTTCTGCGAGCCCGGCCCGGCGATCTCGCGCGACTCCATGCGCACGTGCTCGCTGAGCGCCACGATCAGGTCGGTGAGGCGTTTGAAACCGAAGTTGCGCGGATCGAAGTCGGGGCGGTTCTTCAGCAGGCCGTCGCCCAGGCGGCCCATCTGTACCCAGCCGCTCTCCTCGGCCAGATCCTCCACGGTGCTCACCACCAGGCGCACCAGGCTCGCATCCACGGCCTGCAACGGCTTGGTCTTCGGCGCCGCCGCGGCCTTGCCGGTCTCCTTCCGGGAAGGCGAGGGCCGCAGCAGCTCCAGGTAGGTGAACTTCTCGCAGGCGTTGATGAAGGGCCGCGGGGTCTTGCGCTCGCCCATGCCGTAGACCTTCTTGCCGCCCTCGCGCAACCGGGTGGCCAGGCGGGTGAAATCGCTGTCGCTGCTCACGATCACGAAGCCATCGAGCGCTCCGGCGTGCAACAGGTCCATGGCATCGATGATCAAGGCCGAGTCGGAGGCGTTCTTGCCCGTGGTGTAGCGGTATTGCTGCATGGGGCTGATGGCGTGATCGTTCAGGATGTCCTTCCATCCTGAAAGGCGGGTGCTGGTGAAGTCCCCGTAGATGCGCTTGACCGTGGGCATGCCGTACTTGACCACCTCCTCCATGATCTGGCCGATGGTGGAGGGCGGCACGTTGTCCGCGTCGAAGAGCACCGCCAGGCGCACGTCCTTGTTGGCGTTCATGGGACAATGGTAGGATGCGCCGGCCAATGGCGGGCCGCGTGGGGGGATCCGGCGTGCCGACGCGGAAAATGGACCTCCCGACCGGTCACTTCTGCTCCTCGCCCGAGGCGGCCTTCAGGCCGTCCTCGATCATGTTGTAGAACTGATCCATCCTGGGCAGGATCACGATGCGCGTGCGGCGGTTGGTGCTCCGGTTCTCGGGCGTGTCGTTGGGCACCAGGGGAACATATTCGCCGCGCCCGCCGGCGGTGACCCGTCCGGGAGCCACGCCCAACTCGGTGGTGAACACGCGCGTGATGGCCGTGGCGCGCAGCACGCTCAGGTCCCAGTTGTCCTTGATGCAGTCGCGATCGATGGGCACGTTGTCGGTGTGGCCTTCCACCAGCACCTCCATCTCCGGCTTGCTGTTCACCACGGTGGCCACCTTGGCCAGCACCTCCTTGGCGCGGGGGCTGATCTCGGTGCTGCCGGACTTGAACAGCATTTTGTCGCTCAGGGAGATGAAGACCACGCTCTTCTCCACGTTCACCACCACGTCGGTGTCGTTCAGGTTGCCCAGCGAGCTCTTCAGGCTGACCACCAGCGCCAGGGTGATCGAGTCCTTCTTGTCGAGGGCGTCCTGCATGCGACGGATCTGCAGGTCCTTCTCCTTGATGCTTTCCAGCGACTTCTCCAGGTTCTCGGCCTCCTTGGCCGACAGGGTGGCCATGTTGCCCACGTTGTTCAGCAGCGCCTGGTTGGTCACGCTCATCTCCGCCACCTGGTCCTTCAGGTGCTGGTTGCTGGTCTCCAGGTTGGCCTTGGCGTTGCGGCAATCGTCCAGCGCGCGGCTGGCCTCCTCAAGCGCGCGGCTTGCCTCCTCCAGCTTGGCGTTCAGCGTTCCGTTCGAGGCCTGGATGGCCGCGTATTTCTTCTTGGATACGCAGGAGGTCAGGAGCAGCAGGGTGGCCGGAACGGCGAGGAGGCTGGTGCGCATGGACGGGTGTCGTTGCGGCGGCGAATGTATTGGGGCGAACGATCGCGCCGCCGGAGATGGGGCCTTCGGATATCCGGGGCGCCCTACGGGCCGGGTGGGCCAGGGCGATCATCGACCACCGAAAGGGGCCTGCGCCGACCGATGCCGGTACGGGTGACGAGGGTGAAGACCACGAAGGCCAGCAGCAGCACCAGGATGATCGAGTTCTCCAGCCAGTGATCGGCCGGATGCACCCAGATCTCCTTGAACAGGTCCCAGCGCCCGGTGATCTCCACGAAGTTCCAGAAGATCACCACCGTGGGGATGGCATAGCGTACCGCGTGGTCGAAGGCCTTGATGCGGATGAGCCGCAGGAAGAGATGCGCCGACCAGAACAACGACCCGAAGGCCACCAGGTAGGCCAGCGGATGGCGGTCGCCCGCGATGGCGGGGTCGTAGATCAGCAGCAGCACGATGTAGAAGGTCCAGATGATCATCACCGTCTCGATGAAGGCGATCACGGCCAGGGGCCGCGGCGCCTCGAGAGGGGTGCTGTCCTTCACCGCCTGTCGATGGCCCATGCGCTTCTGGAACCACCTGAAGAAGGTGCAGCGGGTGGCACCAAAGAGGAACATGAGCATGATCGAACCCAACAGGCCCAGGCTGGACATCATCACCAGGTACTCCGGGCGGGTGGTCACCCGGCCGTTCTCGATCATGGGAGCCACGCTGAGCTTCTCGGCGATCCAGACGAAGGAGAACTCGACCCAGCCGGTCCACACCAGCACACCGGCGATCAAGCCGAGCAGCGTGGCATAGGCGGCCTTCGCCCCGATCCGGATGCCCCAGGCGAGCAGACCCGCGCCCAGCGCACCGATCACCAGCGCGCCGGTGAACTTGTTGGCGTGGATCAGCCGCTCGTTCAGCACCATAAGCGTGTGGCCCAGGGGCATCAGCAGCAACACGATCAGGAAGGCCAGCAGGCCCGCCTTGTGATCATTCCATCGCCGTTTCATCCCGACATGACCGGACGGGGAGTTCCCTCCGGGCGTGCAAAGTACCGGCCGGCTCCGCCGATGGGCAATACCCCGATCGGGTCATTGCGTTGCCCTGGCCGCGATCCACAGGCCGCTGTTCGCCCAAAGGAGGGGCGACGCCGCGCGGGGGCGGATCACCGCTCCTACTTCGCGGGAGCATGGCCCTCTCCCGCTTCTGGACCTGGATGCTGCTGTTGAGCATCGCATGGATCCTGGCCATGCTCTTCAGCGGCGAACAGTATTCGCTCGGGCCGCTGGTGAACGGGAAGCAGGGCGAGCCGCTGGTGGTGCGGGAGATGGATACCCTGGCGATCGGGGGTACATCGCTGCTCGCTGAATTGCGTTCGGCGGGTGAAGCCGGCGTGCAGCGCGGCGATACGCTCTTCACGCTCAATGGCGCCGGCATCGTGAAGTCGCACGTGGGCAGGGTCCAGGCCGACGGCCTCTTCCCCACCTGCCGGAACACGCTCACGGACCTGTGGCTGCCGCTGATCGGCTACCTCACCTTCTTCTGCGGCCTGCTGAACCTGCTGGTCGATTCGCGCGCGATGGAGAAGGTCGCGCGCTTCCTCTCCCCCATCTTCCACCGCATCTTCCCCGACCTGCGCAGGGGCCATCCGGCCTACGGCTTCATGACCTTGAACTTCGCGGCCAACTTCCTTGGCCTGGACAGTGCCGCCACGCCCTTCGGCCTGAAGGCCATGGAGAGCATGCAGGAGGACAACCCGCAGAAGGACCGCGCAACGAACAGCCAGATCATGTTCCTGTGCCTGCACGCTGCGGGCCTCACGCTGCTGCCCGCCAGCATCATCGGCTACCGGGCAGCCAAGGGCGCGGCCAATCCGGCGGACATCATGATCCCCCTGATCATCACCTCGTTCGTAGGCACGCTGGCGGCGATGGTGTTCGTGGCCATCCGGCAACGGATCAACCTGTTCAACCT
>CAYMXP010000057.1:0-21085 GCA_964394425.1 uncultured Chryseobacterium sp. | reverse complement strand
CATGTACCAGAACGAGGTGGACAGCCTCTTCCTGATGGATTGGATCTACAACCGGCCGCGACCCGACGACGATGTGATGCCCGACGAGGTGAGCGCGCTGAAGAACATCGCCCTGTTCAGCAGCAGCGCCGCGCCCAACGACCTGGTGCATACCGGCGGCAACTTCATGGCCGACGGTTTTGGAACGGCCTTCAGCAGCTTCCTGGTGTACGACGAGAACGGCCCCGACGGCGATTTCAACCTCACGGTGAAGACCCCCGCGCAGGTGGACGACCTGATGGAACAGTGGATGGGCATCACCAACTACATCACCATGCCCACGCTGCCCTACGACGCCATCCACCACATCGACATGCACATGAAGCTGCTGGACGAGGAGCGTCTGCTGGTGGGCGAGTTCCCCGTGGGCGAGAGCGATGGCCCTCAGATCGAGAGCAACCTCACCGACCTGGTGGTCCCGGAGCACAGCGTGTTCGGCACGCCCTACGAGCTGATCCGGATCCCGATGCCCTCCAGCACCAGCGGCCTCTACCCGCCCGATGCGAGCTACCGCACCTACGCCAACAACGTGTTCATCAACAAGACCGTGCTGGTGCCCACCTACCGCGAGGAGTACGACACCACCGGGCTGCGCATCCTGCGCGAGTCGCTGCCGGGTTACAAGGTGATCGGCATCGATTGCGACAACAGCGGGCAGAACATCATCAGCGCCAGCGGTGCCATCCACTGCATCAGCAAGGGCATCGGCGTGGCCGACCCGCTGCTGATCCGCCACCAGGCGCTCGACGACACCTACGATGACAGCGACCCTTACACCGTTGAAGCCTACATCCGGCACAGGAGCGGCATCGCCTCGGCGGACCTCTACTGGACCATCGACACCGCCGCCGGCTTCAACCAGGTGGCGATGACCGACATCGGCTCGAACAACTGGAGCGCACCGATCCCCGCGCAAGCCGTCGGCAGCAAGGTGTTCTATTACGTGCATGCCACGGCCGTCAGCGGCAAGCAGCAGGTGCGGCCCATCACCGCGCCCGATGGCTGGTGGATGTTCCGCGTGCTGGGCCCCACCGCGCTGACCGACCCCAACGGACCGGTGATCGCCGAGGTGTTCCCGAACCCCACCGCGTCGTTGGTGATGATCACCCTCGGAGAGCGCAGCGGGCCGGTACATCTCTACCTGACCGACGCGACCGGCCGCGCCGTGATGGAACTGCACGACGGCGCCGTGCCCGCTGACCGGCGCGTGTTCGCCGACATCGCGCACCTGGAGAGCGGCCTTTACCTGGTGGTGGTTGAAAGCGCCACCGGACGGGGTGTGGCGCGCGTGGTGCGCAAGTAGGCTCCAGGCGATCGCATGAGGCGGTCATTGTTCCTGTTCGCGTTCGCCGCTTCGCACGCGTCCGCGTCCGCGCAGGACCTGGTCCGCTGGGGCGAGGACCTCACCTGGAAGGACTTCAAGGGTCCCGTGCCCGAGCGCAACGAGAACGATGCCTTCACCGCCTACCGCATCATGGCCGAATACCGGATCGCCGACGACGGGACGATGCAGTGGGTGGTGGATCTCGTCTTCGACCGCCAGCACAGTTGGGTGGTGCCCTCGGCGAGGAAGAACGTGGACCTGCTCGCGCACGAACGGCTGCACTTCGACATCGCCGAGGTGCATGCGCGCGAGCTGCGTTCAACGGTGACCGACATCCCGCGCGACGACAAGATCCAACGCAACCTGAAGGCGGTGTTGGATACGGCGATCGCCCGCGCGGGCCGCGAACAGGACCTGTATGACCGCGAGACCAGCCACGGACGTGATGAGGCGATCCAGGTCGAATGGTCCAAGCAGGTGAAAGCCCGCCTCGCGGACCTGGATGCCTGGCGCCGTGAGCGTTGACCAACGATGCGGCCGGAGGATCATCGGTCGCAGGCCGGCGATCGCGCCTTCGCGAACTCAGCCGCTCACCATTTCAGGAACGGCCTGAGCAATGGTGTTCGATCCCCGCGTACCTCGAGCACGTAGCTGCCCGCCGAAAGGGCGGACACGTCGATCCATGGCGCGGCGCGGTGCCGGATCATGACGCGTCCCTGCGCATCGCGGATCACCACCTCTTGCGCCTCCGGAGGCAGGCCATCGATCCACAATCCGTCCAGCGCGGGGATGGGACGCAGCACGATGGCTCCGCTTCCGTCCTCGACCACCGCGCTCGGGATGTCCGATCCCACGCAGATGGTGAAGGTTCCGGCCTCTCCGTAGCCGTGGTTCCACACGCGGATGAAATGGTCCGTGCCGGGCGTGAGACCGGTCAGGTCGATGGGGCCGGCGATCGCGTCGAGGCAGAGGATCGGCGTGGTGCCGGGGCAGTCCGCGTATACCGCCGCGAGCAGCGCGCCGGCGGTGACCTCCTGGATGAAGATCGTATGGTCGGCGTTCGCGCCGGTGTTGAAGGTGAACCACGCGTCCATGATGTTCCCGTAGGGATCGCAGCCCGGGTTGGGCAGCAGCGGGGCGTAGGCGCACACGTTGGTGGCGTCGGTGGGGATGCAGGATCCGATGGGCTGCGGCACCAGCACGATGGCACCCGCGCAATCATCGTTCGGCAGCAGCGGCGTGCATTGAGGCATGCAGGTCATGCTCAGCGTGAAGGCGCCCGTGTCCTGGCTGTAACCGTGAACGAGCACGAGATACTCCACGCCCGCTTCAGCGAAGAAGGTGAGGATGCTGGTGGTGCCGCAGGCGCCCAGGCCGTCGTCGTTCGCGGCCACGCATTGCAGCGCCGTGCAGGGCCCGGCGTACACGCTGAGCTTGGTGTCGTAATCGGCCGAGCCGCAGGTGCTCAGGATCACGTCCTGGCCGGCGCCCGTGAACGTGTACCAGAGGCCCGGAGCGCTCACGTTCACCGCGCCGCACGTGGGGGCCGCCGTGAGGATGGCCAGCGTGGTTTCGCCAATGAGGATGTCTCCACAACCGATCGGCTGCGGTGAATCGCAGAAGGTGTTCGAGGGCGGAGGGTCGGTGAGCGTGGTGAACTCGAACGGTCCCGCCGTCGCGCTCACGTCGCCACCGCCGCAGTCCTCGGTGATGTAGAGGTCGTGGTCCGTCGCCGGAACAAGACCGGTGACCTGCGCCGGCGGGCCATCCACGCCCACCGTGCCGGTGATCAGGATGCCCGTGCCCGGGGTGAAGCCCGGCGGACCATGCTCGATCGTGAAGGTGGCGCCGGGGTTGTAACTGGTCCAGTGTACGAACGCGCTCACGTCGAGCGGATTGATGAAGGGAGCCTGCGGTGCGGGGCAGGTCGGGCAGTCCATGCTCAGGGTGAAGACACCCGTTGCACCATTGTAGCCCTGGACCAGCGCGAAGTACTCATCGCCAAGCACGGTGGGCACCGTCAATTCGGAAGTGAGCCCGCAGGAAGTCGCGTCGTCATTGCCATCCACGCAGACCAATGATCCGCACGCGCCCGTGTAGATGTTGAGCTTGGAGTCGTAATCGGCGGCGTTGCACATGGTGAGCACCACGGGTTCGCCCGTGCCGGTGAAGGTGTACCACACCCCGGGTGCGCTGATGCCGGTCCCGCAATCGGCCACCGCGTCGTCCAGGGCCAGCAGCGTGCTGTCGGTGAAGCTCTCGCCGCAGGCGATCGGCTGGGCATCCTCGCAGTCGTCGTTGGGCACGAACGGGTTGCCGGCGGTGGCCACGGGCCAGGGACCGATGTTGGGCGAAGGATCGCCGCCGCAATCGATCCAGAGGTAGAGGTCGTAGAGGGTGGCCTCCGCCAGCCCGGCGAAGGTCACGGGCGGGCCGTCGGTGCCTTCGGTGCCGGTGATCAAGATGCCGGCGCCGGGGGTGAAGCCCGGTGGACCGAGTTCGATGCTGAAGGTGGCGCCGGCGGAGACCGCGTTCCATTCCACGGTGATGCTGCTGTCGGTGCTGATGATCGCCGGCGGCACCGGAGCGGGGCAGGTGTGGAAGATCAGCTCCCAGGTGAAGGAACCGTCGTCCCAGCGGTCGTCCCATTCGATGAAGTACAGGTTGCCCGGCGTGACGGGCACGTTGGCCAGCAGCGAGTTCCCCGGTGGGTAACCTTGGGGGCAGCCATCGTCGTCGCTGCCCAGGGTGGTGAGCGTGCCACAGGAGCCCGTATGGATGTGAACGCGCGTATCGGCCGCGCCGTCGAGGCACGACTGCACGGTGATGTAGCCGGCCGTCACCGGGTCGAAGCTGAACCAGTCGGCGTTGGTCGCGTCGGCCATGGTGGCGCCACCACCGCTGGAAGGGCCGTCGCTGGCATGCACGCCGGGGCCGATGAGCCAGGCGCCGGAGCAGAGGTCGTCCTGGGCATGGAGGGAGTGGAACGCGATGAGCGTGAAGGCCGTGAGGATGGTCCGTTGCATGTTCGTATCGGGTCGATGTCGCGGACTAAGATGCGCAGAAGATGCCGTTGACCATGCACGGTCGTTCCCGCTCCCCATCCGCCCGCCGGACATCGCATGAGCACGGGACGGGCCGTGCGCGGCGATCCGTTATCATCGCGAGCCGGTCTCCTGCCCGGCATCAGGCGGAAGACGGACGATCATGGCTGAGCGCCGCGCCCTTGAACGGATCCGATGGCGGCGGTACGGCCTGGTGCTGTTGCTGATCGCGGCGCTGGCCATCCGGCTGCACGGCGTGCTTTTCGAGAAGCGTGGCCTCACCTACGACGAGAGCATCAGCTACCTGTGCAGCGCCGCGACGCAAGGGCGCTACGAATCGTCGATCAAGCCCATCGAGGACGGGGAACTGACCGCCGCCGACCTCCAGGCGCTTTACGCCACCCCGGAACTCGACTTCCACGCAGTGGCCACGGACATGTCCACGCTGGACCGCCACCCGCCATTGTACTTCTGGGCTTTGCACGTGGTGCATCACTTCTTCGGGTTCCACCTGAACGATGGTCTGGTGCTGAATTTCATCATCGGCCTATGCACCGTGTTACTGCTCTTCCGCATCGTGCTGCGCGCCTCGGGTTCCAAGGGTCAGGCCTTGCTGGTCATCGCGATCTATTCCCTCAGTCCGGCCGTGGGGCAATTGGACCTGGAAGCGCGCAACTACCAGCTGCTCGGCTTCTTCGCCCTGGCAGGCGCCCACCTGTCGGAACGGATCGGCGCGGGCCGCGGCGGCCCGTGGCGCAAGGGGCTCTTCATCGTGGTGAACACCTGCGGCCTGCTCACGCATTACTACTATGCCTTCCTGATGGTGCCGGGCCTGCTGATGCATTGGTGCCGTCATGGCTGGGGTCGCTCCTTGCTGGCATATGCCGCTTCGTTGGCGGCTTCCCTGGCGCTGTTCCTGCTGATCTTCCCGCAGGTCTTCGATTTCCTGGCCGTGTACATGCGCGAACCCGAGGGCGTGCATCGCGGCCTGTTGGCCAGGACCTGGCTGCTGATCTATTTCGGCGGAGCCGGTTTTTTCGCCAACGGTCCGCGCCTGCTGTACGCGATCAGCTTCGCCGTTCTGGCATGGGCAGCGGTCCGCGTGCTGATCGATCGTTCGTTGCGCTCCCGTGTGGCGGTCCTGCTGCGCGGCACGGGCACGATGGCGCACCACGCGTGGACGCTGCTGTGGAACATCGGCTTCACCCTGGTCTTTTATTACGCCGGCATCGCACCGCACCAGGCCGTGGGCGACCAGTACTTCTCCTACATCTGGCCGCTTTTCGTCTGGTTCGTGGCGCGGGGCCTGTGCGCGGGCCTTCCGCGCCATGCACACGGCTGGGCCATCGGTGCGTTGCTGCTTTCCATGCTCGTGTCCCTGCGCTTCGCGGTGAAGGACTCATATTATCTCACCAACCTGTTCCCCTCCGCCTGGTATGAACGCATGAACGCTTCCGACCGGTTGATCACCAACGAACTGCGCCGTTCGCACCTGCCGCGCATCGCGATCGGGCTGCGGCCGGACCTTCCGGTCCATCTCACGCGCACGCTGGAGGCTTCACCAGAGGACGAGGCGGCCGGGGAGGTGAGCGTCCTGGTGCGGGGCGGCGACCCGATGAAGCGCCCGGTGGTGAGGGTGCTCACGCAACGACCCGGTGCATGGCACGAGGTGTTGCGCGACGACCGCTTCATGCTCATCCATGTCCGGACGCGGCCGGAGCGCTGAACGCGGCGCCGCATGGGCCGGGCGCGGGCCGACAGGTGCGCTCGCACAAGCGCTCATCGGGGGCGGGGTCGTGGTGGGCGATGCGCTTCTCCTTGATGAACGAAGGAGCCGGTGACCATGATCCTTCGGGGGGAAGAGGATCATGATGGGACGGGGGAGAGGACGGCGCCGGGCGGGATGCCTCACTCCCGGCCCGACTTGTTCCTGTCCGCCTTCTCATGGAAGAAATAGCGCACATCCACCGTCAGGTAGCTGCCGTCCAGTTCGGTGCTCAGGGTGTGCGGGTAGAGGTCCGGCGTGTACCAGGTGAGCTGCGCCAGCGCCATGCTGCCGAATGGCCGGTGGTAGGTGGCGCCCAGATAGAGGATGCCGCTCCGGGGCGTGCGATACTCGAAGCCGATGTTGCCCATCGCCCCGCCCTGCGCCCAGTTGTTCCGGAAGATGAAGGCGCGCGCGTCCTCGATGTCGCGCACCGCATCGCTGGGGTACAGGTCGGCGCTCAGGCCCAGGGCGTTGTTCATCCAGAAGCGTTCGCCCAGGCGGATGTACGCCAGCAGCAGCACGGGGATCTCGTAGCCCACGTAGCGCAGCTGCTCGCCGTCGTCGAAGCCGGCCGTGTCGTTCACCACGCGCCAGTCGTAGCGTCGGTTGATCTGGTCGATGCCCACCTCCAGCGAAAGGGTCCTGGTGAGGCCCGTGCGCACCAGCATGCCGAAGGAGAAACCGCCGGTGAGTTCAAGGCTTCCGGTGAGGGGAGGGTTGCCCACTTCGGTGAGCGGATCGAAGAACCCAAAGGGGATCACCGGCTTGAGCTGGATGCCGAAGGTGGTGACGCCCGGTTGCGCGTGGGTGAGAAGAGGAAGGGAGAGCAGAAGCGCCAGGGCGTGAACAAGACCGATGAGCGTTCGTGACCGGTCTCCCGCGCCGCGGCATTCCGCCGCCGTCGCACGGCAGGCGGTCGGCGGTCCGTGATCCGCGTTCTTCAACCGGCGGTCCACGACCGGCGATCCGAAGATCAATCCGCGGCGACGAGGAGTTGCTGACCGGCGCGCAGCCGGGTGCGGCGGGTGATGCCGTTCAGTTCGCACAGGTCGTCGATGGCAGCGCCGTAGCGTTGGGCGATGGCGTAAAGATGCTCACCTTTCTCCACCGTGTGGAACCGTGTGCCCATGGGGTAGGCCGCATAACCCGTGCGACCGCGCTTGAGCACAAGCGCATCGCTCCACAGCAGGCCGTCCTCCAGATCGAAGACCTTGCCCGGATCGATGGGCACGCCCTTGAAGCGCACCTCGAAATGCAGATGGCTGCCAGTGCTGTGGCCCGATGATCCGCCCAGGCCCACGAGCTGGCCCGCGTCCACTTCATCGCCGCTCTTCACCTTGATGCGGTGCAGGTGGGCGTAGAAGGTTTCCAGGCCATTGAAGTGGCGCACGACGACCAGGCGTCCGTACCCGCCATGGGTGCCGGCATAGCGCACCACGCCGGGAAATGCGGTGCGTACCGTATCCCACACTTCGAGGTCGATGTCCACGCCATTGTGCGCGCGGCCGTCGCGCCACCCGAAGCGCGAGGTCACCACCCCGCAGCGGGGCATCTCCGCGCCGCATTCGTCCTCGGTGAGCCGCACCAGGCGGATGCCGTCGTTGGGATCGGCGGCTGGACCATAGGCGTTCGGGTTGGTGGTGTTCCACGCGCCATACAGTTCCCAGCCGGGTTCGCAACTGTAGGGCGACCAGTCGACCGGCACGGCGCCATCGACCTCGGCCTGCGAGGGAAGCAATTGCACGTGCAGGTTGATCTCGTTCACCAGCGCGAAGGGCACCTCCTCGAGCCCGAAGAGCGAGTCGATCAGCATGGTGATGCCCGTTCCGTCCATCGAGCGGATGCGCTTGAAGAGGCGCAGGTCGTTGATCAGGTCCCGGGGCGCATCGTCGAGGGCGCAAAGCGAATCCAGCAGGGCTTCGATGCGCTGGTCACTCAGCGATGGGCCGCTGTCGATCAGGCGCTCATCACCGTACTGCACCACGGCGTTGGTGGTGTCGCCGCCACCCGCGAAGGTGTTCAACGCCAGCAAGGCGCACACCGCGCCTCCGACCGTTCGTTGCAGGAGGTCCATCGCTTGCAGGTCCCTGGCTTCGAAGCACATGCCGTGAAAACGGGCGTGTCTACGGAGCAAAGGGCGGCGAAGATATCCGGGGCTTCGGGCGGGGCCCGGGGATCTCGACCAATGGAGGAACGGGAATGTTGAAAAGTGGATGGTCGTAGGGTGAATGGTCCTGGACCGGCCCCCTACGAACGGCAGACTCACCCCTCCACCCACCGCACGAACTCGTTCAGCGGCTTGCGGTAGCCCTTGGGCCATTCGATCGCGGGGTAGCCGATGTAGAAGAGGCCCAGGCAGCGGTCCTGTCCATCAAGACCGAGGAAGGATCGCATGCCCTCGCCGGTGATCACCGCCCCGGTGCTCCAGAAGCCGCCCAGGCCGTAGGCCGCGCAGGTGAGGTACATGTTCTGCACCCCGCAGGCCACGGCGAACATCTCCTCCAGTTCACTGATCCTGCCCTTCGGGTCGCGCGCCATGCACAGCGCGATGGCCACGCTGCTCTGCAAGGGGCGCTGCACATGGTTGTCGAATTTCTTCTGGAGGAACCTGTCTTCCGGCGTGGTGCGGCGGTATTCCTCGCCCATGAAGCGCGAGAGGCGCTCACGCGCTTCTCCGCTGAAGACCTGGAAACGCCAGGGTTGCGTCATGCCATGGTTGGGCGCCCAGACGGCGTTGCCCAGCACGCGCTCCACGATCTCACGATGCACCGCGCGGTCGGTGTAGTCCCTGGGCTGGATGGTGCGGCGATCGCGGATCAACGCGTCCAGGTCGCTGAGGTTGGATCTCATGGGCAGCAAAACTACCCGGACCGCCGTCTACCTTGCGATCCATCAATGATCAACGACCCATGCGCCTGACCCTGCTTGCGGCTCTTTCCGCGTCCTGTTCCATCGTCCTCGGCCAGCCCACGCTCACCAGCACGGTGAACGCCCCCTGGATCGGCGACAGCTACACGCTGTACCGCACCGCGTGGGTCGATCCGGGCAACAGCGGTCCGACCTCGTGGGACTTCAGCACGCTGGCGCAGACCAGCACGCGCACGGTGGAATACGTGGATCCCGATCCCACGCCACTGGGCGATTCGCTCTTCACCGCCGCCGACCTGGCTTCCGACGATCAGTTGGACCACTATCTCTACTACACCGTGGATGCCGCGGCCCTTTCGCTGGCCGGCATCGACTCGATGGTCGGCTCCATCGCCGTCTCGGTGCCGTACAGCGATCCTGCGGTGTATCTGCAGTACCCCTGCACCTTCGGGACCACCTGGGTGGACAACCTCGCCGGCAGCTACACGGCCTTCGGCACGTCGGTGAACCGTACCGGCACGGTGGCGGGCAACGCCGATGCGCATGGTCCAGTGCAGATGCCGTACGGAACGGTGTACGATGCCCTGCGCGTGCATCTGCAGGAGAACGTGCATGACCAGGCCCTGGTCGGCAGCATCGACGCCACGATGGACCGATATTCCTTCTACAAGAGCTGGTTGCGCGTGCCCTTCCTGGAGATCGTCACCACCACCCTTTCACTGAACGGCGGCGCGCCCACCAGCTTCCAATACGTGGAGTGGCTCGACGGTGGCCCCGTGGGACTGGCCGGGGTGGCGGGCGGTGCCTTCGAATTGCACGTGTGGCCGAACCCGGCTGATGATCTCCTCTCGATCGTTTTCGCGAACACCGGCCCGATGGACCTGGAGCTGATCGATGCGTTCGGCCGGACCGTGAAGCAGGAGCGTACGAACGGGTCACCCACCGCGACATGGCGCGTTGCCGCGCTGCCCGCCGGACCTTACCTGCTGCGCGCCTCCGATGCGCGGGGGCTGTACGCCGTGCGCCGCATCACCGTCCGCTGATCAGAAGCCGAAGCCCACGCCCACGCTGATGATGGGCGAGCCTCCGTAGGGGCTGCGGGGATCCTGCAGCACGTCCCACAGCACCTGGACCATGAAGCTGGCGCCTTCGCCGCCCGACACGTAGCCGCCACCCAGCAGCAGCATCGGCACCCATTCGCGCGTGGTGAGGCCGTTGATGTAGTAGAACTCGTAGTTCTGTTGCGCCCACTCGGCGTGCAGGAACACCGGCTGCAGCACGCGGTAGCGGCTGAAGATCCGGTAGCCATAGCTGTTGGTCTCGATGTCGTAGTAGCTGTCGTTGTAATACCAGTAGGATATGCCCGTGCCCACGGAGAACTTCCCCTGCTGATCCACCTTGTAGCCCACGAAGGGTTCCACCGATACGGACGAAATGGTGCCGAAGTAGAGGCCGACGTTGCCGCCGAAGTACAGCCGGTCGCGCAGCGGACGGGGATCGCGCTTCGCGGGCGGTGGTTCGGCCGGCTTCGCGCTGTCGGGCTGCACGTAATCCTGCGCGGACAACGCGACGGGGAACAGGACGAGCGAGGCGAGGAACTGGACCAGGCGCATGAACGACGAGGCGCTCAAATGTAGCGGGGCACGATCAAGCGGCACCGTGGCGCATGGCCCGACCCAGCCGCCGCTCGAAATCCCAGGCGAGGATCGCCGAGCGCGCCACCATCCAGGCGAGGAAGGCGGTCCACACCGCGTGCAACCGCCAGCCCAGCGCATCGAAGCCCCAGGCCACCGGAACGAACACCAGGAAGGTGGCGGTCAGCAACGCGTTGCGCAGCACCTCGCCGTGGCCCAGGCCCTTGTATATGCCGTCGAAGGCGAAGCCCACCGCGTTGATGGGCTGGGTGATGACCACCATCCAGAGCACCCCGTTGAAGAGCGAAAGCACGTGGGCGTCGGTGGTGAAGAGCCTTCCGATCCATGGGTAGCCCATGGCATAGATCGCCGCCAGCGCCACGCCGATCCACACGCTCATGCGCACCACCAGCCAGCTCACGCGGTGCAGCTGGCGCCAGTCACGCTCGCCGTTCAACCGGCCGGCCACCACGCTGCCGGCCGCGGCGTAGCCGTCGATGAAGAAGGCGCTGAAAAGCCAGATCTGCATGGCGATGTTGTGCGCGCCGCTCTGCTCCACGCCGTAGCCCGTCGCGTAGCGGTTGCCCAGGTAGTAGGCCACGTTCAGCGCGATGGTGCGCGCGAAGAGGTTGCCGCTGTTCCATAGCAGCGCGCCCAGCTCCGGATGGCGCGCCGAGCGCGGGAGGATGCTGAAGGGCGTGCGCGTTTCCAGGAACCCGATCGCCATGGCGAACATCACCAGTTGGGCGATCAGGCTTGCGAGCGCCGAGCCTTCGATGCCCATGGCCGGGAAGGGACCGTGGCCGAAGATCAGCAGCGGGTTCAGCACCAGGTTCACCACCGCGCCGGTGATGCTCACCCACATGTTCCAGCTCAGGTTCTGAACACCCCTGAAGGCGCCGGTGAGGGCGAAGGTGGCCAGCACCACCGGGAAGCCCCAGGCCCGCACGTTGAAGTAGGCCACCGCTTTCCGCAGCACCTCGCCTTCGGCATTGTACATCCTGAAGATCGGCTCCGCGTAATGCTTGGTGACGGCGAAGAAGAGGAAGCCGAGCAGGAAGTTCATCCAGATGGCGATGGGCACCAGGCCCTTCACCGCGTCGATCCGCTTCTCGCCATGGTACCGCGCCACCACGGCCAGCACGGCGCTGCGGGTTTGCGCCAGCACCCATACCACGAGAAGAAAGAAGCTGCTGGCGATGCCCACCGCGGCGAGATCGGCCGTGCCCAGCCGCCCTACGAAGGCGGTGTCTACCAGGCTGATCACCGGTTCGGCGATGCCGCTGATGATCGCGGGCAGCGCCAGGCGGTCCAGGTCGCGGCGGGTGATGGGGGCGGGACGGGTCAAGCGGTCGATGGACCGATCAGCGGACCGCGGGTCGCGATCGGCGGCGCAAAGATCTTCGACGGCGGGGAACGAGGTGGAGGAGCGCCCGGAATGCAATGGGTCACACGGAGGCATGCGGTCACGGAGGAGCCGCCGCTCAAGCGACGGCCGCATGCCCAGTCCGCATTCACCGTGTCTCCGTGCCTCCGTGTGCCATGGGTGCTCACCGCACCAGCGTCACGTGCCCGAGGATCTCCTTGCTGATCTCGCGGTAGCGATCCACCACTTCCAGTTTCCAGGCATAAACGCCCGCCATGGCGGGATCGCCGCCCAGGGTCCCGTCCCACGGTTCGTTCGGATCGCTGGTCACGAAGATGGGCTGGCCCCAGCGATCGAAGACGCTCAGGCGGTATTCCGCGTCCTTGATGCCCTGGCCCTGCGGCCCGAAGAACTCGTTCACGCCATCGCCATCGGGCGTGAAGGCATTGGGCACATAGATGAAGAACACCCCTTCGATCAGCACCCAGCGCATGATGCTGTCCGGGCAGCCGTACTGGTTGGTCACATGCAGCCAGACGGGGTATTCCGCTTCATCGGTCTCGGGGAAAGTCACCGTCGGGTTCGGCTCGAAGGCGGAGTCAGGTTCAGCCAGCGGGCCGAAGGACCAGGCCCAGCTCACGTCGTACTGGCTGGTATTGTTGAAGTGGATCACCGGATCGAGCACGTTGGCCGAGAGCGGCGCCCAGTCGAAATCGGCCACCGGATAGGGCCGTGCGCAGACGTACTGCGGGAATGTGGTGTCGCCCACGCAGCCTTCCAGCGAAGTGACGGTGAGGGTGACGTCGTAGCAGCCCACCGCGGTGTAGGTGTGGCTCGCGCCCGCGATCCCGATGCCGGTGAAGCCATCGCCGAAGTCCCACGCACAGCCCGGCCCCACGTCCGCGGGATCGGTGGTGTTGGTGAAGGTGATGTCCACCGGGAAGCAATCCTCCAGCGGATCGGCGGTGAAGTCCGGCTTCGGCGCGGGGTACCACAGCAATTGGATCTGGTCCTGCACGGCCGGTGATCCGCAGTTGTCCGTCAGCGTCACCTCATACCAGGTGGAGGCGTTGCCCGGCGCCACGGTGATCGACGTTCCCGACCCGACGGGGCCCACGCCGACCTCCTCCCACAGCAGCGTGTACGGCCCGCCATTGCCGCCCGAGGGCGCGGCATTCAACGTCGCGGCCGCGCTGATGCAGATGCTGTCGGGTCCGGAGGCGGCCACGCTCAGTGGCGGATGCACCGTCACGGTCGCGAGATCGGCCGGCGACGTACAACCGAGGAAGTCGGTGGCGACCACCTGGTAATCGGTCGTCACTGCGGGGGCCACCGTATGCGGTCCGTTGCCGATCAAGCCGGAGTTCCATGCGTAGCTGTAACTGCCGTTGCCGCCGGTGGCCTGCGCGCCGATCACCGCGGAGGTGGAAAGGCAGATCGTGGTGTCGGTGGCCGTCACGGTCATTGCCGCCGGCTGGTCGATGAAGATGGTGGTGTCGTGTTCGCAGCCCAGCGGCTCGGCCAGCGTCACGGTATAGTTGCCGTAGGGGATCGCGGTGATCGTATCGCCGCCCATCGCGGTCATGGTGCTCACCACGCCGCCGGTATTGCTCAACGTGAAGGTCCACGGCGGGCCGGCCAGGCCGAAGGGCATGATGTAAGACCATCCGTCGCTGTCGCCGTTGCAGGTGGCGTCGTGGGTCTGCACGCCGGCGAACCCGAAGGCCGGCACCACGCTGATGGTCACCGTGTCGCGGTTCAGGCAGGTGGTGGCCAGGTCGCTCACCACCTCGTAGGTGGTGGTGATGGCCGGCGTGGCCACGGGCGCGTCACACGGGTTGCAACTGAAATTGGATCCAAGCACGATCGGATCGCCGCTCAGCACGCTCCAGGTGAACACGTTGCCGCCGGTGACGTCGAGGGTCACGGGCGTGGGCACGCAAAGCAGCGAGTCGGCGATCGTCTGCGTGCGCGGCATGAAGAGGATGGTGATCGTCTGCTGGCTCAATCCGGTCACGGGGCAGGCATCATCCTCGGCGAACACGGTGAAGGTGGTCACCGGGCTGGTGCCGGCCACGGCCGTCCAGCAGATGGTGGCGGTGGCCGGGTTGACACCGGTTTGTGAGAAGGTGGAACCCGGCAGCGCGAGCGTCACGTTGCTGCTGAGGGTGAGCGTGTCGCCGGGGTTGGCATCGGTGAACACCAGGTCCAGGCAGAACTGGTGACCCACGCACATCTCGATGCCCGTGGGGCCGGTCTGCGTGGCGCTGCCGGAGAAATTGGCCATGGCCGCCGGTGCGGAGGGGACGATGTTGGTGCAGTTGATCACGGTGAACTGCATGTCGCGCATCACCGTGCCGATCACGTTGCCCAGGGCGTCGTACTGCGTCACCAGCACCACCACGATGTAGTTGCCGATCGCCGTCGGGGTGAAGGTGACCTCGCCGGTGTTGGGATCGAGGGCGATGCCGGGGATGGGCGCCGACCCCGAAAAGCCCGCTCCGTAGGTGAGCGGTGTGATGGACGTGAGACGTCCGCTGATCAGGGAGAACACCAGGGAATCGCCATCGGGGTCGAACACGCCGTAGTTGTACGAGACCGGCTGCATCAGGCACACGAAGGGAATGGGCTGCGCGGTGAAGATGGGCGTGTCGTTGCATGGCGCCGAGGCGGTGTTCAGCACGGCCTCGGCGTAGATGTCGTCCGTGCTGCTGGTGGGCACGTTGGCCGAGGGGTTGCGGCAGCAGGTGCTCCAGCTGATCGTCCAGCTGTCGCAGGGCGGGGCCAGGTTGATCGTGCCGGTGTACTGGTAGGCTTCCATGCCGGGCAGGCCGCCGCTGTTGCAATCGCTGTTGGGAAGGTCCGGCGCGCAGAGCTGGCTGATCTCGTAGCCGCTGCCGGGGGCTTGCGAAAGGTTCAGCTGGCCTGAAAAGCCGCAGTCGCTGTCCAGGTACACCGTCTCGGTGGGCGCCATGGTGATCCCGCTGCAATCCCGGAACAGGTTCAGGGTGATCTGGTAGGTGTTGCCCCCGATGCATTCCACCGAGATGTCCACCCCGCTGACGTGCGTGGCCCGCACCGGGGCGGACCAAAAGCCGGTGATCAGCAGGCCGATGCCAGGGAGGATGGAGCGGACGCGCATGGCGTGGCTGGAGACTGGGAAGCGCCCGGCCAAGTTAGGCCCCGGCCCAGTCGTGCCGGATAGACAATCGAACGGGAGGGAGGGTTGCCTGGGCCTTGCCGGCTATCAGGCTGCCCGTTCGATCCCGTGCTTCAACGCCTTCATGAATCCTTCAGTGGTCAGGTAATGCTCCGGTCCCACCTTCTCCCCATGTATGCACGCCGCCAGGTCCTTGGTCATCTTCCCGCTCTCCACGGTCTGGATGCACACCTTCTCGAGCTTCTCGCAGAAGTCGATCAGCGCCTGGTTGCCGTCGAGCTTTCCGCGGAAGGCCAGGCCCCGCGTCCAGGCGAAGATGCTGGCGATGGGATTGGTGCTGGTGGGCTTGCCCTGCTGGTGCTGGCGGTAATGGCGCGTCACGGTGCCGTGCGCGGCCTCGGCTTCCATGGTCCTGCCATCGGGGGTGATCAGCACGCTGGTCATCAGGCCCAGTGAGCCGAAGCCCTGGGCCACGGTGTCGCTCTGCACGTCGCCGTCGTAGTTCTTGCAGGCCCAGATGAAGCCGCCGCTCCACTTCATCGCGCTGGCCACCATGTCGTCGATCAGGCGGTGCTCGTACGCGATGCCGGCCTTCTCGAACTCCGCCTTGAACTGCTTCTCGTAGATCCCCTGGAAGATGTCCTTGAAGCGGCCGTCGTACTTCTTCAGGATGGTGTTCTTGGTGCTTAGGTAGAGCGGCCACTTCTTCTGCAAGGCCAGGTTGAAGCAACTCTGCGCGAAGCCCTCGATGCTTTCGTCGGTGTTGTACATGGCCAGCGCCACGCCATCGCCGTCGAAGGAGTAGACCTCCCAACTCTGCGGGGCACCACCGTTTTCGGGCGTGAAGGTCATCGTCAGCTTCCCCCTGCCTTTGATCACCGCGTCGGTGGCGCGGTACTGGTCGCCGAAGGCATGGCGGCCGATGACGATGGGCCGCGTCCAACCGGGCACCAGCCGTGGGATGTTGCCGATCACGATCGGCTCCCGGAAGACCGTTCCGTTCAGGATGTTCCGGATCGTTCCGTTCGGGCTCTTCCACATCTGCTTCAGCCCGAACTCCTTCACGCGGGCTTCATCGGGCGTGATGGTCGCGCACTTGATGCCCACGTTGTGCTTCTGGATCGCCTTCGCCGCTTCCACCGTCACCTTGTCGTCGGTCTGGTCACGTTGCTCGATGCTCAGGTCGTAGTATTCGATCGGCACGTCCACGTAGGGCAGGATCAGCTGCTCCTTGATCCATTTCCAGATGATGCGGGTCATCTCGTCGCCGTCCAGTTCGACGACGGGGTTCTTCACGGTGATCTTGGGCATTGTTGGTTCGGGAGTTCGGCGGCGAAAGTACCGGTCCCCATTATGTCCCGTCATCGCGAGCATGTCCGAGTTATCGAGGACTGCGAAGCGATCCAGTCCTACCTGACTTGGAATGGATCGATCCGGACCGCTCGGTGACTCGCGGATCCTCGCGATGACGCCTCTGGTCGAAGGATCACCCCAGATCCAGCCCCAGATCCTCCTTCAGCTTCAACAGCGCCGGGTTTCGCTCCGCCATGATCGCGAAGCGGTCCTTGGGCGTGTAGCGGGGTCGCAGGTCGGCGACCTCCTGTTTCTCGATCGCCAGGTCCAGACCGGGGTCGCCCAGTTCGCGGCGCAGGTGGGCGAGCAGTTCGGGACGTTCGTCGCGGAGGTATTTCTCCTGCACCTCGTTCACGATGGCGAAGGCGATCACGCGCGGTCCTTTCAACGCGGGCTCACGCGCCACCAGCGTGGCGTGGAGGCTGTCGCGGCCATCACGCTTCTTGCGCACCGCGTATTCCTTCCACACCCGCCGCAGCAGGGCCTCGCTGATGGGCATGAGCGGAGCGCTGTCGGCCGATGCGGCGGGCTCGGTCGCGACGGTCGCATCTTCCGTGGCCAGGGTGGTGTTGGGCGCGGCCTTCGCGGTGAACTGCTTGATCGAGAACCCGCCTGCCGCACGGCGCGCCGGCACGGGGCGACCATCGGAAAGGCCGCTTTGAGGGACCGGCGCCGCGATGCCCTCGTTCACCACCGGCTTCGGGGCCGGCGGCACCGCGCCGGCCATGCTCACGCTCCCGTCAGGATTTTTTTTTTCCACACCCGCTGGAACGGTCGCGGCTGCCGGCCTCGCCGGCGCCGGCCGGGCGGGCGCGGGCTCCGCCACCGGCTCGGCCGACCCCGGCGCGCGTGCCGCACCGGCGCCGTTGCCCCGGGCGGAATGGCACAGCCGCAACAGCGTGAGGTCCAGCAGCAGCCTGGGCTCCTTGCTCAGTTTGTATTGCACGTCGCACTGGGCGATGTGGTCCAGGCCCTGGTACAGCAGCTCGCGCGGAGCTTGCTGCGCCTGCTTCGCATAGCGGGCGCCGAGTTCCTCGCTCACCTCCAGCAGGGGCACCGTGCGCGGGTCCTGGCACATGAGCAGGTCGCGGAAGTGGCGGCCCAGCCCGGCCATGAAGAGGTGGCCGTCGAAGCCCTTCAGCAGGATGTCGTTCAACTCCACCAGGCAGGCGGCCGCATCGGCGTTGATGATCGAACCGGTGATGTTGAAGTAGTGCTCGTGGTCCAGCACGTTCAGGTGGGTTACCACGTCGCGGTAGGTGAGCCGGCTGCCCGCGAAGCTCACCAGCTGGTCGAAGATGGAAAGCGCGTCGCGCAAGGCGCCATCGGCCTTCTGGGCGATGGTGTGCAGGGCCTGGGGTTCGGCCTGGATGCCCTCCTTTTTCGCGATGCCGGCCAGATGCTTGGCGATGTCGGTGACGGAGATGCGCTTGAAGTCGAACACCTGGCAACGGCTGAGGATCGTGGGCAGGATCTTGTGCTTCTCGGTGGTGGCCAGGATGAAGATGGCGTAGGAGGGGGGCTCCTCCAGCATCTTCAGGAAGGCGTTGAAGGCCGCCGCGCTCAGCATATGCACCTCGTCGATGATGTACACCTTGCGCGAGCCCACCTGCGGGGCGATGCTCACCTGCAGGATCAGGTTGCGGATCTCGTCGACCCCGTTGTTGCTGGCCGCGTCCAGTTCGTAGATGTTCAATGAATGGCCCTCCTCGAAGGTCTTGCAGGGGGCGCACCGGCCGCAGGGTATCAGGTCGTCGCCCCGGTCCTCGCAGTTGATGGTCCTGGCCAGGATGCGGGCGCAGGTGGTCTTGCCCACCCCCCTGGGCCCGCAGAACAGGAAGGCCTGTGCCAGATGACCGCTCTTGATGGCGTTCTTCAGCGTGCTGGTCACCGCCTCCTGGCCCACCACGCTGTCGAAGGTGGCCGGCCGGTACTTGCGCGCGCTGACGACGAAATGGTCCATGGGATCGGGCCGAAGATAGGAGCGGTTCAGGGGTGGGGCCCGGACGTTCTGGATCCGGGTCCGGCTTTACGCCCCTGCCTCTGGCAAGGGCTATTGCCTCTTAGTTGCCTGAAATTCAACCGCAGAGAGCGCAGAGGCACGGAGAAATGCCCATCATTTTGTTGCCTGTGCAGCAAAGAGCGCAGAGGCGGCCGGAGGCCGCTAACTCAGCGCCTCTCTTTGGAGGCCGAAGGGATCCTCCGCGGCCTCTGCGCTCTCCGCGGTGAAGAACAAGACCCGATAGCCCTGTGCCTCTGGCACAGCCGGGCGGATATTCTGCTACATTCGCGGCCCCAAACACCGAACGCGTCACATGACCAACCGGTACGAAACCGTCTTCATTCTAACTCCCGTTTTGTCTGAGGACCAGACAAAGGAGGCGGTAAAGAAGTTCAAAGACCTGATCAAGAAAGGCCGTGGCAAGGTCCACCACGATGAGAGCTGGGGGATGCGCAAACTGGCGTATCCCATCCAGAAGAAGTCTTCGGGCTTCTACCACCTGTTCGAGTTCGAGAGCGAGCCCGCCTTCGTGGACAAGCTCGAGACCGAATACCGCCGTGACGAGCGCGTGATCCGCTTCCTCACCGTGCTCATGGACAAGCACCACATCGCCTTCGCCGAGCGCCGACGCAAGCGCATGAGCGAGCCCAAGCCCGCCGAGGGCGAGGCCGCGCCGGAGCGCCCGCGCCGCCGCCGCGAGGAGAACGTGACCAACGCATAGGACCTGAACGACCATGAGCGAACAAGCGACCAATCCGGCACCGGCGCAGGGCGGCGAGATCCGCTACCTCACGCCCATCGCCATCGAGACCAAGAAGGAGAAGTACTGCCGCTTCAAGAAGCTGGGCATCAAGTACATCGATTACAAGGATGCCGACTTTCTCCTCCGCTTCGTGAATGAACAGGGCAAGATCCTGCCCCGTCGCCTCACGGGCACCAGCCTGAAGTACCAGCGCAAGGTCGGCCAGGCCATCAAGCGCAGCCGCCATCTGGCGTTGATGCCTTACGTGGCCGACATGCTCAAGTGATCACCCCCAACACGACACGAACATGGAAGTGATCCTGAAGAAAGACGTGGAACACCTGGGCTACGCGAACGACGTGGTGAAGGTGCGCGAGGGTTATGCCCGCAATTTCCTGCTGCCCCGCGGCCTGGCCGTGGCGGCCACCGAGAGCGAGAAGAAGCAGCTCAGCGAAACGATGAAGCAGCGCTCGCACAAGGAGGCCAAGATCAAGGCGGAGGCCGAGAAGATGGCGGAAGCCGTCACCACCGGCACGCTGAAGATCGGCGCCAAGGCCGGCGAGAGCGGCAAGATCTTCGGCAGCGTGAACACCATCATGATCGCCGACGCCATCCGCGCGCTGGGCTTCGAGGTGGACCGCAAGCACATCAAGCTGAAGGGCGAGGCCATCAAGTCCCTCGGCAAGTACGAGGCGGAGATCGCCTTCCACCGCGACGTGGTGCGCACCATCACGTTCGAGGTGGTGGAGGAATGATCTTTCGCCGAACGAACATGAGAAGGGGCCGCAAGGCCCCTTTTTCTTTGTCCATCTTCACGCCGTGAGCGCACGTTCGGCCGTCCGGCGAGTCGAGGTCCACCGTCTGCGGATACCCCTCAAGGCGCCCTTCATCACCTCGCTCGGGCCCAACCACGAGGCCGATAATGTGGTGGTCATCGTGCATGCCGATGATGGCATCACCGGCTTCGGCGAGTGCAGCCCTTTCTGGACGATCAACGGGGAGACCAGCGGGACCTGCCTTGTCGTCGGCCGGCATCTTGCGAACGCGCTGCTCGGTCGCGATGCGGCGGACATCGAAGGCGCGCACGCGATCATGGACCGCCTGATCTTCGGGAACAACAGCATCAAGAGCGCCTTCGACATCGCGTTGTACGACATCGCGTCGCAGCAGGCCGGTGTTCCCTTGTGGAAGTTCCTTGGCGCCAGCGCGACCAGACACCTGGTCACCGACTACACCGTGAGCATCGGGGATCCGGAAAAGATGGCGGCGGATGCGGAGGACATCGTGCGCAGCGGGTTTTCCGTGATCAAGGTGAAACTGGGCGGAAGTGGTGACCTGGACATCGAACGTATCCGCCGCATTCGCGAAGCGATCGGTCCGGGAGTTCCGCTTCGCATCGATGCGAACCAGGGCTGGGACCCGGACACCGCGATCAGGGTCCTGAACGCGCTCGGGGAGCACGGCATACAGCATTGCGAAGAGCCGATCCCCCGCTGGCGGTTCATGGACATGCGCCGGGTGAAGGAAGCCTCGCCCATACCGATCATGGGCGACGAAAGCTGTTGCGACGACCACGATGCGGAACGATTGATAGCGCTAGGGGCGTGCCAGCGTTTCAACGTGAAACTGGGCAAGAGCGGCGGGCTCTTCAAGGCGCGGAAGATCATCGGGCGGGCGGAGCAGGCCGGCATGCAGGTGCAGATCGGCGGCTTCCTCGAATCGCGCCTCGCCTTCACCGCGGCGGCACACCTGGCGATGACCAGCGAGGCGGTCGCCTCGTCCCAC
>CAYMXP010000056.1:0-21317 GCA_964394425.1 uncultured Chryseobacterium sp. | reverse complement strand
ATGTCGCCGCCCAGGTCCAGCACCGTGTTGAACACCTCGCCGCTGTTGTCGAACTCGCGGGCCAGCACGCGCTTGCCATAGGTGTCGAACACCTCCACGGTGATGCGCTGCTGCTCATCGGTGAGCCCTTCCATCAGCAGATGCACGCGGCCGTCGCGCACGGGGTTGGGCCAGAGCTGCACGCCCGAGCCGTCCATGGCGGGTGCGGCGTTCTGGTTGCCACCGCCGCCCACCGGCGGGTTCAGGATGTTCAGCGTGCAGTCCGCGCCGCAGAAGCCGCTCCAGGTGTTGTTCACCTGCACCTCCACGCGCACGGTGTACTGCGAGCCGTTGTTTAGCGGCAGGGTGGACCAGTTCAACAGGCACACGTAGCTGGGCCGCAACACGTTGCGCAGGTAGCCCTCGCCGATGTTCTCGAACTGGAAGCGGTACTGGGTGCCGTTCACCACGGGGTACGCCCAGATCTTGTCGCCGCCGCCGAAGGCCCTGGTGGCTCCGCACGACCAGGTGTTCGGGGCGTAGGCCGGGTCGCCCATGGCGATCAGCTCCGTGCAGCCCGGCACCTGGTTGGGATCAAGACCCAGCTGGCAGCCCGTGCCGAAGTGGTCGTCCAGGAAGCCCGGGGCGCCCTGGTCGGCCCGCGCGCGGCAGAAGTACACCACGCCGGCGGTCAGGGGCGGCGACTGCATCTGCGAGAAGCGCACCCAGTTGTTGGGCACGGCGATGCGGCGTGCGTAGCCGTTGTCCGGATCGCTGAAATCGAACTGGTAGAGCGATGCGCCGGGCACCTGGCTGGTGTACACCTTGCTCAACAGGTTGTTGGTGTACACTTCGCATTCGTCGCCCAGGATGGCGGTGACCCCGGCGGGCAGGCAGAACGGATGGCCGTTGTTGTAGCCCGGGCTGGCCGGAGGAACGGCCGGCGACACGTCACCCGGAGGGCCGAAGCCCGAGGCGGGATCCTCGAACAGGTCGTAGAGCATGGTGCGTCCCGAGGTGGTCTGCAGTTCCCAGCTGCCCATCCCATAGGCGCAGCACATGCCGTCGCCATAGGAGTCGTAGATGAACAGGTTGAAGCACTGGCCGAAGGCGATCGGCAGGCACAGGTCCTCGATGTTCACCGTGTTGCCCGGGTAGGGACCACCGCTGGCCACCGGCAGGAAGAAGGCATCGATGATCTGCCAGGTGGTCTCCCCGCCATAGGTGTCGGTGGTGATGATCAGCCTGGCCGCTTCGCCGTTCACGTCGAAGTTGCTGCTGCCGCTGTTGTTGGCCGGGATCTCATCGGGCACCCCGTTGGGCAGGTCCACCGTGGCGTTGAACACGTGCGGGCCCGGGGTGGTGCTCACCAGGTTGAGGCTCACCAGTTCGGTCTCGAAGTAGTTCAGCGGGGTCCCCAGGGTGATCGTCTGGGTCATGGGTGCGCCAGCATCGATGTCATAGAAGACATCGAAGAAGGAGAGCGGCTGCAGTCCGTTGTTGCGCACCTCGATCACCGGGTTGAACTGCGTGCTGCACGTGTTGCCATCGGGGGTGTCGACATCCACCAGCATCACATCGTTGTCGGCCGGGTATTCCAGCAGGATGCCGAAGGTGCCCTCCAATCCGGGGCCGCCCGCGTTCCACACCAGGATCTTGTAGTCGGCGCCCGGCGTGAGGGTGGGCAGCGGGTTGGTGCCCGCGGCCGAGAAGGAGTTGCAGGCCAGCTCGTTGGCCCCGCCGAGCGGGCACACGCCCATGTTGCACCCGTCGTACAGCGCGTAGCTGATGCCGGTGGTGGTGTACAGGGGATCCTCGTTGTTGGTCAGCAGCGTGATCGTGAAGGTGTCCTTCGTGCCGGTGTTGAAGGTGTACCACACCCCTTGCACGACCCCGAACAGATCGCAACCGGGGTTGGGGTCGCTCTGCGCGCAGGTGTTGTCACCCATCGTGGGAACGCCCAGGCCATCGGCCAGCACCGGGGTCAGCACGGCGGCCGCGGCGCAATCGTCGTTGCCCGTCACAGGCGTGCAGATCGGCGAGCAGGTGACGGAGAGGTCGAAGGTCCCCTCCGCGAAACCGAAGCCATGCACCACGATCCAGTAGGTCTCACCCGCCTCGGCCACGAAGCTCATCTCCGAGGTGAAGTTCGGGCAGCCCGGGCCGTCGTCGTTGAAGGCCAGGCAGCAGAGATCGGTGCAATTGGTGCCGGTGAACACGCTGATGCGCGTGTCGAAGGGCGTACCCCCGGCCAGGCAGCCGGTGCAGTTGGGGTCGGTGGCCGCTTCGCCGGCGCAAATGCCGTCCCACTGGGTGCTGCAGCAGAAAGCGTCATAGCTGCACACCGAGGCTTCGCAGCCGGGATCGCTCGGGAAGCCCGCCGTGACCTGCGCCTGATCGCAGAACGGTCCGCCAAGGCCGCAGGTGCTCAGCGTCACCAGGGTGTCAGCCCCCGGCGTGGTGTAGGTGTACCAGAGCGAGCCACCCATCGAGGGAGCCACCGGGAAGGGGCAGGCGTTGGGGGGCAGGCTGTTGAACTGGTTCTCCGTGTTGCCCGATTCCAAGTCGCCACAATCCACCGCGATCGCGCCCGCGCAGGTCGGGTTCGTCGGGCAGGGATTGCTGGGCGGGAACGCGGTCACGTCGATGACGTAGGTCCCCGTCGCGTTGTTCGTGGGATCCCACAGCACCGGGTAGTAATAGTTGCCCGGCGAGAGGTTGATGAAGTTGATCACCACGTTGCCCGGGAAGGGGCATCCGGGGTTGCTCGACCAGGACTGGCTGTTGATGAAGACGGTGCCGCAATCGCCGTACATGTTCAGCGATCCGTTCTGGATGCAGTTGCCCAGACCCGTGGGGCCGTAGTCGATGGTGATGTCGGCGCACTCGGTGAGTTGGAACACCACCCAGGTCCAGCCCTGCACGTTCGCGCCGTAGGGGTTGGGGATGATCGCATCGGGATCGGCGCAATCCAGGGAACTCGTGAAGGTGATGGGTCCGCCCAGGATGCTCAGGGGATTGAGCGCGGGGTTCTCCAGGCTGCACAGGTCGTTGGCCGGCGCGGCGCCGCTGCCGTTCTCATACACGCACAGGCCGGCCGTTCCGATCGGGGCGCCATAGGTGAAGAGGCGGATGTAGTAGGTGGCGCCCGGCGTGTACTGCGAAGCGCAGAGCGTGATCTCGGGCATGAAGCCGTTCGCGTCGTCGTTGCACATCAGCGCCGATGCGCCCGGCGGCGCCAGGCAGCCCACGCAGTTGAGGTCGGTGGACGCTTCGCTGGCGCAGAGGCCGTCCCAATTGACGTTGCAGCAGTAGGAGTCATAGCTGCACACCGAGGCTTCACACACCGGATCGCTCGGGAAGCCGGCGGTGCCCTGCGCGTCGTCGCAGTACGGGCCGCCGACCGGAGGACAGGTGTCCCAGAGTTCCATCACCCAATCGGTCACCGATCCGGCCGTGGTGCCCAGCACCAGCTTGCTGCCGTTCACGGGCGCCACGAAGCTGAACCACACGTCGTCGTCCGGCCCGAAACCGCAGGCCGGGCTGGGGCCGTCCTGCGTGGCGCCGCTCACCACGGGGGTGTTCACGCAGGCCCCCAGGTTCGGTGCCACAGGCACGGGTAGGGCGTTCGCGCAATCCTCGTTGGTGGGAGGCGGCGGGCCCTCCTGCAGGCAGAGGTTGAAGGTGCCTTCCTGTCCGGGATTGGAGTGGACGCGGATGTGGTAGGTCACCCCGGCCGAGGCCATGAAGGTGGTGACCGCCAGGGCGGGATCCGAGCAATTCACCTCCACCGCCGGACCCACGCAGCTGTACGAGGCGTAGATGGAGAGGCCGAAATCGCCCGGAGGGCCAAGGCAGCTGGTGCAGTTGAGGTCGGTGGCCGCTTCGCTGGCGCAGAAACCGTCCCACATGGTGCCGCAGCAGTAGGGATCGTAGCCGCACACCGAGGCTTCGCACACCGGATCGCTCGGGAATCCGGCCGAACCTTGTGCCTCATCGCAGAAGGGAGGTGTGCCGCCCCCGGCGTTGCTCAGGTAGATCTCCACGTTGCCGGTGCCGGCCGGGGTGAAGCTGTACCACACGTCGTTCAAGGTGCCGAAGGGATCGCAACCCGGGTTGCCCGCGCCGCTGGGGGTGGCATCCACCGTGGTGCCCAGCACCTGACCGGCCGGGCAGGTGTTGTAGGGCTGCACCGTAAGCCCCACCGCGTTCGCGCAATCGTCGTTGGGTGGCGGGGCGGCGCAGGGGCCGTTTTCGTAGATGCAGATGTCCGCCGTTTCATTGATCAGCCCGCCGTAAGTCCACATGCGCACGTAGTAGGTCGCGCCTCCGGTGTATTGGAACTGGCAGAGGTTGATCTGCGGCATGAACGCGTTGAAGTCGTCGTTGCACGCGATCGCGGTGCCCGCGCAGCCGTCCCACACCTCCATCACCCAGTCGCCCGCGCTGCCCGCCACCGTAAAGAAGACCAGTTCGTTGCCGTTGGAGGGGGCCACGAAGCTGCGCCACACGTCGTCCGCCGGGAAGCCGCTGCAACTGGACGGACCGTCCTGCGTGCTGCCGCTGGTGATCGTCGTGTAGCCACATGCCCCCAGGTTCGGCGCCACGGTAAGCGCGGTGGCCGTGGCGCAATCCTCGCCCGTTACAGGTGGCGGCGGTGGCGCCAGGCAGCCGGTGCAGTTGAGGTCGGTGGCCGCTTCACCGGCGCAGATGCCGTCCCAAAGGGAGTTGCAGCAGTAGGAGTCATAAGAACACACCGCGTTGGAGCAATCCGTGCAGCTCGGGAAGCCGGCCGTGCCCTGCGCCTGGTCGCAATACGGCGGCCCAGGCGTACAACTGGGGGGCGGTGCCGCCAGGCAGCCGGTGCAGTTGGGGTCGGAGCCCGCTTCGCCGGCGCAGACGCCGTCCCACTGCGTGTTGCAGCAGTAGGGATCGTAACCGCACACCGAGTTGGAGCAGGTGGTGCAGCTGGGGAAACCGGCCGTGCCCTGCGCCTGGTCGCAATACGGCGGCCCGGCATTGCAGAAGGGCGCCAGGCAGCCCGTGCAGTTGAGGTCGGTGCCCGCTTCGCCGGCGCATATGCCGTCCCACTGGGTGCTGCAGCAGTAGGAGTCGTAGCTGCACACCGAGGCTTCGCATGTGGGATCCGAGGGGAAGCCCGCGGTGCCCTGGGCCTGGTCGCAATAGGGCTGGGCGATGAGTTCGGCCGGCGCGAAAAGCGCGGTGCCAAGCAATACCAAGCCAAGGACGTGTAAGAACCTTCTCATCATCAGTGGGGGTTTTGAGGACAGGTTGAACGGAACGGTTTTCGGACTCGTGCGGGCCAAGCTATATGACTTCTGTCAATGCGCAAGGGGCTCGGTGGAGAAATACTTTTCAACAGGTCGTTGAGAATAGGCCATGGGCGGGAGAGCCCGGCCCGATGCCGATGGGATGAGTGCGGCCTCGTGGCACCGGCCCGGATCAGGGCCGCTACCGCCGTTCGTTCAAGCAAGTGCCGCGATCGGCCATCCACCCAGAAGCCCCGGACGATGGTGGGCCTCGGAACGGGGCGGGTGGTGTCCGGTGGCGGAACGCCGAACGCGAACGGAAGGGACGGCCGTGGCCCGGGTCAGCGCACCCCGGTCGGTCCGGCGTTGCCGGTGTAATGCAGGCGCAGCGCGCGCGTCTCGAGGATCATCTCGCGATAGCGCACCGGTTCGGCGGCAATGGCCTGGAAGAAGGACGGACCTTCCTTTCCGACGAATTCAGGGTACATGGCGTCGAGCACCTCCTGGGCCTTTTGGGGGCTGCCCGCGTTGGCGATCTCCGCGGGAAGCACGTGGTCGGGCGGCAGGGGCTGGGCCAGCACCTCGCGCATGTAGGCCTTGATCTGGCCCACGTCGGCATCGCGCATGCGCTCCATCAGGCGTTGATCCTCGGGCGAATAGACGCGCTGCTCCCCGCCTTTCACCTGCTTCTCCGTCGCACCCCGTGCGCCATCCCCGGCCATGCGTTCCTTTTCCGAGGGCGTCCCCCGAACTTCTCCGGCCACGGTCCGGCCCGACCCATCGGTGGACTTCCGTTGGAGGGTGTCGCCCACGGCGGTCTGGGGATCGGCACTGGACGATGGGGTCTGGCAGGCGCACAGCGCGCAGAGCGCCACGATGCTCAGGAGGAACGGTCCGTTCAGGCGTGTTGGGGGTTTCATGGGGATGGTCGGATGGGCCGCAAAGATGGAGAACCGGCGCATGCAACGCTCCGGGGCGCGGGGCCGTTCAAGGCCCCCGGTCCATCAGCCGCCATGCGAACGATCATCCTCCCGTACCTGTGCCGGGGCGCCGGCATCCTCGGCTTGCTGCTTCGGTGCGCGATGGCCAGCGGCCAGGCCGACACCCTGCTGCTGGCCCACGACGAGCATGCCGTGGGCACCCAATGGCTCGAGGACCGCACCGCGGCGGTGAACGGCTACGAGCCGCTCAACGGCGCGCTCGGCGGCGATTCGGTGCGGCTGTGCAACGGCTACGCCTGCGTGGGCTGGGTGGAGGACCGCTATCCCGATGGCGTGCTCAAGCATCGCGGCTATTACAACGACGGCCAGCTGATCATCTACAAGAACTACCACCCCGACGGCACCCTGGAGCGCGAGTTCCGGTCCATCGACAACCTCCGCTGCGTGCTGCGCACCTACCATGGCAACGGCACGTTGCGCTCCGAGACGAAGTACTTCCAAGGTCGCCCCATCGCGTACGCGGACCATTATCCCAACGGGCAGCTCCGCTATCAGGAGGAGCGGCACAAGACCGAGCCCTACTACCTGCGCATGGACCTGTACGCCGCGGACGGCAAGCCCATCAGCCTGCTGCAGTTGGTGGACCGCAAGCACGTGGTCTTCGAGCAGCGCGAATACCATCCCAACGGGCTGTTGCGCGAAACGGGCAGGGCCCGGTACGATCCGGGCCGGGGCGACTCGCGGCGCGTGGGCACCTGGATCCACTACGATCCCAACGGCAGGCCCGTGCGCGAGGAGCGCTACGTGGATGGCCGCGTGCAGGAGGTGAAGGACCTGTAGTCCATGGCGCCGGGCCGCTTCCGCACCAATGCAGGAGGCCGCCCCTTGCGGAACGGCCTCCTGCCTGATGCGTTGTGCGCCGCTGGCTACTGGATCGTGAGGCGCTCCAGGTACACGCTGTCGTTCACGCGCACGCGCACCTCGTAGATGCCGGGAGCGATGTCGGTGCCCAGTTCCAGGATGGTGTTGAACACCTCGCCGCTGTTGGCCTGGTCGCGGGCATGCACGCGGCGGCCGAAGGCGTCGAACACCTCGACGGTGACGTGTTGTTCAGCCGCCTCGATGCCCTCGATCAGCAGGTTCACGTTGCCATCGCGCACGGGGTTGGGCCAGAGCTGCAGGCCGTCGGTGGTGGCCACCGGCGCGGCGTTCAGCGAGCCACCGGCCATGGGCGGGTTGAGGATCGTGACGTTGCAATCGGCGCCGCAGAATGCGCGCCATGCCCCGGCCACGAACACCTGCACACGCACCGCGTAGGTGGAGCCGTTCACCAACGGGGCGGTGGCCCAGCTCAGCAGGCACACGTACGTGGGCCGGATGATGTTGCGCAGGTAGCCCTCGCCGGTGTTCTCGAACTGGAAGCGGTACTGGGTGGCGGTCACCACCGGATAGGCCCACAGCTTGTCGCCTCCGCCGAAGGAACGGGTGACCCCGCAGCTGTGGGTGGGCAGACTGATGTCGTCGATCAGCTGCGTACACAGGTCGTAGGCGTTGGCCGCCAGGCCGAGTTCACAACCGGCGCCGAAGTGATCGTCCAGGAAGCCCGATGCACCCTGATCCACCCGCGCGCGGCAGAAGAGCGTCGTGCCGGCGGGCAAGGGCAGGGTGACCATCTCGCTGAACTTCACCCAGCGGCGCGGCACCGCGATGCGCCGTGCCAGGCCCGCGTCGGGGTCGCTGAACTCGAACTGGTAGAGCGAGGCACCCGCCACCTGCGAGGTGTAGACCTTCTGCTGCAGGGTGTTGGTGAAGACCTCGCATTCGCCGAGGTCGATGGTCGACGGACCACTGGGCAGGCAGATCGAATGGCCGTTGTTGTAGTTCGCGCTGGCCGGGGTCGCGTCGGGCGACTGGCCGCCGTCGTAGATGGACGAGCCGGTGGCCGTGCCGCTGCCGTGGAACAGGTCGCCGATCAGGGTGCGGCCCAGGGCATCCCGTGCCTCCCAGGAACCGGCGCCGTACTGGCAGCAGATCCCGTCGCCGAAGGAATCATACAGGTACAGGCTGTAGCAATTCCCGAAGTCCGTGGGCAGGCAGAGCGTCTCCACGTGCGGCGCCGTGCCGTTGCCGGGCAGGTCCGCATAGGGCCCTCCACTGGCCACCGGGAAGCTGAACGCATCGAGGATCTGCCAGGTGGCTTGCGAACCCCAGCGGTCGGTGACCACCACCATGAACATCGCTTCGCCGCTCACGTCGAACGGAATGGCGAACGCATCGTTCGCGGGGATCTCGTCGGCCACGCCATTGGGCATGCTCGTGGCCGCGTTGAACGTGTGCGGTCCGGGGGTGGTGGAGATCAGGTTGAGTTCCACCAGCTCGGTCTCCAGATAGTTGAGGCTCCCCGTCCAGGTGAACGACTGCGGCGT
Source organism: uncultured Chryseobacterium sp. (assembly GCA_964394425.1). Classification (GTDB taxonomy): domain Bacteria; phylum Bacteroidota; class Bacteroidia; order Flavobacteriales_F; family PHOS-HE28; genus PHOS-HE28. Next base: position 12,701 of record CAYMXP010000056.1, on the reverse strand, counting down.
GCCTCCATCCACGTCGTACAGGATGTCCACCGAGGTCAGCACCTGGAACCCCAGGTTGGTCAGTTCAACGGTCGGGACGATCTGCGTGGTGCAGACCAGTCCATCGGGATAGATCACGTCCGTGATCGACGCGTCGTTCTGCGCCGGGTAGGTCAGCAGCAGTCCGAACGAACCCTCCAGGCCGATGCCGCCGTCGTTGAACACCATGATCCAGTGGTCGGTGTATTGGTTCAAGGGCCCGATGGTGGTGGTGGTCGTGCCGGTGAGGTCGCAGGCCACCTCCATCAGGCTGCCGCACGCTCCGGAATACACCGCATAGCTGATCGCCGTGGCCGTGTAGAGGGGATCCTCCACCGACGTGGCCAGTTGCAGGTCGAAGAACTCGTTCGGACCCGTGTTGAAGGAGAACCAGACCCCTTGCGCGCGACCCGCCTGGATGCCGCTGATGTCGCAGCTGGGGTTGGCGTCGGCGAAGCTGCACACGTTGCTGAAGGTCTGCATCACGCCCAGGCCGTCGTCCAGCACCGGGGTCACGGCCGTGGCCGAAGCGCACACGTCATTGGCCTGCGGGGTGCAGGGCGGGGCGCACACCAGCGACAGGGTGAAGGCACCGGTGCTTCCCACGTAACCGTTCGGTCCATGCACGGCGATGTAATAGTCCACGCCCGACTGGGCGATCCAATTCACCTCCGAGGTGGTGGCCACGCCGCAGTTGTTGTCGTTGCCGGTCACGCACACCAGGCTGCTGCAATCGGGGTTGGCTGCGTACACGGTGAGCATGGAATTGTACGTGGTGCCCGCGCAGGTGCTGGCCGTCACCAGCTGGTCGCCGGCCGGCAGGCCGTAGCTCACCGCGAGCGATTCGCCCACCAGGGGCGCCGTGGCGAGGATGATCTGGTCCACGCCGCCCGGCCCCGTGCCGGCTGAAACGCTGTATTGCAGGGGGGTGGTCAATTGCACGTCGCTGGTATAGGCGATGTCCACGGTGACCCCCGCGCCCGGCGCGGTGTTGAAGATCACCTGGTCCACCCCACCCGCGCCGGTGCCGACGGACAGGTAATAATCCGCCGCCACCTGGTTCAGGGTGAACGGAGTGGCCTGGCTGGTGGTGAAGGCGCCACCGGTGACGATCACCGTACTGGTGGTGAGGTTCGTGAGCGTGTAGCTGCCGTTGCCATAGCCGCAGCAGATGCCATCGCCGAACGAATCCAGGATGGTGTAGGTGTAGCTGCCGTTGGGCAGGTCGTTGAAGGGCACCACGAAGGTCGAATTGCTGGCGTAGGGTCCGCCGGAGAATGACACGGGCCCCGTCAGCGTCCAGGTCGTCTCGCCCCCGTAGTTGTCGGTGAGGAGCGTCAGCTGGAGGTCCGAAGTCGGAGGGGCGCCGCCGGTCTGGGGCACGCCGTTGAGCAGCACGGAACTCACCTGGGCATTGGTGCCCGGCGGCAGGTCATACGCCGTGGTGGATCCGTTGCCCGTGGTGTTCACCGTGCCCAGCTTGGTCTGGATCACCGAATACATCGTGGCGCCCGCGCCGGCCAGGTCGAAGGTGGTGGTGCTGCCGTCGCCCGGAGCATTGAACGAATTGGGGCTCAGGTTCTGGAAGAAGTACCATGCATCGGGACCTGGCGCCACCTGGTTGGGCAGGCACACGCTGGGTCCTTGCGTGGCGGTGTTCGACACCGTGGTGCCGCTCTTCTGGCCCCCGCAAACGATCTCCTCCGCCTGGGCGCAGGTGTTGGGCGTGCAGGGCACGGCCGGCGTGGTGGCCGACACGTTCAGCACGTAAGCGCCCTGCGCGTTGTTGGCCGGCGACCAGAGCACGGGATAGAAATAGGTGCCCGGGTTCAGGCTCAGGTAGTACACCGAGCCCTGGCCGTTGTTGGGCGTGCAGGTCGTCCAGTTGAACGACTGGGAGTTCACCGGGCTGGCGCCGCTGCAATCGCTGTACATGTTCAGCGCGAGGATGCCCCACACCGGCAGCGGGTCGCTGCAGAAGTCGATCCGCACGTCGGCACACTGCGTGAGGGTGAAGGCCTCCCACACGATGCCTTGCACGTTCGCGGAGAAGACCCCCACCAGCGGTGGATCGATCGTGGATCCGCTGGCGAAGCCGTTGAACTGCAGGCTCTGTCCCGGACCGATCGGATTGGCCGCTGGGTTCATCGCCGTGCAATCGTCGTTGGCCGGCGCGCAGCCGAAGTTGTAGCTGGTGGCCGTGCAACCCGGGGTCGCCGTGTTGCTCAAGGTCACGTCCACCAGCGTGCCGGCGCCGGTGAAGGGACCCAGGACATAGGGGTTCATGGTCCCGTCAGCACCCGTGATCGGCGTCCCGGTGCTGGGGATGATGTCCACCGCGGTTCCCGAACCCAGGCTGGTGATGCTCACCTCGATGGTGAAGTTCGTGCTGGGGTAGGGCGCGCACACCACGTTGTAGGTGGCTTGCGGGAACTGGCAGGGACCTTCCGTCACGCAGATGTCGTCCACGGCCATGTCGCTGGTGAACCCGCCGATGCCCTGGCCGGTGAAGCGTGCCCGGAAGTCGGTGCCGCTCAAGCTGCTCAGCGGCAGGGACACGTTCTTCCATGCGGCCGCCTCGGAGGTTTGATCCTGGCCCAGGCGCGTGAACACGGTGACCCAGTTGTTCGAACCCGCCGGATCTTCCACTTCCACCGTCAGCCGGCCCATGGCCGCGCCATGCATGTGGTACCAGAAGCTCAGCACCGGATCGTTGGTCATGCCGCTCACGTCGAACAGCGGGGAGAGCATCACGGCCGACTGGGTCTGGCAGGCGGTGTTGGTCTCCAGATAAACGTACTTGCCGACCGTGGTTCCCAGCGTGTGGTCCACCGTGGGGCCGGTGGCCGCCGTGGGCGTTCCACCCGCGTCGGTGAGCCAGTCGGTGCCTCCGCTCACCTGTTGCCAGCCGCTCGTGGGCGCGAAGACGCATGGCGTGGCGCACACGGTGGCGCAGGTGCTAAAGGACTCGAAGTCCTGGCAGTAGGGGTAGGCGCTCACCAGCATGGCGGTGGTGGCCGTCACCGGTCCGATGCTCAGGCTGCTGCCGGCCGGACAGGTCTCCCTCAGCCAGAATTGATAGGTGGTCGCACCGGTCAACCCGGTCACGGTCGCGGGCGGAGGCAGGGCGCCGCTCACGGTGGTGCCCGTGCCCAGGATGAACCCGGGAGGGCCGTATTCGATCGTGTAGCCGGTGTTGCCCGGGATGCTGGTCCAATCCAGCGTGGCCGTGGTCACCGTGGTGCCGGTCACCGCCAGCGCGCTGGGGTTCGGGCAATCGGGGATCTGCAGGGTGGGCACCAGGCACCATTGCAACAGGGTGCCCGTGTCGCCGCCAAGGTCATCGGTCACCGTGAGCGTCCAGGTGCCCTCGAACAGTTCGGTGTCGAAGCCGCTCAGCAGGCCGGCCAGGGTTCCGGAGGTCCTGTACCGACCGATGGTGGGGGTGGCGCAGGCCACCGCCGTCAATGCCTCGTCGTCGAAGATGACTTCCATGTTGTCGTTCCCGATGCACACGTCGTCCATCAATTTCACCACCGTGCCCATCGGGCTGGTGAGGCTGATGTCCAGATCGGCCAGGTAGGTGTGGTCGATCACCACCACCACGTCAAGATCCACGATCGCCTCGCCCGACATGGGGCCGGTGGCGATGGTGCTGGTGATGGTGCTGACATCGGGGATCGGCGTGTTGGGCGAGGTGGAGTAGGCGCCGCAGAAATCGCTGGGCCCGCAGGCGTAGGTGAACGGCGGCTTGGTGATCGAGCAGAGGTTGTTGTCGTTGTGTACGATGCTCACCGTCACCGAACTCGCATCGGGGAACGGACCGATCAAATAAAGGCCCGTGACGGCCACGTTGTCGTATTCCAGGCCGTTCACGTTCGAGGTGATGTCCACCGTGGTGGCATCGCCCAGCGAGGTCAGGTCCACGTTCACCGAATACTGTGCGTTCTGGCAGTCGGGCACCGGCAGCAGGTTGGCGCTCGGCTGGGTGCAACTGGGTTGCGGCTGGATGTTCAACGAGACGTCGTAGCGCGAACCGTAGGTGAAGGTCGCGCAGGGATCCAGCGGGGTCGGGCAGGCCGGGGGGCCTTCCTGTTGCTGGATCCGCATCGTCACGGTCCCGAGCACCGAGGTGAGGGGAACGTTCACCGGGATCGAGACCAGGCCGGGTCCCGGGCTTTGGGCGCAATAGGTGTAGATCTCCTCGCTCACCTCGAACACGCCGTTGCCGTTCCAGTCGGCCCACACCGCGCCGCGGTTGCTGTAATTGCCACCGCAGGTGCCGAAGTCGCACTGCAGGGTGTAGCCGAAGTTCTGGAACACGTCGGCCACCTGCGTACACACGTGCGATTGGAGCCCCAGCGGGCCGACCCCGCCGGTGCAGTTGTTCAACAGGCTGATCGAGGTGGTGTTGCCCGCCATCACGATGGATTCCGTCTCCGTGTCGATCGTGCTGGTGGGTGAGGTGTTGGAGCAGGGCGATGCGCAGGTGGTGCTCTGCGTGCTATAGAGGGAACAGAAGATGGGGTCCCCGTTGTGCTGCACGGTGATGTCCACGCTCGGGGTGCTCTTGCAATATGGCCCCATCATGTAAATGCCCGGAGCGGTGATGTCGTTGTGCTCGACCCCCAGGTGGTTGCTGATCAGGTCCAGCGTCAGGGCGTCGCCCATGGTGAGCACCTCCACCTGCACGTTGTAGAAGGGGCAGTTGTTCACCACGGTGAAGTTGGCCGTCGGCGCCGTGCAGGTGGGCGCCTCCACCACGCAGAAGTCGTCCAGCCCGATGTCGCGCAGGAAGCTCGTTCCGATGTCGGTGAAGAAGCGGAAGCGCGTGACGCTGCCGCCGGGGTTGACGTTGCTGAAGAACTGCTGCCAGGCATTGACCCCGCCCGGGGTGGTCTCGGTGATCGTCGCGATCGTCACCCAGGTGCCGCTCAGGTAGGGCTCCTCCATCTGCACCAGCAGGCTGGCGGTGGGGATGTCCGTGCCGTACATGTGGTACCAGACCGAGAGCAAGGGCTGGGTGAGGCCGCTGACATCGATGGCGGGCGAGACCAGGATGTGCGGGCCGCTGCCCGTGCAGGTGGTCCCTTCGGAGTAGACATAGTTGCCGGCTCCCGTGGTGTGGTCGAAGTCCGGACCGGTGGGGCTGGAGGTCGTGGCCAGGTTGGTGGTCTGCCACTGGCGGCCCACGGTGGCGTTCCACCAGCCACCCACCAGCAGGCCCGTGTTGTTCACGTTGCACGTCCCGTTGCTGCTGGTCGCGTAGCTGTCGAAGCTGTCGCAGTACGGCGCCGTCACCCCCAGCGGGCAGGTGTAGCTGAATGGGCCGCCGGGAACGGGCGCGTTGCAGTTGGGGTCGCTGTGCGCGATGCTCACGCTCACCGAACTGCCCGACGGCCAGGTGGCGCTGAATGGACCTACCGAATAGGTGCCCGTGGTGGTGATGCCGTTGATGGGGCTGCCCACCGAGGGAACGATGTCCACGCTGGTGGCATCGCCCATGTTGCTGATGGTCACGTCCACGTAGAACTGGTTGGTGCCGCAGCTGGGGTTCACCACCCCCGAAGCGGTCACCGGCGTGCAACTGCCCTCGGCCATGCAGAAGTCGTCGATGGCCATGTCGCTGGTGAAACTGGTGCCGGTCACACCCAGCACCCGGTAACGGATCTGTGCGCCGGTGGGGGTGTAGTCCACGTTCGGGGTCTGGGCCCAGACGTCCCCGTTATCCCCCGAGCGCGACCACAGGGTGGTCCAGCTGCCCGAGAGCGCGGGATCCTCCACCTGGAGGCTCAACGAACCCATGGTGGCACCCCACATGTGGTACCACAAGGTCGCCCTGGCCGGTCCGGTGAACCCGCTCACGTCGAAGGCGGGCGAGATCAGGCGGATGGTGCGGTTGGGGGTGCAACTGCCCGATTCGATCATCAGGTAGTTGCCGGTCCCGGTGCTGGGGCCGTTGGGGTTATCTCCGGCTCCGGGTCCCGTGTTCGTAGAACCTCCACTGGGGCCGGTCAGCACATACCAATCACCCGGGGGCGCCTCGGTGTTGTCGTTCACCCAGCCCTGTGCGGCAACCAACGGACAGGTCAATGCGAAGCAGCTGGAGGTCGAATTGCAAACGACGAAGCCGTTGGCCGCATTGAAGGTCTGGCAGTAGGGGTAGCTGCTGATCACCACCGGGCAGGTGAAGGTGGCCGTCTGGGATGAATTGCACGCAGGGTTGGCCTGTACGATGGTGATCGTCACACTGGTGCCGCTGGCGTAAGGTCCCATCACGTACACGCCCGGGGCGCTGATCCCCGTGATGGAGGTGGCCGGCGGACCGGTGATGTCGACGGTGGCCGAGGATCCCAGGGTGGACAGGTTGACGCTCACGGAGAACTGGTTGTTGGCGCAGTCCGGCACCGTGGTCATGCTGAAGCAGGCCGGGGTGCAGGGTGGGGTCCAGGTGAAGGTGAGTCCTGAGGCCGGTGGGGTGACCAGCGTGCCCCCGGTGCCGCCCATGTTGCAGCCCACGTTGTTGGCACCGCCGGCGCTGGTGGCGTTCCAGTTGTGCAAGGGCGATGCGGTGGTGATGCGGTTGTTGTAATCCGTCGACACGCTGCCGCCAAGGCCCACGTGTGCGGCCGAGGCGCCTGAGCTGAGCGTGGTGCCGAAGACCACGGAGCCGTAGACCAGGTCCACCGTGTTGGTGCCCTCGTTCAAGCGGATCTGGAAACTCATGTTGTCGCCCGTACCCGTGGTGCTGTACCGCTTATAGCCGGTCCATTGGATCACGCAGACCTGGTTGGGCGAGGAGCCGATCGTCTGGGACCGGAGCTGCGCGCCGGCCTGGCCTTGAAGGTCGCGCCCAATGGCCGCGATGCGGCTGCGCAGGTAGGTGGGCGTGTTGGCCGCCGTGCTGCTCAGCGGGGTGTATGCGCTGCTGGTGTTCATGTCCACCCCGAGCGTGCTGTTGCCAAGACAGATCCAGCCGTTGTTGTTGATGGCGAAGCGGTCGAAGCATTGGCCGTTGAAGGTGAAATTGAACCCGATGGGAATGCCCGGCCCCGTGCTCACCGTGCCACCCAACGGTACGGCGGGATCAACGAACCGTTGATCGTCGTCCGTCCCCGTGCCCCACACGGTCCCCCCCGTGATCGGGGTGTAGGTGCCGGACGATTGCCCGAAGGTGTAACTGGAAACCACCTGGGCACGCGACGGGAGGAACGCGAACAGGGTGATGAGGGCGGCCAGGATCGCGCGCGGCGTAAAGGAATGGTTCATGGGTGCTGGGTTTTATCGTGTATGAAGGTCAATGTCCGAGCACGAGCGACCGGTCGGCGTGTCGCTTGTGTTCGATCGTGTTCGATGTGGCGGTCGCTTGGGTTTTCGGAGCGCGTCGAAATATATCCGAGCACTTGTGCGGGAAGCAATGACAATTGATGATAATAGTTATGAACCGGCAGGCAACCCGGAGCGGACGGATGCGAACGCGATCGGAGGCCGCGAAAGGCGGCGGCCCCTCCGGATCCGGAGGGGCCGCCGCGTGAATGAAGGGACCGGCGCCTACTGCACGTTCAGCCGGTGCGCGTAGGTGCGGTCGTTCACCGCGATGCGCACCTGGTACATGCCGGAGGCCAGGTCGTTGCCCAGGTCCAGCACCGCATTGAACACCTCGCCGCTGTTGTCGTACGCGCGAGCCAGCACGCGCCGGCCGAAGGCGTCGAACAGGTCCACGGTGATGCGCTGCTGCTCATCGGCGATGCCCTCGATCAGCAGGTTCACGCGGCCATCGCGCACGGGGTTGGGCCAGAGCTGCAGGCCGTCGGTGGTGGCCACCGGCGCGGCGTTCAGCGAGCCACCGGCCATGGGCGGGTTGAGGATCGTGACGTTGCAATCGGCGCCGCAGAATGCGCGCCATGCCCCGGCCACGAACACCTGCACACGCACCGCGTAGGTGGAGCCGTTCACCAACGGGGCGGTGGCCCAGCTCAGCAGGCACACGTACGTGGGCCGGATGATGTTGCGCAGGTAGCCCTCGCCGGTGTTCTCGAACTGGAAGCGGTACTGGGTGGCCGTCACCACCGGATAGGCCCACAGCTTGTCGCCTCCGCCGAAGGAGCGGGTGACCCCGCAGCTGTGGGTGGGCAGGCTGATGTCGTCGATCAGCTGCGTACACAGGTCGTAGGCGTTGGCCGCCAGGCCCAGTTCACAACCGGCGCCGAAGTGATCGTCCAGGAAGCCCGATGCGCCCTGATCCACCCGCGCGCGGCAGAAGAGCGGCACGCCCGAAGGCGCCGGAACGGTGACCATCTCGCTGAACTTCACCCAGCGGCGCGGCACGGCGATGCGGCGCATGAAGCCCTCGTCGGGCCGGGTGAACTCGAACTGGTAGTTGGTGGCGCCGGCCACGGCCGTGGCGTACACCTTGGCCTGGAGGGTGTTGTCGTACACGCCACATTCCCCTTCGTCCAGGTCGGCCGGCCCCTTGGCCAGGCAGAACTCATGGCCATATGGATAGCCGGGATTCTGGGGCGGGACATCGGGGGTCTGCGACCCACCGCCGGCCGGCTCGCCGAAGGTGCTCGTGCCGCTGCCGATGAAGATATCGCGGAGCAGCAGCTCGTTGTTCCCATCGCGCACCTCCCAGAAGCCCGGCCCGTAGGTGCAGCAGATGCCATCGCCGAACGAGTCGTAGATCTGGAGGTTGAAGCAGGTGCCGAAGCTGGTGGGCAGGCACACCGTGGTGTTCACCACCTGGTTGTTCTGCCCGGTATAGGGGCCGCCGCTGGCCACCGGGAAGCTGAACGCATCGAAGATCTGCCAGGTGGTCTCGCTGCCGTAGGTGTCGGTACGGATCACGATGATGGCCTCCTCGCCCGTGGCGTCGAAGTTCGCGGTGGCGTCATCGTTCGCCGGTACCTCGTCGGGCACCGCGTTGGGGCCGCTGGTGTAAACCACGATCGAATGGGGGCCCGGGCTCACGGAACTCAGCGACAACTCCACCAGTTCGGTGGCCACATAGGGCAGGCTGCCCGTCCAGTTGAACACGACCGGCGTGCCGCCATCGATCGAGTAGGTGATGGTCACTTCGGTGAGCGTGGCCTGACCCAGGTTCTGCAGCGTCACCGAGGGGATGATGTCGGTGGTGCATACCAGGCCGTCCGGATAGTCCACCGCGGTGATCGCCGCGTCGTTCTGCGGGGGGTACTCCAACAGCACTCCGAAGGTGCCCTCCGTTCCGATCCCGCCGGCGTTGTACACCAGCAGGTGGTAGGTGGTGTTGGTCGTGATGCCCGGGAGCGCGTTGGTGCCGGAGCCGGTCACGTCGCAATCGATCTCGCCCGTGGCGGTGAGCACGTTGCAACTGCCATTGTACAGCACGTAGCTCAATGCCGTGGCGGAGTACGCGGGATCCATCGCGTTGTCGATCAGGGTCAGGGACAGGTTGGTGTTCGACCCGCTGTTGAAGGTGTACCACACGCCCTGGATGTTGCCCAGGAGGTTGCAGTTGGGGCTGCCATCGCTGTACGCGCAGGTGTTGTCGCCCATGGTGGGCAGGCCCAGGCCATCGGCCAGCAACGGCACGATGGGTTCCGCCTGCGCGCACACATCGTTGGTGGTGGCGGGCAGGCAGGGCGGTCCGCAGATGATCGAGAGCGTGTAGCTCCCGTTCGCGCCACCCTGGCCATGCACGGCGATGTAGTAGGTGATCCCACCTCCCGCCAGGAACGCCAGTTCCGAGGAGCCGTTGGCGCAACCCGTCACGTTGTCGTTCAGGCTTACGCAGACCAGGTTGTTGCAATCGGGCATCGCCTCGAAGATGGACAGGCGCGAATCGAAGGTGGTCGTTCCGCAGGTGCTCACGATCACGTCCTGGTCCACCGGGGTGGTGAAGCTCCACCAGTTCACCCCGCCCAGGGAAGGCGATCCGCTGAACGGACAGGCCGTGGGGGGCAGCGTGTTGGTGAAGCCGGTGGTGGTCCCGCTCACCGCGTCGCCGCAAAGCAGCGCAGGGGCCTGGCTGCAGTCGTCGGTGGGTTGCGGGGAACAATCGCCCGTGAAACTGTACGCGACCGTGCATAGGGGATCGTTCACCGAGGTGATGGTGACGTTGGCCTCCTGGTTGTTGCCGTACGGACCGAAGGTGTAGGTGCCCAGGCCCACGTTGCTCTGCGAGCCGCCCAGGTCCACGCTGATGTCCACGCCCGTGTGCGTACCGATGTCGGTGACGTTCACCTCCAGGTTCCAGGACACGTTGTTGTTGCAGGCGGCCTGTCCCAGGGTCGCCTCGGGCAGGAAGCACGGCGCTTCCGTCACGCAGAAGTCGTCGATGGCCATGTCGCCCTCGAAGCCCGTGCCCAGGGTGGTGCCGGTGATCCGGAAGGCGATGTTGCTGGAGCCCAGGTTCGTCAGGGTGACGGACACCTGCTTCCAGGGCGCGGCCTCGGTGGTCTGGTCTGGATCCTCGCCGGAGCGGGAGTACAGCAGCGTCCAGTTGTTCGATCCCGCGGGTTCCTCCATCTCCAGGCTCAGGGTGCCCATCGCGCCGTCATTGCCGCACATGTGGTACCAGAAGCTCACAATGGGCTGGTTGGTCATGCCGCTTACGTCGAACTCGGGACTGCGCAGCCGGGCCACCCGGTTGGCGCAGGTGCTGGCTTCAACATACAGGTAGTTGCCGGCGCTGGTGCCCAGGGTGTGGTCCACGCTCGGGCCGGTGGTCACCGATGGCGTGCCGTTCTCGTCCGTCAGCCAGTCGGTCCCAGTGGCGCCCTCGTTCTCGTTCACCCAGCCGAGGCTCGGTGTGAGGGTGTTCACCGTGGCGCAGGTGGTCCCGCTCAGTGGATAGGCCTCCATGTCCTGGCAGTAGGGGAAGCCGGCGATCAGCACGGCCGTGGTCGATGAAACGGGCCCGATCTGCACGCTTTCACCCGCCGGGCAGGTTTCCGTCAGGTAGAACTGGTAGGTGGTCGCGCTGGTCAGGCCGGTGATGGTCACCGGTGGCGGCAACGATCCGGTGACCACCGTGCCGGTGCCGGGAGTGAAGCCCGGAGGCCCGTATTCGATCTCGTAACCGGTGTTGCCCGAGCCGCTGGTCCAGTTCAGCGTGGCGGAATTCACCGTGGTCCCCGTTACCGCGAGGGCGCTGGGCGTGGCGCAATCCGGCACCACCAGCGTGGGGATCAGGCACCATTGCACCAGGGTGCCCAGATCGGTGGTCAGGTCGTCGGTCACGCGCAGGGTCCAGGTGCCCTCGAACAGCTGGTAGTCGAAGTTCGAGAGCGGGTCGGCCAGCGTGCCACTGGTCTTGAAGGTGCCCATCGTCACGTTCGTGGTGGGCGAAGCGCACTGGATCGTCGTCAACGCCTCATCGCTGAAGCGGATCTCGATGCCGTCGCCGCTGCTGCACTGGTCGTTGGTCAGGTCAACCACGGTGCCCGAGGGGCTCGTGAGTTGGATGTCCAGGTCCGCATTGTCCGTGTGGTTCACTTTCACCACCACGTCCAGGTCCGTGATCAGCTCACCCGAAAGCGGACCGGTGACGATGGTGCTGGTGACGAAGCCGTTGTCGGGCACGGCCACGTTGGGCGAGGCCGAGTAGGTGCCGCAGGCCAGGGTCGGCGCGCACAGGTGCGTGACGTTCGGCAGCGAGATGTTGCACAGTGCATCCTGGTTGTGGTTGAGCTTCACCACCACGTTGCTGCCGCTGGCGAATGGGCCCACGCTGTAGATCTGCAGGGTGCTCACGTCGTCGTGCTGAAGCACGGGGGTGCCGCCGTTCACGCTGGTGAGGATGTCCACGTCGGTGGCGTCGCCCAAAAAGGTCAGGTCCACGTTGATGGAGAACTGGTTGTTGGCGCAATCGGGCACCACGGTGGTGGCGGCCGTGGGCGGCGTGCAGTCGAAGCAGAACACCTCCCACTCCCAGGGATCGTAGTTGGTGGCGGTGGCGCACTGCACGCTGGGATCCGAGGTGAAGGCCATGAACAGATGGTCGCCCGTGGCGGTCACGTCCACGGCGAAGAAGTCCGGATCGGTGTTCAGGATGGCGCTGCCCGCCGGACCCAGGTTGCCGGTGTTGGCCGGGTTGGCGAAGAGCACCGGGTAGGTGGCGTCAGGCCCGTCGTAGATGATCAGGTCGTCGAAGCTGTTGGTCTCCACCGTGCCGCGCAGGAAGCGCAGGCGCAACTGGCCCGTGCCGGTCTTGTAGTAGTGCCAGGTCTGGTTGTCGCTGCCCACGTAGCAATAGGTCGGGGTCAGGGGCGCCCCTCCGCAGGCCACGCAGGTGAGGCCGGCTCCGGAGAACGGACCGAAGGCCAGGTCGCAGTTGTTGTTGGTGGCATGCACCACGGTCACATCGACCACGTCGGTGAGCGCATAGGGTCCCAGGTTGTACACCTGCAGGGCGCTCACGTTGTCATGAACCACGGTGGGCGTTCCGGCGTTCACCACGGTCACGATATCCACCGTCGCGGAACTTCCCAGCGCGGTCAGGTCCACCTGCACGGTGAAATTGTTCAGGGCGCAGTCGATCACCTGGCTGGCCGTGGCGGTGGGTGAAACGCAGTCCACGCACACCACGTCCCAATCCCATGCGTCGTAGGTGGCGTTGCCCGAACAATACACGCTCCCGTCGGAAGTGAAGGTCATGAACAGGTTCGGTCCGGTGGAGAACACGTCCACGGCGAAGAAGT
>CAYMXP010000055.1:0-21608 GCA_964394425.1 uncultured Chryseobacterium sp. | reverse complement strand
AAACCCTGGCCTGGCTCGCATTTCGATCAACAGCCTTTCATTTCCCCGGACACCACTGATTTTTGAATGGCCAATAGCTCGTAAGGCTGCTTTTATCTTCCTTTGTGGCACATCAACCCTGACCCATGAAGATCATTTACACCCTCTCGGCCTATGCGATTACGCTGTTCATCAGCGGCGCTGTCGATGCTCAAGTTTCGACCAAACCAAAGCAAGCATCACAGGCCCAAACGATGCTCTTCGCGAAAAGCCCGTTGGCTGGAACACACGGTTCAATGGATCTCCGTGCAGGGGGTCCTCCTTCCAACGACTTATGCAGCAGTGCCACGCCCCAGGCCTTGGCCGTGGGCGGGTCGCTGACCTTCTCCGGAGATCTGACGGGTGCTACGCTGACGAACGACTACGAGCCAGGTTCGCTCATCGACTCGTTGGCCTCGGCGGATGGTTTGAATTCTGTGTGGCACGCCTTCACACTCGGCGATTGCGCCGACGTGACGATCGCCTATTGTGGCATTACGCCTGCGTTCGGCAACGTGTGGATCGTCCTCAGCGACATGTGCCCGATCGGTGGTCCCGGCATGATCTTCAATTCCGGATTCAATGCGACCAACTGTCCGGATGGGAACATCACCGTCTTTTTCAACCAGTTGCCAGCGGGCACCTACTACATGCCGGTGATGCAGGATGCAGCGAACGGAGTGGATGGTCCCTATAGCATCCTGGTGAGCGCCGTTGCATGTCCTGCGGCGGCAGCCAATGATGATTGCGACGATGCCACGTCGCTCACGCCGGGCACCTGGTGCAACCCCATCACGGGCAACCTGGGCAGCACGGAGTCCATTCCCGCGATCACGTGCAATGGCTTCACCGGCAATGCGAACGATGACGTGTGGTTCTCGTTCGTGGCGACCGCGACGGACATGACCATCGCTGTGGACGGGGATGGGAGCGACATCAACGTGAGCTACGATGCCGTGGTGGAGCTGCTCGAGGGCAGCTGCTCCGGTCCGGTCTCGATCGCCTGCGCCGATGGGTCGTTGGGCGGCGAGCTCGAGGTCATCGAGGCGACCGGGCTGACCATCGGCAACACCTACTACGTGCGGGTCTACCACTATTACCCCGCGGATCCCGACACGCCGACCTTCCAGATCTGCGTGGTGGAAGGGACCGGGATCAACATCGGGATCGAGGAAGGGGCCGCCGTCGGCTTCGCCGTCTTCCCCAATCCGGGCAACGGGGACTTCACCATCCAGATGGGCGAGGACGCCGGCATGACCACGATCGAACTGATCGACCTGCGCGGCCGCGTGGTTTTCACCGAGGTGGTGAACCTGGTGTCGGGCCAGCAGCACGAACTCCCCCTGAACGGCCGGCTGGCCCAGGGGAGCTACACGCTTCGGCTGACCGCCGCCCATGGCACCAGCGAGCAGGCGGTGATGGTGCGCTGATCGTTCAGCAACTGACCTGGAAGAAGAGCGGGCTTGGCGTCCGCTCTTCTCTTTTTCAGCCCGGGCGAGTTATCAACACATGTGGATATCTTCACGCCCCGCCTTTTTGGGCGGCTTCCAACCCCCTGCCTCATGAGAACACCTTACGCCTTGCTGTTCGCGATCATCGCCGCGGTCCCGGCTATTGGTCAACCAGACAATGACAACTGTTCCACCGTGGTGCCCGACCCATTGGGGGTGGGTTCTTCGGTGGTCTGGACCAACGACAACACCGGGGCCACCACCAGCGGCGATGCGGTGCCCGGTTCGGCCCTGGCCGATGGCGCGCCCAAGGTGTGGCACGCCTTCACCCTCACGGCCTGTGCCGATGTGACCCTGAGCTATTGCGGGACGACACCGGTGTTCGCTGACACGTACGGCGTGCTGGTGCAAAGCTGCCCGGCCGATGATCCGGTGACCACCGCCACGAGCAGTGAGACCACTTCATGTGCCGACGGCAACTGGACCCATGTGTTCACGGGTCTGCCACCAGGGGACTATTACATCCCCGTGAATTCCAGCAGCTCGGTGGGCGCGTACCAGCTCACGGCCGCGGCCGCCGCATGCTCCGGCGGCCCGCCGAACGACGATTGCCCGGCGGCCACCAGCCTGCCGATCAACCTGCCGGCGGACTGTCCAGGCGATGCCGTGGAAGGCGACAACGGCACGGCCACCTTCGCCGGCATGGATCCGGCCTGCCTGCCTGGGGCGAACTTCGTTGACGTGTGGTACGCGTTCAACTCCGACGTGTATTCCAGCATGCTCCTGCAGGTGACGCCCGGCACCGCCGGCTTCGTGGGCATCGAGATCCAGCAGGGTTGCGGTGGAGCCGTGGTCGATTGCGGTTACAACCCGCAGACCATTTACCCCATCAGCGTGACACCGTTCACCGACTACGTGGTGCGCGTGTTCACCGATCTCGACCAGGGCGTTTCAGGCACGTTCGGGCTCTGCCTCAGCGCCGTGCCCCTGCCCGATCCCTGCGATGGCGCCACGGTGAAGACCAGCACCCAAGTGACCACGGTGACCACCTTCATTGACGGATGGCATGATCCGGTCGGATTCATCAACACAAGCCTCGCTTCGGCCGGATACACCTACCTGTTGTGCGATGAGGCCGACACCCTGCGGTACATCCTCGAAGGGGACAGCATCGATGCGGATACGCTGCAACCAGGGGAATACCACATCCACGGCATGTCGCACTACGGAGAGGTGGATACCCTCGCGATCGGGAAACCCGTTGCTTATGCCACGGCGAACGGCGTTTGCTACGACCTGTCGGATAACTACGTGATCCTGTATGTGACGCTCTTCACCGGCCAGGGGGGAACGGACCAGGCCGGTCCGCTGGTCTTCCCCGATCCCGGCGACGGCGATCTGTCGATCCAGTTCAACGACGCACCCGGATGGACGACGATCGAACTGCTGGGCACCGATGGACGATCGCATCATCGCTCGACGAGATGGCTGGGCGAAGGCGCGCTGCTCCACCTGCCGCTGGCGGGCGTTCTTCCGCCGGGCATGTACCTGCTTCGCTGCTCCACCGGAGCGGGCACCGGCGTCACGCGCGTGGTGGTTCGTTGAGGAGGATCCATCCGGACCGGACAACGATCGTGCGGAGAATGCGCGCAATGGCACGTCGCGAGAACGCGCAAGCGCATAATTTCACCGCCCACCCCAACACCCCAACCTCAGCACGATGAAGCATTTCTATTCAGCAGCCCTGATGATCATGGGCCTTCTTGGATCCGCCGCGACGGCCGGTGCCCAAAGCAACGGTGCCCAACGCGGTGTTCACACCAGGCCCGCGAGCTTGATCGAACACGGTCAGGCCAGGTCCGCCGCCAAGGCGGCCCAAGGTCTTCGCACTGCGGTGCGGCAGGCGAAGGCCCGGCCCGCCGGATCTGGCCATTTCGACGAACGCGGCGGGCCACCGGCCAATGACGACTGCGCCGGCGCCATCACCCTGACGCCGACGGCGGCATTCACCCCCGTGGTGGGCGACGTGGCCGGCGCCACCCAATCGATCGCCGCGATCCCCTGCGCCGGCTTCACCGGTACCGCTGACGACGACGTGTGGTACAAGTTCGTGGCCACCACATCCAACCCCAAGATCCGCGTCGTCGGCAACCAGTACTTCGATGCCGTGGTGGATCTGCGCAGTGGTGCGTGCAATGGAACCAACATCGCCTGCGCCGATGCCACGCTCGAGGGGGAGGCCGAGGAGATCGCCGCTGCCGGCCTCTCCGTCGGGACCACCTACTATGTGCGCCTGTACCACTATGCGGGCACGGCCCCTGCGGTCACCGCCTTCAGCATCGGCGTGTATACCGGCGCGCTGACCCCGCCGGCCAACGACCAGTGCGGCGGCATGGTCGCTCAGGGTCTTTCGATCGGGGGCTCGCTCAATTTCAATGGGAACACCTCCGCCGCCACCATCACCAGCGATTATCTCGCGGGATCCGTATGGGATGGCACCGTTCTGCCGAGCACGTGGCATGCCTTCACCACGACGACCTGTGCTGATGTAACGATCGACTATTGCGGGACCGTGCCGTCTTTCGGCGATGTGTGGATCGTGCTGAACACGGGATGTCCGGCGGATGACGATTATGTCCTCGCCGCCAGCAATGATTTCACCACCTGCGGGGATGATAACGTGACCATGACCTTCCCGAACCTGCCCGCCGGCACGTACTACCTGCCCGTGCTGGCCGAAGGTGGCCTTGCCCTGGGGCCCTATACGATCCTGGTCGCGGCCGGCGCCTGCGGCGGCGGCCCGGTCAACGACGATTGCAGCGGGGCCATCACGCTCGCGGTGAACCCACCTTTTGATTGCCCGGCCAACGCGGTCACCGGCGATAACACCAGCGCCGCCGTGACCGTCGATGCCCCGGCCTGCGATGCAAGCACCGCCGGGTTCCAGGATGTCTGGTACACCTTCAATTCAGGAGGCAACTCGAACATCGTGGTGAACCTCGATTGGGGCACGGCCACCGACCTGTTCATCGAGGTGCTCGACGCCTGCGGCGGCACGTCGGTTTTCTGCGATGTGGTGAACCCCGCGCCGTACAATGTTCCCGTAACCCCGGGCACCGACTATGTGATCCGCGTCTTCTCGAACAACGACTTCGGTGTCGGCGGCGTGTTCACCATCTGCCTGTCGGGCGGGGGCGCGCCTACTCCGAACGACGATTGCGGCAGCGTGGTCTTCACCCCCCTGAACGTCGGAACGACCATCACCTTCACCGGCGACAACACCGGCGCCACCCCCACGGGCGATTACGTGACGGGCACGGTGATGGACAATGGCAACTCGGGCAGCGTGTGGCATGGCTTCACCACCACCACCTGCACCAACCTGATGGTGGAATACTGCGGCCTCGCTCCGACATGGGACAACGCCTGGGTCGTGCTCTCGCTCAACTGCCCGGCCGATGATGACCTGGTGTTCAACACCAGCTTCAACACCGCCGACTGCGGCGATGGGAACGTGACGATCTACTACGACAACCTGCCGGCCGGTTCCTATTACTTCCCGGTGCTGCTGGACGCGATCAACAATGCGGTGGGTCCCTACTCCATCGACCTGAGCGCCACCGCGTGCGGCGGAGGCCCGGCCAACGAGGATTGCGGCGGGGCCATCACGCTCGCGGTGAACCCACCTTTTGATTGCCCGGCCAACGCCGTCACCGGTGATAACACCAGCGCCGCCGTGACCGTCGATGCCCCGGCCTGCGATGCGAGCACCGCCGGGTTCCAGGATGTCTGGTACACCTTCAATTCAGGAGGCAACTCGAACATCGTGGTGAACCTCGATTGGGGCACGGCCACCGACCTGTTCATCGAGGTGCTCGACGCCTGCGGCGGCACGTCGGTTTTCTGCGATGTGGTGAACCCCGCGCCGTACAATGTTCCCGTAACCCCGGGCACCGACTATGTGATCCGCGTCTTCTCGAACAACGACTTCGGTGTCGGCGGCGTGTTCACCATCTGCCTGTCGGGCGGGGGCGCGCCTACTCCGAACGACGATTGCGCCAACGCGGCGCCCGTGAACGTGGAACTGGTGCCCGATTGCCCGGCCAACGCCATCACCGGCGATAACACGGGCGCCACCGACGACGGCGGCCTGAACACCTGTGACCCCACCGGCACGGCGCTCGACGTGTGGTACACCTTCAACTCGCTCACCAACACCACCGTGACCATCGACCTGGCTCCCGTGGGTGGCGGCACGATGACCGATTGGGCCTTCGTGGTGTGGGATGCCTGCGGCGGCACCGAAGTGTTCTGCGCCGTGCTGCCTGGCGGTCCGGTGGATGTGACCGTTGTTCCCGGCATCGACTACGTGGTGCAGGTCTATTCGAACTCCGACTTCGGCGCGCCGGGTGAGTTCACCCTCTGCATCAGCGGCGCGGTGAGCACCGCACTGACCGAAACCATGCAGGCCGACCTGACGGTGTTCCCCAATCCCGGCAACGGCGAGTTGAACATCGTCAGCGCGACCACGAGCGGGTCCGTGGTCATCGAACTGTTCGACGTGACCGGCCGATCGGTGCATCGTGAACAGGTGCGGCTGACCGCCGGTGCCGTGCATGCGATCATGCCTGCTGGAAGGCTCACCCAGGGCACCTACACCCTGCGCCTGGGCACGGGGGCTGGCAGCATCACGCGCCGCGTGGTGGTGAACTGATCGGCGCCATGAACATCGTTCGGGGGCGGGCCTTGTGGCCCGCCCCTGTTCGTTTTTGGACAAGCCGCCATGCGCTGTGAATAAATGTGCGTCGCGCCGGTCTGTCTTCTCCCACGGCCGGTGAACTTTGCATCCATCCCGATAAACACCGAACCCATGAAGTGGATGAGGATCCGAGCGATGGCCGTGCCATGCTTCTTGATGCTGAACGGATCGATGCCCGTGCCAGCCGCACCCCCCGGTGGCCCGCCCCCCAACGACAGCTGCGGCACCGTGGTGCCCGAGGCGCTCGCCGTGGGCGATACCCTGACCTTCGCCGGCGACAACACCGGCGCCGACACGGTGGGCGATGCGCTGGCCGGCACATTGCTCGATGGATACGGCCCGAACGTGTGGCACATTTTCACCACCACGGAGTGCGCCGACGTCACCGTTTCCTACTGCGGCACCACGCCGGTGTTCGGCAACGTGTGGAACCTGCTGGCCACCACCTGCCCGGCGGACAACGCGCTGGTGTATGCCACCGGCTTCGACAACACCAGCTGCCCGGATGGCAACCGGACGACCTTTTATGACGACCTGCCCGCAGGCACCTATTATCTGCCGGTGCTGTTGGACCCCTTCAGCAGCATGGGTCCGTACACCATCGACGTGGCGGCCGCCCCCTGTGTTCCGCCGGGACCGGTGAACGACGAATGCGCGAGCGTGGTGGCGCAGGCCCTGAACGTGGGCGGCTCGCTCACCTTCACCGGCGACAACACCGGCGCCGACTCGGTGGGTGATGCGCTGGCCGGCACATTGCTCGACGACTACGAGCCGAACGTCTGGCACCTGTTCACCACCACGGAGTGCGCCGACGTCACCCTTTCCTATTGCGGCACCACGCCGGTGTTCGGCAACGTGTGGAACCTGCTGGCCACGACCTGTCCGGCGGACAACGCGCTGGTGTACGCCACCAGCTTCAACAACAGCGACTGCCCCGACGGGAACTGGTCGATCCTGTTCAACGACCTGCCCGCCGGCACCTATTACCTGCCGGTGTACATGGACCCCTTCAGCAGCATGGGCCCGTACACCATCGAGGTGGCGGCCGACCCCTGTGTTCCGCCGGGACCGGTGAACGACGATTGCGCGAACGTGGTGGCGCAAGACCTGAACGTGGGCGGCACGCTCACCTTCACCGGCGACAACACGGGTGCCGACACCCTCGGCGATGCCGAACCCGGCACCTTGATCGACTCCTACGGCGCGGCGGTCTGGCACCTTTTCACCACGACGGAATGCGCCGATGTGACCATCGACTATTGCGGCGGCGCCATCGTGTTCGCGAACTACTGGAACCTGCTCGCCACCACGTGCCCGGCGAACGATTCGCTGGTGTATGCCTCCGGCACCGACGATACCACCTGCGTCAACGGCAGCCGCACCATCTTCTTCAACGACCTTCCGGCGGGCACGTACTACCTGCCGGTGCTCACCGATCCCTTCAGTGTCGGCCCCTATTCCATCGAGGTGAGCGCCGCATCATGCACGCCGCAACCACCGCCCAACGACCTGTGCGACGACACGGCTCCGGAGGTGCTGTTGTTGAACGACACGCTCACCTTCACCGGCGACAACAGCCTGGCCACCTCCACCAACGATGCGGAGCCCGGCACCGTGCTGGACAACGCCGGCCTGCCGGTGGTGTGGCATGCCTTCTCGACCTCGGAGTGCATGAGCGTCACGATCGACTATTGCGGGACGACACCACCCTTCGGCAACTGGTACGACCTGCTGGCCACCACCTGCCCGGCCACCGATGTGCTGGTGTATGCCGACAGCGCCAACGACGTGACCTGCCTGGACGGCAACCACACGGTGTTCTTCAGCGAACTGCCCGCGGGGGTGTATTTCTATCCCGTGCTGCAGGATCCTTTCAGCAACGCTTCCGGCCCCTACACGGTGAACGTGATGTCCGACTCCTGCATGACCACCGGGCTGGAGGGACGGCTCGATCCGGGGGTGATCATCTATCCGAACCCGGGCAGCGGCCAGTTGGTGATCGCCGCCGATCCCGGGTACGGACTGTCCACGATCGAGCTCGTGGATGCCACCGGAGCCACGCTGATCACCCGCCGGGCCGTGCTCGATCGCGCGCATCCGCTGGTGATCGGCACATCGGGGATCGCTTCCGGCGCCTACGTGTTGCGCCTCACCGGCGCCTCCGGCACGCTGATCCGCAAGGTGGTGGTGAACTGACGGAAGGGACGGCTCGCACGCCGGAAGGGCACGCCCTTCCCGCGTGGGAACATTCGCAAGGGGGCGGGGGTATAAGGCCCCTGATCCACCCGGCCATGCGACCCTTGCTCATGATCACCTTCGCCGCGCTCTGCCTTCCGCATCCCGCCGATGCCCAGAAGGACGACCAGGACCTGGAGTATCTGCTGCCCGTCAGCGGGCGCATCACCGATGGGGAGAACCGGCTGGCCGGCTGCCGGATCGTGACCTACGATGGCAACGAGGCCGTCGGCGAGGTGACCACCGACAAGAACGGGAAGTTCGAGGTGGCACTGAAACTCGCCCGCCAGTATGGGCTTGAATTCCACAAGGAGGGGTTCGTTCCCAAGCGCATCGTGATCGACACCCGCGCCGAGGTGCCGGCCGAGCACCTGGCCTATGTGCCGCTGGTGATGGACATCAGCATGCTCGAGGTGGAGAAATACCAGGGCGTGGACACCGACGTGCTCGATTTCCCCTTCGCCATCGTGCGCTACAACAAGGTGGTGGACGCCTTCGTGCAGGACCAGGAATACACCATGGGCATGCAGCGGGCCAATGGCGCCTTGCTCCTGATGGCCGCACGGGCCGAGAAAAGGCAGGAGTGAACCGAAACCACGCCGACGGAGGCCGCGACGACGATCGCGGCCTCCGTATTTTCGGCCGGTCCATTCCGCACACCATGACCATCCGCCGGCCCTTCAACCTGCAGCAGTGGATCACCCAGAACCGCGACCTGCTGAAGCCTCCGGTGGGCAACAAGAACCTTTACAAGGAGGCCGGCGACTACATCGTGATGATCGTGGGCGGCCCCAACGCCCGGAAGGACTACCACTGGAACGAGACCGAGGAGCTGTTCTACCAGCTGGAAGGCGACATCGAGGTGGGCATCCAGGAGAACGGGAAGGCGGTGACCATCCCGATCCGACAGGGCGAGATGTTCCTGCTGCCCTCGCGCACCCCGCACCAACCGCGCCGCGGCCCCAACACGGTGGGTCTGGTGATCGAGGTGAAGCGCGATGACCGGGACCTGGAGGACGGCCTGCAGTGGTATTGCGAGCAATGCAACAACCTGCTGCACGAGTTCCGTTTCGTGCTGCACGACGTCGAACAGGATTTCCTTCCCCGCTTCCGGGAGTTCTACGGCAGCGAGAAGATGCGCACCTGTTCCAGGTGCGGCGCGGTGATGCAGGCCGATCCACGCTTCGTGTAGGCGCAGCACGATGGCCGAGCTGCTCGCGATCGACATCCACACCCACATCCTGCCGGAGCACATCCCCGATTTCGGGGCGCGCTTCGGGTACCGCGGCTTCGTGCATCTGGACCATCACCGTCCCGGCTGCGCGCGCATGATGCAGGACGACAAGTTCTTCCGCGAGGTGCAGGCCAACTGCTGGGACCCGGCGGTGCGCGTGCGCGAGTGCGACGGCCACCGCGTGCATGTGCAGGTGCTCAGCACCGTGCCGGTGATGTTCAGTTACTGGGCGCGACCGCAGGACGCCCTGGAGCTTTCCATGTTCCTCAACGACCACATCGCCGGAGTGGTGCGGCAATGGCCCCGGCGCTTCGCCGGCCTGGGCACCCTGCCCATGCAGGACACGGACCTTGCCGTGAAGGAACTGGAGCGATGCAAGCGGATCGGGCTGGCCGGCGTGCAGATCGGCACCCACGTGGAAGGAGTGAACCTGGGCGAGCCCCGGCTCTTTCCCGTCTTCCAGGCGTGCGAGGAATTGGGCATGGCCGTGTTCGTGCATCCCTGGGACATGATGGGCCGCGATCGCATGGACAAATACTGGCTGCCCTGGCTGGTGGGCATGCCGGCGGAGACCACCCTGGCCATCACCTCGATGATCTTCAGCGGGTTGTTCGAGAAACTGTCGAAGCTGCGCGTCGCCTTCGCCCATGGTGGCGGGTCCTTCCCCGGCACGGTGGGCCGCATCCAGCACGGCTTCGAGGTGCGGCCCGACCTGTGCGCGGTGGACAATGACGTGCCCCCGCGCGACTACCTCGGCCGCTTCTGGATCGATTCGCTGGTGCATGAACCGCGGGTGTTGGAGCACGTCACTGAATTGTTCGGCGCCGATCGCGTTGCGTTGGGCTCGGACTACCCCTTCCCCCTTGGCGAACTCGAGCCGGGCGTCCTGATCCGCGGCATGCCGTGGGACGATGCGAAGAAGGAGATGCTCCTGAGCGGCGCCGCCTTGCAATGGCTGGCCATGGAGCGGAGCAGGTTCGCGCCTTAGCGCACCAGGTTCACGTGGCCGAACACCACGTGCTTCTCTCCGTTCAGTTCCTGCATGTCCACCCGCCACACGTAGGTGTCGATCGGCGAAGGCGCGCCGCTGTACGTGCCGTCCCACGGATCGTCCAGGTCGGCGGCCTCGTAGATCTTCTCGCCCCAGCGGTTGAAGACGTACATGCGGAACTCCTTCACCTCCGTGGCCAGCGCGAAGAAGGTGTCGTTCACGCCATCGCCATCCGGGGTGAAGGTGTTGGGCACGTAGAGCGTTCCGTTGATGATCACGAACACATCGTCGGTGGCGCGGCAGCCGTTCGCGTCGGTGATCTCCACGGTGTAAAGCGTGCTCACTTCGGGGAACACCACCGGCGATGGGCAATCGGTGCAGGTGATCCATAGGTCGGGCGTCCAGAGGAGGGCGCCGGGACCGGATTGCGCGCCCAACTGGACCTGGTCGCCCCACTCGATGGCGATGTCCTGGCCGGCATAGACCCAGGGCTCCGGGAACAGGTCCACGGTGACCGATGCGACATCCTCGCAACCGAACGCATCCGATACGGTCACCTGGTAGATGGTGGCCGCGGCGGGCGTGGCGGTGGTGGTGGACGAGTCGGGGTCGCTCAGCGTGGCGCCCGGCGACCAGTCGTATCCCGTTCCGCCGCTGGCGTTCAGCACCACGCTTTCGCCGGGGCAGATCACCGTGTCGGGCCAGGCATCGGCCACCACCACGATCACATCCACGAACACGCTGTCCAGCACCGAGGCGCATGCGTTGGATACCGTCACCATGTAATGCATGGGGGCCGGCGGGCTCACCACCGGATCAGGCACCGTCAGGTCGGTGATGCCCGGCGCGGGATCCCACAGATACTGGTCGCCGCCGCTCACCTGGATCTGCACCGATCCGCCCTCGCACACCATCGTATCGTTGGTCACGGGCACCGGATCGCCGAACTGCACCAATACCGTGAGCGTGTCATGCACGATGCAGCCGTCGGGCGTGGTGATCTGCACCGCGTACTGGGTCGTGTCCGCCGGCGAGGCCATCGGGGTCTGGATCGCCGGGTCGGACAGCCCCGCTGCCGGTGACCACAGGTAGCTGCCGCCGCCCAGCGCGGTGATGGGCACGCTGTCGCCAAGGCAGACCACCGTATCGGGCCCGGCCTGCCCGAAGGGGATGTAGAAGTCGACGAAGACGCTGGCCGTGTCGCTGCCGCAACTGTCGCTCACGATCACGAAGTAGGTGGTGGCGCTGTCGGGTGAGGCCCAGGGATCGGCGATGGTGGTATCGCTCAACGCGTAGTTCGGGAACCAGGCGTAATCGGTGCCGCCATGGGCGTGGAGCTGGATGGAGTCGCCTTCGCACAGCGGGTCGGGCGGGTCGATGCTCGCGTCGGCGCCATCCAGCACGGTGACGTTGAGGTAGGCGGTGTCGTTGGGCGTGCAGGCGCTGCTGTCGCTCAGGATCATGGTCACCACGTAGGTGCCGGTGTCCGGCCAGGCATGCGAGGGTTCGAAGGCCGTGCTGGTGTTGCCGTCGCCGAAATCCCACCAGTAATTGTTCCCTCCGATGCTCAGGTTGATGAAGTCGGCCGTGCCGGGTTGGCACACGTAGCCCGGACCCGCGATGTCGATCACGGCCACCGGCTCGGTGAGCGCCATTTTGAACACCCCGAGGTTGCAACCGAAGGAGGTGTTGTTGGTGGGGCTCCAGGCGCCGGGCGTGGTGGGGAAGTCGTTGTTCGCCCAGCATCCCGCGCACACCGCCTGGTACACGTTGCCATCCTTGTCGAACCGCGACGTGCCGCCGTCGACATGTTCGGAACTCAGGTTCCCGCCGAAGTAGGTGGCGTAGTGCAGGGCGGTCGCCTCGGGTTCCAGGACCATCAGGTAGAAATCATTGCCATCCGTGGCGGGTTGGAACGCGTCAGCGGTGAGCGGCAGGCCCGCCGTGGTGCTGTTCGTGGCCAGGACGTTCCAGTTCACCGTGCCGCCCCAGCCGCTGAAGTAGATCTGGCCGCAATCGCTCACGAGGAAGGCCGAAGGGGCGATGTCCTCGTTGCCCAGGCCTGATCCGATCCGTGTGCTCCAAAGCGATGTGGCCAGGCCCTGATCGAGCTTCTGAATGAACTGTGAACTGTTCGGGTTGCTGTATTTGCCGGGGGTCACGGGATAGGCGCCGTGCGTCTGCCCCACCACGAAGACCTCGTCGCTGGTGTTGAGTTGGACGAAGTAGCACTGGTCTTCCGCCGGGGTTCCCAGGAAGGTCGCCGAGAGGAGCGCGTTGCCTGCGGCCGAATAACGGGCGAGGTAGCCATCCACCGCCCCATCATAGGTGTTGTCGAACGGTGTTCCGGCCATCGGCAGATCGGCGCTGGCCGTTCCACCGGAGAGGAAGATCTCCCCATTGCTCGCGAACTGCACTCCGAAACCGCTGTCGTCCTGCGAGCCGCCGCGGAAGGTCGCGAAGAGCTGGGCGGTCAGGCCCGGATCCATGCGGAAGAGATAACCGTCCTGCGCGCCGCCTCCAAAGGCCGGCTGTGGGGCACCCGCCGGGACGGGCGCATCGGCGCTCTGGGTGGACGAGGCGATCACCGGGTTCTCCGCCCCATCCAGCGCGATCTCGCCGCGAAAGTGATCCCCATAGTTGTAAGCCAGTTGAAAGGAGTTGTTCAACCCGTCATTGCCCGATCCGCCCACGTAGGTGGATCCGATCAGCGCGGTGGCATCCGCGCTGAGGTGCGCCACGGCGATATCGGTGCCGGAGGCGAAATCATACCCTTCACCGCCGAGGAGGTTGGCGAAGCCCCCGACCAGCGGGATCGCGACGCCGCCGTTGAACGTGGGGTCGAAGCACCCCGGGGTCGTGGGAAAGTCGCTCGATCCCGTGGTGGCCAGCACGAAAAGCTCGCCGTTCGCATTGGCCACCAGGCTCTGCGGCGTCTCGTTCCCTAACGCGCCGCCCAGATAGGTGCTCCAGACCAGGGCCGTCCCGTCCAACGAGAATTTGGTGATGCCCATGTCGATGGAACCACCGTTGAAGGAAGCGTCCAGCACCCCGGGCGTGGTGGGATAGCCGATGTCGAACACGATACCTCCTCCGTAGAGGAAGCCGTTGAGGTCATAGGTCGCGGTGAAGCCGAAGTTGTCGGCCGTGCTGCCCGTGTATGTGGCGAAGGTGAGGCTGGGGTCGATCACCAGCTGGCTGCTTCGGTCGTGCTTCACCGTGAAGCTGACCACGCCATCATCCAGCGCATAGGCGCATGCCACGCGTAGCTCCGGGTCACCCGTGGAATTGCGATCCCGCACGGGAACCCCGTGGAAGGCGATGGGCGCCTCTTCCACCACGGTGCCGGCCGTGGTCACCACGTGCAAACGACGGTCGAGCAGTTCCAGTCGATCGTGTCCTTCGTAGCGCATGCGGATCATGGAGGGGTCGGCTCCCGGAGCGACCACCAGATCATACTTCAAGCCCACCCGCCCATCGATCCGCAGGTCGATGCCGGGATAGATGCCCTTCACCCACACCTCGCCGAAGACACCGCAACCCGCACCCCATCTGGCGGGATCGGCGCCGATGAAGTGGTTCTCGTAATGGGGTTGACGGAACTCACCCTCCGGCGTTCCCACCCGGGCCCCCTCGAAGGTCACCCGGTAGGCATGCATGCGCAGGGGTTCCGAACGATGTTCCCTGCCATGCGCATGATCGGCCAGTGGTCCGCCTTGCCTGAGCACGTAGGTGAGCGCCGACCGTTCGACGAAGAGCACCCCGCCGGGGATGGTGGCGCGGTAGAGCACATGGGCCGGCCATTGCCCACGGTTCTCCGTGAAGGGCACCGCCGGCCCATGCCCGGACACCGGGCGGGAGAGGAGGCAGAAGCCGGCGAACGCGAGGACGGAGCGCATGGAAAGGGCGCCTCAAGGTACCGCACACAAGACCCGCGCGCGGCCGGGTAAGTTGCTTGACCGGGGATCCTGACCGACGAAGGCGGCGCGCGAATGGCCGGGGCGGCAGCCGTCCCCGTAATTTCGCCACCGCGATCCACCGATGAGCGACCAACTGAAGCATGAATGCGGCGTGGCGCTCATCCGCCTGCGCAAACCCCTCCAGCATTACCAGCGCGCCCACGGCAGCGTGCTGTACGGCCTCAACAAGCTGTACCTGCTGATGGAAAAGCAGCACAACCGCGGCCAGGACGGCGCGGGGGTGGCTTCCATCAAGCTCGATCCCGAGCCGGGACTGAACTTCATCGACCGCGAGCGCAGCACCGACAAGCAGGCGCTGCAGCGCATCTTCGGAAGGATCCAGCGCGGGTACGCCGACGCCGTGGAACGCCACCCGGACCGTTCGGACGACGCCGCCTGGCTCAAGGGCCACGTGCCCTTCATCGGCGAAGTGCTGCTGGGGCACCTGCGCTACGCCACCTTTGGAAAGGGTGGGCTGGAGAACTGCCACCCGCGGCGCCGCCTGTCCAACTGGATCACCCGCAACCTGGTGGTGGCCGGCAATTTCAACCTCACCAACGTGGACGAGCTCTTCGACCTGCTCGTCACCATCGGCCAGCACCCCAAGGAGCGCAGCGACACGATGACGGTGCTGGAGAAGATCGGGCACTTCCTGGACATGGAGAACGAGCGCATCGCGCAGGTCCACCGCCAGATGGGCTACACCGAGAAGCAGCTCACGCGGGTGATCACCGAAAAGATGGACGTGCGGCAGGTGCTGGCCAACAGCGCGGCGGATTTCGATGGGGGATATGCCCTGGCGGGCCTGATCGGCCATGGCGACGCCTTCGTGCTGCGTGATCCGGCGGGCATCCGCCCGGCGTTCTGGTACAGCGACGAGGAAGTGGTGGTGGTGGCCAGCGAGCGCCCCGCGATCCAGACGGCGTTCGCGGTGAAGACCGACCAGGTGCATGAGATCAGCCCGGGTCATGCGCTCATCATCCGGAAGAACGGCGAGGTGACCGAGGAGCAGGTGCGCGTGCCGGTGGAGAAGCGCTCCTGCAGCTTCGAGCGTATCTACTTCAGCCGCGGCAGCGACAAGGACGTGTACCGCGAACGGATCGAACTGGGCCGGCGGCTGGTGCCCGCCATCCTGCAGGCGGTGGACCATGACCTGGAGAACACCGTGTTCAGCTTCATCCCCAATACCGCGGAGGTGGCCTGCTACGGCGTGCTGAAGGGCGTCGAGGACCATCTCAACACGGTCAAGGAAAAGCGCATCCTCGAACTCGGGCCCGCGCCGGACCCGGCCCGCCTGCGGCACATCCTCAACCTGCGGCCACGCCTGGAGAAGGTGGCGATCAAGGACGCCAAGCTGCGCACCTTCATCACCAACGACGAGAGCCGCGACGACCTGGCGGCGCACGTGTACGACATCACCTACGGCACCGTGCGATCCGGACTGGATGACCTGGTGGTGATCGACGACAGCATCGTGCGCGGCACCACGCTCAGGCAGAGCATCCTGCGCATCCTGGACCGGCTGGGGCCCCGGCGCATCGTGATCGTGAGCAGCGCACCGCAGATCCGCTACCCGGACTGCTACGGCATCGACATGGCGCGGCTGGGCGACCTGGTGGCCTTCCAGGCCGCCATCGCCCTGCTGAAGGAAACCAAGCAGGAGAACCTCATCGACGACGTGTACGACCGCTGCCGCGAGCAGGTGAAGCGGCCCATGGAACGGATCGAGAACGTGGTGACGGCGTTGTACAAGCCGTTCACCGCCGAGCGGATCAGCGGGAAGATCGCCGAGTTGCTCACTCCAACGGACATCCATGCCGAGGTGAAGATCATCTTCCAGAGCATCGAGGGCCTGCACGCCGCCTGCCCTGGCCACACGGGCGACTGGTACTTCACCGGCGACTACCCCACGCCGGGAGGCAACCGCGTGGTGGATCGCGCCTTCATCAACTACATGGAGGGCCGGAACGTGCGGGCGTATTGACCGGTCACCGCGGCGCGGAAAGCCGCACGCGGAAGTCGTCGATCAGCACGGAGCCGCCGCCGTTCAGTTGCAACTGGCAGTTGAACGCTTCCCCGGGCATGGCGGGGGGAAGCGTGATCGCATAGTTCCACCGCCGCCGGCCGCGATCATCCATCTTGCGGATGCCGTTCAGCGGGGCTTCCTGACGGTGCCTGTCGCGATCGCCATCGCGGAACGTGCATGCGAGCACCGCGCCGTCGCTGGCGCCGGGATCCAACGCCCTCCGGCGCAGCGAGGCCTCCAGGAAGAGGAGCCGATGGTCCGGAAGCGCATCGGGGTCGATGGAGAACACGGGGGAGGACCGTGACGTGTCGTTGAGCGTGATCGGCGCGTCGGCGGGCACGAGCGTTCGTTCGGCGATGACCGTCAAGCCATCGGGCGCATACGGCGGCGCCATGTCCGCGTCGCTGAACAGGCCGCGCCAGCGCTCGCCGCCGCGCAGGAAGATCAGGCCGTATTTCTCGCGGTCCATCGCGAAGGGGTGGATGATGCCCAGATGGTACTGCCGCATCTGGAAGCATTGAAGGAGCAGCAGCGGCACGCACACGGCGACGGCCCAGCGGAGCGCGGTGGCGGGGATCGCCCGCACGGTGAATGCGATGGGCACCGCGAGCACGGCGAGCACATCGAGGTAGGGCCGCATCCCATAGGAATGGCCGTAGTACCAGATCCACCAGCAGCTGGTGACGTACGTAAAGGCCGCGAACCAGGCCATCAGAAAGATCCCAATGGAACGCGACCGGAGCAGGATCAGCGCGATGCCGGGCACGGCCACCAGCAGCAGCGGCCAGTAAAAGAACAGTCCCTTGCGCGCGCCGAACAGGCTGGAGAACACCATGGGCCTGTTCCATAGGAAGCCCTCCCCGGAGTAAGGTGCGACGATCGCATGTCCGCTCTGCAGGTACCACAGCAGCGGCTGGATGCCGAGCACCGCCGCGAACACGGCCAGGGCCAGGGCCCAACGCCGCAAGCCGGACGATCGCACCCAGGCGACGAACGAACGTTCCGTCCCGACCGCGACGATCGGAAGGGCGAGGATCACCAGCAGGTTGGTGGGGCGAACGAGACCGACGAGGCCAAGCGCGAGAGCGGTGCGGGCCAGGATCCTCCCTTGCGGCCGCAGCCAGGCCGATCGCGCTTCGGTGAGCGCCCAGGCCACCATGGCGAAGGAAGACACGTGCGACATGGCCGGGGTCATCACGGCGGAATAGATCAACCCGGTCCCGAAGGCGATGATCGCGAGCGTGAGCGCTGTCCGCGCTTCGCTCACGCCCAACGACAGCAGCAGCTCGCGAACGCACCACAGGCCGAAGCCCAGGTAGAACAGCGCGCCGATGCCCGCGGCGATCTGGTAGGGCAACGAGCGGCCATCCATGGGCGCCGCCGCGATCCATGCGGCGGCATGGGCCGGCAGAAAGAACGGAGCCTGCAGCAGCGCCGTGCCGGCGAAGTACTTCAGCACACGCGCATCGCCTTCCCCGGTGAAGTGGTACGGTTCGGTACGCACCTGCCTCAGTCCGCCGTCGATGAAGATCCCGGTGAGGTAGGCATGGTATCCGACCCCGTCGCTGTTGATCGCCGAGCGCCACGCCTGGCCATCGTCGCCCACGTAGCGCCACGCGATGGACCATGCGATGGTGGCGCAGCACGCGGCGGCGATGACCGCCTTCGACCATGCGAACGATGGCCGGGTCATGGCGCGCTCACCAACCTGCCCTTCTTCCGGAGCTTTTTCAGCTGCCGCACCGATGCATCGATGCGCGCATCGCCATGCAGCACCACGCGCGAGGTGGCATCCGCCGCGATGAGCGCCCCCGGATCGAGCGAGATGCGGCTCCCGTTCATCAGGTGCAACTCGGAGGCGTTCTTCA
Organism: uncultured Chryseobacterium sp.; assembly: GCA_964394425.1. GTDB lineage: Bacteria > Bacteroidota > Bacteroidia > Flavobacteriales_F > PHOS-HE28 > PHOS-HE28. The sequence goes on along the minus strand of CAYMXP010000055.1, from coordinate 3,067 downwards.
ATTCGATGCGAGCCTTGCCGGCAAGGTGGGCGCTCGCTCCGGCGGCCAGCGTCAGCCGCGTCGGTCCGCTGAAATAGTCGGTCCCCTTGATGGTGGTCTGGCGGTCAAGGTGGGTGGGGGTGAGGGAGCGGTCGACCGTGATCCGCACGCGGGGATCAAGGAAGAGCGAATGGCCCCGATGGCCGTGTACGGCATGCACCACGATGCTGTCCGCGCACCACCGCACGTCACGCGTGATCCGCGTGTCGTTGTTGCTCACACGGACCAGCAGCGAGCCATCGGCGCGTTGCTCCAGGAGCGTGACGCTGAGCCCGGCCAGATGCACCGCCCGCACGTTCGGCTTCGCGCCCTTGAGCATGTCGCGCCCGGGGGTGCTCACCAGCGTCATCATGTTCGCCAGCGCGGGGTTGGTGCCCATGCCCAGCCTGCCATTGCCCGCCGGCGTGAAGGCCTGCGCGGCATGTCCGAAGAACATCCCCTCGTCCATGTACACGCCGTTGCGGATCATCACGCGTGGCAGCACGCCCTCCTTGGAACGCGACACCTTGCCGTCGCCGTTGGTGTCGAACACGGGGATCTCCAGTTCGTGCGCTCCGCTCAACGGGTTGGCCCACCGGTCATCGGCGATGAGCGGCTGCGTGGGGCCGGGCCACAGGCATTGGAAGGTGATCGTATCGCCGCGCAGCCTGAAGTCGAAGTTCCCGCCGGCCGGGATGGCGCGCAGGTAGTCGGCCCTCCCGCCATAGATGTCCTTGCCCCGCTTCTGGTCACGGTCCACCTGCAGCATCGCGTACAGGCCGGGCACCGCTTTGCGCACGCACGGGATCTCCTCGTAGTGGAAGCGGTCGGTGGGCGAGCCGTTGCGCGCCTGCGTCTGGTGGTTCTCCAGCCAGATCCATTGCGGGAACTCGTCATCGGCCAGATGCGGCATGCGGATGCGCAGGGCATCGCCCGTGTTCACGAAGTCGCGCAGAACGAACAGTCCGGTGTCGCCGACGGCGGGATCGAGGTCGCCGCTCACCACGGTCCCGCCCAGGTCGCGCACGTTGATCCGGAAGCGTGCATCATCGGCCCGCCAGCCCAGGCGGTCGCGGTCCCAGGCGCTGCACGTGAGCAGGCTGCTGCTGGCCGCGCCCATCAGGCTCCATCCGCCCTGGAGCGGAATGAAGTAGCTCTCGAACTGCGAGGCGTTGCCGCCGCCGCTGTGGAAGTTGTTGCCGCCCAGCAGCAGGTGGTTGAACTCGTGCTTGAGGATCTCGAAGGGCAGCGCGTTCATGCCGCCGAAACGCGACTGCGTGTCGCTGGAGATGCCATACAAGTTTCCGCTGCTGCCGGGATCGGTGCTGCCCTGGCCGTGGGTGAGCCAGCTGTTGCGCAGGATGGTCATCACGTGGTCGTAGCTGTGGGGCGTGTCCGGTCCCGCGGCTTTCGGCAGGCCCGCCTTGCCGCCATCCTTCCACAGGTCGAAGTCGGCGACGGAAAGGCCGTGCGCCGTCTTGAGCACGCCCAGTTTGTTGGCCTCGGCGATGGCGGCGCCGCTCAGGTTGGTCAGGTTCTGATGGTCGCTCTCCCGGATGGTGAGCATCGCATCCACATGGTCGCCCAGCACGACGAAGTTCCCCAGCGATACGTCGTGGTAATAGCGCGAGACCATCGCCTTGGGCTCGGGCAGAGGGAATGGGTCGAACACATTGTCCTTCCATTTCGGAAGCCTGCCTTTCGGCCATTGGTCCGACCCATCCGGCTGCGGGTCCTTCTCCGGATGACGGTCGTACAGCACTTCGGCATAGAGCACGAGGATGCGGATGGTGCCGTGGGGCGAAAGCTGCCATCCGTTCTCGCTGAAGGGGATGTTCGCACTATCGACCTGGGCGACCGACAACCGGCCCACCAGCATTGCCAGCAGGATGAGGACCTGGCGCATCGCACCGAAAGTACCGCTCCGTCATCCAGGGTTTGACCCGGGATCTCGAAGGTCTTTCGATGCCTTGTACAGCGGCACCGTGCTGCATGGCTCACCGAACATCAGGCTCTTCACCACGGGCAGCAGTTTCGCGGTCAATTCCACGTAGGCGTTCAGCGGCACGGGCATCCTGCCGCAGCCCTTCACCACCACGCGGGCATTGCGGTACTTCTCAACGGCCAGCTGCTGAACGAAGCGCGTGAACACCGCGCGCTCAAGTTGCCCGGCATCACCCTGGGTGACGAAGGCCGCATGGGGCTGAAGGTGCGTGGCCACCAGCATGTAGGCCCAGGTGGGAATGATCGCATCCGCCGAACAATGCACCGAAACGAGCTTGTCCTTGTACTGCGACCAGTCGTGGGATCCGCAGTAGGCGCGCAGGTCATCCTCCTTCAGCGCCACTTCCTGCCACAGCAGCGGCTTCAGGTCGAAGACCACGCGCTCGCCCCGTGGAAAAAGCTCCTCCAGGTCAAGGGTCACGATGCCGCTCGAGGCGACCTTGTTGATGATCCCGGCCATCGGCCCAAAGTTATCCGGGGCGTGGAGCACACCCTCGGGCCGGGCAAAGCGTGCAAGCCGCCGCATCGTGGTTCATTCCTGGGTGGCGAAGCAGCGGCGGGGCACTGGTCCACGTCTGTTGAACGGAACTTTACAGGAATGCGCACCCATCGTCCCTGCACCCTCTTGGTCTCCTCAGGCTTCATCCTGGCCGCTTACGCGCAGGAATTGACCGGTCTGCAGGTCCTCTCGCCACCCTGCCAGCCGCTCACCGCGCAGGTCACGGTGTTCTTCCCCTTCGGCTTTCAACTGAACTGCCCCGACCTGTCGGGTTTCACCGTGGAGGCCGGTGGGGATACCGCGCACATCGACCTGTACTACGACGTTTCGGGGGTGTGGCTCATGGTGGGCTGCTGGAACACGGCGTTGATCGATACCGCACTGCCGCCAGGGACCGGAATGATCGAACTGCGCACCTTCTCGATCCTGGACGGGGATACGCTGGCGGTCGTCTCCGACACGCTGTTCAGCACCTGCGCGACCGGTATCCCTGGATCGATGGGCGGTGGGCCCGCCTGGTGGTGGAACGATGATCGGTTGTGCTGG
>CAYMXP010000054.1:0-21742 GCA_964394425.1 uncultured Chryseobacterium sp. | reverse complement strand
GACTACAACCTGGGCCGCGTGCGCATCCTCAACCAGGGCATCCTCGAGAGCGGCACGCCGATCAACATCAGCCTGGAGAGCAACACGCTGTTCAGCATCCAGACCAAGACGCTGGCCGGCGCGCGCTTCGACTACCGCATCAACAAGGACTTCGTGCTGGGCGGCACGGTGATGAACCTCTACGAGCGGCCGCTCACCCAGAAGGTGAACGTGGGCGACGAACCCATCAGCAACACCATCCTGGGCATCGATGGCAACTGGCGCGGCGAGAGCAACTACATCACCGACCTGGTGGACAAGCTGCCCTTCTTCTCCAGCAAGGAGGTGAGCCAGGTGACGGCCAGCGCCGAGGCCGCCTACCTGATCCCCGGCCACAGCAAGGCCATCGGCGAGGCCGGCACCAGCTACATCGACGACTTCGAGGGCAGCGTGAGCACCATCGACCTGCGCACCCAGAGCCAGTGGTTCCATGCCGCCACGCCCATGGGCCAGCCCGACCTGTTCGAAGAGGGCGACGACTTCGGCCTCTCCACCAACGCGCGCCGCGCCATGATGAGCTGGTACGTGATCGACCCGCTCTTCTTCCGCGACAACAACCTGACCCCGCCCAACATCAACAACGACATCCAGAGCGACAACCTGCAGCGCGAGGTGCTCGAGCAGGAGGTCTTCCCCAACCGCCAGTTGCCCGCCGGCACCCCCGCCAACATCCCGGTGCTCGACGTGTCCTACTATCCCTCGGAGCGCGGGCCTTACAACTTCAACGCGGACCCGGCGGAGGTGAACCCCGACGGCACCTTCGCCCTGCCCTCGGAGAACTGGGGCGGCATGACACGCCGCATCACCACCACCGACTTCGAGACCAGCAACATCGAGGTGATCCAGTTCTGGGTGATGGACCCCTTCAGCGACCTGGCCGTGAACGGCAGCAACGAGGACAGCGAGAACCTCAATGGCGGCGACCTGTACATCGACCTGGGCAACCTGAGCGAGGATCTGCTGCGCGACAGCCGCAAAGCCTTCGAGAACGGCCTGCCCAAGAACCTCAACGACGCCGCCGCCACCACCGCCGAGACCGACGCCGGCGTGGTGCCCACCACCCAGAGCGTGGTGAACGCCTTCGCCATCACCGACGACAACAGCTACCGCTACCAGGACGTGGGCATGGACGGCCTGGCCGACTTCCAGACCGACCTGGAGGGCCGCAACGAGCACAACTTCGGACCCTACGGGACCTACCTCACCGACGTCGCGGGGGTGGTGACCCCGGCGGCCTTCGACGCCATCAACGCCGATCCCGCCACCGACAACTACCACTTCTACCGCGGCAGCGACTACGACGCGCTGAACTACGACATCCTGCAGCGTTACAAGCTCTTCAACGGCCTGGAGGGCAACTCCATCACCGACGAGGATTCCCCCGAGGATTATCCCACGCAGGCCACCACCCTGCCCACCACCGAAGACATCAACCAGGACCAGAACCTCAGCGAGACGGAGAGCTACTTCCAGTACAAGGTGAACCTGCGCCCGGAGAACATGGTGGTGGGCCAGAACTACATCACCGACCGGATCCTGGCCACGGCCAACACCCCCAACGGCCCCAAGCAGGTGTACTGGTACCAGTTCAAGGTGCCCATCCGCGAACCGGAGCGCACGGTGAACGGCATCCAGGATTTCCGCTCGATCCGCTTCATGCGCATGTTCATGAAGGGCTGGACCGAACCGGTGGTGCTGCGCTTCGCGCGCCTGGAGTTCGTGCGCGGCGAATGGCGCAAGTACAACTTCAGCCTGGAGACCCCCGGCGATGTGATCGGCGGCGATCCGCTGCAGACCGTGTACGAGACCGCCGCGGTGAACATCGAGGAGAACGGCAACCGCACGCCGATCCCCTACGTGCTGCCCCCGGGCATCGACCAGGAGATCGACGTGGCCAGCACCAACCTGCGCAGCCTCAACGAGCAATCCCTCCAGCTCTACACCTGCAACCTGCGCGACGGCGACGCGCGCGCCAGCTTCCGCAACGTGGAGTTCGACATCCGCAGCTACAAGAAGCTGCGCATGTACGTCCACGCCGAAGGGGCGGACGCGGCCGATCCCCTGGAGTTCGGCGACGTGAGCGTGTTCATCCGCCTGGGCAACGACTTCGACCAGAACTACTACGAGTACGAGATCCCCGTGGTGCCCTCGGAGTTCAACAACAGCGATCCGTACAACGTGTGGCCCGAGGCCAACAACATGATCATCGAGTTCGCGCGGCTCAACGACGCCAAGATCGACCGCGACCAGGCGGGCTGGCCGGTGAACGTGCGCTACCAGCAGTTCGACAACGACCGCCGCATCTGGGTGAAGGGCAACCCCAACCTCAGCCAGATGAAGACCATCATGATCGGCATCCGCAACCCCAAGAAGGACGGCGCGGAAGCCAACCCCTGGAAGGTGGACGACGCGCAGAACCAGTGCGTGGAGGTGTGGGTGAACGAGCTGCGCCTCACCGACTTCGACCAGCGCGGCGGCTGGGCGGCCCTGGCGCGCCTGAACACCACCCTGGCCGACCTGGGCAGCCTGAGCGTGGCGGGCAACTACAGCACCCCCGGCTGGGGCCAGATCGAAAGCAAGGTGAGCGAGCGCCAGCGCGAGACCAAGTACGGCATCGACGTGGCGGCCAACCTGGAGATGGGCAAGTTCCTGCCTGAAGAGAGCGGGGTGAAGATCCCCATGTTCATCGGCTACAGCGAGCAGATCAGCAACCCGCAGTACGACCCGCTCAATCCCGACATCGAATGGGACGACGCCACGCGCAACCTCACCGCCGAGGAGCGCAAGGAGCGGCTCAAGCAGTCGCGCACCTACCTGCGCAGGCGCAGCATCAACTTCACCAACGTGCGCAAGGAACGCACCGGCGGAGGAGGCGGGGGGAAGGAAGGCGGCAAGCCCGCCAAGGAACATCCCTGGGACGTGGAGAACCTCACGCTGAGCTACGCCTACAGCGACGAGGAATTCCACGACATCAACACCCAGTACGACAACGAGACCACCTACCGCGGCTCGCTGGCCTACCAGCACTCGCCCAAGCCGAAGAACATCAAGCCCTTCGACAAGGTGGGCTTCGTGAGCAAGAGCAAATGGTTGAAGCTGATCAAGGACTTCAACTTCAACGCCGGCCTCAAGCAGGTGACCCTGCGCACCGCCGTGGACCGCAGCTACGGCGAACGCCTGATCCGGCCCAACCCCGACATCGAGACCCTGCCGCCGCAGCCCACCTACAACAAGACCTTCAACTGGAACAGCAGCTACGGCTTCCGCTACGAGATCACCAAGAGCCTGAAGCTGGACTTCAACGCCAACAACAACGCCTTCATCGGCGAACCGCCCGGCCGCGTGGATCCCAAGTCGGGCGACGACTACGAGATCTGGAAGGACAGCGTGCTCACCAGCATCCAGGACTGGGGCGAGGTGACCGGCTACGACCACACCGTGAACCTCACCTACACCCTTCCGCTGGACAAGCTGCCGCTCACCGACTGGATCACCTCCAACGTGAGCTATGGCGCCGGCTACCAGTGGGACCGCGCGCCGCTCACCCAGGACACCCTGGGCCACGTGGTGCAGAACAGCCAGAACATCTCCATCAACGGCCAGGTGAACTTCGTGAACCTGTACAACAAGATCAAGTACCTCAAAAAGATCAACGACAAGGCCAAGGGTTCCAAGACCACCCCCGGGAGGAAGACCGACAAGGACAAGCCGGCCGAAGGGGAGGAGGAGAAGGGGAAGGGCAAAGCCCCCGCGGATGAAAAGAAGATCGACCCCCTGGCCGGCTTCCTCCGGGTGCTGATGTCGGTCCGCAACGGCACGATCACCTACAGCCAGAACAGCGGGATCCTGCTGCCCGGTTACAACCAGTCCACCAACATCCTGGGCATGTCGCCCGGTTTCGACGCGCCCGGATGGGGCTTCGTGCTGGGCCAGCAGAACCACGACTTCAGCGGCGACCTCACGCGCGACTTCGCCACCTACAGCGCCCAGCAGGACTGGCTGGTGCATACCCCCAGCATCTTCACCCCCTACACCAACACCCGCACCGAGACGATCAACGGCCGACTGACCATCGAACCCTTCAAGAGCATGCGCATCGAACTGCTGGCCAACCGCACCATCAGCGAGAACCACAGCAGCTTCTTCCGCTGGAACGATTCGCTCGACAGGTACGTGAACGACAGCCCCCAGGAGTTCGGCAGCTTCAGCGTGAGCACCATCACCTGGGGGACGGCCTTCTCCACGGACGATCCCGATCTGTTCACCAACCCGGTGTTCGAGCAGCTGCTCGCCAACCGCGAGGTCATCAGCGGCCGCCTGGGCACGGGCAACCCCAACTCCTACCTGCCCGCCGACAGCCTCTATTGGTACGGGTACGGCCCCACCAGCCAGGATGTGGTGATCCCCTCCTTCTATGCGGCCTACACCGGCAAGAGCGCGGAGAAGGTGGAACTGAACCCCTTCAAGGTCCTGCCCATGCCCAACTGGGACCTGACCTACGACGGCCTCACCAAGCTCACCCTGTTCAAGAAGCTGTTCCGCACCTTCACGGTGAACCACAGCTACCGCAGCAACTTCAACCTGGGCAGTTACCAGACCAACCTGCTCTACGACCCCGACAGCTCGCTGGTGGACGCGGCGAGCAACTTCATCCCCGCGCGCCAGATCACGGTGGTCACCATCACCGAGGCCATGCGGCCGCTGATCAACTTCGACGCCACCCTGCAGAACAGCCTGCTGGCCAAGTTCGAGTACAACCGCGACCGCAGCCTGAGCCTCAGCCTGAGCAACTACCAGGTGACCGAGGTGCGCGGCGTGGAATACGTGGTGGGCACCGGGTACCGCTTCAAGAACGTCAAGTTCCCCTTCGCCATCGGCGGTGCGGCCCCCAAGAGCGACCTGAACCTGCGCGTGGACCTGAGCCTGCGCCGCAACAACACGGTGATCCGCAAGATGCCCGAGCAGCAGAACCAGGTGACCGCCGGGCAGGACATCATCTCCATCAAGACCTCGGCCGACTACGTGATCAACCAGCGCCTCAACGTGCGCGCCTTCTACGACCGCGTGATCAACAAGCCGGTGATCTCCACCAGCTTCCCCAGCGCCAACACCAACGCGGGCATCAGCCTGCGGTTCACGCTCACGCAGTGAGCGGAAGTCCGGAAGGATGGCCGTGGGCGCTCCCATCCGCCCGGCTGGAAAGCGTCGGGAGCGTGAGCGGCGAACGCGGCGTTTTCATTCCTTCGCGATCCACATCGTTCCGTTCCCGCACCATTCCAACGCGCCCATGAACATCCCCGCCGACCTCAAGTACACCAAGGAACACGAGTGGATCCGCATCGAAGGCGATGAAGCCGTCGTGGGCATCACCGACCATGCCCAGAGCCAGCTGGGCGACATGGTGTTCGTGGACATCACCACCGTGGGCCGGGAGGTGAAGCGCGATGCGGTCTTCGGCACGGTGGACGCCGTGAAGACGGTGAGCGACCTCTTCATGCCCGTCACCTGCACGGTGCTGGAAGCGAACCCCGCCCTGGCCACCAACGCCGCCCTGGTGAACAGCGATCCCTACGGGGAGGGGTGGATGGTGAAGGTCCGGATCATGGACAAGGGCGAACTGGAGCACCTGCTCTCGGCCGAGCAGTACAAGGCCCTGGTGGGGTGACCGCGCTTCGATCGTTGCGCTGGGCGCTGCTCTGGGCGCTGCTCATTCTGGTGCTCTGCCTGATCCCGGGCAGCGACCTGCCCCAATGGAGCTGGGCCGACCTGCTCAATGTGGACAAGCTGGTGCATGCGCTGATGTTCGCCGTGCTGGTGGTGCTGTCCGTGCGCGGCCTGCGGAAATTCCCCTCGATCGAAGCCGGCGCCAAACCGGTCCTTATCGCCATGCTCTTCGCGATCCCCTACGGTGGCGCGTTGGAGATCATGCAGGGCAGCCTGCTGCGCGATCGCACCGCGGACATCGGGGACTTCATCGCCAATACGATCGGCTGCGCGCTGGGTTGGGCGTACCTGCGTTGGAGGGAGGTGAGGCGGGAACGTTCGGCGGGGGGCACCGCCACCTGATCGTTCTCCGCCGACCCGGTCCGGCCTTCCGAGGCAGGTGGTCTTACTTACTTTCGCCGGCCCTTCCGGAGAGATGGCCGAGTGGCTGAAGGCACGCGCCTGGAAAGCGCGTATGCTCGAAAGGGCATCGGGGGTTCGAATCCCTCTCTCTCCGCCGATGCGTTGAGCCTGACCTCCCGCTTCATGCGTTCGTCAATTCGCCGCAGAGGGGTGTGACGAAGCGATCCTTGAGTTCATCCGGTCCGATCCCCCGGCCCAGCAGGTACATGAGCTTGGTGATCGCCGCTTCCACCGTGAGATCCTCCCCGCCGATCACGCCCATCTCCGGGAAGGCGTGGCTGGTGGCGTAGCGGCCCTGCTCCACGCGCCCGCCCACGCATTGCGTCACGTTCACCAGCGCGATGCCCCGGTCGCGGGCTTCGCGCAACGCGGCCAGGAACTCCGGATCGGCCGGGCCGTTGCCGCTGCCGAAGGTGGTGAGCACGGCCGCTTTCAGGCCGGGGGTGGAGAGCGCGTGCCGCACCCACGCACCACCGATGCCGGGAAACAGACGGATCACGCCCACGCGATCGTCCAGCCGGTCATGCACGGTCAACGGACCGGATCGCGGCGGCAGGATCGCGCGATGGTCGTACCGGATCCGCGTGCCCGCCTCGGCCAGCACCGGCCAGTTCGGCGAGCGGAAGGCCTCGAAGCGCTCGGCATGCACCTTCACCGTGCGGTTGCCGCGGTAGAGGCGGTACTCGAAGTACACCGCCACCTCCGGGACCATCGCGCGGCCATCCACGGCCTCCGCGGCGATCTCGATCGCGGTCAGCAGGTTCTCGCGGCCATCGGTGCGCAGGGTGCCGATCGGAAGTTGCGATCCGGTGAGGATCACCGGCTTGTTGAGCCCTTCGAGCAGGAAGCTCAATGCGCTGGCGGTGTAGGCCATCGTGTCGCTGCCATGCAGCACCACGAAGCCGTCGAAGCGATCGTAATGTTCCCCGATGATGCGCGCGATGCGGAGGTGATCGGCCGGCCGCATGTCGCTGCTGTCCTTGGGCGTCCCGAAGGCGACCGTGCCGAGCGAGACGCTCAACCGCGCCAGTTCGGGCACGTGCTCCTCCAGATGGCCCAGGTCCATGGGCTTCAACCCGCCGCTGCGCGGATCGGCCACCATGCCGATGGTGCCGCCGGTGTAGATCAACAGCACGCCCCGGCTCATGGACCGAACAGGGCTTGGGCGTTCGCGGTGGTCACCCGGGCCACGTCCTCCACGGTGCGACCGGTCGCGGCGGCGAGCGCGGCGGCCACCAGCGGGAGGTAGCCGCTCTCGTTGCGCTTACCCCGATGCGGCACCGGCGCGAGGTAGGGGGAATCGGTCTCCAGCACGCAGGCATCCAGCCCCACGTCGGCCATGGTGGGCGCCAGCCCGCTTTTGGCGAAGGTGATCACCCCGCCGATGCCCAGGAAAAAGCCGCCAAGCGCGATCACGCGCCGCGCCTGCTCCGGCGTGCCGGTGAAGCAGTGGAAGATCCCGCCGAGCGTGGCGTCGTTCTCCTGCTCCACGATCGCCATCACTTCCTCGAACGACTCGCGGCAATGGATCGCCACGGGCAGCGCGAGCTGTTTCGCCCAGCGCACCTGCGTGCGGAAGGCTTCCTGCTGCTGCTTCAGCCAGGTCCCGTCCCAGTGCAGATCGATCCCGATCTCGCCCACCGCCCAATAGCGGCCCGTGGCCAGCAGGCGCTCCACCTCCGCGAGGTCCCTGGCGGGATCCTCGCCCACGTGCGAGGGATGCAGGCCCATCATCGGCCGGCACAGGTCCGGCCATTCATCGGCCAGCGCATCCATGGGCGCCACGCTCTCCAGGTCGATGTTGGGCAGGTACAGCTTGCCCACGCCGGCCTCCACCGCGCGGTGCAGCATGTCGCGGCGGTCGCCGTCGAACTGCTTGTGGTAAAGGTGGGCGTGGGTGTCGATGAACATCGCGGCGAAAATAGCCGCGGCCTTTGAGCACTTTTGCCGCCGTGAAGGTCCTGGTCATCCGCTTTTCCTCCATCGGCGACATCCTGCTCACCTCGCCGGTGGTGCGCTGCCTGAAGCGGCAGGTGAAGGACGCGGAGGTGCATTTCCTCACCAAACGGGCCTTCCGTGCGCTGGTGGAACATTCCCCGCACATCCACCGGCTGCATGCGATCGAGGACGAGGTGAACGAGGTGATCCATGCGCTGAAGCACGAGCGCTTCGACCTGATCGTTGACCTGCATCACAACCTGCGCACCTGGAGGGTGAAGCGGGCACTGGGCGTGCCGGCGAGGAGCTTCCCCAAGCTGAACGTGGAGAAGTGGTTGATGGTGAACTTCAAACGCGACCGCCTGCCGCGCATGCACATCGTGGACCGCTACATGAGCACCGTGGAGCACCTGGGCGTGAAGAACGATGGCCTGGGCCTGGAGCTGCGCATCCCCCCGGAGAAGGAAGTGGATCTCACGGCGCTGCCCGAAAGCCATCGGGCAGGCTACACGGCGCTGGCCATCGGAGCGTTGCATCACACCAAGCGGCTGCCACCGCACCGTCTGATCGAGCTCGCGCGCTCGGTCCGGGGGCCGATCGTGCTCATCGGCGGGCCGGACGACCGGGCGGTCGCCGCACACATCACCACCGAGGTGGGCGCGCGCGTTTTCGACGCGACCGGGAAGCATGACCTGCTGGGCAGTGCCTCGCTGATCAGGCAGGCGCTCGGCGTGATCGCGCACGACAGCGGGGCCATGCACGTGGCGGCGGCTTTCCAGAAGAACGTGGTGAGCATCTGGGGGAACACCATCCCTGAGTTCGGCATGTATCCGTACATGCCCCTGCATCCCGAGCGGGCGCACATCGCCCAGGTCAAGGGCCTGGACTGTCGTCCCTGTTCCAAGCTGGGCTTCGACCAATGCCCGCGCGGACATTTCCATTGCATGGAAAAGCAGGATCTGGCCTGGATCGCGGAACAGGTGCGTTGATCATGGAGCACTTCCTCGCCGACCTTGTCCTGATCGTTCACTTCGTCTTCATCGCCTTCGTGGTTCTCGGCCTCATGTTCGTGTGGTCAATAGGCCGCAGGCGTGGAAGATCCGCAGGAGACCGAATATTGGAAGTGGGTGGCAATGCAACGCGGTCATTTTTCGCTGACGACCCACTTCGTGCCCAGGTCGCGCATCGCGTCGCTGGCTGATCGGGCTACGCTGGGCCGACGGGCTGGTCCCGATGCGGTCAAGTTGGAGTGGACCGCGAGTTCGCGCGCCCAATGAGCAGACTGAGCAGGCTGGCGCCCATGATCGCCGGCAGAAGCCAGATCATCTTTGCGCCAAGCCTGTCGATGGCATTTGCGAACGTGCCGCATACCATGGCGTTGAGGAATATGCCCATTGCAACGATGGCGACAACGGTCCTTTGCATTGGATCGGATCGACCAAAAAGGAGCCATGCGATGACCCCGAATAACGAGATCACGACGACGATGGTATGGGGAATGTGCCAACGGCCTATCGCAGCCAGTCGGCCGATATTCTGGCGGCTCGAGGCGAAGGCACTGGCATCACCTGGAACATATCGTGCCAGGCGTTCGGCGAGCGGAGTGGAAGATCGGAAGGCGCCCCAACCATCGCCGATCCTGAAGCGCTGGAGTTGTTGGACCGTCCCCGTGGCGGCTCCCTTGACGTGAAGAGAGAGATATTTCGGCTCCGTGAGGGTCTCTTTGATCACCCGCGAGAACTCGGGCTGCACCACCTTCCAGCCGCCTAGGCGTTCCACCGGGCTCTGCGGTCCCCAGACGAAGTCATAGGCACGATGGGGCAGGGAATCCTTGAGCGAACACAGCGCGAGATCTCCGGGGCAATGGGCGTCGAGGTAGGCTTTCAGAATGCCATGCTCGACCATGGCGCCCATGAAGAAGATGGAGCGTGACTTGGACAATGCCGATCCCATGGTGAGAATGCTCAAGCCGGTCAACAGCAACATGATCAGGATCGGCCGGGTTCTTAGTCCGGTGCGACCTTGAGATCGAGCGATACGATGACCCGCAAGAAGCAGCACGAGGAGACCCCCGGCGTACGTCAAATGCGACAGATGCATGCAACACGCAAGAAAGAACACCATGTACAAGCCCACACGGTGCGCGCCTTTCGCGGCATCCAAGGCCAGCAGGACCAGCGACAGTAGCAAGATCGCGGTGAAAATGTCCGGCATGAGTTGAGAGACTACCCACCCGGCACTAGTGAAGGCGGTCAAAAAGCCGATCAACCCAATGAACGCAACTCCAGAGACCTTGAAGTAGCGGCAGGTGATCATATGGACAAGCCAGCTCAGGATCAATGCTTGGATCATGATCGCTGGCCACAATGAAAAGCCGTTGAGACTGGCCAGCCTGAGGAAGAGCCCATAGGTGATCGGGCGATCAAAGGGAGTTTCCAGTTCAAAACCGGATGAGAGGTAGGTAGCATCATCATTGTAAACAAAGGGGTAGCCATTGTAGATGGCTGGAAAGAGCAGGAGCAATGTTCCCAGTCCGATGGTGGTGATGCGATCAACGTAACTTGCAGATCTCAAACTGATCCGGGTATTGTGTGGTCGAAGGAACAGGAAAACAGGCAGGTAGCCCAAGTGAACGATGGGCCCCATGATACATGATCTGACGCAGATTGCTCGAAACCTGACCGGCATTCACGTGGGAGCCATCCTGCCTTCAACGTGGATGATCTGGCCTTGGCGACGGTCGCGTTCATGCGGTCTTTCGGGAGCGGTCATCTACTGGTTGACCTGGTGTGTTCCCTACTCCAGCATGTTGGCCCAGGTGCTCGCCGATCCGGTGACACATCGTGTGATCGCCGTTGATGCGGCGGATTTCTGCGACAACGGTCCCTGGCAACTAGTTTTCGAGGACGAATTCAATGGTCCGGACCTGGATACCACGAAATGGCTGCGATACTATCCGTATTGCTGGAACGGTGACGACTGCCTGGAGAGCAGGGCGCCTGGATGGCCGGACGACATGAGCATCAATGTGGACGAGAACGTGGAGATGACCGGCTCTGGCATTGTGAAGCTGACCGCGCGAAAAGGTATTCCCATCACATGGTATGGTGCCACGACCATGTACACCTCGGGTATGTTGCATTCGCGGATGCGATTCACGCGGGGACGGTTCGAATGCCGCATGAAGGTTCCACTGAGCACAGCGCAGCATTTATGGCCAGCATTCTGGCTTTTCGGCGGTGATCCGATGCCCTCGGAGATCGACATCTTGGAGATCACTGGGGAACATTCCGATCAATACCACCATGCGTTGCACCGATGGAAAAGTGGCGTGGGTGGACGGCATGCGAGCGACGAAGCCACGCTTCGCGTAGGCGAGATGTCCGCTGATTTCCACGTCTTTCGCGCTGACTGGGATCGCTGGTTTGTCAATTTCTACATCGACGACGTCCTGATCGCGCGGTCGTGCCGCATGTACGACCTGCTCAATCGCCCGGTGTCTTCGTGCCTGGTGCCTGGCGGGGTCTACATTCAGAACCAAGCGTTCCCGGCCCAGGATGCAGCAGTTTCCGTGATCATCAGCTTGGGAGTGAAGAGGGATATCTTCAGTACGGCGATGGGTGGTGGAATACCTGTTCCTGATCTTCCGGCGGTACTGGAAGTTGACTATGTACGGGTGTATGAACGATAGTGAGTGGAACTGTCAATATTCCCGCATGTTCAGTGTGCCGCCAGTGACTTCTCGATTGTGTCAAGAGATGTAGAGCGACGTACGCGTGGGTCGTGTATTTGGTATTCGAAGCCTCAATGTGGTCCGGGGTAAAGCGATGGAAGGACACTGCTGTCCGATCAAGCTCATGGCTGACATCTTCGCGACCCCGGCTCAAGGCCGAGATGACAAACGATGGTATGGCTGGGATCCGCGGTCACGCGGATCCCAGCCATACCATTAGAGAATGCCATGCCGGGCTTGACCCGGCATCACGATGATCTTCCCTGTCTTCAACGTGCTGGTATCTGCCCCACGCTCGTATCGTCTACGAGCCGCCACGGATGCGGCGTCGATGTCACTCAGTCCCGGATTTGCCGGATCGCAGTGCTTTATCACGACCTGCCCGCCTGGCTCTTCACCCTGGTGTACACCGTGTTCGGCGGTGTGGTGGTGCTGATGTGGATCCTGGCGCCACCGGCCGGATGTCGGTGCGGCGGTTGATCACTCGAACAACGCCTTCAGTTCCGTCGCCTCCATCGGCTTCATCTTGCCGGCCAGGATCAGCCGCAGCTGGCGGCGGCGCAGGGCCCCGTCGTAGCGTTTCTTCTCTTCGGTGCTTTCCGGCACCACTTCCGGCACCTTGATCGGATGGCCCGTGTTGTCCACCGCCACGAAGGTGTAGATGGCGCTGTTGCAGGGGATCTTCTCGCCGGTCTGCTGGTCTTCCACCCACACATCGCTCCACACCTCCATGCTGGTGCCGAACGCCCGGCTCACGTGGCTGCGGATGGTCACGAAGTCGCCCAGCTTGATCGGCCGGTCGAAGCTCACGTGGTTCACCGCCACGGTCACCACCAGGCGCTTGCAATGGCGGTGCGCGCTGATGGCGCAGGTGATGTCCAGCCACTTCAACAATTGGCCGCCCATCAGGTTGCCCAGCGTGTTGGTGTCGTTGGGCAGCACGATGTTCGTGCTCTCGGCGAGGCTCTCGCGGGCGGGTCGGGGATCCATCGTCATGATGGGCGCGAAGGTACCCGGCCTACATTGCGAACACCGTACGCGCATGCTCCGTCCCGGCGACCTGGCCCCCGACTTCAGCCTGCCCGATCAGAACGGCGACCAGGTCCGCCTCTCGGGGTTCCGCGACCGGGGTCACGTGGTGCTGTTCTTCTATCCCAGGGACGGCACGCCGGTATGCACCATGGAAGTGCGGGCCTTCCGTGATGCTCATCCGGCGATCAGCGAGCTGGACGCCGTGGTGCTGGGCGTGAGCGGCGACACGATCTCCACGCACCGCCGCACCATCGACCGGTGGGGACTGCCTTTCAGCCTGTTGACCGATGCCGGTGGCGAAGTGCGCCGGGCCTTTCGGGTCGGAAGGATCCTGGGCACCCTTCCGGCTCGCGTCACCTACGTGATCGACCGGGCGGGCATCGTGCGGGGCGCGTTCAGCGATCCGTTGCGCGCGGGAGCGCACGTGCGGTCGGTGTTGCGGGCCCTGCGGGCTACCGGGGCGGGAGGGTGAAGAACAACACGCGCCCGTCTTCGGTGCCGGTGATGAATTGCTCATCGGCGAACAGGCAGGGCGCCCGGTGGTGCGGATCTTCCACGGGGCCCAGCTTCAAGGTCTGCAGCACGGTGCCTTCATCGTCCACGAATTCCACCTGGCCGGCTTGCTGCGAGCGCGCGGTGAGGATGCCGTCCTTGCCGGCCATGCTTTGCTGGTAGAACCGGTCGAAGGCGCTGTTGGCCGGGTCCAGCCCCATGGCCTTCACCGCGCGCGGGTCGGGGATCCATTTCTGGGTGGCCAGCACCTTTTCCTGTCTGCCGGTCTTCACGTCGTACACCTGGCGCTTGCCGGTGTAGCCGATCAGCACCACGTACTCGCCGTTGTCGTTGAAGGCGCAGTGGTACACCACGTTGCTCTCGTCCTCGCTGAAGGGGAAGGTGAAGAGCTTCCTGCCGTTCTGCAGATCGAAGAGTTCCGCGCCGTGGTCCAGTCCGGCCAGCAGCTTGTCGCCTTGGGGTGAAAGCGCCAGGCAGGTCACCTCGGCTTTGCCGGCGCGGATGGTGCGCACGGCGGGTTCCACCACCACCTGCGCGGAGGCGAGGCTGATCGAACACACGAGCAGGGAGGCCGGACGAAGGATCATGGCATGGTCACCAGGTGATGTTGCGTCCCGAGCCATTTTTTCGCGGATTCCAGATCGGGGAACAACTTGATGGGCCGGTGGGGGCGATGGTGGCGTATGAAGACGTTCGCGGTGAGCTGGTGGCTGAAATCGCGGACGATGATCGCATCGGCGGCGATCACCGAATTGCTTTCCTCCGAGGAGGCATAGGCGCGGGCCTCGTTGCTCAGCGTGGATCCTTCTCCGACGCTCACCATCAACAAAGCCTTGCGCCCCTTGCGCTCCAGGCGGATGGCGATGAACATTTCCTTCACGTCCTCCACGGTCCCCACGTGCCCGTCCTTGAAATGCGCATGGACCATGTCGTCCTCCAGGAAATCGAGGGTGACGGCGCCCAACCGGATCGTATGCATGGAGGCGGTCGCGAAAAGGGCGGTAAATGTATGCGCGCCGCGGTCGCCTGGCCGGCGTTGGCCGGGTGGCGGTGCCATGCGGCACGGGATCATTTCACCAGCAGCCACGCATCCGCCCCCCCGTCCTTGCGCACGACGGCGAGCGCTTCGAGGGCCATGGCGCGATCCGGATAGCTGCCGAAGGCCACGCGATACAACCCATGATGGTGGTCGATGAGCCCGGCTTCGAAGCCTTTGTCGCGCAGGTGGGCGATGAAGTTGTCGGCGTTCTGCTTGATGCTGAAGCAGCCGCCCACCACGTGATAGCGTCCGATCGAGGTCGGTCGGGTGGCCACGGCGGTCTTGTCCGGTTCGGCCGGGGTGGCCGTCGCATCAGGGCCGGTGGAGTTCGGCGGCCGCGGTGCGGGCCCCAGGTCCACGCTCACCGTCGGTGCGTCGTTCCCGGCCAGGGGCATCGATCGAACGCCATGCGCCTCCGGGGGGATCGACCAGGGGGCCTCGGGTGGATCGGGAATGGGCGCGGGCCGCACCGTGCGTGGTGCGTATGCTGCGGGTCCGGTGCTCCATGAAAAGGACCCCATCTGTGTTCCGTCCATCATGCCGCTGCGGTAGGCCAGCCACGTTCCGCTGGCGAACAGCACCGCCGCAACGGCTGCCGCGGTCCAGAGCAGGGGAGCGCGATCGGTTTCCCGCGGTGGCGTGGCCGGAAGGATCGGACGGACCACCGCGCGCTCCACGGGCACGGCGGCGAGCGCGGGCAGGCCGAAGGCGTCCTTGAGGTAGCGGGCACCCGGCTCCGGGGCGAATTGCAGGTCGCCCTCCGGACCGCGGAACAGCACGCCGATCGAGGCCAGTTCCAGCCGTCCATCGCGCGCGATGCGTTCCCGCCACTCGGCCACGGTGCGGTCGATGACCCCCAGGGCCTGCCGGTGCGCGATGCCCTCATGCGCGGCAAGCCGGTCGGCCAGCAAGCCGTCGTTGCGCGTGAGGCGCCGGTTGAAGCTCACCTCCTTGGTCGGCGGATGGATCAACCGCCGCTCGCGATCGAGCACCGCGCCGCGGCGGTGGGCGAGGAAGCCGCCGAAACCCGGCACGATCACGCAATCCGCCTCGTGCAGCAGCCGGTGGATCTCCCGCTCCATGCTCATCCGCGACGAAACTACGACCCCGCCCTTCGCCGGGCGGCTTCCAGATCCTCCGGCGTGTCCACACAGAAGGAAGGATGTGCCGTGAGCCCCACGCGCACGCGGATGCCGGCTTCAAGCCACCGCAACTGCTCCAGACCCTCGGCGCGCTCCAGGGGCGAAGGCGGCAACCGCACGATGCGCGCGAGCACCTCGGCGCGGAAGGCGTACAGGCCCACATGCTTCAAGTACCGCACCTGCGCATGGCGCGGGCCGGACGCCGGCTTGTGCAGGTGCGGGATGGGGGCGCGGCTGAAATAGAGCGCGTTCATCTCCGCATTCACGATGATCTTGGCCTCGCCGGGATCATCGATGTCGCGATCGTCGGTGATCACCTGCGCCAGCGTGGCGATCCCCGCGTCCGCATCCTTCAACAACACACACACCTCGTCGATCTGCTCCGGCGCGATGAAGGGCTCATCGCCCTGGATGTTCACCACCGCATCGAAGTCCTGCCCGCTTTTCATCAAAGCTTCATGGCAGCGATCGGTCCCGCTGGGGTGGTCCGCGCCGGTCATCACCGCCGTTCCACCGTGCTCCGCGACATGCCGCAGGATGCGTTCGTCGTCGGTGGCCACCACCACATCGGACAGCGACTTTGACCCGCGCGCCCGATCGACCACCCGCATCACCATGCTGCGGCCGCCGATGTCCAGCAGCGGCTTGCCCGGCAGGCGGGTGCTGGCGAAGCGGGCGGGGATGATGCCGAGGATGCGCAAGTGAACGGGCCTTACATGCTCCACGAGAGCTGCACCTGCATGCTGCGCGGGGCTTCGATCGAGAGGGGCCTGATCGCATACACCTCGTTGGTCAGGTTGTTCACGATCATCACCACGCGCGCCTGATCGCTGAGCTGGACCCCCGCGCGCGCGTCCAGGATCCAGTCACCGGTGTCGTGCGTCTCCATCCAGCCGGCAATGCCGGTGGATAGCACGTCGGGTGAAGGCGGCCCGGCATCGAGGTCCACGAAGGCCTTGTCGATGTTCTGCACGTGGCTGTTGTAGCGCACGCTCGCACCGAGGATGATCCGATGGTACCGGGCCTGCGCGTCGGCGCGGAACATCCGTTCGATGCGGAACTTCAGGATGTTGCCCGTTGGGTCGTAGCTGGTGTTGGCGAATGTGGATGGCGGGATGACCTCGGCGGGACCGGGGGTCGGTGTGCCGTAGATCTGGTCGGGCGTGGTGGAGATGGGGGTCGTGTGCGTGTATCCGGCCAGCAGCGTCAGTTCCACGGCGCCGATCCGCCCTTGCGCGGCCACCTCGGTCTCCGCTCCGGTGACGCGCGCGCCGCCGGTGTTGAGCGAAGTGAATCCAATGCCGAAAAGGTTCTCGGGGGTGTGCGCGCCCCATTGCCCGAAAGTGAACTCGATGTAGTCGGAGAATTCCTGCTGGAAGGCGACCACATCCAGATAACCGGTGAATCCGCCCACGGCGAAGCCCTGCTTGACCCCGATCTCCGCTCCCCAGCTTTTCTCCGGCCGCAGGCCCGGGCTGGGGTAGATCCGCAGCCGGCCGACGCTGGTGGAGATGAAGCGCTCGCCGATCGTGGGGAAGCGGAACCCCTGGCCGAAGCTGCCGCGCAGGTAGGTGGCCTTCAGCACGCGGTAGGTCGCGCCCGCCCGGAAGACCGGCTCGCTCTGCTCCTCATCGTTCACCTGGAACCGCTCGTAACGCAGGCCGGCGCTCAGCGCGAGGCGTTCCCAGAGCTTCTTGTCGATCTGCAGGTAGGCCGCGGCGTTGGTGGCGTCGTTCTGTCCGGTACCCTGGGCATCCCCCGAGTACAGTTCCGAATCGCTCAGCGTACGCTGGACCATCAGCCCCGCGGTGATCGTGCTTTCGCCCAGGAGGTTCGCGCGCTGCTGGACCTGGTATTCGCCGTATAGGAACTGGCTGGCGTTGGACTGGTCGTTGTCGTTGTCGAACTCCTGGTGGTAGAACCGGGTGCGCAGGCTGTGCCGCGTGCCCTGCGCGCTGTAGTAGTGGAAGAAGGGGTCGACATAGGCCTGGGCTCCGAGCGTGCGGGTCACGGTGCCGGGTTCGGGGCGGTAGAGCCCGCGGTCGGTGTCGTCCCAGATGAACACGCTGGTGCTGCGGCTCTTCATCACGTTGGCGTTCACCCCGTAGTTCATCCGCATCTTCCGGTTGCGCCAGCGCAGGCCCACGTTGGCGCGCACGCGGTTCTCGTAGCCGCCCGGCCCCACGCGCAGCGGATCGCTGGTGGCCAGGCTGTCTGGGGTCAGCGGCTCGGGACCGACGTAGCCGGCGTCGGCGAAGGCGTTCCCGCCCAGCACCAGGTCGAGTGGACCGAACTGCTGCGAATGGAAGAAGTTGGCGCCGGTGAACAGCGGCGGGTTCTGGTCCCACCATTTCGCCGGCTCGTGGCCGGGCGTGTCGTACACCCCGCCGAACACGTTCACCCGCGTGCTGGGTTCGGCGCGGGGGTAGGCGGTGCGCACGTTGATCACACCCGTGAGCGCCGCGCTGCCGTACAGCACCGACGAAGCGCCCTTGATCACCTCCACCTGTTCCACGTTCTCGATCGGCAGGAAGCCCCATTGCGCCCGGCCGATGTCGCCGCTGAGGATCGGCAGGTCGTCCACCAGCAGCATCACGCGGCTGCCGGCGCCGTAGCTGAAGCCGCTGCCCGCGCGGATCTGCGGGTCCTCGTCGATCACCACCACGCCGGGCACCTGGTCGAGCGCCTCGGGGATCTTGGTGACGTTCTTGTCGCGTAGCAGTTCCGGCCGCAGCACCGAGAGCGACTGGCTCACCTCGCCCACGCGCTGCTCGAACTTGCCGGCGCTCACCACCACCGTTTCCAACTGGGTGCTGGCGGGTTCCAGCCGGGCGTCCACGATCAACGGCACGCCGGCCCCGGGCCGCACGTCTTTTTCGATCGTGGCATAGCCCACGTAGCTGAAGGTGATGCGCGTGGCGCTGGCGGGCAGCACCAGCCGGTAGGCGCCGTTCACGTCGGTGGCCACCCCTTTGCCCGGCGCCCAGGTGACGTTCACCCCGATCAGCCGCTCGCCGCTCTTCGCGTCGGTGATGGTGCCGGTGATGATGGCATCCTGCGCATGGGCCACGGTCGCCAGGGCGAGGGCGGGCAGCACGGGAAGCCTCATGGAAAGTCGCTTACTTGGCCACTGGGTGCCGCGCAATGTAGCGCCCGGCCTGATGTCCGACGACCAGCAGCTGATCCACCGCCTGGCGCTCTCCATGCTCGCCGGCGTGGGCCCCGTGAACGCCCGCAACCTGGTGGCCTATTGCGGCGGCGTGGATCCGCTCTTCACCGACCGGAAGATCAAGCGTACGCTGGAAAAGGTGCCGGGCATCGGTCCGAAGCTCATCGCGTCGATCACCAACAGGAAGGTGCTCGCCGAGGCGGAGGAGGAACTCGCCTGGGTGCGCAGGCATCGCGTACGGATGCTCTTCTACCTCGACGAGGATTACCCGCGCAGGCTTCGCCATTGCGAGGACGCGCCCGTGCTGCTTTTCGCCCAGGGCGGGGGCCAACTCGATCCCGGCCGGAGCGTGGCCATCGTGGGTACGCGCCAGCCCTCCGATCACGGACGGAAGATCTGTGCGCAGCTGGTGGATGGGCTCAAGGAATGCGGCGCCACCATCGTCAGTGGCCTGGCCTATGGCGTGGACATCGCCGCGCACCGCGCCGCGCTCAAGAACGGAACACCCACCATCGGTTGCGTGGCGCACGGCCTCGACCGGCTCTACCCCGGCGAACACCGGGAGACGGCCAGGCAGATGCTGGAAGCGGGCGCCCTGGTCACCGAGCTGCCCAGCGGCAGCGATTTCGCGCCCGGTAACTTCCCGGCGCGCAACCGCATCATCGCCGGACTGGCGGACTGCACGATCGTGGTGGAGAGCGGCATGAAGGGCGGCTCGCTGATCACCGCCGACATCGCCATCAGCTACGACCGCGACGTGTTCGCCATTCCCGGCCGGCCGGGTGATGCGCGCAGCGAGGGTTGCAACGACCTGATCAAACGCAACCGCGCGGCGTTGATCACCGGCGCGGACGATGTGATCAAGGCCATGGGCTGGGAGCCGAAGCGGAAGAAGGCGCCGAAGCAGGCCGCCTTGTTCGTGGATCTGGCGCCCGAGGAGAAAACACTGGTGGATGCCCTGAAAGAGACCGGCAAACTGGACATCGACGAACTCTGCCACCGCTGCCGCATGCCCCAGAGCAGGGCCGCTTCGCTCCTGCTGAACCTGGAGTTCAACGGCGTGGTGCGCAGCCTGCCTGGCAAGGTGTACGCCCTGAATTAGCAGCCGCCCACGAGCCTGCCACCCGTCAGCTTGCCGGTGCGTGATCGCGGTCTACATTCGCGGCACTTTTCAAAAAAACGAACCCCTCCCCATGGCGAATTCGAACAAGGCGGTGGACGCCTTCATGGCCTCGATCAAGCAGCGCAACGGGCACGAGCCGGAGTTCATCCAGGCCGTGCAGGAAGTGGCCGAGATGGTGGTCCCCTTCATCGAGGCGAACCCGAAATACCAGGGTAAAATGCTGCTGGAGCGCATGGCCGAGCCGGAGCGCGTGATCATGTTCCGCGTGCCCTGGGTGGACGACAAGGGCGGCATCCAGGTGAACCGCGGCTACCGCGTACAGTTCAACAGCGCCATCGGCCCTTACAAGGGCGGCCTGCGCTTCCACCCCAGCGTGAACCTCAGCATCCTCAAGTTCCTGGGCTTCGAGCAGGTGTTCAAGAACAGCCTCACCACCCTGCCCATGGGCGGCGGCAAGGGCGGCAGCGATTTCGACCCCAAGGGCAGGAGCAACAACGAGGTGATGCGCTTCTGCCAGAGCTTCATGAACGAACTGGCCCGCCACGTGGACGCCGACACCGACGTGCCCGCCGGCGACATCGGCGTGGGCGCGCGCGAGATCGGCTTCCTCTTCGGCCAGTACAAGAAGCTGCGCAACGAATTCACCGGCGTGTTCACCGGCAAGGGCATCACCTGGGGCGGTTCCTTGATCCGCCCCGAAGCCACCGGTTACGGCTGCGTGTACTTCGCGCAGGAGATGATGATCCGCAACAAGGACGGCTTCAAGGGCAGGACCGTGGCGATCAGCGGCAGCGGCAACGTGGCCCAGTATGCCATCCAGAAGGCCACGCAACTGGGGGCGAAGGTGGTCACCGCCAGCGACAGCGACGGCAGCATCTTCGATCCGGCGGGGATCTCGGCGGAAAAGCTCGCCTTCCTGCAGGAACTGAAGAACGTGAAGCGCGGCCGCATCGAGGAGTACGCGAAGAAGTTCAAGGGCGTCACCTACAAGAAGGGCGCGCGTTCGTGGGACCTGGTGCAGAAGTGCGACGTGGCCCTGCCCTGCGCCACGCAGAACGAGCTGGACGGGAAGAACGCGAAGGACCTGATCAAGAAGGGCGTGAAGTACGTGGCCGAAGGCGCCAACATGCCCAGCACGCCGGAGGCCATCGAGGCTTTCCATGCGGCCAGGGTCCCCTTCGCGCCGGGCAAGGCCAGCAACGCCGGCGGCGTGGCCACCAGTGGCCTGGAGATGAGCCAGAACAGCCTCCGGTTGAGCTGGTCGCGCGAGGAGGTGGACCAGCGCCTGCACGAGATCATGAAGAACATCCACGCCGCCTGCGTGAAGCATGGCGCCGAGGGAAAGCACGTGAACTACGTGAAGGGCGCCAACATCGCCGGCTTCGTGAAGGTGGCCGATGCGATGCTGGATCAGGGGGTGGTGTGAAGGATGATCGTTCAAGCCTTGAAGGCCCCGGCCCATGCCGGGGCTTCTTGTTTACTTCGTCTGCATGGCACTGCATCCATCCTTCCCGACCTCACCATACGAGCCGCTCATCCCCGAGCACCGCTGGTTCCCGGCCGATGAAGCCTTGCGCGACACGGCCTACGGCAAGCTGCTCGCGCCGCTCGTGGCGCGGATCCGGAAGGAGGTCTTCGCGTGGCGCGCGAACGGATACAATGGCGCTTCACCCACGTCCCTCACGCTGCTCAAGCATTGGTTCGAGGAGGAGCACCTGATCGAGAACGCCGACGGCAGCGCCACGACCTTCCGCTACTATTTCGCCCAACGCGAGGCCGTGGAAACCGTGATCTGGCTCCATGAAGTGAACGAGGCCCGCGACAAATTCGATCTGATGCGGCTCACTTCGGTCGAGCACATTACGGTCGGCGACTTCGCCGAGGATTG
>CAYMXP010000053.1:0-22040 GCA_964394425.1 uncultured Chryseobacterium sp. | reverse complement strand
TGGATGGAACCCTCCTCGATCAGGTCGGCCAGGCGCGAGGCGGGGATCATGTCCTTGAGCGCGTCGTAGAGCGGCTGCAGGTAGGGATCGAGCTTCTCGCGCAGGTCGCCGGGCAGGAAGCCGAGGTTCTCCCCCGCCTCCACCGCCGGCCGCGTGAGGATGATGCGCCGGACCTTCCGTTCGCGCAGGGCTTTCACCGCGAGCGCGACGGCGGTGTAGGTCTTGCCCGTGCCGGCCGGCCCGATGGCGAAGACCATGTCGTGCGTGTTGATCGCCTCCACCAGCCGCTGCTGCCCGGGGGTCCGGGCCTTCACGCGCAGGCCCGCGTTGCCGTACACCAGCACGTCGGCCTCCTCGGGCCGCGCCCCGGCCTGCGCGCCGCCGCCCATGATGTCGTCCAGCACCTTGCGGGGCAGGTCGTGGTATTGCTCCACGTGCTTCACCAGCTCGTCGAACCGCTCGGCGAAAGCGTCCACTTCCGCGTCGGAGCCGGTCACCTTCACGGTCTCACCGCGCGCCAGGATGTTGAGCTTGGGAAAGAGGTCGCGGATGATCCGCAGGTTCTGGTCGTTGGCGCCGAGCACTTCCACGGGTTCGGCGCCGGTGATGGTGATGATGCGTTCGCTCACGTTCCCTTCACATGGTTTCTGGCGGCATCCCTCCCGGACTTTCAACAGCCCCTGGTGTACATGAGGGCTGTTTGTTCGTCCGGCCGAAGGTAGACCAAGCCTTACTTCGTTCGCTCCGATCAGCATCCCTCCCGTGCCCGCCATCATCACCCTCACCACCGACATGGGCACGCGCGACCACTACGTCGCGGCGGTGAAGGGTGCCATCCTCACCCAGGCTCCCGAGGCCTTGATCGTGGACGTGAGCCACGGCATCACCCCATTCAACAACGCGCAGGCGGCCTTCGTGCTGCGCAACTGCTACCGCGACTTCCCGGCGGGCACCATCCACGTGATCGGCGTGAACCCCGAGACCGATGGGAAGACGCCGCACCTGGTGGCGCGCCACGACGGGCACTTCTTCGTGGGCGCGGACAACGGGATCTTTTCCCTCCTGTTCGACGGCAGACCGCAGGAGGCCTTCGAGCTCACCATCAAGCTGGACGACGACCACGCGGCCTTTCCCACCAAGAACGTGTTCGTGAAGGCGGCCTGCCACCTGGCGCGCGGCGGCACGCCCGAGGTGATCGGACGCAAGGTGGCTTCCGTGCGCGAGCAACTGGGTTTCCGCCCAGCGGTGGACAAGGAGGGCATCCGCGGCGCGGTGATGTACGTGGACGCGTACGGAAACGCGATCACCAACATCAGCCGCGAGCTGTTCGAGGGCACCGTGCGCAACCGGACCTTCCGCATCGCCTTCAGCCGCAGCGCCAACGACATCACCACCGTGCATCAGAGCTATGGCGAGGTGCCCGCCGGGGAGCGCGTGGCCCTGTTCGGCGCCAGCGGCTTCCTGGAGCTCGCCGTGAACAAGGGCGTGGAGGGCGCCGGCGGCGGGGCGGCGCGGCTCTTCGGCCTGCGCGTGCAGGATCCCGTGCGCATCGACCTGCTGGAAGCGGCCAGAAAAACGGGTTGAGGAGCAGCCCCGGCCTGCCATCATCCGCGATCAGCCCTCGGCGATCCGCGATCTTCGATCTGCCATTCCCATGATCATCCGCCTGGTGAAGATGACCTTCCGGAGGACCGAGGTCGAACGGTTCCGCGAGCTGTTCGAGGGTTGGCGCGTGAAGATCATCGCCTTTCCCGGTTGCCTGGAATTGCAGCTTCTGCAGGACGCGGACGATCCGCGGGTGTTCTTCACCCGCAGCATCTGGCGCGATGCCGCCGACCTGGAGGCCTACCGCACCAGCGAGACCTTCGGCGAGGTATGGCCCGTGGTGAAGGCCCTGTTCGAC
Organism: uncultured Chryseobacterium sp.; assembly: GCA_964394425.1. Lineage (GTDB taxonomy): Bacteria > Bacteroidota > Bacteroidia > Flavobacteriales_F > PHOS-HE28 > PHOS-HE28. Next base: position 20,137 of record CAYMXP010000053.1, on the reverse strand, counting down.
GCACCGCCGCAAGCCTGGACGATGACCGAGCGCGTGATCATGCGGCGCATGGGTTGAACGGCGCTTTCTTTGCGGACGATCGTGCCATGAGGACCGCCACCACCCTGATCGCCGCGCTGCTGATGCCCGCCATGCAGGCCCAGCCCGGCCCGCGCATGCTGGCCAAGGCCGATCTGGACAAGGCGCAACACCACTACGAGCGCGGCGCGCTGGACAGCGCCATGGCCATGGCCGACGCGGCGATCGCGAAGGACCCGCGGTACGGCGCGGCCTTCAAGCTGCGCGGCGACATCAGGCAGAAGAAGAGCGACCTGGCCGGCGCGCTGGAGGACTACGACACCGCCGAGGACCTCACGCCCAACGACCCGCGCCTGTACGTGAGCCGCGGCGCCGCGCGCATCACCAGCGGCAACCTGAAAGGCGCGTTGCGCGACCTGGACCGCGCCGCCCAACTCGCACCCAACGATCCCGACGTGTACTACAACCGCGCCTGCGCCCTCTACCTGGGGGAATTGAACAAGGATGCGCTGCGCGACGCCCGGCACGCGCTGGACCTGAAACCCGACCACGCCGAGGCGCTCTATCTCTCCGGGGTGATCAAGGGCGAGGAGTACCGCGAGGAGGCCGGGCTGGACGAGATCGCCGAAGCCATCCGCCTGAACCCCGCGATCCCCGGCGCGCTGATGAGCCAGGCCGTGCTCCTCTACGAACTGAAGCGGTACCAGCCGGCGATCGAGGTCTTCGACCGGGTGATCGCCACCGACACCACCGAACTGAAGGCCGCCTATTACTACCGCGGCGACTGCCACTATGAACTGGGGGACAAGCAACGCGCCTGCGCCGACTGGGACCTGAGCGCCAAGCTGGGCGACAAAGACGCCATCTTCATCCGCAAGAACTATTGCGAGACCGACGCGGAGCGGATCCCCAGGAAACCCGACCGCAAGCGCCGAAGGAGCGTCATCCACTTCTGAAGTTCCCGATGCCGTTCCCTGGAACGGGCGATGGACGGGGCGAGGCCGGGTTACTTTCGCACCGCTCCATGCGCGCCCTCATCCTCAAGGAAGTCCGCGGCTTCATCAGCTCCCTGATCGGCTTCATCGTGCTGGCCGTCTTCCTGCTGGTCACCGGGCTCTTCCTCTGGGTCTTCCCCGACAACCTGCTGGACATCGGCTACGCCGACCTGGGGCCGCTGTTCTTCATCGCGCCGTGGGTCTTCCTCTTCCTGGTGCCGGCCGTCACCATGCGCAGCTTCAGCGAGGAGAAGCGCACGGGCACGCTGGAGCTTCTGCTCACCAAGCCGCTCACCGAACTACAGGTGGTGGCGGGCAAGTATTCGGCTTCCGTGGTGCTCGTGCTCCTTGCCCTGCTGCCCACGCTGGTGTACGTGTTCAGCATCAGCCGCCTGGCCATGCCCCCGGGCAACATCGACACCGGGGGCACCTGGGGCTCCTACCTCGGCCTGCTCCTGCTCGGCGCCTGCTTCGCCTCCATCGGCCTGTTCGCCTCGGCGCTCACCGACAGCCAGGTGGTGGCCTTCCTGATCGCCGTCTTCCTCTGCTTTTTCAGCTACCTGGGCTTCGACCTGATCGCCTCCTTCGACCTGTTGGGCGCGCTGGAGGGGCCGATCAAGTCGATCGGCATCCAGGCCCACTACCAGAGCATGAGCCGCGGGGTGGTGGACCTGCGGGACCTGCTCTACTTCGCCGGGGTGATCGCGATCTTCCTGCTGCTCACCCGGCTGGTGTTGCAGAGCAGGAAATGGTGACGACGATGGGCGAACGGACATGAGACCCGGCAACCGCACCCGCGACCTGCTCGAACTGGGCGCCGGCATCGGCATCGTACTGCTCACGCTGTTCATCGCTTCGTTCACCACCCTGCGCGCCGACCTCACCAGCGAGGGTCGGTACACGTTGAAGGACGCCACCAAGGAACTGGTGAGGGACCTGGACGACGTGGTCTTCGTCAAGGTCTATCTGGATGGCCGGCTGCCGGCCGACCTGCGGCGGCTGGCCCAGGCCACGCGCGAACTGCTCGACGAGCTGCGGGCCTTCCAGCCCGACCTGCTGCAGTACGAGTTCATCGATCCCTCGGCCGGCAGCGACGAGAAGACGCGGCGCGAGGTGTATCAGCAGTTGCAGGAACAGGGCCTGCGATACGCCAGCGTGCGCATCCGCGACAAGGGCGCCTTCACCGAGCAGATCGTCTTTCCCGGGGCCATCATCACCTACAAGAACAAGGCGCTGCCCGTGCAACTGCTCAAGTCCCAGTTCCGCGCTCCGGATGCTGACCTGGTGAACCGCTCGATCAACAACCTGGAATACGAGCTGGCCAGCGCGATCCGCCAGGTGACCGAACGGACCAGGCCGCGCATCGCCTTCCTGGAAGGGCACGGCGAACTGGGCGAACTGGCCGTGAAGGACATCGCCAACGCCCTGGGCGAGCTGTACGAGGTGAGCCGTGTGCGGATCGACGGCCGGATCGACGCGCTGAGCGAGAAGACCGCGAACATGGCCCTGCGGATGAACCGGTACGAAGCGATCATCATCGCCAAGCCCGACAGCGCCTTCCCCGACAAGGACCGGTACGTGATCGATCAGTTCATCATGAACGGCGGCAGGGTGCTCTGGCTGGTGGACGCGATGAACGCCCACCTGGACAGCCTGCGCCACAACCAGTTCAGCATGGCCACGCCCCTGCCCCTGGGCCTCGACGGCATGCTCTTCGCCTACGGCGTGCGCATCAACAAGGACCTGCTGATCGACCGATCCTGCGCACCCATCGAGATCTTCACCACGCCCTACGGCGATCAGCGCAAACTGGAGCGCTTTCCCTGGCCCTTCGAGCCGGTGCTGGTGCCGGGCGGTTCCCATCCCATCGTGAACAATATCGATCCGGTGCATGCGGCCTTCGCGAGCAGCATGGACACCATCGCGACCGACGGCGTGCGCAAGACCATCCTGCTCACCACCTCGCCGTACTCGCGCGTGCTGCGCAACCCCGTGCGCATCAGCCTGGGGATCGTGGAGGTGGACCTGGGCCTGGACAAACCCGCCTCGCCGGCGCCGGTATGCGTGCTGCTGGAGGGCGAATTCCCCTCGGCTTTCACCGACCAGTTGGTGGTGGCGCCCGAAGTGCTGAAGGAATGGGGCCATCGCGACCGGAGCAGACGCACCGCCCAGATGGTGATCAGCGATGGGGACGTGATCGCCAACCGCGTGGACCCCGATCAGGGCATGTTCTACACCCTGGGCTACGACCGCTACGCCCGCGCCAAGATCTACGGCAACCGCGAGCTGATCATCAACGCCGTGAACTACCTGCTCGACGACCGGAGCCTGATCAGCATCCGCTCCAAGGCGATCACCCTGCGGCAACTGGATCCCGAACGCATCGTGAACGAACGCGCCCGCTGGCAGGGGGTGAACCTGGCCGGCCCGGTGATCCTCGCCCTGGCGCTGGTGGGCGGCTTCGCGTGGGTCCGTCGCCGCACATACGCCTCCGCCGCATGAGGCGCCCGCTCATCCTGCTGCTGGCCTTCGCGGCGCTGGCGATCGTCGCCTGGCTGCTGTGGAAGCGCGACCGCGGCACCACGCTCCCGGCCCCCCTCACGGATTTCGCCGTGCGGGATACCGCCGGCGTCTCGCGCATCTTCATCGCCGAGCCCGGTGGCGGCACGGTGGACCTCCGCCGCGACAACAGCGGCGGATGGACGGTGAACGGCATGCCGGCCAACCCGCATCCCGTGCGGCTGCTGCTGAAGACCTTCCTGCGCATCGAGGTCAGGAGCCCGGTGCCCAAAAGCGCCGAAGCCAACGTGCTGCGCGTGATGTCCACCGCGGCCCGGCGCGTGGAGATCTACCGCGGCGGGGACACCCCGGAGAAGATCTGGTTCGTGGGCCACGCCACGCAGGACCATTTCGGCACCTACATGCTGCTGGAGATCCCCGGCGAAGGCCGCAGCAACGCGCCCTACATCATGAGCATGAGCGGTTTCAGCGGCTTCCTCAGCACGCGCTTCCACACCAAGCTCGATGAATGGCGCGGCAGCACGGTGTTCCACTACCCCGACCTGTCGCGCATCGCCAGGGTGGCCGTGGACCGCTCGACGCCGGGCACCTCGTTCAGGATCGCCTACGCGCACGGAACGCTCGCCCTGCTGGACAGCTCGGACCGGCCGGTGGCGATGGACACCCTGGCCGTGCGCGACCTGATGCTCCAGTTCAAGGACCTGCATTACGAGAACATCGAACGGTCGGTGCCGCAAGCCCTGCGCGATTCGGTGTTGGGATCGGCGCCCGAGCACCGGATCACGGTCGTGGACGTGGACGGCGCGGAGCGGCATGTGCCCCTGTGGCGCAAGCCGGCCTACACCGGGCAGAAGAACATGGAATTCGAACCGCTTGGCACGGAGGATCCGGGCCGGTATTACGCATTGCTGGACGACAGCCTGATGGTGGTGGTCCAGCGCCACCTCTTCGACCGCATCACCCCACCGCTCGGCGCGCTGCGGCATCCCTGAGAGCCTGTTCGCATGATCACCACGGAGGCACGGAGAACACAGAGGAATGCGAATGATGAACGTTTTGACGGTCTTGTCCTGGATGGGGGCTGCCGGCTCAGTGACCTCTGTGGCTCTGTGCCTCCGTGGTGAAATGGGATCGCGAACAGCATCAGAGGCGAACCTCCGCTCTGTGGAAAACCGGCCATTCCTGTTGATAAAACGGAGAAAGCGCCCATGGACCCCCGGATATCTTTGGCGCTGCGCCGATCATTGACCGGCGCTCTTCATACCAGCCCCGACCGACCGCCATGTCAGAGACCGCCACGGCACCCGAAACCGCCGGCAAAGCCAAGACCGCCGCGAACATGAAATTCATCGTATCCAGCACCGCCCTGCTCAAGCAACTGCAAGTGCTGCAGGGCGTGCTGGCCAGCAGCAACACGCTGCCCATCCTGGACAATTTCCTGTTCGAGATCGAAGGGAAGGAACTGACCATCACGGCAAGCGACCTGGAGACCACCATCCGCGCCACCATGCCCATCGAGGGAAAGGAAAAAGGAAGCGTGGCGATCCCCGCGCGCATCCTGCTGGACACCCTCAAGGCCTTCCCCGAACAGCCCCTCACCTTCGGCATCGATGGGCGTCATCACGGCGTGGAGATCAGCAGCGACCAGGGCAAATACAAGATGACCGGCTTCGCGGGAGGGGATTTCCCCCGCAGCCCGGAGATGGAGAACCCCTCCACGTTCAGCATGCCCGCCGGCACCCTGGCGGTGGCCATCAACAAGACCCTCTTCGCCACGGGCAACGACGACCTGCGCCCGGTGATGAGCGGCCTCTACTTCGAACTGGGCGGCGACGACGTGAAGCTCGTGGCCACCGACGCGCACAAGCTGGTGCGCTACACGCGCACCGACGTGCATGCCGAAAAGGCCGCCAGTTTCATCGTGCCCAAGAAGCCGCTGAACCTGCTCAAGAACGTGCTCTCCGGCACCAACGCCGACGTGGCGGTGAGCTACAACGAGAACAACGCCTCCTTCACCTTCGACAACATCGTGCTGGTGTGCCGCCTGATCGATGGCAAGTACCCCAACTACGAGGCGGTGATCCCCAAGAAGAACCCCAACAAGCTCACCCTGGACCGGGAGACCTTCCTGAACTCGGTGCGCCGCGTGGCCATCTTCGCCAACAAGACCACCCACCAGGTGAGGCTTCACATCAACGGCAGCCAGCTCACCGTGAGCGCCGAGGACCTGGATTTCGCCAACGAGGCCAACGAGAAGCTGCCCTGCAGCTATGAGGGCGAGGAGATGACCATCGGCTTCAATTCCCGTTTCCTGGCCGACATGCTCACCAACCTCACCAGCGAGCACGTGCGCCTGGAGATGAGCGCGCCCAACCGCGCGGGCATCCTGCTGCCCGGCGAGCCCGGCGAGCAGGGCGAGGACGTGCTGATGCTGGTGATGCCCGTGATGCTGAACAACTGAGCCTGCCGGCAGGCCCGGCACGGCATTGGCAAAGGCGCCACGCATGAAGAAGATCATCCCACTGCTCGCGCTCGGCGCGATGTTCAGCGCGCACAAATGCAACGAAGGGACCGCGGCATCCGCGTCGATCACCGGCACCAAGTGGTCGCTGCGCTCGGTGAACGGCACGGCCATCGACCTTCCCGAGGGCGCCCAGACCCCCTGGCTCCAGATGACCGGAGAGAACAACGACCAGGTGCAGGGTTCCGGAGGTTGCAACCAGCTGATGGGATCCTTCACCATGGATGGCGAAAAGATCGGCTTCCCGGGACTGGGCTCGACCAAGATGTTCTGCGAAAAGACCTCCGGACTGGAGAAGAGCTTCATGGAAGCCCTCCGCGCGACGGACTCCTACAGGATGGACGGCGACCAACTTGTTCTCCTGAGCGGCGGCAAGCAGGTGGCCGTGCTCGCGGCTGAGCCTTAGTCCTCCCCCCATTCATCCTCCGAACGGCCGCTCCCACGCGGCCGTTCGCTCAATGGCGTCGGCGTGTCGTCCTCATCACCGGGATCGGCGTCGTGCATGATCGGGCGATGCACTTCGAGCGGCGCTTCCTCATCATCTTCCAGGACGATCGGCTTGGGCATGTGCGCGGGTTCGACCTTGCGATGGACCCAGGCCAGCACGGCGCCCGCCACGCCGCCCCACAGGTGGCTCTCCCAGCTGATGTGCTCGATGATCGGCAACAGCCCCCAGACCAGGCTGCCATAGAGGAACACCACCAGCAGGGAGATCGCCATCACGGAACGGTGACGCCGAAGGATGCCGCTGAAGAAGAGGAAGGAAGCCAGGCCGTATACCACCCCGCTGGCACCGATGTGCAGGCTGGGGCGTGCCGTGAGCCACACCATGACCCCGCTGGCCAGCCACGACCAGAGGAGCACGCGACCGGCCACCTTCGGATAGAAGTAGACCAGGCACCAGCCCAGCACCAGCAAAGCCACGCTGTTGTCGAACACGTGCTCGGCATCGGCATGCACCAGCGGGGCGAACAGTACGCCGCGCGCTCCGACCGCATCACGAGGTCGTACGCCGTAAGCCGCATAGTCCAGATCGAAGGTGCGATCGAACAGAAAGAGAAGCCACAGCAGCAGCACCCCGAGCAGGGGCATCCATGCCGCGGTCCACAGCCGCCTTCGCGCCAGGCGTTCCTCGGGATCCAACACGACGCCTAAGATGCGCGATCCCCGGGCTGGGATGGTTGCAGCTGACGATCCGTCGGAACATTCGACCGCAACGGCGCAACGAAGACAGACATGGCGTGAACGATGCAGTGAGAGGCCACCGATACCTTTGTCCCATGCGGGCCTTGGTCATCCTTATTGCATTGTGCGCTCTGGCTTTGGTCCCGGGGTGCGGCGGATCAGCGGAGGAAGAAGCCGTACCGGTGGATCCGGCGAAGGCCGACACGGCGGCGCTGTTGAAGATCAAGCCGCCCAGCGAGCTGGCCCTGCTGATGCGCGACATGGTGGCCCATGTGGACAGCTCGAAGGCCCGGATGCAACGATCGGCCGAACCCCTGCCCTACCCGGAACGCTTCGAAAGGATCTTCACCGCCACGCCGACCGACGGCGAACTGCCGATCGACAGGTTCAGTTTCACGGCTTTCGCCGACGGTTACCTGAAGCAGGTCCGCTCCTTCCACGATTCCGCTCTGGAGGACCGGCGGCTCACCTTCAATGCGATGGTGGATGCCTGCGCGGCCTGCCACAGCAGCGCCTGCCCCGGTCCGCTGGTGAAGATCAGGAAGATGTACGTGCCGGAGGTTTGACGGACCCAAGCGTGCCTCACAGCTTCACCACCTCCGCATCCGCCATGGCGGCGTAGATCTTCTTCGCCGTGGCCTCGCTCACGTTGGCGAGCGGCAGGCACCGTTCTCTCCCGCCATGCCTGCTTTCGTCCATCTCCTCAGCCACCGCGCTTTCGCCGTAGCTCCTGCACGTCCAGCAGATCCTTCGGTCGCGCCGAGCGCGTCTTGCTGTTGATCAGGTCGTCCAGGCCCAGCACGCGATAGCGCGCCACGGGCGCCCCGGCCAGTTCGGCCCGATCGCTCCGATCCCACGCCTGCTGGAAGGTGCATCCCGGATCGAAGCGCGTGATCAATTCGATCTCCATGTCGGGCGAGATCTTGACGGATATGTTCTGTTCGCCCGCACGCACGCGCGATGGCAGTTCATCCACCTCATAGTCCAGATCGCCCAGGACGGCCAGGAGCTTGTTGAAGTTCTCCTCCACGGGCTCGATCCACAGGTCCACGTAGGCCGAGTGGCGCTGGTAGCCATGGAAGTTCACCGCTCCCCCACCCACCAGCAGGATCCTCAGATCGCGATGATGCGCGGCCCGCAGGAAGGCGGCCACCTCATCGGCGAACATCATCGCCGCGCCTGTGGATGACGAAATTGTCCGGGGCCGGAGCTCCGTTCGCGACCTGCCGGCGCACGCGGTCGAAGCTGCGCAGGAACCACAGGAACCGTTCGTGCGCCGGCAGCGCCAGGAATTCCCGTTCGCGGCGATCGTTGCTTTCTTCCTTGCTTTCGAAGCGTACGCGCGGGTCCATGGTTCGTTGGATGCGGCAAAAGTAGCGCCGGGCCCTGCCCGCTGCGCCTTCGCTTACCTGCCTGCGGAAGGCAGGGCCGCTTCGGCGGAGCCAGGCCGGCAGGCGATCACGCAGTCCATGTTCTACAGCTTCACCACCTCCGCATCGGCCATCGCCGCGTAGATCTTCTTCGCCGTGGCCTCGCTCACGTTGGCGAGCGGCAGGCGCAGGTGCCGGCCGCAGAGGCCCAGCACGTGCAGCGCCTCCTTGATGCCGCCGGGGCTTCTTTCCGCGATCAACGGATCAGGCCATCGATTCGATCGTCCTGGTCACGAACTTCGGTCCATGCCCTCTCCCCTACTTTCGTCCATGCATGGCATCCGCAAAACTCGACCTCTCCCCACTGCTGCGCTCCCTCATCGCCTTGCGGAAGGTGACGCGCTTGGACCTGGAGGATGAGGTGGTGCGCGATGCCACCATCAAACGGTTCGAGTTCACCTATGAGATCGCCTGGAAAATGATGAGGCGCCACTTGGAATGGACCGGACAAAGCGTCTTGGTGGCTGTGCCCCGGCGCGAGCTGTTCAGCATGGCCGCCCGCTTCTCCCTGATCGAAGACCCCACGTGCTGGTTCATCTACCACGACGGCAGGAACCTCACCAGCCACACCTACGACGAGGCCAGCGCGCGCCAGGTGGTGGCCTTGCTGAAGGACTTCGTCAAGGACACAGCGCGGTTGATCAGATCCTTGAAGGAGTTCCATGCTTGACCTTCCTCCCGACCAGCTCGCCGTCGTCCGCGCCATCCTCGCGGAGCAAGTGCCCGCGGCCAGGGTGTGGGCCTTTGGCAGTCGCGTGCTGGGAACCGCCCAAAAGTTCAGCGACCTCGATCTGGCCATCGAAGACAAGGAAGAACTTCCCCTGGCCACCAAAGGCAGGCTGCGCCATGCCTTTGCGGAAAGCGACCTGCCCATCAGCGTGGACATCCTTGACATGCGCACGGTGAAGCAGCCCTTCAAGGGCATCGTGGAGCGGCAGCGGGTGGCGTTGTGATCGGTGCTGTCGTGGGTCGTTGATCGTTCGTTGTCGGTGCAGCGTGACCCCCTGGATCCCGGACCGCGGCTTCCACCAAGCCGGACCGGAAGACCACCCGATGACCTTCAACGCGATGGTGGACGGCTGCACCGCCTGCCACATGAGCGCCTGCCCTGGGCCGCTGGTGAAGATCAGGAATTTGTATTCCCTGGCTCCCTGATATCCGCCACGACGTGGCTAGAATATCGCCACGACGTGGCGATATTCCGATCAGGGCCTACCTTCGTACTCATGGTCCGTCCCCGCAACCTGCGTCATGCCGTGAACGCGGCCCTGGCCGACACGCCGGTGGTGCTCGTGAACGGCGCACGCCAGACGGGAAAGACCACCCTGGTGCGCGAGTTCGCCACCCGGCGCAAGGCCGCCTTCGTGACCCTGGATGATCATGCCTCGCTGGACGGTGCACTGAACGACCCGGCCGGTTTCGTGGCCGGACTTGGGGACTTCGCGGTGATCGATGAAGTGCAGAACGCACCGAACCTCTTCCGCGCCATCAAGGCCTCGGTGGATCGCGACCGGCGTCCGGGCCGCTTCCTGCTGACCGGCAGCGCCAACGTGCTGGTTCTGCCTCGCCTCGGCGACTCCCTGGCCGGTCGCATGGAGATCCTCACGCTGCAACCGTTCGCACAGGATGAACTGGCCGGACGTACCGGCACCTTCATCGATGCGTTGTTCAGCCGCTCCCTGCCCGTTCGTTCCCCCAAGGCCATCGATCGGGCGAAAGCCGCGCGCCGTGTGTTCCTCGGCGGTTATCCGGAAGTGGCCGGTCGATCGGTTCCAGCGCGCCGCGCCGCGTGGTATCGCTCCTACATCACCACCATCATGCAGCGCGACGTGCGCGATATCAGCAACATCGCCGACCTGACGGCCATGCCCAGGTTGTTGACCCAGCTGGCCATGCGCAGCAGCGGGCTGATGAACCTGGCCGACATCGGCCGGGGCATCGATGCACCACACAGCACACTGCGCCGGTACATGGCGCTGCTGGAGGCGACCTTCCTTCATGCCCCCCTCATGCCCTGGACCGCCAACCGGAGCAGGCGCCTGGTGAAGGCCGCGAAGATCCATCTGGCCGACAGCGGCTTCGCCGCGCACCTATCCGGGATCGCCTCACCCCCCGACCTGTTGAAGAGCCCGGCCTACGGCCCCCTGCTCGAATCCTTCGTGGTGGGCGAGGTGCGCAGGCTCAGCGGCTGGAGCCGGACCCCGGTGACCACACACCACTACCGGACCGAACAAGGCCGCGAAGTGGACCTGATGCTCGAAGATCCGCGGGGGCGTGTGGTGGGGATCGAAGTGAAGGCGTCCGGAAGCATCGGCCATTCCGACCTGGCGGGGCTCAAGGACCTGCGCGAGACCGCGGGCGACCGTTGGGTGCGTGGGATCGTGCTGCACATCGGCAGCGGGATGACGGCCTTCGCGAAGGATCTGCACGCAGTGCCCTTGAGCGCGCTTTGGGAATGGTGAGTCCTTTAGAATTTCGCCACATCATGGCGAAATTCCCACCACGTGGGGGCCGGGCATCCGGTCCGTTCGGATGCCGCGGGAAAATGGCGATCACAGCTTCACCACCTCCGCATCCGCCATGGCCGCGTAGATCTTCTTCGCCGTCCCCTCGCTCACGTTGGCGAGCGGCAGGCGCAGGTGCCGGCCGCAGAGGCCCAGCACGTGCAGCGCCTCCTTGATGCCGCCGGGGCTGCCCTCGGCGAAGAGCGCGCTCATCAGCTCGAGCAGCTTGAAATGCGCGCGGCGCGCGGCGGCCAGGTCGCCCTTCATGGCCGCATGCACCATCGTTCCGAACTCCTTCGGCAGCGCGTTGCCCACCACGCTGATCACGCCATCGCCGCCCAGGGCCAGGATCGGCAGGGTCAGGGCGTCGTCCCCGCTGATCACGAGGAAGTCGGCCGGGCGGTGCTTGATGATCGCGCCGATCTGGTCGAGGTTGCCGCTGGCCTCCTTGATGCCGATGATGTTCTCGAAGTCGCGCGCGAGGCGCAGGGTGGTCTCGGCGGTGATGTTGCTCGCGGTGCGGCCCGGCACGTTGTAGAGGATGATGGGTAGCAGGCTGGCGCGGGCGATGGCCGCGTAATGCTGATAGATCCCCTCCTGGATCGGCTTGTTGTAGTACGGGCTGACGCTGAGGATCGCGTCGATGTCGCTGAGGTCGTAGTGCTGCAGCTGGTCCACCACCTCGGCGGTGTTGTTCCCGCCCACGCCGAGCACGATGGGCACGCGGTGGTGCACGATCTCGATCACCTGCGCGACGAGCTGGGTTTTCTCCTGTGCTGAAAGCGTGACGCTCTCGCCGGTGGTGCCCAGTACCACGAGGTAGTCGATGCCGCCGGCGATCTGGTGCTCGATCACGCGCTCGAGGGCGGCGTGGTCGATGCTGTTGTTGTCGCGGAAGGGCGTGACCAGGGCGACCCCGAGGCCGCGGAAGCGTGCGTCCATTTCATGCGCCATAGCCTGGCGAAGGCGTATCAGTTCAAGGAGGGTTCGGTGGCGGGCTTCGCGTTGATCATGAGCAGGTAACGGTCCACCTGCGCGATCAATTGCGGCAGACTGCGGGCACCGGCCATGTCGATCATCATGTCGTGGAAGCGTTTGTTGCTCTCGCTGAACCGGCCCACCTTGAAGCGCGCGCGGCTTCGCGCCACCACGTACTGGATGGGCAGGTGATCCTCCAGGGTCAGGTCGATCAGCACTTCATATTCCTCCGCGATGAAGTTGCTGACGGTGTTCCCGTGGGGGATGCGGTACCAGTTGAGGTCCTTCTGGCAGAAGGCATCGAAGTTGAGCTTGGCGTGCAGGTAACCGGGCATCGTCTTCTCGTTGCTGTAGCCCAGGGCGAGGATCTTGTGGATCCCCAGTTCCTCCTTCACCTTCTTCACGTAGTTGCGCACGTGGTTGAAGGCCGTCTCGTCCTCGGCGTAGTACACGATGCCCACCTTGCCCGCGGCGGCCAGGTTCCGCGGGATCGGTTTGCGCTCGGGCATGCCCGCCCCCGCGAGCCGGCCGCTGCCCAGCCATTCCTTGATGCGTTCGAAGAGCCTCATCCGATCATCCTCATGAACTCCGCTTCATCGATCACCTTCACGCCCAGTTCCTCCGCCTTCACGCGCTTGGCCGGGCCCATGTCCGCGCCGGCCACCACGTAACTGGTCTTGCTGCTGATGGATCCGCTCACCTTGCCCCCGTTGCGTTCGATGGCCTCCTTGATGCCGTCGCGGCTGAAGTTCCGAAAAACACCGGAGACCACGATGCTCAGGCCTTTGAGCCTGTCGCCCACGGGCGCCAGGCCCGCCGTGTCGGCCTCCATCCGCAGGCCCGCCTTCCGCAGGCGCTGGATGATCTGGCGGTTGCCGGGTACGGCGAAGAAATCCGTGATGCTCTCGGCGATCACCTGGCCCATGCCGTCGATGCCCATGAGCTCCTCGCGGGTCATGCTCATCAGCCGATCGATCGAGCCGGCGGAACGCGCGATCCGCTTGGCGACCGTCTCGCCGACGTGGCGGATGCCCAGCGCGTAGAGCACCTGCTCGAAGGGGATCTTCCTGCTGGCCTCGATGCCGATGATGAGCTTCCGCGCGCTCTTCTCCTTCCACCCCTTGCCCAGCTGCAGGATCTTGTCCTCGGTGAGGTCGTAAAGGTCGGCGATGTCGTGGATGAGGCCGGCTTGGAACAGTTCCTCCACGGTTTCCGAGCCGAAGCCGTCGATCTCCATCGCGCGGCGCGAAACGAAATGCTCGATCCGTCGGGTGATCTGCGGCGGGCACCGGTGCTCGTTCGGGCAGTAATGCTGGGCTTCGCCTTCCAGGCGGATCAGTTCAGTGCCGCACTCGGGGCATTTCGCCGGGTATTTCACCCGCCGTGCTCCCTGTTGTCGCCGGGCGAGATCAACGCCCATCACCTGGGGGATGATCTCCCCGGCCTTTTCCACCGTCACCAGGTCGCCGATGTGCAGGTCCAGCCGTTCGAGCTGGTCGGCGTTGAAGAGCGACGCGCGCTTCACCGTGGTGCCTGCGAGCACCACCGGTTCCAGATCCGCCACGGGTGTGACCGCGCCGGTGCGCCCGACGTGGAAGGTAACGTCGTTCAGCCGGGTGAGCGCCTGTTCCGCCTGGTACTTGTAGGCGATGGCCCAACGCGGGCTCTTGGCCGTGAAGCCGAGCTCCTCCTGCACGCGCAGGTCGTCCACCTTGATCACCACGCCGTCGATCACCACCTCGATGTCGTGACGCCGCTTATCCCAATGATCGATGAAGTCCATGATGCCGTCCACGTTGTCGGCCTGATCGATGAAGCGGCGCTTGACGTCGGGCGTCTTGAAACCCCAGTCGTGGCACTTCATGATGTTCGTGTAGTGGCTCCACGTGGGCGGCGGATCGCAATCCAGGCTGTAGATGAAGTTGTCCAGCTTCCGCTCCGCGACCAGTCCCGAGTCCTGGTTCTTCAGGGTGCCCGCGGCGGTGTTGCGCGGATTGGCGTACAGTTCCTCTCCTTCCCTGGCCCGTTGTGCGTTCAGCTCCTCGAACTGTTGCTTGGTGAAGATGATCTCGCCCCGCGCCTCGAGCTCCTCCGGCCAGCCGCCGCCACGCAGCTTCAAGGGTATCGCCCGCACCGTGCGGATGTTGGCCGTGATCTCCTCCCCTTTGGAGCCATCGCCCCGCGTGACACCGCGCACCAGTTCACCGCTCCGATAGTGCAGGCTGATCGCCACCCCATCATACTTCAGTTCCATGGTGAAACGCGTCGGCCCCACGCTCTTCTCCACGCGCTTGACGAATTCCGCGACCTCTTCACGGCTGTATGAATTCCCCAGGGAGAGCATCGGATGGCGGTGCGCCACGACGGGGAAGTTCTTGGTGATGTCGCCGCCCACGCGTTGCGTGGGGCTGTTGGGCGAGGCCAGGTCGGGGAACCGCGACTCAAGTTCCTCCAGCTCCTTCAGCAACCGATCGAACTCCTGATCACTGATGGAGGGTTCGGCCAGCACGTAGTACCGGTGGTTGTGCTCCTCGAGCTCCGCGCTCAGCCGCGCGATGCGCTGTTCAGCCGCCTTCCTGTCCATCGTTCTTTTCCTTGATCTTCCGCGAGGCGTATCGCACGATCTCCCCGAGCTTGATGCTGATCCCGTAGTTCCAGGTGAGGTTGCTGTAGGTGGCCCCGGCCATGCGGTCGCGCGTGAACACGTGGCGGTATCCGACGCCGGCCGTGAGGTGCAGCCAGAAGAGGAGCTTGAAGGCCCCCTTGACGCCCGATTCCACCGGCACCACCTCCTCGCGCGCATAGGGCCGGTACACCTCGGCGCTGTCCAGGTAGTCCATCGACACGCTGCCCAGACCCAGCTGCACCGGAATGCTGATCTGCCACTTGCGGCTGTCGAACACGATGCGCTCGTAGGTGAGGCCCACATAGTCGATCTTCAACCTGGAACTGGTGGTGTCGGGCACATCGGCCAGAAGAACGTCCTCTTCGATGAACGGCGTGGCCAGGCCGTAGAAGCCCACCGCGATGATGTCCTTTCCGCGCTGCGCGCCGATCCTGAACCCGTTGAACTTCGCGTTCTCCCCATCCACGTGCGTGCGGCGCGTATCGAAGTTGAAGATCGGGCGGTAGCCGGCGCGCACCCTTTTCGGTGGCGATGTGCCGGCCGTATCCACCTCCTGCGCGGCGGCAGGCAGGCCGGCCAGGAGCAGGAGCGCGGCAAGCAGTCCCTTCATCGCAGGGCGTGGATGAAGCGGCGGGCGCCGCTCATGTCGGCCAGGGCGGTGGGCCGGTCCCATCCGCCGCGCGCGAGGAGGTCCACCACCGGTCCGGCCCCGCCGTGATGCACTTCGAACCAGAGCGATCCGCCCTGCTCCATGGAAGCGAACGCCTTGGCCGCGATCGCACGGTGGAACAGCAGGGGATCCTCGTCGGGAACGAAGAGCGCACCATGGGGCTCATGCTCCACCACGTGCGTGGCGAGCGTGCCCGCCTCGTTCCTCGGCACGTAGGGCGGGTTGCTCACCACCAGGTCCGCGGGGTCCAGGGTCGCACCACCCAGGATATCCTCGAGACGCCACGCCACGTCGAGGCCGGTCGATCGGCCATTGGCGCGCGCCACGTGAAGGGCCCCGTCCGAGACGTCCGTTCCGATCACGCGCGCTCGCGGGAACGCCCGCTTCAGCGCCAGCGCGATGCAGCCGCTGCCGGTGCCCACGTCGATGATCGTTCGCGGAGCGCGCCTCGTCCCGTTCAGGATCAGCTCGACCAGTTCCTCCGTCTCCGGCCGAGGGATCAGCACCGAGGGGTCCACCTTCAGGCGAAGCCCGGCGAATTCCACCTCGCCCAGCACGTATTGAACGGGTTCGCCCGCGCGCAGGCGCATGAGCGGCGCGTGAAGCTTGTCGAGGTCCTCCTCCGGCAGGCGTTCGCCCTTGCGGATCTCCATCTGCAGGGGATCCCAGCCAAGTTGATGATCGAACATGCGGCGCACGATGGCCTCCACCTCACCGACCGGATAGCGCGGCGCGAGTTCGGCGTGGTAGCGGGCGATGACCGTTGCAACACGATGCATGACCGGCAAAAGTAGGCGGGGCGCCGCGCCTACTTTCGTCGGCCGCGATGCTTGATCCCATGGACGACCGATGGATGCACCGGGCCCTGCAACTCGCGCGGCTGGGCGCCTCGACGGCGGCCCCCAATCCGATGGTGGGCGCGGTGCTGGTATGCGGCGATCGGATGCTCGCCGAAGGATGGCATCGCGCCCATGGGGCGGCGCATGCCGAAGCGGCCTGCCTGGGCGCCTTCGGCCCCGGCCCCGTGCCCCCGGATGCCTGCCTCTATGTGAACCTGGAGCCCTGTACGCATCAGGGGCTCACACCGCCCTGCGTCGACCTGCTGATCGGGCGTGGCGTGAGGCGACTGGTCGTGGCGCATGCCGATCCGGACCCGCGGATGAACGGGCGTGGGATCGCCCTCGCGCGCGCGGCGGGGATCGCGGTGCATGTGGGATCGTGCGAACGGGAGGCGCGCTGGTTGAACCGGCGCTTCCTCACCTTCCACGAGGAGCACCGGCCGTACATCGTGCTGAAGTGGGCGCGGACCTCCGATGGCTTTCTGGACGATCACGGCCGTCCCACACGGATCAGCTCGCCGGCCACCGACACGCTGGTGCATCGCTGGCGCGGCGAGGAACAGGCGATCCTTGTGGGCAGCCGGACGGTGGTGAACGATGACCCGCACCTGACGGTGCGCCATGTGAACGGGGATCAACCCTTGCGCGTGGTGCTCGATCGCGGCGGAACGGTCCCCGCGCGGGCGCGGGTGTTCGACCCTTCGGCGCCCACCGTGCTGCTCACCGCGGTGGAACGCACCGATGTAACGGTGCCGCAGGAGCGGATCGGTCCGGGGGATGATCCGCTGGATCG
Organism: uncultured Chryseobacterium sp.; assembly: GCA_964394425.1. Classification (GTDB taxonomy): domain Bacteria; phylum Bacteroidota; class Bacteroidia; order Flavobacteriales_F; family PHOS-HE28; genus PHOS-HE28. The sequence continues at coordinate 3,058 of CAYMXP010000053.1, read as the reverse complement.
ACTGATCGATGTGCTCAGGCGGCGCGAGGTGACCTCCCTGCTGGTGGAAGGCGGTGCCGAGCTGATCTCCCGGTTCATGGAACGCGGGCTCTGGGATGAGGCACGGGTGATCACCGGCACGGCACGCGTGCGTGCGGGCACGCGGGCGCCGGAGCTGGATCGCGATCCCGTGCGCACGGAGACCCGCGGACCGGACCGGTTGGACCATTACGTGAACGGCGCCGGACCCGACGCGACATGGCACTGGTAGCGCTCGCCGGGCTTTTCGGCGCGGCGCTCTTCGTCCTGTTCAAGCTCTTCGCGGGCCGCTGGGTCGAGGCGCGCGCGGCCATCGTGGTGAATTACCTGGTGGCCGCCGCCATCGCCTTCCTGATCGCGGCGCCCATCGATGCCGGAGAAGCGGACCTGGTGCTGCTGCCGTCCATGCTCGTGGGGGTCGCGTTCGTGGCCATCTTCCACGTGCTGGCCTGGAGCACGCGCCTGGCCGGCGTGGCGCCCACCACGGTGGCGGCGAAGATCTCCATGGTGATCCCGGTGATCGCGGCGGTGATCACGCGCCGGGAAGCGCCCGGTGCCCTGGGATGGTGCGGCATGGCGCTCGCGTTGGGCGGCGTGATGCTCACCAGTTGGTCGCGCGATGGGTCCGCAACGGGCGCGCGCCTGCTCCCGTTGCTCATCTTCCTGCTGATGGGAACGATGGACGCGGTGATCGGCCACGTCCAGCACACGCTCCTCACGCCATCCGGCACGCCGGTCTTCAGCACCCTGGTGTTCACCTTCGCGTGCATCGCCGGGCTGGCGGGGCTCACCACCGCGCCGGTGCGCGCGGCCTTCCTTCAGCGGCGCACCTGGCTGGCCGGTGCGGCGATCGGCGCGGCGAACGTGGGGGCGTTGCAGTTCCTGGTGATGGCCCTGGCGAACAGCGGGCTGGATGCCAGCGCCGTGTTCCCGTTGGTGAACATCCTGGTGATCGTCGTGTCGGTGGCGGCCGCCCGGCTGATCTTCGGCGAGCGCACCTCGACCGCCCAGAGCATGGGCGTGGCGATCTCACTGGTCGCGCTCGCCCTGATCCTCTGGTCGGGTCGATGAAGCATCATGCGGACCAGGGCGCCAGCGCGGCCACCAGCTCGTCGGGCGCGCGGCGCGGTCGTCCGGAACCCTTGTCGATGAAGACCAGCGTGGTGGAGGCTTCGGTGAGCAGCGCATCCGCCGCGTTGCGCACCTCGTAGCGGAACCGGATGCGCACCGAGGGCGGCCGCTCGACGAGCGTGCGCACGGTGAGCAGGTCGTCGTAACGGGCGGGCAGGTGGTATTTCACCACCAGGTCATGCACGGGAAGCAGGATGCCCTGCTCCTCCAGGCGCTTGTAAGGGAAACCCAACGCCCGCAGCGCCTCCACGCGGCCCACTTCGAAATGCTCGGCGTAGCGGCCGTAGTACATGTATCCCATCTGGTCGGTCTCCCCGTAACGCACGCGCAACTGGATGCTGTGTTCGAACATGATCGGCGGCTTTGGGCCCAAGGTATCGACCCGCCGCCCGCGATCCCCTCGTGCCGGCTTGCGCGCGCGATGCGACGTGCCTACATTCGATCGATCGCCCCCGTCGTTGTTCCCGACGCGTTCCGCGCATGCCGTCCGTCGATCCAGGCACCGATCGCTCCCGCATCGCTGGAAGATCCCTGCCCGACGCGAAAAGTCCTTCGATCGCTCCGCCGCCGCCGATCCATTTCCATGCCGGACGCGGAAAGATGAGCAATGACGGGGGAGGTGTATTTTTTCCGCATCATCAAGTGGAGGCGCGCTTTTTTTTTCACTTCCTTCGATCCATATTTGCCGCCCACGCCGCTGAACGCCTTGCGCATCAACGGTTCCAGCGACATCCTACGAAAACCAACGCACCGATAGCCCCGACCTGGCCATGAGGAAGGACCACGAGAAGATCTGGGACCGGTGTCTGGACGTGATCAAGGACAACGTCAGCGAGCAGAGTTTCCGCACCTGGTTCGAGCCGATCAAGGCCGTGAAGCTGCACGACCATGTCCTGACCATCCAGGTGCCCTCGCAGTTCTTTTACGAATGGCTGGAAGAGCATTACATCCAGCTGCTGAAAAAGATCATCAAAAAAGAATTGGGGACCGAAGGGCGTCTGGAGTACTCCATCATCATGGAGAACGGCTTCCAGAGCGCCCACCCCTACACCGTGAAAGTGCCCACCACCAGCGCCCGCGAGGTGAAGAACCCGGCGGTGAGCATGCCGATCGACCTGAGCAACAGCCCGATCAAGAACCCCTTCATCATTCCCGGCCTGCGGAAGATCAAGATCGACAGCCACCTCAACGCCAACTACTCCTTCGACAACTTCATCGAGGGCGATTGCAACCGCCTGGCGCGCAGCGCGGGGTACGCCGTCGCGCAGAAGCCCGGCGGCACCGCGTTCAACCCCCTGCTGATCTACGGCGGGGTGGGCCTGGGCAAGACGCACCTGGCACACGCGATCGGGCTGGAGATCAAGAAGCACCACCCCGACCGCACCGTGCTCTACGTGCCGGCGGAGAAATTCACCCAGCAGTTCATCGACGCGGTGAAGAACAACACGGTGAACGACTTCAGCCAGTTCTACCAGATGATGGACGTGCTGGTGATCGACGACGTTCAGTTCCTGGCCGGCAAGGAGAAGACCCAGGACGTGTTCTTCCACATCTTCAACCAGCTGCACCAGAGCAACCGCCAGCTGGTGATCACCAGCGACAAGGCCCCCGTGGAGATGCAGGGCATGGAGCAACGCCTGCTCTCGCGCTTCAAGTGGGGCTTGAGCGCCGACCTGCAGACCCCCGGCCTGGAAACGCGCATCGCCATCCTGCAGAAGAAGATGTACGCCGAGGGCATCGACCTGCCCAAGGAGGTGGTGGAGTACCTGGCCTACAGCATCACCACCAACATCCGCGAACTGGAAGGCGCCATGATCAGCCTCATCGCCCAGAGCTCGCTGAACAAGAAGGCGGTGACCCTGGACCTGGCCAAGCAGATGATCGACAAGTTCGTGAAGAACACCGCGCG
>CAYMXP010000052.1:0-22043 GCA_964394425.1 uncultured Chryseobacterium sp. | reverse complement strand
ACATCCGCACCACGCTGCAGGCGCTCTACGCCATCTACGACAACTGCAACAGCCTCCACACCAACGCCTACGACGAGGCCATCACGACCCCGACGGAAGAGAGCGTGCGCAGGGCGATGGCGATCCAGTTGATCATCAACAAGGAACTCGGGCTCGCGAAGAATGAGAACCCCTTGCAAGGTTCGTTCATCATTGAAGAGTTGACGGACCTCGTGGAGGAAGCGGTGTTGACGGAGTTCGACCGGATCACGGAACGTGGTGGTGTCCTGGGCGCGATGGAAACGATGTACCAACGCAGCCGGATCCAGGAAGAGAGCTTGTACTACGAGACCTTGAAGCACACGGGCGAGTATCCCATCATCGGGGTGAACACCTTCCTGTCGAGCAAGGGATCACCGACGATCCTGCCGAAGGAAGTGATCCGGGCTACGGAAGAAGAGAAGGAAGCCCAGATAGCGACCGTGGAGAATTTGAGAACGGCATACGCGGATAAAGCTGCCAAGGCGATCAAGGATCTGCAGCAGGCGGCGATACGTAATGAGAACATGTTCGAGGTGTTGATGGAGGCGACGAAGTATTGTTCGCTGGGACAGTTGACGGAGGCGATGTTTGAAGTTGGGGGGCAGTATCGGAGGAATATGTAAGGGCTGTTCAGCATTGCCGAGATCAACAAATGCCCGTGACCCTGCTCGCCAACACATACCTGCCGGAGTACCGCGCACAGCTAAAGGTGCGGCTCGCTGATCGCGTCGCCGCGCTCACAGAGGAGCGCAATGGCGGCGCCGCCGAACTACTCAACCTGTACGAAAGCGCGGTGGCAAGCAGCCAGATCGAGGGCAGCAAGGTCACACTCGACGTTTTCAAACGCACCATGGAGACCGTTGGCAGCGGGTCCAAACCGCGCGACGTGCAGGAAGTGGCCGACCTGGTGAGCGCTTACCGCTTCGCCCAGGAGAACCCGCTCAACACCGCCAACCTGCTCGAAGCACACCGCATCGCATCGGAGTTGCTCGTCAACGCCAACGACCGGGGCGCGTGGCGCTCCAAGGGTGTGAAAGTGGGCAACGCAATCACCACCGTGTACATGGCCCCGCACCAGAGCCTGGTGCCCTCGTTCATGGAACAGTTGATGGCGCAGACCGGAAGTCTTCTGGATCAAAAGCTCACCATCGAAGAGGCGTTCTATTTCGCCGCGCTCCTGCACCTGGCCTTCGTCAAAGTGCATCCCTTCATCGACGGCAATGGGCGCACCGGCCGTCTGTTGGAGAAATGGTTCCTTGCGCACCACATCGGCTCCATCGCATGGAGCATCCGCAGCGAACGCTACCTGATCCGCAACCTCGACGATTACTACGATACCCTTGCCGCTCTTGGTCCCGACTGGGGCAGCCTGCAATGGCACCGCAGTGTGCCTTTCCTGCTTCTGCTGCCGCAGGCGCTTGAGATGAAACGATAGCATTGCGAACGAAGTGACCCGAAATGAAAGCCGAACCGACGATCCTGCCGAAGGAAGTGATCAGGGCAACGGAGGAAGAGAAGGAAGCTCAGATAGGGACAGTCGAGAACTTGAGAACGGCTTACGCGGATGAAGTGGCGAAGGCGATCAAGGACCTGCAGCAGGCGGCGATACGGAACGAGAACATTTTCGAGGTGCTCATGGAGGCGACGAAGTATTGTTCGTTGGGGCAGTTGACGGAGGCGATGTTCGAGGTGGGTGGTCAGTACAGGAGGAATATGTGATGCCATGGGTTCACAACCTGTTTGGACCGAACGCACGACTTGTTGAACACCGGCATTGAGAAGCCATGAACGTGAAGATCTGCTGCATCAGCAGCGCTGAGGAGGCACGACTCGCCATTGCGCATGGGGCCTTTGCCTTGGGCCTGGTGGGCCGCATGCCAAGCGGTCCGGGAGTGATCGAGGATGGTCGGATCGCAGAGATCGCACACGATGTTCCACCGCCCACCCGCACCTTCCTGCTCACCAGTGAAACGAAGGCGGATGCCATCGTCGCGCATCATCGCCGTGTGGGCACCACCACCGTGCAGATCGTGGATGCCTTGGAGGGGCGGCGCTATGAACAGCTTCGCCGCGAACTTCCTGGTGTGGAACTCGTGCAGGTGATCCACGTGTTGGACGAAACCTCCGTGCGTGAGGCGGTGGAATTGGCCGCGCATGTGGATGCACTTCTGTTGGACAGCGGCAACCCGAACCTGGCGGTGAAGGAGCTTGGCGGAACAGGACGGGCGCACGACTGGCGCCTGAGCAGGGCCATCCGCGATGCGGTGGACAAACCGCTCTTCCTGGCCGGCGGATTGAACGCTGATAACGTCCGACGGGCCATAGATACCGTGCATCCCTTCGGTTTGGATCTGTGCTCCAGCGTACGTACCGAGGGCCGCTTGGATGAACGAAAGCTCGAGACATTCTTCAATGCCCTGGCATAAGCAGCAAGGGATCGCCCACCATCCTGTCCGCCGTACGGCGGATGATCCGTGCCACCAGGGAGGAGAAGGAAGCGCAGACCTGCCTGCCGGCAAGCAGGTCGCCACGGTGGAGAACCTGAAGGCGGCCTATGCCGAAGAGAGCAGGAAGGCGCTGCACGATCTACAACAGGCGGCCATCAAGAACAGGAACATGTTCGAGGTCTTGATGGAGGCGTGCAAGTACTGCTCGCTGGGCCAGCTCACCGAAGCGATGTTCGAGGTGGGGGGGCGGTATCGGAGGAATCTGTAGGGCGTATCCCTTTTCTCGCGCACAGACTCACGCACGGGTCGGGCCATCCGCTTTAGCCGGACTTGTCGCGGCCAGCGGTCGCGGCGCTGCGGTGGCTTCCTTCGGTCGCCTCCTCGCTGCACGCACCCGCAAGGCCGCTCCGGCGCCGGGCTGCCGCTACTGTCCCTTACGCGGAACACCCGCCATTCCTGCCGCGCGGATTCTTGTCATTTGATCGGCCCAACGTTTGAGAACACGTCGTAGCGTATCTGATCCAAGCCGGGTGATCAGATGCGCAAAAGGACACTCGGCACTAACTCAAATCTCTTCAGTCATGTCAAAGAGCAATGGTGGAAACCAAGGCGGCGGCAGCAAGGGTGGCGGCGGTGGTAACAAGGGCGGAAGTGGTGGTGGATCGCGACAAGGTGGTGGTTGGCCAAGTACAACTGGACGCTCCTCGGGAGGCGGCAGAACCAACGCTCCGGCAGCGCCCAAGCGATAATCGCTGACCGCGAAGTATATGCAGTGGTCCCGGCAGAAATGTCGGGACCACTTGCACTATGGGCGCTGCTCCACCCCTGCGCCACACCCTGCGCATCGAGGGAAGTTCTTTTCTTTAGAACCAGTAACGAGATGATAGATCCGGCAACCCAACAGAAGCTGAAGCAGGCTATTGCCGAGTGCATCGAGGCGGACAAAGGCGTCTTGGATCAGCTGCGTTCGGAGATTGGTCCGCTAAAGGACGTGGTGAAACGCATCCAACCGCGAACCACGACTTCGATTTCGCTCGTTGCCACCGATGGTGGAAACAACCAGCTACAGTTCGATCCCTTTCTTGTTCAGGTTGTGCGAGTCGTAGACAGCAGCAACAATGAGTACTGTCTCGAAGCAGTGTCCCCCACGTCGCCAATCGATGCCTTGTCGCGAAGGCAGTTCAACGCTGATGGAAGCGCTGCCACGCCGCTTGGCGAAATGATGCTTTATCTGGGTGTGTCCGAGTTGCCTAAACTCTCTCACATGATTCGCCCCCGCGATGGCGAGCCCATGTCGCCGAGCTGGGTCCAAGTGTATCGTGAGCTGATGGAGTGGGCTGTATTGTTCAGCATTCTTCGGAAGGATTTTGGGACTGACACGTTGATTGTTTGTGACGGACTGCTTAGGAGCAAGGTTTTCGCCGGGGAGCTCTTCCCAAAGCTCCTTAAGGGAATGAAGGAGCGCATCGACATGCACCGTGAGAAGCATAGACGGAACGTCTATATCGTCGGTGTTGCAAAGCACAGCAAGGTGCTTACGAGATATGAATTGGCCATGTCCCTTGAAGGCGTGCTCCGGACGGACTATCCAGCGTATTTGGAGCTTCCAAGGGAGATCGAGGCTAAGGCGTACAAATGGTCCGAGTTTGCACGTGGGGCAGAGCAAGATGAAGAGGAGGGGGAGGCGAACAAATTCGTAGGTGGCAAGATGTTTATGACCAAGTTCGGATCTAGCCGTCACGACCCTATTTGGCCGGTTGATGTCTTCGAGCCACAGGTTGCGGAGGCACAAATGATTCTAGGTGCCATGCTGGCCGACGCTATCGTCGGCTTCCCTGTTCCGTTCTACCCACGGTGTCTCCAGAAAGCTCATGAGAATGCCGCGCTGGTTGACTTTGACTACAGCATAGTACAAGACCACATCTACGAAGGTGTGCGTGCCACACTTGGCGCGAAAGGACACTCGCTGGACGCTTTCCGCCTGAGAGATACTGATCCAGCAGCAAAGAGATACGGTTAGCCATGCCAAGCATAGAACTCTTTCCAAAGAAGCAGGTTGTAGGGATATTCCGTGGCTTCCAACAAGGTGGTTTGGAGTTCCATGCCGACTTGGTGTTGCCCTATCGCAACGAGTTTCAAAACGTTCCGATGCACGGCCAGTTCATTCTGGTGCAGTTGGAAACCCCGGACGAGGCGGTATTGGGGCGCATCACTTCCTTTTCCTCGGAGGGCAAGTTGGCGTTTGGCTCAGGTGAGGAGTTCAATCTGCGGGCAGTCAAGGAAGAGAGGCCCATCCCGGAAGATCTGCGTGAGCAGTATTTGAAGTACCGCGTGAATATCCGCGTGCTGGGCGTAATCAGAAGAAACGGTGAGGGGTTAACGTTTGTGCCTTCACACAGGCGCTTGCCACACGTGGGAAGCCCTGTTGCTTTCCCGTCGGAAGCAGTGATGCAGGAAATCGCTGGACACAATGCCCAAGGTGTGCCGATCGGCTACTTGGCATTCGGTGAGTACATCTACGCAAAGGACAAGGAGCACTTCGACCAGGCAGATCGCGAATGGGTCCAGTTGCTTAAGCCGGAGACACTCATCAAGTTTCCAATTGACTCCCTTGTGTCTCGTCGCACCTTCGTATTTGCACGGGCCGGTTTCGGTAAGTCGAATCTGAACAAGCTTCTGTTCAGCCTCTTGTATTCTACGACGCCGACAGTTGAGAAGCGCAAAGGCAAGAAGGTGCCCGTTGGCACGGTGATCTTCGATCCAGACGGCGAGTATTTCTGGCCTGATGACAAAGGTCGCCCCGGTCTGTGCGATGTTCCCGATTTGCAGGATCGACTGGTCGTCTTCACGCCTAAAGCTGGACCTAGCCCCTTCTACAACTCATTTGTCGCGGGCGGTATTAAGCTCGACATCCGCCGAATGCGACCGTCCGATGTAATTGCGATAGCGCTGCCACCGGACCAACAGGAGCGCCAGAACGTGAGCAAACTGAAAGGACTGTCGCCTGACCGATGGTCCCGACTGGTCGACCTGATAGACGGAGGGGGCAACTCGTCATCGCTAAGCGACATAGCGGAGATCATGGGTATCGATGACATGGGGCGCCAAGAGGTTGAGGTGGTAGCCGCGCGATCCAACATGACCAAGATTGTCCGGATGCTACACGATCGTAGCAGTCAGCTCATTGACAAGCTGATCTACGCGCTCAGCCAGGGCAAGCTCTGCGTTATTGATGTCTCCCAGATGCGGAGTGGCCAGTCATTGGTGCTCTCTGGGCTCATCCTCAGACGAATCTTCGACCGTAACCAAGAGGAATTCACAAAGGCCGACCCCAAGACGATTCCGACCATTGCTGTGGTTGAGGAAGCACAGTCTGTTCTAAACGACCGTGCGAGTGCAGCAACGCCTTATGTAGAGTGGGTAAAGGAGGGTCGCAAATACGACCTCGGCGCACTGCTAATCACGCAGCAGCCAGGTAGCATCCCGATGGAGATACTGAGTCAGGGTGACAATTGGTTCATCTTCCACCTGCTGTCCTCTTCTGACTTAGGAAGTCTGAAGAAGGCGAACGCACATTTCAGCGATGACCTCCTGAGTTCGCTTTTGAACGAACCGCTTCCGGGGCAGGGGGTATTCTGGAGTTCCGTCAAGGGCAAGCCATATCCTGTGAGCCTAAGGGTGCTGTCATTTGAGAAGATGTACAGTCCGATTGACAAGGACTACAATATGGCACCTGTAGACACCTTTGCTAAGGTGCTGCTGGAGGAGTTCAAGCCAGCCAGTGCGACAACGATTTCCGAAGCAGCAACAAGTGCGGGTCTGGCGGATGTTGTTCCGAAGCCGGAAGAGGCGATTGATGTTTTAGCCGCGATTGACGCCAAAGCGATTGAGGCGCTGCGAGGCAATGGCAAGCTGAAGTCCGACATGTCAACACCGGCAGGTATTGTATGGATGGCAGTTCAGGTCTTTTTGCGAGACCAATTGCCAGAGAAATTAGATGATCGTGACCAGCACGCATACCAACTTGTGCCTCGCGCAATGACCGCGATATTCGGCAATGATGGCTGGCGCTCCTTCCGGGGACCCAACAAGGCAGGTGACAAGCAGGTGACCTACATATCAACTCACAAGTAGGTGCTGATGTACTCGGAGAATGTTGCGCTCAACGCGATTTGCCCGTACTTCACGATGTTCCCATTGGATTTCCCCTTGGGAGTTCTTGAGCCTCGGTCGAAGCGCAGTGATAGAGTTATCGATCCGTTCTGTGGCCGTGGTACAACAGCATTTGCTGCAAGACTTCTCGGCCTTAGATCGGTCGGAATTGACTCGAATCCAGTCGCCGCAGCCATTGCAACGGCCAAGCTCGTCGATGTAAAACCGGGTGAAGTTGTTCAAGAGGCGCTTAGAGCTCTCGAAGGACCGCGCATGGCGAACGGAAAACCTCGAGGTGAATTCTGGCGCTGGGCCTATCACACTAAAGTCCTGGATGATTTGGTGCAGCTTCGTGAGGTCTTGAACAGGAGGCACCTTTCCGATGAGCAGGTGGCACTACGCGCGGTTGTCCTTGGCGCACTTCATGGGCCATTGAGTGTTCAGCGCCCCAGCTACTTCTCGAATCAATGTCCACGGACCTACGCGCCGAAGCCACGCTACGCGCTGAAGTTTTGGAAGGAGCGTTCACTCAGGCCTCCGAAGGTTGATGTGTTGGACGTCATCAAAGTCAGGGCTGAGCGATACTTCACAAGGTACCCGAAGCCTAAGGGTAAGGCCATTGTTGGTGATAGTCGCGTGGCCAAGACGATCAAAGCAGCGAGCGAAGATGGTCCCTTCGACTGGGTCATAACATCTCCGCCCTACTATGGCATGCGGACCTATGTTCCTGATCAATGGTTGCGAAACTGGTTTGTGGGTGGGCCTTCGCAAGTGGACTATTCTGCGAAGTCGCAACTGGTGCATTCAAGTCCCACTGACTTTGCCGACGATTTGCGCTCTGTATGGAAGAACATGCACTCCTTGACTCGAAAGGACGCGCGCATGGTCATTCGGTTTGGAGGTATTCCGGATCGGGATGTTCCACCGCTTGGCATCATAAAGAGTTCACTGGCGGACAGTGGATGGCTCATATCAACAGTTCGGAACGCCGGTACGGCAAGTGCAGGTAAGAGGCAAGCCGACTCGTTCCTCAGAAAGAACAGCACCGCTCTTGTCGAGTATGACGTCTGGGCGACGCGTGCCTGATTCGACGCCTAGCTTTCTAAAGGAGCGTTCACTTCACCCCCGCCTCGTACCGCTTGGCCAACAGCCAGCAGGTTTGGTCGATGGGGCCGCGAAGGGTGTAGAGCTTGGGGCCTGAGCCAAACTCGAACAGCCGGTACAGGTGGTAGTGCTCTGGCTTGGTGGCCGAGAAGGCAACTTCGTTGTCCGTGATGAGGAACGAGGTGGCCTTGTCGAAGTTGGTCGTCTTCACCTCGATGTACTTCTTCGCCTCGTCCGGGGTGTAGGAGAGGATGTCATAGCCCAAGCCATCGCCCTCGGTTCGACTGACGTGTTCGACCGCTTCGGCCAAGTCCGATCGGTTTGCTTCGCGCAGTCGTTGCCGCTCATAGGCGAGCACCATTTCCTCACCCGATCGCCCTAAGCGACGACAGGCGTGTTCACGCGCGGCGTGGTCAACCTTCACGCCCTTGAAGCTTCGCGTTCGTTCCGGTGGCTTGCTGCTTGGCGGCGGTGCTTCCAACGTCAACTGTGCTGCTGCGGTAGGCTGCGTCCATTGCTTCAGCAGCCCTTTGCCATAGGCCAAGACCATGGCCCGTTCGGTATGATCGTTCTCCAGCCTGTCGAGCAGCATTTCCTCCAGGAGGTTTTGGTACGCATCGGCCGGAGTAAGGCCCGTGATGTACGGCAGGTCGTTCAGAGCGAGCACCGCGCTAATGTTCTGCATCTTGAACTCGTATGCCTTGGCCGAGCGGTTGGGATTCTCTTCGTGTAGCCGTCGGTACTCGTGCGCCTTTACCACCTTCTCACCAGCGCCTTCTCGGCGCATCATGGTCAGATAGGTCGAGATCGCGTGTGTGTTCTCCTGCTTGGTCCAGTCCTCGGCCATCTTCGGTGCTATTGATTTCTACTTCCGACCAGTTCGATCGTGGCCCAAACAAGCGCCCCACGATCGAACGATCATTCCCATTGGTCAGGTCGAAGATCGGTGTTGTGACAAGTCCAGCCACATGCCACGCCCAATAGTCCACTAGCCAAAGGCTATTGACCAGAGCGAAGTCGTGCCCGTTGTAGTCTGGTTCTCCAATGAATGCTGTCGGGTTGTCGATCGAGTGATAGCCGAACACGACACCTCCGAAGTGCCTTGCCACTACCATGGCTGAACTGGTACAGATGCCACAGGCACTCCCATCACGGAACTGCCACTCTTGCTCTTCCTCGCAGAAGAACTCCTCTTCGCGCAGCGCTTCAAGGAATTGTTCGAAAACCAAATTCATGGTTGACGAGGATTTCAGCGCGATTGGATACCCGGGTGAGCACAAGAAACAGTGGCTCCAAATCCTGTTGAAATGCCTTTCTCCGAGCCTCTCGAGTACATTGGGAGCATCATGAGCAAAGAAGTCACCATCCAACAATTGAGCGCATTGGCCTCGGGTTGCGATCCGGAAACAGGCGAGGAATTTGAGCCCGGCCATGTTCTCCATCGGAAGAGCGTTGTCGCAGCTCTGAACGAGGCGTTGAAGGCCTTGGGGGCAAAGCCGTCCGGACGGACCCGACGACCGAAGGTGGAGAGCACCTACTTCAAAGGGAAGAAGTTCAACCGCATTTCGGCCAAGTCAAGGAAGGATCTGGCTGAAAGGATTCTTGGCCTGCCTATGAAGTACCCGATCGACGACCCGAACACCAAAGTGAAACGCAAGGAGCATGCTCGTGCGATGGAACCATGGAAGGCAGGAGAGCAGGGGCTGCTCGCGAGAGTTCTTCCGCACACGAACGACCTCAAGTTTTTGAGCATCGTTTTCCAAAGAAGCGAGGGTGCTATCCGAAGTGAAGCCGAACGCTTGATGGCCGAGCGCCCAGATTTGAGAGAACAGTTGGGGCAATAGTCTTTCCTTCCTCCGTTCGCTCCTGGTCGCCTCGCACAACTTGTCCTGAGCCTGTCGAAGGATCATTCCGTGGAACGCCGCCGAAGCCCACCGCCTCGATACCCAGAACGGCATCGCCCTTAACGCCCTCCACGACAAAGCCTTCGACCGCGGCCTCATCACCTTCGACACCGAGCTGCGCCTTGTGTGCGCCCCTTCGCTCCGCGACCATTTCACTCACGCCACCGTGGCCCAGCATTTTCAAGCCTACGAAGGCCAGCCACTGGCCATTCCGGCAGAGGCGGCCGGCCCCAAGCCCGAATACCTGGCGTGGCATCGGGAAGAGGTGTTCGGGAAGGCCTGAGCGCAGCCCCACTTCTTGCGCTCCGCGACCTTGAAACCGACCGGCGCCCTTGGTTTCGACTTCGCCACTTCAGCCAGGAGCACCCGCTCGGTCTCGCGCTTCTCCATCTGCCTCAGGTAGCGGAAGATCACCTGGAACTTGCGGTCGCGTTCGCCAGTCTTGGTCGGGATGCGTTCCAGTTCGAGCAAGAGGTCCTTGTGCGTGAGCAGCATCCCGCGCATCCTGGTGAAGACCCGGATGATCTGGAGGTTCACGGCAACGGCCGTCTTGCTGTTGAGGACACTAGAGAGCATGAGCACGCCGTGCTCAGTGAACACCAATGGCCGCTTGCGCAGGCCCATGACCTCGCGATTGGATGTCGCAAATTGCGACTTCCGATCAGCCAGCTCTTCGCTGGTCATTTCGAACATGAAGTCCTCCGGAAAGCGGTCGATGTTCCTTCGTACTTGTTCGTTCAGCCGACGTGTCTCCACCCCGTAGAGTTCGGCAAGGTCACGATCGAGCATCACCTTGTGGCCACGGATCACGTGGATGCGCCGGATCACCGGTTCATCCGGAATGGCCACACTTCGCTTGCTCATCGCAGCGTGAACGTAGCCGCTGAAATTGGATGTCGCAAGCTGCGACTTCCAATTCGCAGTTCGCCTTCACCCTGGTCAACGGCTTCACCGGAGCCTGTCCCGGTCAGTCCCGGGCTTGACCCGGGAGCCGGGATGGAGTATTACCTCAGCCGGGGCAAGGACATCACCCCGGCTCGGGGGCCGGGGAGCACCTTCGCGCCCAACCTGAGCTTCTTTTTCAGCAACGGCATGGACCCCGAGTACGTCGTGATGGGCCGCGTGGCGCGCCGCCGGGGTGCCTCGGAGGTCATCCCAGCTTCTTGCGCAACTCCTCGCTGGTGATCACGAGCTTGAACCCACGCCTGCGAAGCCCCGTGATCAACTTCTTGTCGCCCGTCCTAAGCGGAAGGTCCAGATGAAGGGCGAGGGCGACATAGTGATCGTCCCGTTCATCAATACCCTTGACCAGGTCGTACGCATGTTCTCAATGGATCGCGGGGATCGTTTCGTTCGGAACGACGATGACCCGTTCGAGAACGCGGTCTTCAACGATCGCCAGGTCGGCTACGGAGTAACCGGAGATCTTGAGAAGTTTGGCCCGGTGCAAAGCGAGTTCAACGCGTAACGCCTCCGGTGCATGAAGTTCCATGACCGGCCAGGTGGAAGCCAACAGCTTGCCCACTTCGCCATCTCCTTTCAGGATCGCGCTGAAGATGATATTGGCATCGACGACGAGCTTCACGACGCCATGCGCTTCCGGCGCTTGCGCCACATGGCCGTGTCCACCTCATCGGCCAGCTTGTCGATATCGGCTTGCGTGGCCTTCGACCTGCGCGTGATCTGCAGGTAGCGCATGTACTTCACCACATGCTCGATCATGGCCTGGTCAATGGGACCGGACAAGGTGAGCACCAGTTCGTTCTTTTTGTTCTCGCTGATCTTGAGCGGCATAGTGCTTCAAAGATAGAGAGCAGCCCAACGAACCGGGATGGAGTACTGCCTCAGCCGGGCCTGCCTGCCTGCCGTAGCCTTGGCGTAGGCAGGGCATGGACATCAACGCCTTAGCGCCTGCCTGCCGGCAGGCAGGCCCAGCCCCAGCTTCTTCTCCTTGCTCCGCCGAAGCGGCTACGCGAAGGCGCGGTCCCCAACGGCATGGACCCCGAGCCGTGCCTGCGCCAAGGCTACGGCCGGCAGGTACGCCCTGATGGACTTCGCGGCACCCACGGTACCACATCCAGACCAGCGGCCGCAGCCTCCACCCCGGTTCAGAGGTCGGGGCAGGCTGGAGATCGACTTCAACGACATCCGCACCACGCTCGTCGCTCGTACGCCATCACGACAATGAACAGCCCGCACACGAACGCCTGCGTCGAGACCATCACCACGCTAACCTCCGGACCGGGATGCTCCGAAGCGATCATAGAGCAATTCGCTCATGCGCCCGCATCGCCTTCGCGTAGCCGCTTCAGCGGAGCTGGCCTGCCAAGACCGTGTGGTTGGCCGCTCGATCGCCCACCGATCCAAGACCCAGGGAGCCCAGCCTCCGGCTTGCAAGCCGAAGCCGCTCTTCCTACGCCGGTGAAGGGATCGCTGCGCATGATGATGGTCATCGCAGGTGCTCGCGATGCGCCCGACATTTATGTGTTGAACCCACGACCATGAAGCACCCATCGTACGTCCCTTTCGTGTTGGCCCTGTTTTCCGGAGGCGCGGTCACGGCCCAGTCGATCGAATTGGTGAGGGATCTGAACGCCGGTGCCGATGGCGCACCACAGGGTTTCGTGGAAGCCAACGGCCTGCTGTTCTTCTCTGCGATCGATGCCACCGCCGGACAGGAATTATGGCGGACGGACGGCACCACGGCGGGCACCCAGTTGGTGAAGGACATCCGGCCGGGCGGCCATTCCACCCCGTTGAACACGGTGGCGTTCGATGGTCGCGTCTACTTCCGCGCCGATGACGGCACCCACGGCCAGGAACCTTGGGTGAGCGATGGCACGGATGCAGGCACCGTGCTGCTGAAGGACATCCAGCCCGGATCGGCATCAGGAGGCTTCGCCAACGGCATCGTGTACGATGGGCTGCTCTACTTCACGGCCAACGATGGCACCGGCGGCGAATGGTGGACCACCGATGGCACCACTTCCGGCACGCAGCCGTTCACGGCCACCGCCGGTGGTTCGCCAGGTGCCCCGTTCGTTCACGACGGCCTGCTCTTCTTCACCTACAGCGACGGCGTCACCGGTCCGGAACTCTGGCGCACGGATGGCACACCGGGCGGCACCCAGTTGGTGAAGGACATCAATACCATCACGCCCGCCGGATCGACCCCGCAGCAGTTCGTCTCCTATAATGGCCTGCTGTACTTCGGGGCTGATGATGGCGTGCATGGCCGTGAGCTTTGGGTAACGGACGGCACTGGCGCAGGGACCCAGCTGGTGAAGGACATCCATGCCACCTTCGGTTCCGACCCGCGCTACTTCACCGAGCTCGATGGTCTGTTGTACTTCGCCGCGACCGATGGTTCCACGGGCTATGAACTTTGGGTGACCGATGGCAGCGATGCCGGCACCCTGCTGGTGAAGGATATCCATCCCTCCGGCAACGCCGATGTCCTGCATCTCACCGTGTTCGGTGGTCAGCTGTTCTTCAGCGCGAACGACGGCACCCACGGCCGGGAGCCATGGACCAGTGACGGCACCTCCTCGGAAACGGTGATGCTCAAGGACATCA
Source organism: uncultured Chryseobacterium sp. (assembly GCA_964394425.1). Classification (GTDB taxonomy): domain Bacteria; phylum Bacteroidota; class Bacteroidia; order Flavobacteriales_F; family PHOS-HE28; genus PHOS-HE28. The sequence continues at coordinate 8,839 of CAYMXP010000052.1, read as the reverse complement.
ACACCAATGGTGCTTCGCAGACCGGCTTTTTCCAGTTCTACTTCCATCCGACGGAGTTCGACGGCGAACTCTACTTCGTTGCCGATGACGGCGGCAACGGCTGGGAACTATGGCGCACCGACGGCACCCTGGTGGGTACCGTGCTGGTCGAACCGCTGGGCACCACTGGAAGCGCGCCGCTGGATGGCACGGCCGAGTTCGCGCTGTTCAATGGTGCGCGGTACTTCAAGGCCGGTTTCACCGCGGTGGGCCGCGAGTTGTGGCGGCTCGGGGCCGGGGGGACGGGAATGGAGGCGCCGGAGCCCGTCGGGCCGTTCACGGTTTTCCCCGATCCGGTCGCCGACGGTGTGACGGTGCGCATGCCCCGGGCCCCATCGGGAGATGCCACCATCGTGTTGATCGATGCCGCGGGGCGCCTGCAGCGTAGCTGGCAGGTGAACGGCGTGGTGGAACTGTTCCTTGATACCCGCGGGCTTGCTCCGGGTGCCTACGTGCTCAAGGTGTGGGGTGAAGGGACCGAGCCAGCGCAACGCGTGGTGCTGCCTGACCGCTGAAAGGAACGGGGACGCCCGTCGACCGGATGCTCCTATTTGGGCAACGGACTTCCCACGGGCACTTCACATACGTGTCCCGGTTGCCCGTGGGGAGGGTTCATTCCGGGGGGTGTTGCCGCCGGGCTTGCGACCGGTCCGGTGGCCTGCGGTGCCGCGTTGATCATCGGGGACGTGGCGGCCGGTGGGGCGGTGGCCAGCGACGCCCCCACGGGGATCTCGCAGCGATGACCCGGTTCGCCATGCGGGGGATTGGGATCGGTGACCAGCGTGTTGGCCGTGGGAGGGGAGTTCGGTCCCAGGGACTGGATCGGAACGGGTGCAGGGGCGGCTGTGCTATCGGCCGCCCCGGTGGCATCGGCTGCCGGTCCATCCGTTCCGCCGCATGCAGCGAAGGCAAGGATGAACAGGGCGGAGGGGAGAAGAGGGCGGAGCATGTGCGGAGTGTGGGGCGGCAAGGTACGTGTACACCCCGGGCACATCACCGATGCGATCCCATGATCGCATTGCCGGGTTCGGACCTTACCACCTCGACGGCCGGCCGGGGATGGGATCGTTCGGCGCGTGTCGCCGGTCCGGTGTTCGACCGCGGCGCGTCGAGGCGCCGGAAGAACCGCTCCGGCATCGCATCGTGCAGGTCCCCGCCGCCGCCTTCGCGCTCATGGACCGGCGCCACGGACGGCGCCCAGTGGTTCTGTCGCTCCACGTTCACCATCGCGAAGCCGGCGTTGGTCCCATCGACCTCACGGACCGGGATCAAACGGCCGGACCATGGGCAGGATGAATGTGCTGCACGGGACCGACGGGTGACCTTGGCGAAGACCGCTCTTACGCCCGCTTCCGGTAGTTCAGCACCGCCCCCGCATTCACCGCCACTGCGAATGCGGCGATCGCGGCAAAGTGCCGGGCGATGTCCGTGAAGGAACTTCCCTTCAGCAGCACCAGCCGCACCACGTCCACGAAGTAGCTCATGGGGTTTAACCAGGTGATCACGTGCGCCCAGTGCGGCATGTTGTCGATGGGCGTGAAGAGGCCGCTGAGCAGGATGAAGATCACCAGGAAAAACCAGGAGAGGAACATGCTCTGCTGCTGGGTGTCGCTCAGGGTGCTGATGAACAGCCCGAGGCCCAGCATCACCCAGAGGTAGACCGCCGCGTAGGCGAAGAGCAGGGGCAGGCTCCCCTCGATCGGGATGTCGAAAAGCCACTTGCCCAACGCCAGCCCGGCCGCCAACAGGAACAGGCTGATGAACCAGAAGGGCAGCAGTTTGCCGAGGATGAACTGCCACTTCTTGATCGGCGCCACGTTGATCTGCTCAATGGTGCCGATCTCCTTTTCACGCACGATGTTCATGCTGCTGAGGAACATGCCCACGAGGGTCACCAGCACCACCAGCAGGCCCGGCACCATGAGGTTCTTGTAGTTCATGCGCAGGTTGTACCAGTAACGCGGGACCGCTTCCACCGGCGGCTTGGGCGCATTCGCCATCGGGTGCGTCCGATGGAGGACCTTCACCTGTTCATTGGCGATGATCTGGCGGGCATAGAGCAGCACCAGGCTGGCATATTGACCGTCCACGCCGTTGAGGTCGAGCATCAACGGAGCGCTTCCCGTGCGGCCCAGGTCCTGCTCAAAGTGCACGGGGATCCGGAGGAAGGCGTCCGTGGTCCCGGCATCCAATGCGTGCATGCCGGCATGGAAGCCTTGGCGGGTGAAGCTCACCTGGAAGCGGTCCGAGGCGTTGAAGCGCTCCACCAGGGCGCGCGAGGCCGTGCTGCGGTCCATGTCGCTCACCAGCAGGCGCACATTGCGCACCTCGAAGTCGGCGGCGTGGATCAGGATCAACAGTTGCGCGAGGGGCGCCACGAAGATGATCGGCAACATGCCTTTGTTCCTGAAGATCTGCCGGAATTCCTTGCGCAGGATGACGAGCACGGTCCTCATTGCAGGCGCACGTTGAATTTTTTGATACTGATCCCGAGCAGCGCCGCGCACATGCCGAGCAGCACCAGTGTCTGCGGCCACAGCACGGCCAGGCCATTGCCCTTGAGCATGATGCCGCGCAGGATGATGATGAAGTGCTTGGCGGGGATGATGTTGCTGAGCGCACGGAGCACCCATGGCATGCTGCCGGTGGGGAAGATGAAGCCGCTGAGCAGGATGGTGGGCATCATCAGCACGAAGAGCGAGAGCATCAGCGCTTCCTGCTGGGTCTTGGCGATGGTGCTGAAGAGCAGGCCCAAGCTGAGCGAGGTGAGGATGAAGAGCAGGCCCTCCAAGGTGAGCAGGAGGTAGCTGCCGTTCATCGGGACATCGAAGAGGACAAGGCCTACCACCAGCACGAAGGCGGCGTTGAGCAGGGAAAGCGCCAGGTAGGGCATGGCCTTGCCGAGCACGATCATGCCCGGCCGCAAGGGCGATACCAGCATCAGTTCCATGGTGCCGAACTCCTTTTCACGCGCGATGCTGATGGAGGTGAGCATCGCCGACACCAGCATGAGGATGATGGTGATCACGCCCGGCACGAACAGGAACACGCTCTTCATCTCCGGATTGTAGTGCATGCGGTATTGCACGGGAAGCACATCCACAGGGGGGGCCTTGGAAAAACGGCCCGCCCATTGGGCGATCATTTGCACCGCGTAGCCGGTGACGATCTTGGCGGTGTTGGGGTCCGAGGCATCGGCGATCAACGCCACCTGCGCGCGGCCTTCCGCGAAGCGATTGGCGAAGTCGGGCCCGATCTCCACCACCATCTTGGCTTTGCCGGCCTTGAAGACGCGGTCGATGTCGGCCGGGCTTTTCAGCGTTTCCACCGGGCGGAACCAATGGGCGGAGAACAGGGCGTTCACCAGGGAGATGCTGCGCTCGTCGCGGCTGTGGTCCAGCACCGCCACCTTCGCCTCCTTCACCTCGGTGTTGATCGCGTAGCCGAAGAGCACGATCTGCAGCACCGGCATGCCGAAGAGCACCAGCAAGGTGCGGCGGTCCCGCAGGATGTGGCGGAATTCCTTGTGGATGAAGGCGAGGAAGGTGTTCATGGGTTCTGGCCGACCCGGTGGGTCGACGGTACGGTTCGTCAATCACCCCGTGTAGCACTCCGTGCCAGTTGGTAGAACACTTCGTCCATGGTCTTCACCTTGAATTGTTCCTTCAGAGCGGCTGGCGTATCGCAGGCGGCCATCACGCCGTCCACCATGATGCTGGCGCGGTGGCAGTATTCGGCCTCGTCCATGTAGTGCGTGGTGACGAACACGGTGACACCCTTGGCCGAGGCGGCGTAGATCAACTCCCAGAACTGGCGCCGCGTGATGGGGTCCACGCCGCCGGTGGGCTCATCCAGGAAAATGATCTTCGGTTCGTGGATCGTGGCCACGCTGAATGCGAGCTTCTGCTTCCATCCCAAAGGCAGGGAACCCAGGCGGGTGTTCAGCTGGTCCTTCAGGCCCAGATCATCCACCAGGGCAGCGGTGCGCGCTTTCAGTTCCGTTGCCGGCACGCCATACACCCCGCCGTAGAACTGGATGTTCTCCAGTACGCTGAGGTCGTTGTACAGGGAGAAGCGTTGGCCCATATACCCGATGTTTTTCTTGATCTCCTCGCTCTGGCGGTACACGTCGAAGCCGGCCACGCGGGCCTCGCCTTCGGTGGGCTTCAACAGGCCGATGAACATCTTGATGGCCGTGGTCTTGCCTGCGCCGTTGGCCCCGAGGAAGCCGAAGATCTCGCCGGCGGTAACGTCCAGGCCGATGCCGTCCACGGCCGTGAACGCCCCGAACCGTTTGGTGAGGCCCTTGGCGTGTATGGTGATGGCGTCCGTCATCGCATCAGGTGCATGAAGAGGTCTTCCACGCCGGGTGTGATGGGGCGCAGGTCCACCGATGGGAATCCTTGACGGGCCAGGTCATCGCCCAGTGCACGCAGGTCCAGTTGCTCCTTGGCGGTGATGTGCAGCGAGGTGCCGAAGGGGAAGACGCGTTCCACCCCGGGCTGCCTGCGCAAGGCCTGAAGCAACGGATAGGGCTCGCCCCCGCTGGCGGCATACAGCGGCCGGTCGAAGCCTTGGGTGATGTCCTGCGGGGATCCCGTGCGCATGAGTGTGCCGTCTTGCAGCAGCCCGATGCGGTCGCAAAGCGCGGCCTCATCCATGTAGGGCGTGCTCACCAGGATGGTAATGCCCTGTTGCTGCAGCTTCTTGAGCATCGCCCAGAACTCCCTGCGGCTTACCGCGTCCACACCGGTGGTGGGTTCGTCGAGCACGAGCACCAAGGGCTTGTGGATCAAGGCGCAGCACAGGGCGAGCTTCTGCTTCATGCCACCGCTCAGCGCGCCGGCGCGCCGTGCTTGGAAGGGCTCCAGCATCACGTAGATCTCCTCGATCAACGCGTAGTTCGCTTCCACCGTGGTCTGGAACACACGGGCGAAGAATTCCAGGTTTTCACGCACCGAAAGGTCCGGATAGAGAGAAAAGGTGCCGGGCATGTAGCCTACGTTGCGGCGCACGTACCGGTAGTCGGCCACGACGTCATGGCCATCGAAGGTGATGGTGCCGCTATCCGCCAGCAGTAAGGTGACCAACGCACGGAAGAGCGTGGTCTTGCCCGCGCCGTCGGGCCCGATGAGGCCGAAAAGTTCGCCACGGGGCACGCTGATGGAAACACCCTTGAGGGCCTCTACCGCGCCGTAGCGCTTGCTCACTCCGTTGATCTCGATCATGGCCGTATCCGCTGGCACCGGGTCATTCAGGCTTCGCCTTGGCCTGCCCATGGCCGAGCCACACCTCGCCGGGCATGCCGCTCTTCAACAGGCCGTCCGTGTTGGCCACACGCACCTTGAAGGCATAGACCAGGTCCACGCGTTCGTCGCGCGTTTGGATCGTCTTGGGCGTGAACTCCGCTTCACTGCTGATCCAACTGACACAGCCGGGCAGGCGCACCACGCCGCTGTCACCCCGGTCGATGCCCACTTCCACGGCCGCTCCCAGCATCACGCTGGCCAGATGCGCGCCGCTGATATAGGCCCGGAGTTCCAAGGTGTCCTGGTCGGCGATGCGGTAGAGCGGCCTGCCGGGCGTGGCGAATTCATGCGCCTCGGCGAGCTTCACGGTCACCGTGCCGTGGACCGGATTGATGATGTGCTGGTCGGCGATCCGTTGCCGCAGCTGCGCCTCCTTCGCGTCCAGCGCCCGCACTTGCGCGGTGATGCCGGGGTTCTGCGTTTCGATGGTCGCGGTCTGCTTTTTCAGCACGGCGACCTGACTGGTCATGTCATCCACTTGTTTCTGCGTGGCGGCGCCACCGGCGAAAAGCTTTTGCAAGCGGTCCTGTTCATGCCGCAGATCGGCCATACGCGCGTCCTGCACTTCCAGTTGGGCCACCACGTTGCGGTGTTGACTGGCGATGGCATCGCGGTTCGCATCGATCTCCCGCAATTGGAGCGCAAGCAGCGTGGTGTCGATCAGGCCGACCGGCTTGCCTGCGCCCAAGAGCATCCCTTCGTTCACGTTGAAGCGCAGCAACTCGCCGGAGCCCTTTGCACTGATGAGCGTCTCCACCGACTCGAAGTTGCCGTATGCATCGGCGGTTCCATCGGTGCCACTGCATGCGGGCAGGGCGAGCAGCAGGACCAGGGAGAGGTGGAGCGATGTGGTATGGTTCATCGGGCTTGGATGTCTTTGGTGGTGCGGATGGCAAGTACGGATTGTAGGCGATGGATCTCTTGGCCCAAGCGTGCGGCTTGCTCCTTGTTGAGGTCCGTGATGTATTCCGAAGTGGTGATGGTGCCTGCCGCGAGTTGGTTGGACTTGGTGGTGGTCACTACCGCCCGCAGGTCCACCAATCGCTGGTCGGTGACCATGAGCGCGTGGTACTGGTCGATCTCCTTGCGCTGTTGGGCAATGCGGATCTTCCAGTGATCGATGAGGCGGTCCTTGTCACTTTGGATCAAGAGGCGTTGGAAGTCCAGGATACGGTCGGTGCGTTTGCGCGTTCCATTGTCCAGGATCGGCCACTGCAATCCGGCACCGATCAAGAACATGGGCCTCCATTCATCCATCAAGATGTTGTACCCCGGATCGCCCGCGCCTGCATTGCCGAAGAGCCTGAGCTGAGGCAGCCTGGAACTTTTGGCCAAGTCGCTTTGCACATCCAATGCTTCCAAGCGCAGGTCGAAGGAGCGTACATCGGGGCGCTGGTCCGGCGGCCCATCACCGGGATCATCATCGGCAGGAACGGTCAATTGGGCGGTGGCGACGGCCGGATCTCCCGTGAGCAGGGCCAGTTGCTGGAACAGCTGCTGCACGGAGAAGTCCGCCTTCACATTTTCCTGCGCCGCGGAAAGTTGTTCCGCCTCCATGGCCGAGACCTCGGCTTGCAGGACCGCGCCGGCATCCGCGGCGGCCACAAGACGTGCGTGCTGTTCGGATAGGGTGTTGACCCGAAGCATCAACAGTCGTTGTTGCGCTTGGCCGAGCAGGATGGCCATGTAACACTGGGTGACTTGTGCACGGAGATCGAGCATGCGCGAATCCAAGGCGAGTCCCTGCTGATCGGTGCTCAGTTGGTCAAGCTCGATGCGTTTTCGGTCCATCTGGCCGTCGTATACCAATTGGCTGAATTCCACCAACACGCGGTGCATGTCCAAGGGCACATCGATGGCATCCACCCCGGGGATGGCGAACGGCAGGTCGAATTGCTCGTTCTGGATCGTGCTTTGGGCCTTCAGCGTGAAATCCGGGAACCACGCGCTCTTCACCTCCTTCTCCTGGATGCCCTGGATGGCGGTGAGCTGCGCATGTGAATCGGAGAACTGAAGATGGCGCACCGCCAGGGCAATGGCCGAATCCAAGGTGAGCGGTTGCGCGTGGATCGCCGTGGTAAGGAGGAGGATGAGCGGGGGAATGATCGATCTCATGGGACCAGGCTTTTCTGCAGGACCTGTACGATGTGCTGTTGGCGTTGCAGGAGGAAGAGCTGCTCCTCCTTTTTGTTGAAGCGCATCACCTTCCTCAGCCCGGGAAGGATCGCAAAGACATAGACACACAGGGAAAGCATGTCGAGCAGGAACTGTACCCCGCTGACACCCGCCGGCCGCGATCGCGAAAGCCGTAGTTCAGGCTCGATCGAGGTGGCGATCCGCAGGAAGACGGCGCGGATGGGCGAGTTGGCGACCAGGCCTGGGTCGCGCTGCACCTCGAACATCACAAAGGCAGGCAACGCCGGGGTTTCGGACAGCATGTGGAAGTACCGCCCTACCATGGCCTCCACTTTCCGGTCAAAGGGGCAGTCCATTTCAACAATGTCCAATATCTCTGTGTAAAGCCTCCCGGCCTGGTATTGGAACACCTCCCTGAAGATGGACTCCTTCGTCTTGAAGTAGTAGTGCAGCAGGCCCTTGTTCACGCCGGCCTGCTCCGCCAGGTCGCGCATGTTCAATCCGTCCTGCCCCCGTTCCATGAACAACTGGCGTGCGGCCAGGATGATCCGCTCGCGGGTCTCGTTGTGCTTTGATTTACCCATCTGGGCAACAAATGAATGAAGATCTACCCAATCGTCCAAAGCCCGACCGGAAATTCGTTGTCACACGGTCCGGAGCACCATGCCGGCCCACGCCGGACCACGCCGTCACACGTGCGAGGGGAGCGGCACGCCGCCAGTGCCTATCCCGGCCGGGCCTCGGTGTGCTGGTCGGTGAGGAGGCTCCGGTCCAAGATGGTCACAAGCTTCGCCATGATCGGTGTCTGCGCGCGATGCCGGTTCCATGCCATCCGCGTTATTCTTTTGGACGTGCGGTGCATCAGGATGGTGGCGAAACGCATCCGCATGGCTGCCCATGCCATCCACGATGCGTGCAAGCATCAATAGATGAAGTGAAGACCCGCGATGTGGAGGGCGGTGCAGCGCGATCAGCCACTCTGTCTCCTCAACATTTCCAAGATCCCCTTCGCCGCCTTCGGGATCTTCGTTCCCGGCCCGAACACGTCGAAGCAGCCGGCTTGTTTGAGGAACTCGTGATCGTTCGGAGGGATCACGCCACCGGCCACCACGAGGATGTCCGGGCGGTTCCAGGTCTGGCGCAATTCCTTGATCACTTCCGGCACCAGGGTCTTGTGCCCGCCGGCCAGGCTGCTGATGCCCAGCACATGCACGTCGTTCTCGATGGCCTGCCTGGCCACTTCCTGCGGCGTCTGGAAAAGCGGACCGATGTCCACGTCGAAGCCGATGTCGGCGAAGGCGGTGGCGATCACCTTGGCGCCGCGGTCGTGGCCGTCCTGGCCCATCTTGGCCACG
>CAYMXP010000051.1:0-22134 GCA_964394425.1 uncultured Chryseobacterium sp. | reverse complement strand
GCATCGACCTGCCCAAGGAAGTGGTGGAATACCTGGCCTACAGCATCACCACCAACATCCGCGAGCTCGAAGGAGCCATGATCAGCCTCATCGCACAGAGCTCGTTGAACAAGAAGGCCGTTACGCTCGATCTCGCGAAGCAGATGATCGACAAGTTCGTGAAGAACACGGCCCGCGAGGTGAGCATCGATTACATCCAGAAGGTGGTGTGCGACTACTTCGACCTTCCCATCGAACTGCTGAAGAGCAAGACGCGCAAGCGCGAAGTGGTGCAGGCACGGCAGATCGCCATGTACTTCGCCAAGAAGATGACCAAGAGCAGCCTGGCGAGCATCGGCGCGCATTGCGGCGGGAAGGACCACGCCACGGTGCTGCACGCCTGCCGCACGGTGAACAACCTGCAGGAGACGGACAAGCAGTTCCGCGGCTACCTCGAAGACCTCGAGAAGAAGCTGAGCATACACTGAACGGCCACGCCGCAAGGAAGAAGGATCCGGCCGGGTCCTTCTTCTTTTTTGACCTTAGCCCCATGAAGATCCTGATGGTGTGCCTGGGCAACATCTGCCGCAGCCCGATGGCCGAAGGCGTGTTGCGCCACCTGGCCCGCGAACGCGGCGTGAAGCTCACCATCGACTCGGCGGGCACCGAGGGATATCACGTGGGTGAGGCCCCCGACCGGCGCGCCCGTTCCACCATGAAACGGTTCGGGATGGACATCGACCACCTGCGCGCACGCCAGGTGCGGCGGGAAGACCTCGATCGCTTCGATCTGCTGCTCGCGATGGACGGCACCGTGCTCGAAGAGGTGCGCGCGATGGCCCCCGACGCCAGGGCCGCAGCACGCGTGCGCGGCATGATGGAGTTCGCTCCCCGGATCGATCCCCGCGAGGTGCCGGACCCCTATTACGGGGACGAAGGCGATTTCGAAGAGGTCTACCGCCTGCTGCACGCTGCCTGCAACGGCCTGCTCGATCATCTCCATGGACGGCGCTGAACGCACCCTGCACCTGCTGCCCGTGTGGCTGGGCTTGGACGGCGGGATCGACCTGCTCACCCCGCGTGCGATCCGGGTGGCGGCATCGCTGCGGACCTTCTTCGCAGAGAACGAGCGCGGCGCGCGGCGTGCGTTGCGCCGCATGTCGCCTTCCATCGACCTGGGATCCCTGGAGATCCATCGCCTGGACAAGGACAGCACGCGCGAGGAGATCGCACACCTCGCCGACCGCGCCCTGGAAAGCGATTCGGCCATCCTCAGCGAAGCGGGCATGCCATGCATCGCCGATCCGGGCGCGCTCCTGGTGGCCGAGGCGCACCGCCGCGGGATCCGCGTGGTGCCTCATGCGGGGCCCTCCTCGCTCCTGCTCGCGCTCGCGGCATCAGGCCTCGACGGGCAACGCTTCACCTTCCATGGCTACCTGCCGCGCGAGGCGGGCGAACGCAAACGGGCCATCGGCGCGATCGACATGGCGGCACGGCGGACGGGCGGATCGCATCTGTTCATCGAAACCCCCTATCGCAACAACGCGCTGCTGAACGACCTCCTGGCCACCTGCGACGCACGATCGCTGCTGTGCATCGCGGTCGAGATCGGTCAGGACGCCGAAGCCATCCACACGCGCACCATCGCGCAGTGGCGGTCGCGCGTGCCGGACCTCGACGACCGGCCCGCGGTCTTCGTCCTGGGGCGGTGATCCTCAGCGCTGGTTCTCGCGCGGATCGGTGCAGGGAATGGCGTCGCGGCCACCGGGGGTGTGTGCCATGGTCTTCTTCCCATTGCACCAGGGCCCCTTGAAGATGGTCCACTTGATGCGGAAGTAGAGGTCCAGGCCGTAGATGTCGGTGCGTGCGAGCATGGGCAGCACATGGTCCGATCCGATCACCACGCTGTTCAGGCGGATCATCAGGCCCACGCTGGGGTGCAGGGGGTCGTACTCATGCAACACCACGGGCACGGCCACCTCGAACCGCCTGGTCTCGAACCGCGGCACCACGGCCAGCGTGTTGGGCCGGCGCAGGCGCAGCGACGAACGCGAAGCGATGTTCTGCACCGCATCGACGGCCAGGTAGAGGTTCCGCCTCACGTTCAGATCGAACTGGCCCGAAAGCGCCGTCGGAAGTCCGATCACCATCCTGTTCCCGCGTGATACGTTGGAAAAGGAGGCGGTGATCAAGCTGTCCATGCCTTCGATCCCATCGACCTGGATGCCGCCATAGTCCGGGAAGTGCGCCTGTGAAGCGGAGAACGAACCCTGATGGGGTCGGTTGAACGAGATGCCGCCAAGATCAAGCACCGACAGGCCGGCGCGCCAGCGGTACGCCAATGGATCACAGCCGGTGGTGGATCGATGCGGCAGGTGGCGATCGGCTTCCTCCAGCGTGCGCTCGAAGGTGAACCCCAGGTCGACACCCGCTCCGCTGCCCGCCTGTACCGCCGGCTCACTGAAGGCATAGCTCCCGCTGGCGCCGTACACGGTGGCCCGCGCGGTGTCGATCACCATGTAGTCCAGTTCGTCGAGCTGCGCGGCCACGGCGCCATGGCCCATCAGGTACTTCACCGTCGCTCCGGCGCTGATGCGCTGCAGGCCCCGGCCGTACAGGATCCTCGCGTAGCTCAGGCCCACCTCCGTCCAGGCCGCCGCTGACAGGCGGATGTGATCTTCGGTGTAGCGCGTGCCATGCTGCGGAACATAGCCCAGGCCGTTCACCATGAAGCGCGCCAGCTCCGGCGAGATGCCCACCGCACCGGTGACCTGTCGCGTGGTGATGTGCGCGCCGAGCGAGGCCTTGCCGAGGGAAACCGCCACCGCGGGCCCTTTGACGGCCACCGCATCGAAGCCTTCCTTTCCGCCGGGCGCCACGGTCTCTTCGATGGTGAAGTCGTCACCGGCCTCGCCGCCGAGGCCCGCATCGATGTCGCCCCAGAAGGAATGTTCCTGGCGCGCGAGGAAAACATGGTCGTTCCATGCGAAGAGGTTCGCACCGATCAGGTTGATGTCCATGTACGGCCACTGGCCGGCCATGCGGGCGGGGTTCAACGGGATGGCATCCGTGCCCGCGTAGTTGCTGTTGGCCAGGCCCACCTGTTCCTGCGCGAACGCCGAAAGGCTGCACAGCACCGCGCAGGCGGAAAGGGTGCGGATCATGGCGGCCCTTGGTACGAACGCGGCGGGCAGGGGTTCCTACGGCAGGCTCCCCTCGCGCCTGACCTCCTCGACCACCACGTGATACGCCACCGGCGTGTAGGGCGGCACGATGCCCGAGCTCGATCCCGCCGCGCCGAAGGCGAGTTCCGAAGCGATGATGAAGGTGCCCCGGCCGTGCGGATGCAACAGGTGCATGGCCACCTCCAGTCCTTCGATCACCTGTCCGGGATCGCCGAGGCGGAAGGTCAACGGCCCGCTGCGCCGGGTATCATCGAACACGGTGCCGTCCAGGAAGCGCCCCACATAGTGGATGGTCACCAGGTCGCCGGTGCGGATCGTGGTGGTGTCGCCCCCGGGTTCGATCTGGTGGAACAGCACGCCGCCCCATGAGGTCCAACCCGTGCTGTCGGCGAACGCGGCCAGGAGTTCTCGTTCCTTCTCCGGATCGCCCGGGAGTTGCTTCATGGGCAGGGCGGCATCGGCACCGGCGATGGCGATGAGCGCCAGTTCGAGCCGCACCCGCTGTGTGTCGGGTGGGATCGCGGACAGCTCCGGTGCGATCGACGTCCACGGCACCGAACGCGCGCGGGCGATCACGCTCATGCTGTCGCCGCAATGCATGCGCCCGAACGTTTCCTGCATGAACGGGACCTCGGGCCCGAGGGCGTACCACCGTTCCGTGCTGAAGAGCGATCCCGGAGGGTGCCCCCATGCGGCGATCCGCACGCGGGCCTTCACCCGATCGTCGGCACCGGGCGCCCGTTCGCCATCGCCCAGGGCATGCAGCTTGACGTCAACGCCGTCGCGCACCGTCGAGAACCCCGGGTATGGAGACCGCCGGCATGCGCCCAGGAGAACGACGATCCCACAGAGCCACGCCCAGGCGCGCATCACCGGGCGCGTTGAACGCTCACCAGACCCAGGTGGTAGATCACCGTGCTGCGCATGGGGATGCGGTCGCGGTCGCCCACCAGCCCATGGGCGCGGTGCGAGGGGATGATGAGGATCGCGCTGTCGCCGGGGCTCATGAACTGGATGGCTTCGTGCAGGCCGCTTTCCACGTCGTCGTGCTCCACGCGGAACCGTTCCGGATGGCCGGGCTCGCTGGCGTAACAGGTCCGGCCATCGATCAACTCGATGCGATGGTTCACCTCCACCACATCGTCGGGCACCGCCGCCGGACCGGGCACGTCGCGCAGCAGCACGTAACGCAGGCCGGTGCCCGTGGCGGTGGCGTTCAGCCGATGGCGCTCGACGTAAGCCGCGATGTCGCGCGCCTCGATGCGCATGGCTTGCTGCTCCATCGCCATGCGTTCCGCGCGATCGGGGAGACCCGCGGCGGGAGGATCCGAGGGCTGATCGACCGAACAGCCGATCAGTGCGAAGAAGAGGGAGATGACCGGTCGCGCGTTCATTGCGGATGCGCCTCGAAGAACGCGGGAAGCAGCTCCTTCAGGCGGGCCACCACCCGATCCAGGGGCTCCTTGCTCCTCCCGCCCGCCGCATTGGCGTGGCCACCGCCATCGAAATGCATGCGGGCCAGGCGGTCCACGGGCAACGCGCCCACCGACCTGAAGCTCAGCTTCACCTCATCGCCGCGATCGAGCAGCAGCACCGAAAGCCTGACCCCGCGGATCGACAGACCATGGTTCACCAGGCCTTCGGTGTCGCCCGCCCGATACTGGAACCGATCCAGATCGCGCCCGCCAAGGGGAATGAGCGCCACCCCCGGTGGCATCCACACGTCCATGCGCTCGCTCAGGGCGAACCCCATCAGGCGCATGCGCTGTTCGCTGTAGTCGTCGTGTATGCGGATGTACACCTCGTCGGGACGCACGCCGCGGTCCAGCAGCCGGGCCGCGACGCGGAAGGTGTGCGGGGTGGTGTTGCTGAAGCGGAACGAACCGGTGTCGGTCATGATGCCCGCATAGAGGCAGGTGGCCGCGTCACGGTCGATCCGATCCTCATGGCCGAGCTGCGCGAGCAGATCGAACACCATCCGGCTGGTGGAGCACGCGCGTGGATCGGTGAAGGCCAGGTGGGCGAAGGACTGCGGGTCGAGGTGATGGTCGATGAGCACGATGTCCCTCGCCGAGGTCAACGGTCCTTCCAGGTCCTTCACCCGGTCGGTGCGGTTGAAGTCGAGGGCGAAGACCAGATCGGCCTGCGCGAAGGCTTCGATCGACGCCTGTGCCTCGCGATCGTGGGTCAGCACACGATCGTAACCCGGCATCCAGCGCAGGAACGCGGGCGGGGCGTTGGGCAGCACCACCTGCGGCCGGTGGCCCAGCTTCTCCAGCACCGCCGCCAGCGCCAGGCTCGATCCCAGCGCATCGCCGTCCGGGTTGTGATGGGTGGTGATCACCACGCGCCGCGGTGCGCGGAGCTTGGCACGCAATGCCTCCAATGCGTCGGGCGATGGGAACGACATGGACCTGGGGAACGATCCACGGTGGATCGGTGGCGAAGGTAGTCGGCCGAAAAGGCTCAGAACCCGATGGCGGGCGTGGGCATGTGCTCGATCAGGATGCCCACGCAGCCGATGTCCATGCCCTTGCCCCGGCCCTTGGGATCGGTCACGCCGGGCGACATCACCTCCACCACCAGGCGCTTGGTGCTGGTGCTGCTGAACTCCACCTCCTGCGCCATCTCGTGTTCGGTGTTGTCATAAAGCACCTTGCGGGTCTCCTCGTACTCGGTCTTGGTCACCGTGCGGCGCGTTTCGCGCATCTCGCCGGTGGGCCGGCCGTCGGCGTCCAGCACCTCCTCGTTGCTCACCTCCTCCACGTCCACCGCGCGCGGCTCGCGGATCTTTTCGATCAGGCGGAACACGACGTGGTCGCCGATGATCTTCTCATCGTAGCAGAAGGAGATCCGGTAATCCTGTCCGCGGTACACGATGATGTTGAGCTCGGTGGCCACGCCCACCTGCACGCTGGCGCTCTTGCTCTGCCCGTTGAGCGAGAAGCGGATGTCGCCGGAGCGTTCGCAATTGAACTTGTGGTAGTCGGTGCAATCGTATTGCGCATGCACCGTCGCGGCGGCGAGCAGCAGCAGGGCGGTGATCGGTATGGGTCTCCGGCACATGGATCAGGTGTTCGCTGCGTTCGTGGCCTCGTTCTCGGTGAGCACCAGCCTGGCGCGCAAGCCTTCCACCGCGCGCGAGAGATCCTCGTAGTCGGCGGCGGTCATCTCCACCTGCACGTCGTCGCCCAGCACCATGCGGCCCGAACTGGAGGTGACCGCCCCGGCCGTGCGCTTCACGACCATCCGGTCGTAGATGGCGCGGATGGCGGCCAGTTCGTCCCGGACCGGTGCCACGCTGGGGTCGCCGGCCAGCGGTTCCAGCATGTCGATCAGGTGCTCCAGCGTCACCTTCTGCTCGGCCACGCGCGTCACCAGGGGATCGACCGGATCGAAGGCGTCGATCTGCTGGATCACCAGGTGCATGCTCTCCACCCAGCCGCCGGCCAGCACCAGGGCGAGGGTGGTGCCCATCTGGCCTTCCTGCAGCTTCTCGTAGGCCCTGTAGTAGGCCTCGTTGCTGATGATCTCAAGGGAATCACCGCTGGCCAGGTTGCTTTCCAGGCGCACGAAGTCGTGCTCGTTGAAGGCCGCCGTCAAGCCAAGCTGGTCTCCGAGCTTCTTCACGGTGAGGTAGTAGCGCACCACCTCGACGTTCAGGTCGAAGTAGCTGGCGTAGATCAGGTCGGTGGAATAGATGCCGAAGTTCACCGCGCGCTTGGCCAGGGTGGCGTAGCGGTCCACGTTCGCCGCCGGGTTCATCATCCGCTTCTGGCCTTCGCCGGCCATCTCGCGCACGATGGTGAAGAGTTCGTTGGGCGTGGGCATCTGGTAGAGGCTGGTGGCGGCCGGCGCGTCGCCGTCGCCGATCACCAGGGGAGGGGCCTCGGTGGCGTCCTGCTCCCCCGCCCCGCCGCATGCCATGAGCAGGGCGGCGGCCAGCACCGGAAGGGCGTTTGCATGCGTCATCGTCGTTCGGGATCCGGAGGCGAAAGGACGCTCCGGTGTACGAAGCGCGAAGGAAACCCGTTGCACCGCCGTGGTCATTGCGGAGTCCGTCTATTTTTGCGCGGCTTTTTCAACACCCCATGTCCGCCACGCGCACCTTCACCATGATCAAACCCGAGGCGGTGGCCGCGGGCCACGCCGGCAAGATCCTGGACATGATCATCGCCCGGGGCTTCCGCGTGGTGGCCATGAAGTACACGCGCCTTTCGCACAAGGAGGCCGGCGCCTTCTATGCCGTTCACAAGGAGCGCCCGTTCTACGGTGAGCTGGTGGATTACATGGCCAGCGGTCCCATATTCGCCGCGATCCTGGAGAAGACCAACGCCGTGGACGATTTCCGCGCGCTGATCGGCGCCACCGATCCGGCCGACGCCGCGCCTGACACCATCCGCAAACGGTTCGCCGAGAGCAAGGCCCGCAATGCCGTGCATGGCAGCGACAGCGACGACAACGCGCTGATCGAGGGGCATTTCTTCTTCAGCACGCGGGAGTGTTACTGAGGGCGTGTGGATCCCGGGTCCGGGACCGGCCCGCGTCACTCCACCAGCACCTCCTTCACCACCTGCCGCCGCAGGCGGTCGTTGATCATCCGCGCGAGCCCTTCCCGCTGGAAGGTGAGCTCATGACGGAGCGGCGCCGAATCCACCTTGATGAAAAGCCTGCCGCGCTTCAGGCGCATGGCCTTGGTATGTCGCGCGATCATGGCGCCGGCCAGGTCGTCCCACGCCGTGGCGATGTCCAGTTCGTCCATCTTTTCACGCAGGCCGTAGGCGTCCACCAGGCCGCCGATCACCTCCTTAAGCGAGCGTTCGTTCGGCTTTCTCATGGCGGATGCCCTGGTCGGGGGTGAGATGGAAGAAGCGCGCGTCGAGCGCCAGGCCGTCCAGCGCCTGGTGCAGGCGTCGGGCGTCGGTGTCGGTGATCAGCACCTGGCCGAAACGATCGCCGCCCAGCAGGGCGAGCAGGTGGCGCATGCGCTGCGGGTCGATCTTGTCGAAGATGTCGTCCAGCAGCAGGATCGGTTTCATCCCGCTGCGGCGCGCGATGAGGTCGAAATGCGCGAGCTTCAGGGCGATGAGGTAGGTCTTCTGCTGCCCCTGCGACCCGAACCGCTTCAGGGGATGGCCCTCGATGGTGAAGAGCAGGTCGTCGCGGTGGATGCCGGCGGTGGTGTGCGCCGCCGCCCGGTCGCGTTCCAGGTTGCGCCGCAGCCATTGACGCATGCCGTCTTCAGAGAGCTCCGAGCGGTAGTCCAGGTCCACCTGTTCGGGTCCGCTGGTGATCCCCGCGTAATGCGACCGGAGCAGCGGCACCAGTTCCATCATGAAGGTCCGGCGTACCTCATGCACGATCCGCCCGTTCTCGATCAGCTGTTCGTCCCACGGCTCCAGGTCGGCCGGGTGAACGCCCAGGCCCGCCGCCGCCTGCTTGAGCAACGCATTGCGCTGGGCCAGCGCGCGGTTGTAGCGCAGCAGGGCCTCCAGGTAGCCGCGGTCGAACTGCACGATCAGGCCGTCGAGGGAACGGCGGCGGATGTCGGACCCCTCCAGCACGAGTTGTGAATCGTAAGGCGTGATCATCACCACGGGAAGGCGGCCCACGTGGTCGGCCAGCCGGTCGTATTCCCTTCGGTTGCGGCTGAACACCTTGCGGTGACCGCGGCGCACGGCGCACATCAGCACCTCCTCGCCGGTCCCACCGCCCACCTCGCCCTGGATGATGAACTGCTCCTCGCCATGGCGGATGTTCAGGTGGTCCTCCGCCCCGAAATAGCTCTTGCAGAGGCTGAGGTAATGCACCGCGTCGAGCAGGTTGGTCTTCCCCGCGCCGTTGGGACCGGTGAAACAGTTCACCCGCGGGCCCAGGTCGAGCCCGGCCTCGCGATGGTTCCGGAAATGCAGGAGGGACAGGCGCGCAAGATGCACGGGCCAAAGATCGCTCGATCGACCGCCGGCGCGTTCCTGCCCAAGGGCTATCTTCGCCGCCCGATTTTCACGCCCCATGGCCACCAAGCCGCATGCCCCCGCCGAAGAGAAGAAAGACCTCGACATCGGCGAGGTCTACACCCGGACCGAACTGTTCCTTGAAAAGAACAAGCGCGCCGTCACGATCGCCACCACGGGCGTGCTGGTGGTGGTGGCCGGGCTGCTGGGCTGGCGCAAGTTCGTGAGCGAGCCCCGCGCCAAGGAGGCGGCCGACAACATCTGGAAGGCGCAGTACTACTTCGAGATCGACTCGCTGCAGAAGGCGATCGACGGCGACGGCAACTACTTCGGCTTCGCCTACATCGCCGATGAATACGCCGGCACGCCCACCGGCGACCTCGCCCACTTCTACCTGGGCACCTGCTACATGAGGCAGGGCGAATACGAACTGGCCATCGAGCATTACAAGGATGCCGACCTGGACGACGATGTGCTGCGCGTGATGGCCGTGGGCAACAGCGGCGACGCGATGGTGGAGCTGGGCCGCAACGAGGAGGCCGTGAAGCTGTTCGACAAAGCGGCCAACATGGAGACCAACGACTTCACCACGCCGCTCTACCTGATGAAGGCCGGCATCCTGCACCAGCAGCTGGGCGACTGGTCGGCCGCGGCGAAGGCCTTCAAGCGCATCGCCGACGAGTTCCCCCTATCCAACGACGCGGCGCAGGCGCGCAAATACCTCGGCCGTGCCGAGGGCATGGCGGGAGCGCAATAGGCGGCCGTTGCAGCAGGCCGATCGCACATGGCCACCGCACAGCATCCCCTCTCCTCGTACGACGCATCGAGCGTCCCCAATGGCCAGGGCATGCGCATCGCGCTGGTGGTGAGCGAATGGAACGGCGAGGTCACCCGTGCGCTGCGCGACGGCGCGCGGACCACCCTGTTGAAGCACGGCGTGCGGGGATCCGACCTGATCGAGGCGTGGGTGCCGGGCAGCTTCGAACTCGCGCTGGGCGCGCAAGCGGTGCTGGAGGCCGGCAAGGCCGAGGCGGTGATCTGCATCGGCAGCATCGTACGCGGCGAAACACCTCATTTCGACCACGTGTGCCAGGCCACGGCGATAGGCATCATGGAAGTAGGATTGAAGCTCTCCAAGCCCGTGATCTTCTGCGTGCTCACCGACGATACGATGGATCAGGCGCGGGCCCGTTCCGGCGGCTCGCACGGCAACAAAGGCGTGGATTGCGCGGTGGCCTGCTTGAAGATGATCCACCTGCGGCGCGGGCTGAAGTGACCGGCTCGGGTACCGTCCGATCGCTTATCTTCATGGCGCATGGAACGATCCTCCTTTCTGAAGCGGCTGCTCGGTGGCATGGCCGGCGCGGCCGTCGCACCATCGGTCGCCGCGACCGTTCGCGAACGCACCGTGATCTACCGCGCCCACCTGAGGGGCATGCAATACCACGAGGGTGAAGCCCTGTTCCCGCAGTTGCGACCGGGCGACGTGCTGGACCTGCGCCGCGAGCCGCAGAACCCATACGATGGGAACGCGGTGGCCGTGGATCGAAAGGGGCACCACCTGGGGTACCTGCCCGCCAGGGAGAACGCGAGCCTGGCCACCATGCTGGACAATGGACTGCCGTTGGAGGCGCGCATCGACACGCTGAACGCGGATGCACCACCCTGGGAGATGTGCGGAGTGGTCGTGGAACTGGTGGCCGCGTGATCCGGCGCGGCCGGACCGATGGCCGACGGGCCATCGGATGCCGCGCAAGGCGAATACTTCACCCCGACCCGCCCCGTTACTTTGCCGCCCCCGCCATGCGGCGCCCGTTCACGATCCTGTCGTTGCTCTTGTTGGTCGCGGTCTCCGCGCAGGAAACCGCCACGGTCTTCGGCGTGGTGCGCGATCCGGAGGGCGTGGCCGTACCACGGGCGAGCATCAGCGTGGTCGGGACCACCCTCGGCGTGGCTTCGGATCTGGATGGCGCCTATGAACTGGAGGTCCCCGCCGGCGATGGCATCGTGCTGCGCATCGGTCATGCGGCATACGAGCAGCAGGAGATCCCCCTGGTGCTCGCTCCCGGCGCGCGGCACCGCGTGAACGTGCTGCTCGCCTTTCGCGCGCTGCGTCCGGCCGAAGTCACCCAGCGCGACCGCCGCGGGGATCCGGGCATCGAACCCCTGGACCCGCGTGTCACACCCTTCATCGCCTCTCCCATCGGTGGCGACGTGAGCGGCTTGTTGAAGGGCCAGTTGGGCGTGAGCGCGCGCAACGAGTTGAGCACCGGCTACAACGTGCGCGGCGGCAACTACGACGAGAACCTGGTGTATGTGAACGATGTGGAGGTGTACCGTCCTTTCCTCGTTCGTGCCGGCCAGCAGGAGGGCCTGAGCTTCCCCAACCCCGACCTGATCGAGCGCATCGGCTTCAATGCGGGGGGGTTCGATGCGCGTTTCGGCGACAAAATGAGCAGCGTGCTGGACATCCACTACCGACGCCCGCGCGCGTTCCATGGCAGCGTGACGGCGGGCCTGCTCGGCGGATCGGTACACTTGGAAAGCCCGATGTTGAAAGGACGGTTGCGCCAGATCACCGGCTTCCGCTACCGCACCACCCGCACGGTGCTGGCCGGCCTGGACACGCAGGGCGAATACGACCCGCGCTACACCGATCTTCAGACCTACTGGACCTACGACCTGAGCGACAAGGTGGAGTTGGGCCTGCTGGGCATCTACTCGCGCAACCGCTACGACTTCCTCCCCGAGGACCGCGAGACCGAACTGGGCACCTTCAACCAGGCGCTGCGCTTCACCGTGTACTTCGACGGGAAGGAGCAGACCGCCTACGAAACGCTGTTCGGCGCGCTGAACGTGAACGTGAAGGCCAGCCGCGACCTGCTGCTGAAATTCACCACCAGCGCGTACACCACGCACGAGACCGAACGCTACGACATCCTCGGTCAATACTTCCTCAGCGAGCTGAACCGCGACCTGGGCAGCGACGAGTTCGGCGAAGTGGTGCGCAACCTGGGCGTCGGCACCTTTCTGGACCACGCGCGCAACACGCTCGACGCCACGGTGATCAGCGGCGCGCACAAGGGCTACCTGCAACGGCCGGGCAGTTACCTGCAATGGGGCGTGGACGCGCGCGGCGAGGTGATCCACGACAGGATCAGTGAATGGACGCTGATCGATTCCGCCGAGCACAGCATCCCGCAGAGCATCGGCGAGGACCTGGAACTGCAGTACAGCCTGAAGAGCACGCTCGACCTGGAAAGCGTGCGCGCTTCGGCGTACCTGCAGAACGCATGGGAGTGGAAAACGGGCCCGGACCGGAGCTGGAGCCTGACCGCCGGCGTGCGCGCACAGCACTGGACCTACAACGGCCAGACCGTGGTGAGCCCCCGCGCGCGCCTGAGCTGGCATCCTGGATGGAAACGCGTGACGGCCGAGGGCGATACGCTGGACCGCGACTACCTGTTCTGGGCCGCGGCGGGCCTGTACTATCAACCACCGTTCTATCGCGAGCTACGCGATCCGTACGGCGTGCTGAACCCGGAGGTGCGCGCCCAGCGCAGCATCCACTTCCTGCTGGGCATGGACCGGCTCTTCAGCATCTGGGACCGCCCGTTCAAGTTCGCCGCCGAGGCGTACTACAAGCAGCTCGACGACCTGATCCCCTACGAGGTGGAGAACGTGAGCCTGCGGTACTACGCCACCAACAACGCGCACGGCTTCGCCACGGGCGTGGACGTGAAGCTCAACGGCGAGTTCATCAAGGGCATCGAATCCTGGGCCTCGCTGGGCGTGCTGTCCACCTTCGAAGACCTCGAAGACGACTTCCATTACCTCCGATTGAACGCGGAGGGCGACACGATCATCCCGGGCTACACGTTCGATCAGGTGGCCGTGGACAGCATCCGCAAGGAGCCGGGCTTCATCCCGCGCCCCACCGACCAGCGCGTGAGCTTTTCGCTCTTCTTCCAGGACGAGATGCCGCGCTGGCCCACCTTCAAGGTGCATCTGAGCCTGTTCCTCGGCACGGGCCTGCCCTACGGACCGCCCAACTACGAGCGTTATCCGGACACGCTGCGCACGCCGCTGTACCGTCGCGTGGACATCGGCTTCAGCAAGCAGTTCCTTGGGGCGCCCGGCCAGGAGCAGACCGGTTTCCTGCGCACCATCGATGACCTCTGGCTCCAGCTGGAGATCTTCAACCTGCTCAACATCAACAACGTGGTGGATTATCGCTGGGTGCAGGACGTGAACGGCAACCAGTACGCGATCCCCGAGTTCCTCACGCCGCGCAGATTGAACCTGAAACTGATCGCGCGGTTCTGACCCCGGCCGGCTCCGACGGGCGATCGGGCTTTCGTCTATTTTCGCTCCGCATGCGCCACGCGTGGATCCTTTTCCTCCCGCTGCTCGCCTCCTGCGGCACGCACAAGTTCGTGGCGGCTTCGCACCCCAATGGAAAACCCGAGGTGGTCATCTACATGGAGGGCAAGGGCGAAGAGGCCGAGAAGGTGATGGAAAAGGTGTATTACCCGAACGGCCAGCTCGAATACGTGGGCCGCTTCGAGAACGGCGTGGAGCACGGCGAATGGGTGTACTACTATGAGGATGGGGCGAAGAAGTCGCTCGAAACCTGGGTGAACGGCGTTGAGAACGGCGTTTTTCTCGACTACTCGCCCGACGGGCAGGTGTACCGGGAGATCCACTACCAGAACGGCAAGGTGGTGAAGGAGGTGGACCGATCGCGCCAGTAAGGCCGCCGGGCCGCGCCGGCGCCGCTACGCGAATTGCTTCACGCCGAGGCCGATGATGCTGATGCATTCCATCAGTTGCTCCTCGGTGATCACCAGCGGCGGCGCGAAACGGATGACATCGCCGTGGGTGGGCTTGGCCAGCAGGCCGTTGTCCTTCAGCAACAGGCAGAGTTCCCAGGCGGTCTTCTCCGGGCGCGGCTCGATCACCACCGCGTTGAGCAGTCCCTTGCCGCGCACCAGCTTCACGAAGGGGTGGCCATCAACGAGCTTCTGCATCTCCGCGCGGAAGATCGCGCCGAGGCGCGAGGCATGCTCCCTCAGCTTTTCGTCGCGCACGATGGACAGCGACTCGATGCCCAGCCGAGCGGCCATCGGGTTGCCGCCGTAGGTGCTGCCGTGGGTGTTCGGCGTGAAGACGCCCATCACGTCGTCGTAGGCCAGCACGGCGCTCACCGGGTACATGCCGCCGCCCAGCGCCTTGCCCAGGATGATGGCATCGGGCCGCTTCGACCGGTCGCGTTCCCCGTCGGGCACGCCGCAGAGCCAGCGCCCGGTCCGCGCGATGCCGGTCTGGATCTCGTCGGCGATGAAGAGCACGTTGCGCGCCTTGCACAGCGCGATCGCCGACGCGATGTAGTCCTCCTTCGGAACATAGACCCCGCGCTCGCCCTGGATGGGTTCGACGATGAAGGCGCAGACCGTGGGATCCTCCAGCGCCTTCTCCAGGGCTGCAAGATCATCGTAGGGAATGCGGACGAAGCCGGGCGTGTACGGACCGAAGCCGCCCCGCGCGTCGCGATCGCCGCTGGCACTGATGATGCTGATGGTCCGGCCGTGGAAGTTGCCCTCGCACACGAGGATCTTCGCCTGGTCGGCGGGGATCTTCTTCACCTCATGTCCCCATTTGCGCGCCATCTTCATGGCCGTCTCCACGGCTTCGGCGCCGGTGTTCATCGGCAGCAGCTTGTCGTAGCCGAAGAGCTCACAGCAGAGTTGCTCGTACTCGCCCAGGAGGCTGTTGTAGAAGGCGCGGCTGGTGAGCGTGAGCCGCGCGGCCTGCTCCTGCATCACCTTCACCAGCCGCGGGTGGCAATGGCCCTGGTTCACCGCGCTGTAGGCGCTGAGGAAGTCGTAGTAACGCTTGCCCTCCACGTCCCACACGAACACGCCCTGCCCGCGCTCCAACACCACCGGCAGCGGGTGGTAGTTGTGCGCGCCGTACTTCTCCTCCAGTTCGATGGCCCGCCGGGTGCGGCTCTGCTGGTCGATGCGGAACTCCTGCATGCGTGAAAGTCGCGCGAAGGTAGCCGCACGCTTCCACGCCCACCACCCCCGACCCCTCCTATTGCATGCGCAACAGGAGGGGAGACCCGGAGCGCATGTTCATGCCTTGATCGTCTCCCCTCCTGTTCCTCCTGCGTCGGAACAGGAGGGGCTGGGGGTGGTCTCCACGCTTTGAACGAGGACTACATTCGCCGCCCTTCATCCAATGGCACGTTCCGCGGAGGTCATCGAACACGTCCCCATCACCGGATGGGCGGCCAATGGCAAGGCGCTGGCGCGGGTGGATGGCCTGGTGGTCTTCGTGACCGGCGCCGTGCCGGGCGACGTCGCCGACCTGCGCGTGCGTTCGAAGAAGAAGAACTACGCGGAAGCGGAAGCTGCCCGGATCGTGATGCCATCCGGCGATCGCGTTCAACCATTCTGCAGGCACTTCGGCGCTTGCGGCGGCTGCAAATGGCAGCACCTCGACTACGCGAAGCAGCTGCACTACAAGCAGCAGCAGGTGATGGACAACCTGCAACGGCTCGCGGGCCTGGAGCTTCCGCCGGTCTCCCCCATCCTGGGTTCTCCCCAACAACGCTTCTACCGCAACAAGCTGGAGTTCACCGCCAGCGCGCACCGCTGGTTCACGGCGGAGGACCTGCGCGCGGCCGGGGAGATCACCGATCGCAACGCGCTCGGTTTCCACATCCCGCAGCGATTCGACCGTGTGCTGCAGATCGATGAATGCCACCTGCAGCCCGATCCCTCCAACGCGATCCGGAATTTCATCCGGGACCACGCGCGGCGACATGGCCTGAGCTTTTACGACATCCGCGCCAACCGGGGCTTCCTGCGCACGGTGATGATCCGCACCACGCGCACCGGCGAGAGCATGGCGCTGATCGCCTTCGGTGAAGAAAACATGGAGGCGCGCGAACGGCTGCTGGCGGCCGTGCGGGATGCCTTCCCCGCGCTCACGTCGTTGCTGTGGACGATCAACCCGAAGAAGAACGACACGATCTGGGACCTGGACATCCACCTCTTCCACGGCCGCGATCACATCGTGGAGGAACTTGCCGATCCTCCACACGCGCCGCTACGATTCCGCATCGGGCCCAAGAGCTTTTTCCAGACCAACCCGGAACAGGCCCTGCGGATGTTCCAGGTGGTGCGGGAATTCGCGGGCCTGCGGCCGGCCGATCGGGTGTACGACCTCTTCTGCGGCGCGGGAAGCATCACGCTTTTCCTGGCGCGCCATTGCGCGCACGTGACCGGCGCGGAGATCGTGCCCGAGGCCGTGGACGACGCCCGGCGCAACGCCGACATGAACGGCATCGGCAACGTGGCCTTCGGGTCCGGCGACCTGCGCCACCTGCTCGATGCGGCCTTCATCGACCGCCACGGCCGGCCGGACGTGATCGTCACCGATCCGCCGCGCTCGGGCATGCACGAGGACGTGGTGATGCGCATCCGCGAGATCGCGCCTGACCGGATCGTGTACGTGAGCTGCAACCCGGCCACGCAGGCGCGCGACCTGGCGCTGCTGAAGGACCGCTATCGCATCACACACGTGCAGCCGGTGGACATGTTCCCGCACACCTACCACGTGGAGAGCGTGGTGGGGCTGGCGCGTATGGACCCGCCCTCATCCGGACGACCCGCGTAGTTTCGCGGCCAACTACCCACCCATGCGCAGGCTCCTCCTCCTTTTCACCGCGTCAACGGTTTCCAGCTTCGTGGCTTCACAGGCCAGGAACGACCGCTTCATCGAAGTACAGGTGACCGATACGGTGCAGTTGTCTTTCGCCGGGCTGGACTACGAAGTGCGGATACCCAGCCCCTTCGATCTGGCCGGTCCGTCCATCCCCGAAGACTACAACGAGAAGGGTGTCAAGCGTGCGATCGATGATGGGGCTGCGAAGGCCAAGGAACTTGAGGCCCGCTTCCTCGCGATCGTGAAGGAGGGTGGATCCACCCATCGTCTCTCTTCCACCGAACAGGTCGAAGATTACGCCTACGGCACCGACCGGAAGTTCGACATGAACACCTATGTGGTCCAGTTGAAGGACCCCGCTGAGATGGAGCGCTTCTTCAAGGCGATCGAAGGCACCCCGGAACTGGTCGGCAACATCGCGGGGCAGCACTTCGGCGATCCATCGCTGGAGGCGCCGCGCCTGATGCGAAAACTGCACGATCACGCGCGCATCGAAGCGGAAGCGCTGGCCACGGTGGCGGGCGCCCGGCTGGGATCGCTGATCAGCGTCCAGGAGGTCGAGCGCAACGAAAGTTCGATCCTCGAACAGCTTTTCCTGATGGAGCGGAGCGGTGAGGAGGAGGTCCAACGGAGGATGGCCTCGACCCACAGCACCACGATGGCCTTCCGATTCGAAATGATGGCCCCGTAGCGGTCGTTCCCGCCCGGTCCCATTTGCTCCGCAGCGATCCGCCCACCATCTTCACGCCCCGACCGCGACCGCCCGCATGAAGTCCATCGCCCGCACTCCCGAGGAGTACTTCACTCAGCTGCCGGACGCCCGCCGCGACCCCTTGATCCAGGTGCGGTCCCTGATCAAACGCACCTGGCCGAAGGTCAAGGAGGACGTGCAATACGGCATGCCCACCTACCACCTTGATGGCCACACCTTCTGTGCCCTGGCCAGCCAGAAGAGCTTCATGGCGCTTTACATCATGCCCTACGACCTGCTCGACGTGTTCAAGAAGGAGTTGGTGCCCTACGATCGTGGGCGCTCCTGCATCCGCTTCCGCAAGCTGGACGAGGCCACCCTGCTGCTGTTCGAACGGTTGCTGAAATACACCGGCAGCCGCTTCGCCGACAGCCGCCATTACGGCCGGCGCACGCACACCGGCCGTACCCTCGCACGCGCATGACCGCCACGCGCACACGGGTGCTGGATCACGAACGCGTACAACGCAAGCTGATGCGCATCGCCATGCAACTGCACGAGGAGAACCACGGGGAGAAGCGCATCGTCCTGGTGGGCATCGCTCCGCGCGGCGTCGTGGTGGCACGGCGCCTCATGCATCTGCTGGAGCAGGAAGGCGGGCCCGCATCGGACCTGGTCGAACTGACCCTGGACAAGGACGATCCGTTGGGTGGGCCCATCCAACTCAGTGCTCCGCTGGAGAACCTTCAGGACCGCGTGGTGGTGCTGGTGGACGACGTGCTGATGAGCGGACGCACGCTGATGCATGCCGCCGCCCACCTGGTGGGCGCGAAGCTGAAAAAGCTCACCACCGTGGTGCTCGTCGACCGGCGCCACCGGACCTTCCCGATCCGCGCCGATATCGTGGGGCTCACCTTGAGCACCACCATGCAGGAGCACATCAGCGTGGAACTGGGCGACCAGGACGCGGTGTACCTGGAATGAGCGGCGCCCGGCATCAGTAGGTGTACATCCTGTCGTTCCAGAAGATCGAAGTCGCCCGGTCATCCTCGAGCACGGGCGTGCCCCGCTCCATGCGCAGGTCGAGCAACGCGGGCATGTCGGCGATCTTCCCCTTCGCCCCCTCCCGCCACAGCCACACCGCACCGCCGTCGTCCTGCCAGGCCACCGATCCCCGGGAGGCCACCCACCGCGCGGGCGCCGGCGCGGCGATCGCGTGTTCGGCGCCCGCCTGGAACACGCTCAGACCCGCCCGGTCGATGATCACCACCATGGCATCCTGCACGAAGAAGTCATCGGGTGGCGTGCCGCGCAACACGGTGCCGGCACCCCGGCTCCACGCCTTGAGCGATCCGCCGCGATCCACGTAGGCCACGATGCCGCTGCCCACCACGAAGCGGACGGGCATCACCTCGTCGATCACCCGCACACCGGCCAGGCCGAACGCCTTGAAGCGATGATCGGCGGGATCCTCGAAGGCCACGACGCCGGCGCCGCAGCGGAAGCCGGCCCCGGCACCCGGCCCGGTCAGCACATGCACGGCACCCTGGAAGAACGCCTTCAACGATCCCACGGCATCCGTCCACGCCAGCACGTCATCGCCGCTGCGCAACCGCTTGAACGCCTCGGCCGCGCCTTCGCTTTCCAGCACGTGCGTTCGTTCGCCCTCGAAGGCGTTCAACGTCCTGGCCTCCTCGTCATACCAGGCAACCACGCTGTCCTCCACGACGGCGCCGTTCGTGCGCGTGCAGAGCGTGCGCAACGCGCCGCCATCGTACACCTTCAGCCGGCCGCCATCCACGAACCCGAGGAAATGATCGGTGACCGTGATCGCCGCCGTGGTGCGATCGAGCGTGTCACGAAATCCATCGCGCCACACGTAGAGCACTTCGCCCTGCGTGACGCAGGCCACCGAATTGCCACCGTTCTTGAACGCCATCGGCTTGCGCGCTTCCAATTCGGTGAACCCGCCGCGATCGAAGGCCACCATGCGATCGCGACGATCCAGGAAGCCGATGATGTCCTGGGCGGTGGCCGACAGGGTGAAGAGGATGGTCGCGGTCGCGAGGATGCGCATGGGTCAGGATGCATGCAACGTGGAGAGGATGCGGTCGACGACGACGTCGGGCGCGGCGTTGGCGTCCACATGGATCTGCGCCCGCCGATGCCCCGGCAACCGGCGGTGGTGCAACCGGCGCACGCGCTGCCTGAGTTCCTCGTCGTTCGCGGCGAACAGCAGGGGCCGGTCCCTTCCCGTACGGAGCAGGCGCTCCTGCAGGATGTCGAGCGGCACCTCCAGGAAGATCACCGTACCCGCCTGCTGCATGCGCTCCATGTTGTCGAAAAAAAAGGGCGTGCCCCCACCCGCGGCCATGATCATGTCCGGCTTCGAAAGAAAGCTCCCGAGCACGTCCCGTTCCACCTCGCGGAAGGCCTGCTCGCCCTGCTCCATGAAGAAGGGCGTGATCGGCCCGATGCGCCGCTCGATCTCGCGGTCCAGATCCACGAACGGCCGGTCCAGACGCGCGGCCAGCTCACGCCCGATGCGGCTCTTGCCGCTGCCCATGAAACCGGTGAGGAAGATCGGTGCGATGGCCCCGGACATGCGGCCAATGTTAGCACCTGGCGCAGGCACGACCATCTTTGCCCGACATGGAACTGCTGGAGGTGGTCGACCGACCGACCGAACGGGAATGGCTGCAAGTGCCGTGGTCCATCTATCGTGATGATCCGAACTGGATACCCCACCTGAAGCAGGACATCGAAAAGGTGTTCGACCCGCGACGCAACAAACTGCTCAAGGACGGGCAGGCCATCCGTTGGGTCCTGCGGGATGACCAGGGGAAGGCGATCGGCCGCATCGCGGCCTTCATCGACCCGCGGACCGCCCGCACCGAACGGCAACCCACCGGTGGCATGGGCTTCTTCGAGTGCGCGAACGATCAACGCGCCGCCGACGCCCTGCTCGACGCCGCGCGCGACCGGTTGAAAGCATGGGGCATGGAAGCCATGGACGGCCCGATCAACCTGGGCGAGCGCAACATGTTCTGGGGCCTGCTGATCGAGAACTTCACCGATCCGCCGATCTACGGGGCCAACTACAACCCGCCATACTACCGCGAGCTGCTCGAGCGGTACGGGTTCCAGCTCTACTACAAGCAGCTTTTCTTCCGCATGTCGGCGATCGATCCGGTGCCCGCCATCTTCCACCGCAAGTACCAGCAGTTCGCCGACGACCCCGACCTCACCGTGCGCGACGTCAGGGGCATGAGCATGGAACGGATCGCCGAGGACTTCCGCACCGTGCTGAACGCCGCCTGGGTGGATCACGAGGGCTTCAAGCCCATGAGCGCGGAGACGGCCTTGAGGGCGATCCGCGCCATGAAGCCGGTGATGGATCCGCACATCGTGGTGTTCGTGTACCACAAGGAAAGGCCCATCGCCTTCTTCGTGAACCTGCCCGAGCTCAATCAGATCTTCCGCCATATACAAGGCGACCTGAACGGGGTCGGCAAACTCAAATTCCTCTGGCACAAGTGGCGCGGCACGGCGAAAAGCATGACGGGCATCGTCTTCGGCGTGGCGAAGGACTGGCAGGGCAAGGGCGTGGAGGGCGTGATGATCGTCCACCTGAGCAAGTGGCTGATGCGCACCGGGCGCTATCGGGACACGGTACTCACCTGGATCGGCGACTTCAACCCGCGGATGCTGAAGGTGTGCGAGAACCTGGGCGCGATGAATTACCGCACCATGGCCACCTACCGGTACCTGTTCGATCGTTCGCTGCCCTTCGAGCGTCATCCGATCATCCGCAAGAAGGACTGAGCCGCCCGAACGCGATCGCTGGATATATTCGCAGCCCCGTTCCAAAGCGCGGGTGCGGATCCTGTAGCTCAGCTGGTAGAGCACAACACTTTTAATGTTGGGGTCCCGGGTTCGAGCCCCGGCGGGATCACCAGGAAAGCCTCCCATGGTCGGGAGGCTTTTTTCTCGTGGCATCGGTCCGGTGGGGATCGGAACGGTGAAGTCATACATTCGCGCCGCCTTTCACGCGCTTGACCTCCACGCGGCCCCGCCGCGACGTTCGTCCAGGCGCTCTTCCAAGCGGATCATTGTACGCCGGACGATCGAAGGGCATTTCAACACGACACACACGCCTGCACGGGCTCAATGGACCCGGGCATGCACAAGGCATACCCATGCACCAACCCACCTTTGACCGGCTCGGCTTGATCGAGCCCATCCTGAAAGCCATCCGCGAGGAAGGCTACACCACGCCCACGCCGATCCAGGCGCAGGCCATACCCTACCTGCTCGACGGCCGCGACCTGCTCGGTTGCGCGCAGACCGGAACGGGCAAGACCGCCGCGTTCGCCATCCCCATCCTGCAACACCTGCACGCGCTCCACGGCTCGCGTGGCTCGAAGCGCCCGATCCGCGCGCTCGTCCTCACCCCCACCCGCGAGCTGGCCATCCAGATCGGCGAGAGCTTCAAGGCTTACGGCAGGCATTGCGGTTTGAAGCACGCCGTGATCTTCGGCGGCGTGGGGCAGAAGCCGCAGACCGACGCCCTGCGCGCGGGGATCGACAT
>CAYMXP010000050.1:0-23743 GCA_964394425.1 uncultured Chryseobacterium sp. | reverse complement strand
AGGACCGGCCGCGTTGGATCATGCCGCCTGCGCGTTGGAGCGGGACGAAGATCGTCGGCACTCCTTCAGCGCACCAGCCCCGAGCGGAAGCTGGGGAACGTGGGCTGCCATCCGAGATCCCGCTTGATGCGTTCGTTGCTGCAGCCCAACGAGGGCAGGTCCGTTGCGTCAGGCAGTGGGTCAGGGGCGCCCTCCTGGTGCGCCACGTGCATGAACAGGTCGCGGCGGCTCACGGGGCGGTCGTCCACCACGTTGTAGATGCTGTCGGGTCGTGCCCCTTCGGCGCACATCACCACCGCGCGGGCCATGTCGATCACGTGGATCAACGAGATGAGCGCGCCACCATCGCCGGGGAAGCTCAAGGATCCGGCGCGGGCCTGCTCACGCCAGCCATCCTCCGCGCCCGTGCCGGGACCGTAGAAATGCCCGCCGCGCACGATGCACCAGCCTATGCCGCTCTCCCGCACCAGCTGCTCCATGTCGAAGGCGGAACGGATGTAGGGCCGCGGCCGCAGCGGCTCGGTCTCGTCCACGATGCGCTGGCCCGGGCTGCCGTAAAGCATGATGATGCTCTGCTGCACGTAGCGCGTGGCGCCGCATGCCTTGGCCCAATGCAGGAGGTTGGCCGTGCCTTCGCGGCGGATGCGGTCGTTCATCGTCCAGTCGCCGCCGCGGTCCTTGGGGATCGCCGTGGCGAGGTGCAGCACGTTGTCGGCGCCCTCCACCGCCTGCGCCAGGCTCTCGCGGTCGAGGATGTCGCCCACGAAGGCCCGCACGCCCGTCCGTTGAAGCGCATCGGCCTGGCCGCGCGTGCGCACCACGGCGCGCACCTCATGCCCGCGTTCGAGCAGGCGGGGGATGACGTGCCTGCCGAGCACGCCCGTCGCGCCAACGATGGTGGTTCTCATGTGCCGCGATCCAAGGGTTGCCTGATCGGATCAAAGATCGCCCCGCGACATGATCCGGCGCATGCTCTCCAAAGGGGACCATGTCCCGATCACGATGGGTTGCGATCCCGACCCATGACCCTGCTCATGGTCGTGATGTGGGCCGGTGTTCACATTTGAATGATGTCGGCATCGGGCAGGCTGGTGTTGATCAAGGTGGTGCATACGGTGATCTGGGCGGTGCTCAGCACGGTGATCTTCTACCTGCTGTACGCCGTGATCGCCGACCGGATCGATCATTGGTTCTGGTGGGGCCTGGGCCTGGTGGGGCTCGAGGTGCTCACGTTGTTGGTTTTCGGCATGAGTTGTCCGCTCACCGTGCTGGCGCGCCGGCTCTCCAGTTCGCAACGGGCCAACTTCGACATCTACCTGCCCGATCGGCTGGCCCGCTACAACAAGGTCATCTGCTCGATGATCCTGATGGTCGTGCTGGCGGGCATGGCGTGGCGGTTGCTGAAATGACATGGCGCCCGACGCCGTATGTTCGGATCCAGGTTCGCAACGCCATGATCTACAAATTCTCCCCGATCGAGAAGCTGCTGCTCTCCCTCGACGTCATTCCCCATCCGTTCGCCGACGCCTCCTCCTCGGTGGGGTTGGGCTTCGCCCTGGGCAGCGCGGTGAAGCTCGGCATCACCGACCAGTTGACCGAAGCGTTCAAGGAGGTGAAGCAGATCGCCCAGGGCGCCAAGGTCAGCGAGCTGGGGGCTGAACTGATCCTGGATTGCCTGGATGCCCTGGGGTACGTGAAGAAGCAGGGGTCCCGCTACGCCTTCACGAAGCGCGGGACCAAGAACCTCTCCGCGCAGTCGCCGGAGAACTTCCGGCACTTCATCCTCTTCTGCGACTATCTGTACAAGGGCTACCTCGACCTGGACGGAACGATCCGCGCGGGCAAGAGGCAGGGTACGAACATGCTGGAGCAGATGAACGATCGGGAATGGGAGCTCTTCTCCAGGGCCATGATCGACATCGCACGGACCAATCACAAGGAAGTGGCCAAGAAGATCCCGGTCGCCGCCACGCATGCGCGCATGCTCGATCTCGGCGGCTCGCATGGTCTGTACAGCATCGAACTCTGCAGGCGCCACCCGCAACTGAAGGCCACCATCGTGGACCTGCCACCGGTGAAGAAGTACGCCGACGAATGCATCGCGCAGCACGGGGCGGCGGCGAACGTGTCCTTCCATCCCGCGGACTTCATGAAAGATGACCTGCCCAAGGGCGTGGACATCATCCTTGCCTTCAACATCATCCACGGCCTGAACCCGCAAGAGAACGGGACCCTTGTGAAGAAGGTGTTCGACTCGCTGAACGCGGGCGGCATCTACGTGGTCCTCGACCAGATCAAGGGGATCGGCGGCAGTTCGCAGCTATCGAAAGCCACGACGTCTTACATGGCCCTGAACCTCCTGCATCAGGCCGGTGGAAAAACATACGCGAAGAGCGAGATCGACGAGTTCACGCGAAAGGCGGGCTTCAAGGGGACGGAACTGAAGAAGCTCAATGCGCCCGGCTTCGGCGTGGTGATCTGCCGCAAGTAGACGCTTCTGACCACTTCCGGACCGCCGTAAACCTGAGGGATGTCAGGTTCCGGCGCGGATCCCCGGCACGCGTTATCGTGGCGATCGGTGCCGCGAAAAAAATTCATGACCCGACGCGGCCGATCGATCCTCGCACGGAATAATTTCGACAAGACCGCCGACGATCGTCAGATGGTCGCGGTGGTCTGGCCGACCAAACCAATACGCAAAAACCGGATCGCGATGGAAAAGAACGTTGAACAATACCAGCTCTTCCGCGACGGGCGGATCAAGATGCCCGAACACCTGGCTCCGCGCAAGGAGGTCCGGGGGCGCCTGTTCGGTAACGAGTTGCTCGAGACCATCACGCGCAGCCGCATCGAGCCGCCCATCGTGATGCACCTGGCCATTGGTGCAGCGCTGTTCACCTACGGCATCGTCTCCCTCGGCATCGCGTGGTGGATGGCGATCGCCATCGCTTTCGCGGGCTACCTCTTCTGGTCGTTCGCCGAGTACAACGTCCACCGCTTCCTGTACCACACCGAGACCAACTCGAAGCCGCTGTACAGGATCCAGCACAACGCCCACGGCATCCACCACCAGCACCCGGTCGATCCGCGGCGGCTCGCGATGCCTCCCGTTCCGGGCCTGCTCTTCTCGGGCCTGTTCTTCCTGATCTTCTGGCTGGTGAGCCACACCTACGTCTTCGTGTTCTTTCCCGGCTTCATGCTGGGTTACCTCACCTACATCACCATGCACTACGCCCAGCACCGGTACAAGACGCCGCGCTACGGCCCCTGGAAGAAGCTCTGGCAGCACCACTTCGTGCATCACTACGTGGACCCCTATTCCTGCTATGGCGTTTCCACGCGGTTGTGGGACCATGTTTTCGGCACCACCGCGAAGGTGAAGGCCGGACCCGCCACGGCGGGATCGTAAGGGCAAGGCATGGCCATTGATCAACCAACACCCCATGAACAAGCACATCCTCCTCGGCACCGCACTTCTCGCCTCGTTCACTTCCGGCGCCCAGCGCGTGGAATGGGTGGATTATGCCTACTGCACCACGCAATGGGACGGGGGCACGGGCATCGCCACCGACGATGCCGGCCATGTGTATGTGCTGGGCAGCATCTCGGCCCAGCTCATCATCCAGAGCGATACGTTCACCAACCAGTATGGATCGAACGACATCCTGTTGCTGAAGTACGGCCCACAGGGTGATCTCGCATGGGGAAAGGTGGTCGGCGGTCCCATGTCTGATTCCCCCTATGAACTTGCCGTCGATGGTTACGGGCATCTCTACGCCGAGTGTATCGTGCAGGGCACCACGATGATGAGCGACACCACGTATGACGCCCCGTTCGACCACCAGGTCATCCAGTTCGACACGGCGGGGAACTTCCTGCGCTACTTCAGCCATTTGCGCGAGATCATCGCCGATGCGCAAGGCAGCGCCGTCTATCTGGCGTATGCCAACATCGTTGAAAAGCGCG
Source organism: uncultured Chryseobacterium sp. (assembly GCA_964394425.1). Classification (GTDB taxonomy): domain Bacteria; phylum Bacteroidota; class Bacteroidia; order Flavobacteriales_F; family PHOS-HE28; genus PHOS-HE28. The sequence goes on along the minus strand of CAYMXP010000050.1, from coordinate 19,777 downwards.
ACACCGCCCTCAACGTGCTCTGGAACCGCACCGCCTCCAACGACCACCTCTACTTCAGCAACGTCGGTCCGCAGGGCGGACGCGCGAGCATGATGGTGGGCAACAACGGCCACCTCGTGCTGGCGGGATACGAGAACTCCACGGGAGGAAGCGCCATGTTCGACACGCTCTTGCTGAACTTTTCCGCGTCCGGATACTGCGATGAGCTCTGCGTGATCAGCATGGACACCAGCGGATCGGCCCTGTGGGCGCGAACGCTCGACAGCAGTTCCACCTACCAGGAGCTGACCCCGAAGGTGGCGGTGAACGATGCCGGGGAGGTGTACCTGGGGCTGTACTCCGAGGGCGACACCCTCTTCTTCGGCGGTGACCAGCTCGTCAATGGCCCCTCGTTGACCCCTTACACGGCCTGGTTGAAATACGACACGGCCGGCACCGCGCAATGGGCGATCGGATGTCTTGCGGGCGGCAGCATGACCTATCCCTATGACATCGCCGTCAATGCACAGCAGGAGGTGTTGATCTGCGGGATATCGGAAGGCTCCGGTGTGCTTGGGGGCTACACCTTGCCGGCAGCCGGGGTGGGTATTCCGTATGTCGCGAAATTGGATCCCACGGGGAACGTACAATGGTTCAAGACCTCCGATCTCCTCGGGACGTCCACCCAAAAGTTCACCAGCATCACCACCTGCCCCAATGGCGACTATGCCGTGACGGGCATGTATCCGCCGGAGGTCGGCCCCCCGATCCCGTACAGCATCGGATGCCATCCGGCGGTGTACGGGTCGCGGAGCATCATGACCTTCACCCTCAGCGAGAACCCGGAGATCTACCCCACCGCTGACTTCTCTGTAACGCCACAAGCACCCTACACCTTCGCCTTCACGGACCTTTCGGTGAACGCGACCGCCTGGCTCTGGGACTTCGGCGATGGCAACACGTCCACCGATCAGAACCCCGTCCATACCTACGCCGCGGCCGGAACATACAACGTATTGCTCACCGCCAAGCGCGGCTCCTGCAACGACACCGCTTCGGTGGAACTCGTGAATGTGGGCATCGAGGAACTGGCAGGGTCGGTCCACATCGGTATCGCGCCGAATCCCGCCGGTGCGGTGCTGCGGATCACCAGTTCGCACGCCATGGAGGGGATCAAGGTGCTGGATCTCGCGGGCAGAACGATCAACAGCATCGTTCCCGCAACACGCACACGCGAGGTTGAGCTGCGCACCGACGGCCTGCCCGGCGGCATGTACGTGCTGGAGGTGGCCTCGGAGGGCCGCAAGGGGAGGAAGACGTTCGTGAGGGCGGGAACGGAGTAGGCCCTGCGGGGTCCACCTGCCGTTCCGATGGTCGCATGGGTCTTGATCCGTGCGTAAATAGCACCATGAAGCACATTCACGCCATCATCGTCTTGTTCACCACGATCGGCCTGACTGGTCCCGCTCACGCTCAGACCACCGTCGCCGACGGGAACTGGTCGGATCCCCTGACCTGGGGCGGCGTTCCTCCATTGGGCACCGGCACCGTGACGATCGACCACGAGGTGACGCTGGACATGGACTACAGCCATTATGCGGGTTCCATCACGATCAACGCGTCGGGTGCCTTGAACGGTAATTCACCCATGCGTCTCTTCGCGCTCAACTACCCGGCCGGCACGGCCACGCTTACGGACCATGGCTCCATCGACGTCGGGAACATCGGGCTGTTCGCGGGCACCGTGCTCATCAACGGCACCCTACAGGCCGACAGCCTGTTGAACATCGCCGACCTGACCATCGCCGCAGGTGCCCTGCTGGATGCCGATGAGTTCATGAACGATGCGGGGGGCACGGTCACCAATGAAGGGAGCATCGCATCGGAAGACCTGCTGAACGTGGGCGTGATCAACAACGCTGGTGATCTGGGGGCGGAGGACCTGCTGAACTCAAAGACGCTCACGAACTCGGCCCCGGGTGTTGTGTCCATCCTGGGCGACCTGTACAACAACGACACGCTCGCCGCCCCCGCCGTGTGTACCAATGATGGGAACGTTTCCGTGCTCGGCGACTGGTACAACGGCGACCAGGTGAACGGCTCGGGTTCGTTCTGCATCGGCGAGGACAGCTGGAACGCCGGTGACATGGCCGGCACCTTCGACTTCTGCGACCAGACCGGCGGGTACGTGGACCTGAACACGGGGACCATCGCCCTCACGATCACCTTCTGCACCGGCCCTTGCACCGTGGGGATCAACGGGACATCGGACGATCCTCCGCTCGCAGTCCATCCGAACCCCTTCTCGACATGGACCACCATAGATGTGGGCGAACCCTTGCGCGATGCGGACCTTGCGCTGTACGATGGCACGGGACGGAAGGTGATGCACATGCGGAACATCAACGGGCGCGCGATCTCCCTCCACCGCGGCGACCTGCCGAGCGGTTCCTACCTCCTTCGGTTCACTCAGGATGGACGCTTGATCGCGACGCAACAGATCGTGATCACGGATTGAGGCCTCGCGCCGCGATCCTTCTATCGGGAGGATGACGTGACCGGCTGGTGGAGCGCGCGATGCTTCACCCCGATGCGTCGCCGTTTCAAAGACCGCCGCCCCAGCGGTACTGCCACACCAGTCCGACCAGATCGAAGTTGTTGCCCGTTCGGGCATACACCCCGGTGCTGGCGTACAGCTTGATCGAGTTGCGCTTGTTCACCGGCAGGGCTACGGTGGCTCCCGCGCGCCAGTTCTGCTGCAGGTCGTTGCGCCGCGTACCGCCCAGGGTGGTAGTGCCGCCGGCGAAGTAGGTGCCGTCGATCGACGCCCAGATGCCCTTGGGGAAGTTGCGGACGATGTTGCCCTTGATCGACCAGACGGGATCCTGCTCGCGCGTGATGCCGCCGAAGAACGCGGTGTTCGTGGTGAACATTTCCAGCGCCGACGAAAGCTCCAGGATCCATTTCCCCGCTGCCTGCGAGGCGCCCACTTCACCCTTCACCGTCCAGCGGTTGGCGCCGATGTTCACCAGTCGCTCGGGGTCGTACTGTCCGGTCGGTGCCGACACCGTGAGGCTCGCACCCACGATCAGGTCCTGCTTGTAGTCCTTGAAGCCGGCCAGGTCCACGGCCGGTGCGCCCAACAGGTTCACGGAAAGGCGCAGCTTGGCATCGGTGAAACCCTGCACCTCGCGCGAGACCGGTTCGCCCTTGTACAGCGCGGAACCTTTCAGCCAGGCGTAGGGCGCGAGCACGCTGATCCGCGCCGACTGTCCGCCGATGTTCAGCACGCGCGCATAACCCAACAGCGCGTTGGATGTGCTGAGGTCGGGCTCGGTGAGCGGCACGGCGGGATCCAGCGGGAAGCCCAGCCAGGCGTACGCGCCGCCCGCGACGGCGAAGTTGACGCCGATGGGCGCGTTGGCGTAGGAGCGCGGCTCGATGTCCTGGGCGGAGAGCAGGGATCCGAAGGCCATGGCCCAGGCAAGCAGCACGATCGCAACACCCGATGGCCTTGCGCTGTTGGGATGGACCGAGGTGGCGACCATGTGCTCAGTGGAACAGAGGCAGCGCAAGGAAGAGCTTCACCACCAGTGCGTTCGCGAGATCGACGAAGAAGGATCCCGCCAGCGTGATGATCAGGAAGGCCTGTGGTGCGGGTCCGTATCGGTCGGTGACCTTTTCCATGGAGGCCATGGCCACGGGCATGGAGCTGAGGCCGAAGCCCAGGAAGCCGCCCGCCGCCACCGCCGCATCGTACGTGCGGCCCAGGAGCGGGAACAGCACGTACCGCGCGATGGCCATGGAGAGCAGCACCTGCAGCAGCACGTTCACCAGCAGCGGCACGATCACCGCGTCCAGGGTCCAGATCTTCAGGCCCATGAGGAAGGCGCTGAGGAAGATCTGCAGGGCGATGCCTCCACCGCGCTCCACCGGGGCGATGTCGACCGGCAGACGGAACAGGTCGATGGCGTTGACGATGACCACCCCGCCGAGCATCGCGGTGAGAAAGCCGGGCAGCACCAGGCCCGCAGCGCGCGACCAATCATTGAGGTGAACGCCGATGAGCACCGAGCCCATCATCAGCAGGATCCCGGTCATCATGTCCTCGTTGCTCGCCGCTTCCTTCGATGGCGTCGGAGCTTCCGCATCGGCGATGGCCCGCGCTTCCTCCGCCGGTGCCAGCTTTCTGCGGTTCACCAGCCATCCGGTGAACGGCCCGGCGACCAGTGCCCCGGCGATGATCGCCAGCGTGGCCGCACCCAGGGCCACCTCCATCGCCGCACCGAGCCCGAGCGCCGATGCCTCGCGCGCCCAGGCCGCCGCCGTGCCCGGACCACCCACGAAGGACACGCTCCCGACAAGCAAACCGTAGTATGGATGCGAGCCGTTGACCACCGCTACCAGGATGCCCCCCGCGTTCTGGCAAACGATGAGCAGCACGGTGATCAGGCAGAGCATCAGCAGCGGCCTCCCGCCGGCCCGCAGCAAGGAGAAGCGCGCGGTGAGTCCGATGGACGTGAAGAACACCAGCAGCAGGATGTCGGTGACGCGTTGGGCGAAGGCCACCTCGATCCCGGTCACGGACCTGAGCACCGTCAAGGCGACGGCCACGATCAGCCCGCCCACCACGGGAACGGGCAGGTCCATGCGCCCGAGGACCGGCACGACCTTGTTGACGGCCCGGCCCACGGTGAAGGTGGCGAGGCCCGCCACCAGTGTCTCCAGGTTGCTGAGCTCAACGACGGTCATGAAGACCGAAGATCATTCGATCCGGACCGCGCGCTACTTGCCCACGTATTTGCTCTTGTCCAGGCCCGTGAGGCTCGCCGGGTCGAGCAGCTTCTTGATCTGCTCCTCGCTGAGCACCTTCTTCTTGCGGATGATCTCCAGGATGCCCTTGTTGGTGGCCAGCGCCTCCTTGGCCAGCTCGGTGGCCTTGTCGTAGCCGATCACGGGGTTCAGCGCGGTGACGATGCCCACCGTGCGCTCGATGTGCAGCTTTAGCACCTCCTCGTTCAGCGTGATGCCGTCGATGCACTGCTCGCGCATGGCCTTCATGCCGGTGGTGAAGATCTCCTGCGACTCGTAGATGGCGATGGCGGCCACCGGCTCGAAGGCGTTCAGCTCCAGATCGCCGTTCTCGGCGGCGAGGGTCACGGTGAGGTCATTGCCCATCACGCGGAAGCAGATCAGGCTCATCAGCTCGGGGATCACGGGGTTCACCTTGCCGGGCATGATCGAGGAGCCGGGCTGGCGCGCGGGCAGGTTGATCTCGAACAGGCCGGTGCGCGGGCCGCTGGCCATCAGGCGCAGGTCGCTGCTGATCTTGTTCAAGGTGACGGCCAGGCTCTTGAGCGCCGAGCTGTACGACACGAACTCCTTCAGGCTCCACGTGCCGGCGATCATGTCGCTGGAGAGCACCATCTTCTTCCCCGTGAGCTCGCTGAGGCGCTTCACGCAGGCCTCGGAGTAACCGGCCGGCGCGGTGATGCCCGTGCCGATCGCGGTGGCGCCCATGTTCACGCCGTACAGGCCCGCCTCGGCGTGCTTCAGCTCCTCCACCTCCCACTGCAGTGCCTCCGCGTACGCGTGGAACTCCTGTCCCACGGTCATCGGCACGGCGTCCTGCAGCTCGGTGCGGCCCATCTTCACCACGTCGATGTACTTGTTGGCCAGCGTGCGGAACGACTTGATCAGCAGCTCCAGCTCCTTCATCATCTCGGCGTTGTTCAGGATGGTGGCCACCTTCAGGGCGGTGGGGTAGCTGTCGTTGGTGCTCTGCGACATGTTCAGGTCGTCGTGCGGCTCCACGGTGTGGTAGTCGCCGATCTTGCCACCGCTCTCGATCAGCGCGATGTTGGCCATCACCTCGTTCGCGTTCATGTTGGCGCTGGTGCCCGCGCCGCCCTGGTACATGTCCACCAGGAACTGGTCGTGGTATTTGCCGGCCATGATCGCGTCGTAAGCCTTCTGGATCTTCGCCAGCACCTCGGGCTTCATCTTGCCCACGTCGGTGTTGGCCCGCGCGGCGGCGAGCTTCACGATGGCGAAGGCTTTCACCAGGTTCGGGTGGTCATTGAACTTGTCATCGCTGATCTGGAAGTTCTCCAGTGCGCGCGCCGTCTGCACGCCGTAGAGCGCCTTGGCGGGGATCTGCTTCTCGCCGAGCAGGTCCTTCTCGGTGCGGAATTCCTGCGCGGTGGTGGCGGAGGTCAGGGCCAGCGAACCGGCGATGATGAGGGTGATGCGTTTCATGGGGTGTTGGGTTCAAAGCAGGATGGAACTGAAGAGGAAGGCCAGCAGCACGGCGCTGATCGTGGTGACCAGTCCGGGCAGCATGAAGCTGTGGTTCACCACGAACTTGCCGATGCGGGTGGTGCCGGTGCGGTCGAAGGAGACCGCCGCGAGCATGGTGCCGTAGGTGGGCAGGAAGAAGATGCCGTTCACTGCCGGGTAGAGCGCGATGAGCAGTGGCGCGGGCATGTCCAGCGCGAGCGCCACGGGCATGAGGGTGACGATGGTGGCCGCCTGGCTGAAGAGCAGCATGCTCAGGGCGAAGAGGCCCACGCCGAAGAGCCACTCCTGTCCCGCGATCACGGTGGAGAAGCCGTCCACGATCAGGGCCTTGTTGCCCTCGAAGAAGGAGGAACCGAGCCAGGAGATGCCGAGGATGGAGATCACCGCGACGATGCCGCTCCGCATCGTGGGCCCTGCGACGGCCTTCGCCGCGCCCGCCTTGAAGAGCAGCATCATCAGGCCCGCCACAGCCAGCATGATGATCATGATCGCCTGCGCCATGTCCAGTTCCCTGTCCACGGCCACGCCATCCACCAGCATGTTGTATCGGGGCCGGATCGCGGGGAAGAGCCCGATGAGCACCACCAGCAGCACTGAACCGAAGAAGAGGAAGGTCGCGCCCTTGGCGTTGCGCAATGCTTCACCGGTGAGGGCGGCCGGTGCCTTGGCTTCGGTCTCCGCGGCATCGCCCTGCGCCGGCAGCACTTCATCCTTCAGCTCCTTCCCGCGCTTCGCCACGGAAAGCGCACCGATCAGCACGGCGATCAGCGTGGCGGGGATCGTCACCATCATGATCTGCGGCAGGCTCACGTCGCGACCGGCAAGCTGCGCGAGCATCGCCACGGTGACCGCGCTGATGGGCGAGGCGATCAATCCGTGCATCGAAGCGATCACCGTGATCGACAAAGGGCGTTCCGGACGGATGCCGCTCTTGCGCGCGATCTCGCTGATCACCGGCAGCAGCGCGTAGATCACGTGCTGCGTGCCGCTGAGGAAGATGAGGGCGTAGGTGACGAAAGGCGCGATGAAGGTGATGCTGCGCGGGTTCTTCCGCAGGATCTTCTCGGCGACGGACACCAGGTAGTTCAGACCGCCGGCGGCTTCCATGGAGGAAAGCGCGGTGATCACGGCGATGATCATGCCCAGCACCACGCCCGGCGGACCGCCCGGCGGCAGGCCGAAGGCGAAGACCAGCACCACCAGTCCGATGCCGCCCATCACGCCCATGCCGATGCCGCCGAGGCGCGAGCCCACGACGATGCAGGCGAGCACGACGGCGAGTTCCAGCCAGATCATGAGCGGATGTTCCCGTTGAAGATGCGAAGGTCCCGCAGCGCCGACCGCCGCAGGACCCTCACGTTCGTCCAGATCAGTAGGTCAGGAAATACTCCTGAAGCTTCTTGGTGTCCTTGGTCTGCGTGAGGCCGAGCATCAGCAGGATGCGGGCCTTCGGCGGGTTCGCGTCGTCGCTGGCGATGGTGCCGAGCGCCGCATCGTCCACCTCATCCTCGAGCACCACACGGCCCGCGGGAATGCGCGTGCTGCGCACCACCTTGATGCCCGCCGCCACGGCGCGTTTCACCGCGTCCATGTAGGCCGCGTTCATGTTGCCGTTGCCCACGCCGCCCAGGATGATGCCGTCCACCTTCTTGCTGATCCACATGTCGATGGCATCGGCCGGCGCATCGGCGTACATATACACGATCTCCACCCTCGGCAGTTTCTCCACCTTGCTGATGTCGAAGGGTGTCTTCAGGTCGCTGCGGTCGTTGTGCAGGTTGTACGTCACCTTGTTGTCGTACACCTGACCGACGGGTCCGGTGTTCACCGACGCGAACGCATCGACATCGGTCGTGTTCACCTTCACCATGTCCCTTCCGTCCAGGATGTTCCCATTGAACAGGCACATCACCCCCCGGCCTTTGCTCTTGGGGTCCGCGGCCACCAGGATCGCATCGAACAGGTTCCTCGGGCCATCGGCGCTGATGCCCGTCGCCGGACGCATGGAACCGGTGAGCACCACGGGGAGGTCGCTGCTGCGCACGGTGAGGTTGAGGAAGTAGGCCGTCTCCTCCTGGGTGTCCGTGCCGTGGGTGATCACGATGCCGTCGGCCTCCTTGTTGGTCGCGATCTCGTTGATGCGCTTGTCTAGCTTGCGCCAGATCTCGATGGTCATGTCCTGGCTGCCCACCGAGCTGATCTGCTCACCGCTCACCTCCGCGTAGTTCTTGATATCAGGAATGCCCCCGATCAGGTCCTCCACGGGGATCTTGCCGGCGGTGTAGCCCGCGCGGCTGCTGCTGGTGCCGGCGCCGGCGATGGTGCCGCCGGTGCCGAGGATGATCACGCGTGGTTTCGCGGTCTGTGCGTTCAGGCCCAGGGCGACGGTCGCGAAGAGGCCGAGGAGAAGGGTTCTCATGGTGTTGGGATGTTCAATGGATGTTTTTCGGGCGTGTTGGAAGGACAGCGAGGCTGCCGGTATCGCAGATGGAGGATCGACGATCGGCAATTCCCTCACCACCCCTTCATGATCTTGGCCTTGCGGGCATCGAACTCGGCCTGGGTCAGGATGCCTTCATCCAACAGGCCCTTGATCTCGTGCAGTTGGGCGATCACCAATTCGTTGTTCTTGCTGGCGGCCACCATCTCGTCCATCTTCGCCTGCAGCTCGGCGTTCCTGCCCGCCACCACCGAGAGCGAGTCGTTGCATGCCTTGGTATCGGTGGTCAGGGTCGAGAAGGTCTTGTCGCGGGCGGTCTTCAGCGAGTCGATCAGCTCGCCGGTGCGCTCGGGGGCGAAGTCGTACAGGATCACTTTCTCCTTGATGGCCGCATGCATGGTCTTGTAGCGCGCCTCCTCCTTGGTCACCGAATCCAGGCGCACGGTGAGCGTGGCGGTGACCTTGGTGAGCGAATCGATCTTCAGGTCCTTGGGATCGACCTTGCCCTTTTTCTGGGCCAGCGCCGGCAGGGTCATCGCGAGCGCGCAGCAGAGGAGGATGAACGGCTTCATGTACCTGTTCTTTTGTAGGGGCGTCGAAGTTAACTCCATTCCCCCTTCCGGCATCGCGCGGGAGCTTTTCAGCGGGGGGGGGGCGCAAGGCCCCGGCGTCAGCGGGTGGCCGGCGACAGCGGCACCTCGTTGGAGACCTGCAGCTCCATGAGCTGGCTGAGCCGCCGCTCCAGTTGCACCCATCGGGCCACGATCATGGCGGGAAGCACCTTGTCCATCCGCTCGGCGTACTCGCCGCGCAGTTCGATCTTCTCCTCGTCCAGCTCGGACAACCGTTCCATGAAGGATCGGGCCAGGTCGTTCGTCATCCCTTCCTGCGCCTTGGCGAAGTCGTCCACCAGGGCCATGCGCTTGGTCCAATGGGCCTCGCTCGTCCGCGTGTAGTCGTCCAGGATGGGTTCGAACACGGCCTGCTGCTCGGGGGTCATGGTCATGTTGGCCAGGACGATGGCCTTCCGGTCGTGGTGCAGGTCGGCCTGTAGCAGTTCGATGATCTCGGTGTAGTGCTGTGCCATGCCCGAAAGGGAGAGCGGGGCGATGAGCATGGCGGCGAGGTGGCGCATGGCGTTGATCGTGGATGGCGGCCGAAGGTAGCCCGCCGCATGGCATGCCAGGCCTCCACCGGACGGATCGACGGCCGATACCCGGCCAGGTCGAGTTACGAAGCCGATCCGGGAGGACGGATCGATGTCAACAGATGTCCGGTGGGTCGGCGGTCGAACACAGGTTGATGCCGGGTCAAGCCCGGCATGACAGGGCATTGGAAATGGAGTTGTCACCCCGGACTTGAGCCGGGGTTGCGAAAATGGACCCGGCGATAAACCGGAGGGGCCGTGATCGAGGCTGAAAGCGGGGTCTCGTGGTCCCTGTCCTGCCCAGCGGGCCCGTCGTGGGTCACGTCAAAGCCTGAACCCGAAGTTGAAATAGCCCAGCCAGTCGCTGCTGGTGAAGTCGTTCGACGCGCCGACCTGCACGACGCCCAGTCCTGTCTTCAGGCCCAGGGTGCTGCCTGCCGCCCAGAGCATGTTGTCGCCGTTGTCGAGCACCGCGAAGCCGGGGCGCAGCGCGGTGAACAGGCCGTTGCCCTTCACCTGCCAGAAGAGGTCCTTCGCCAGCTCCCACTGCCAGCCGAGGCTGATGGTGGCGAATTCCGGCAGTTGTTCATCGTACACGTCGAGGCCCCAGAAGGGCACGCTCTCGCGGCCGTTGGCCTTCATGCCGCCCACCAGCACCAGATCGCCGCGGGTGAGGTCTTGTTCACTGGTGATCACGAGCGTTCCGTCCGCCATCAGTCCGAAGTGCTTCGACAGCGGCTGGATGGTGCTGGCCTGCACGGTGAGGCGCTGGAACCGGTCGTAGTCGTTCGCCTTCACATCTCCCGCGACCTGTCCGGCATCCTCCCCGGGCCAGTTGTCCAGGAATTCCTGATCCACCCGGAAGAAGGCCTCGACGTTCCAATAGTGGCCGATGGAGCTCAGGATCTTCCAGCCGCGCCGCGGGTAGATCGGGCGGTCGGTGTTGTCGAACTGCGTGAAGAGGCGCGCGGACCAGCGGTCCGACCAGAAGCGATCGATCCAGCCGAGGTCGACCACGACGGTGGTATCGCCGGTGGTCGCTTCCACGAGCCCGGCCACGTCGGGGCTCTCGAAGGTGTGGTTCCAGTTGATGTCCACGCCGTAGGTCTGCCGGTCGGAGCTGGCCGTCTGGGTGCGGAAATAGGCGCCATAGCGCGAGAAATCGAGGGTGGCCGTCACCTCATCGTCCATGTCGCGCACAAAGAAGGGCGAGCGCTGGTAGTAGCCGCCCAGCAGCGAAGCGAATCTCCGGCGGGGGCCCATGTACTTCAGAAAGTTCGCCTCCACCTGCGGGTAGCGGCCGATGTAGGCCTCGGCGACCAGGCGCGAGCCCTCGATCAGTCGATCGCGGGACATCATCAGCAGGCCCGCACTGGCTTGGTTGAAGTTGTCGAAGTTGATCGAGAGCCCCACCTTCTCATGCGGCGCGCTCAGGGCCTTGATCACCAGTGCGCTGTCCCCTATGGAGGGGTCCACGCGGTAGTTGATCAGGTCGTAGTTCAGGGTGCCGTACAGCAGGTCCAGCCGCTGCTCCAGGTCCTTCACGCCGAGATAGCCCTTGTTGGCCAGGCGGCGCTCGATCAGGGGGGCGTTCTTCTTGCGGTCGGTGAGCACCTCCACGCGGTCCACCCGGATGCTGTCGGGCAGCACCACGCCGCGTGGCGGCGGCAGGCCGCGGCGATCGGCAGGGAGCTGCGCGGCCAGGGCGCGGATGGCGTCACGATGCTGGTCGGCGACCTCATACCCACGCTGGATGAGCACGTGCGCGGCTTCGGTGCTGAAGCTCGCCGTTCCGTAACCGGTGAGGTCGGGCCGCAGGTACACGTCGCAGAGCGCGCGTTGGCCCGGATCCTCCAGGAGACTGATGAACAATGAAGCCTGCATCAGGATGTCGGCCGCGGTGTGCAGGTCGTTGGCGGCGATCAGCCCATCGCCCACCTGCACGCCGATGATGAGATCGGCCCCCATGTCCTTCGCATCGCTCACCGGGAAGTTGCGCATGGTGCCGCCATCGACCAGCAGCAGTGAATCCTGCTTGAGCGGAGTGAAGACCGAGGGGATCGCCATGCTCGCACGGATGGCATCGGCGAGCAGGCCGTGACGTTGCAGGGTGGCCTGGGCGCGGCTCACGTCGGTGGCCATGCAGGCGAAGGGGACCGGGAGCGAATCGAAGTCGGTGGTGCCGTGGTAGGGCAGGGTGTGGCGGCGCAGGAGCTCGTCGATCTTCTGCCCGCGGATCAGGCCGGTGGGCAGCTTCGGCTTGAGGCCGTCGAAGGGCATCTCCACCAGGAAGCGGCCGTAGTAGGGCTTCTCTTCGATGGCGATGCGGTCCAGCGGGAGCTTGTTGGTGAGCACGTCCTCCCAGTGGATGTCCACCACGAGCTCCTCGAGCTGGGCGGCGTTGTAGCCGCAGGCGTAGAGCCCGCCGATCACCGAGCCCATGCTCGTGCCGGTGATCACGTCGGGCCGCAGTCCTTCCTCTTCCAGCACCTTCAACACCCCGATGTGCGCGAAGCCCTTGGCCCCGCCGCCGCTCAGCACGAGCCCGAGCCGCTGCGCAGGCGCCTGGGCATCGGCCATGGACAGACCGAGCCACAAGGCGACCAAGGAACAGGCGCGTCGCGAGGCCACCATCGAGATGTTGAATTCAGGACCGCTACGAACGAAGAACCCGGCGGAACCCACCCGGAGGCGGTCCGTCGGGCCCTCCAAGGATCACGCTTACTTCCCCGCCGGCATCAGCGGGACCTCGTCGGCGATCTGCAGGTCGATGAGCTTGCCCAGGCGGTTCTCGATCTGCGACCAGCGCGCGACGGTGGTGGTCGGCAGCACCTTCATCATCTTCTTCTCATAGGTGCCCCGGGTCGACAGCGTCTCCTTCTCCAGCGCGTTCGCGCGCGCGAGCAGGCTCTTGGCCGTCTCGTCGTTCATGGCGGGCAGGGCGGTCGCGTAATCCTTGATCAGCTGGATCTTCTTGTCCCACACGCCTTTCATGGCCGCGCTGTACTGGTCGTATACCGGGCTGAACGCGGCGCTCTGTTGCTCGTTCAGGCCGAGGTTGGCCAGCACGATGGCCTGCTTCTGGGTGCGGACGTCGGAACGGATGACCTCCACGAGGTCGTTGTAGCTCTGGGCGGAAGCCGCCACGGCGGTGCCGAGCACCAGGGAAGTGAAAAGGGAACGCATGTGATGATGGGTTTTTTTGGGGGTGGCGAAGGTAATGCGGTGCCGCGTTCCTTTGCCGCGCGGTGATCGGGGCATCCGCCTAAGGTAACTTTCAGGTCCGGCGGGCACGCGATCGGGAGCGCGATGCGGCCAGGGATCCGCGCACGACATGAACGAGGAAGACCCCGAGGAACACCGGACGGAACTGGCCGAGGAACGCACCGAACTGTCGGCGGAGCGTACGCGCGATGCCATCGAACGCACCCTGATGGCGTGGATCCGCACCACGCTGGGGATGATCGGCTTCGGCTTCGGGCTCTTCAAGCTCTTCCAGACCAGGCCGGAGCAGATGGGCGCGGCCGGGCGGGGCGTGCTGGCCACCAAGTCCATCACGCTGGCGCTGGTGGCGCTGGGCACGCTGCTGCTGGTGGCCGCGATGGCCCAGTACCGATCGGCGCTGAAGCGCCTGCGGCACCAGCATCCCCGGCGCGATGAGTTCCCGCTGGCCTTCATCGCCGCGGCGGCCATCGCCTTCATCGGCCTGTTCGCCTTGGTGGACCTGCTGTTCCGCTGGGGTGGGTCCTGATGCCGCGACCCGATGGCATCGGCTCGGCACCGATGGCTACTTTGGCGCCATGCATAAGTCACGGATCCTTCCCCTGTTGTTCCCCTTGATCCTGGCGGCATGCGGCTCCAGCACCAGGATCACCCAGAGCTGGCGTGATCCGGCGGTCTCCTACGAGGCCGGCCAGGTGAAGAAGATGCTGATCATCGCCCTGATGCGCGACGAGACCACGCGCCGCCAGATCGAGGACGAACTGGTCGCACAGTTCCGCGGCAAGGGCGTGTCCTCCTACGGGTATATCGGCGTGCTGCCGCAGCAGATCGAGGTGGAACCCTTCGTGCAGCGCCTGCACGACGACGGGTTTGACGCGGTGATGATCATGCGCCTGGCGGACGTGACCCAGGAGCAGACCTATGTGCCGGGTTCCTATCCTTCCTACTACGGCAGTCCCTGGGGGTATTATGGCCACGCCTATCCGATGTACGCCGATCCCGGTTACATCCGCACCGACATGACCTACCGCGTGGAGACCAATTTCTATTCGGTGGCGAGCCAGAAGCTCGTCTGGTCGGCCGTCACCTCCACCATGAACCCCGACAACCTCTCCACCACCGTCACCGAGATCGTGACGGCGATCCGGGAGAAGATGGAGAGGGAGGGCTTCCTCCGCACGGCACCGCCAACTCCCTGACATGCTTCGATCCGGCCACCTCTGGTTCCTGGTGCTGGCCTCCAGCGCCATGGCGCAGGACACCGCCACCGCGTACCCCGAGCGCGGCAACCTGGTGAAGATCGGCTTCACCAGCGGCTTCATCCAGACCATCTCGCTCAACTACGAGCGCGTGCTCAACCCGGACCTGAGCGTCGCGCTCACGGGCAGTTACATGGTGCCCCGCCAGGGAAGCGGCCTTTTCGACCTGCAGACCGAGGAGATCACCATGTCGTCCAACCGGGAACTGTCGGGCATCTTCATCACCCCGGAGGTGAAGTGGTTCGTGGAGACCAACGACGTGCGCCCCGCACCCCGCGGGTTCTACGTGGGCGCCTATGCGCGCTACAGCAGCATGCGGTTCACCGCGGAAATGAGCGCCTCGGGCGCGGGCACGGATGTGGAAGGGACCGCCTACGGCGATCTCCAGGTCGATCTCATGGAATTGGGGCTCGGCTTCGACGCGGGCTACCAGTTGCTGGCCATCAAGGATCGCCTGGTGTTCGACATCATCTTCTTCGGTCCGCGCTTTTCGTACTACGGCTTGAACGTCGACGCGGAGTTCAACGGCGAAGGAGAACTGGCCGAGGACCTGGGTCAGGCCCTGGAGGATGCCCTGGGCCGCGACATCTTCCCGATGGATCTGAGCATCAACAAGACGGGGACCACCAGCAACACCTCCAGCGGCCTGGGCTACCGCTTCGGGATCAAGATCGGCTACGCGTTCTGAGGACCCACATGCAGGTTCACCGCGGAGACGCGGAGACGCAGAGAAAGGCGCTGAATGCCTGATGACATCAGGGCTCCGCGGGCTCCGTGCGCCTCTCGTGGTGAAATGAGGTCGCGCCGGCGTTCCGACCTGCTTGCTCAGAACGCCTCGTAGAACGTCGCGTAGAACGCGCTGCTCTCCACGCCGACACCGTAATCGATCCTGATGTTGGATCGCTTTTCCGTCTCGAAGCGGATGCCGATGCCCGCGTTGGGCAGCGCCGCCGGCACCGATCCGATGTCCCGTGCCACGGCACCCACGCCCACCCAAGTGGTGAAGCCCCATCGGCTTTCCAGCGATCCCTTCCTGTTCGGTGTTTTCCGGTTGAACATGTGGCGGTATTCGCCCATGGTGTACACCATCAGTTCATCGCGGTACTGGCCCCACACATAGCCGCGCAGGTCCCAGGGGGTGCCGATCTGCGAAAGCTCCGTCCAGGGAACGTCGCCTCGGCAGTTGCGGCTGCGCACTTCCCAGGCCACCGTGTGGCGGTGCCCCACCGGGGCGTACTGCCGGTAGTCGAGGTCGATCACCCAGAAATCGCTCTGGCCGCCGAAGTGTTCGCCGTAGTTGATCACGCTCGCGTCGAGGAAGAGCCCGGAGTAGGCGTTCACCGGCACGTCGCGGCTGTCGTATTGGAACACGGCGCCCAGGCCGCGGTTGCGCGTGGTGCTGCCGTGGGTGATCACGGCGCTGTCGGCCAGCATCAGCGGGTTCAATTCGCTCGCTTCGGTGTTGGTCGCGTCGAAGATTCCGCCGAGGAACCAGTGCTTCTTATACTGATGCACCACCTTGGCGTAGATGCGCCGCCAATCGCGGTGGTAGGCCGTGGTGCTGTCGCCCTTGGGCGTGTTGCGCGCCGCGTCGTAACCCACCCCGTAGTAATTGTCCGGCATGTCCTTGCGCCAGATCTCACCTGTGATGCGCATGCGGTCCTGTCGGAGGTAGAGGTTCGCCTTTACCGAGATCTGTAGCGATCCGTTGGTGCTCTTACCCACGGAGAACGGGATCGAGGAACGCAAGAGCTGCCGGTCCTTGCGATCGAAGCTGAACGTGAACAAACCGCCGGCCGTCAACAGGAACTTCATCTCCGGCGTGTAGCTCGGCGCGATGAAGGGAGTGAACTTCATCGGGCCCGCCTCGAAGCTCAGGGCACGCAGCGAATCGGTGTTGTGCGCGATGGTCTCCAGTGCCTTTCCTCCGCTCCGCGCCGTATCGGCCTCCTGCGCCGGCAGGATCGTTGTTCCCAGCGCGGCAAGCACGCTGGCGATGATGCGGGAACTGGCGGCCAAGTGGAAGAGCAGGCGGTGAAAATAGCGGTCGCATTCCTCCTATCATCGTGACCGAAAGCCGGACTACTTTCGCCCTCCCAAATCATGACCATGACACGAAGAGGAACCGGCGCGCTGGCCATCGTCAGCATGCTTTTGTTCGCGGGCTGCTATCCCGATGGCCCCGAGTACATCGACGAGTACGATCTGGTGTACACCAACTACTCGCCCACCTACGACTTCAGATCGCAGACCACCTATGCCCTGCCCGACAGCGTGGTGCTGATCACCGGCAACCTGGAGGAGGACTCGGCGCCCGAGATGGTGAGCCCGGTTTACGCCAATGAGATCCTCGGCAAGATCCGCCAGAACATGAACGAGTACGGCTGGACCGAGGTGGATGAGGCCGATGATCCGGACATGACCATCCTGCCTTCGGCCGTATCGAGCACCACGGTCACCGTGTGGTACCCTTCCTATTACTGGGGCTGGTACTATCCCTACTGGGGCTATGGCTGGTACTACCCAGGCTACTATCCGCCCACCGTGAGCGCGTACACCACCGGCTCCATCTTCCTGCAGATGATCGATCGCCATGAGATCAGCGGCACGGAGAACATGCCGGTGGAATGGATCTGCATCGTGAACGGGCTCCTCGAGGGCAGCACGAGCGGGTTGATCGACCGCATCGACCGTTCCATCGACCAGGCCTTCGATCAATCCCAATACCTCAAGCATTGAGCGGCGCCATGAACAAGCACATCCTCTCCCTGGTCCTCGCCCTCGGCATGGCCGCGACCGGAACCGCCCAGAACCTGATGACGGTGAAATACCCCATCGGATTCGCCACCGGCGACCTGAAGGACTACATCGGGAAGACCTCCTGGCGCGGCTTCGCCATGGGTTACCGCTACTTCGCCGATGGCAATGTGGCCGCCGGTGTCGATGTGGCCTTCCACACCTTCTATGAACGGAAGGACTACGCCACCTACGAATACGGCACCGCCTCGCTCAGCGGCGTCCAGTACCGCTACCAGTGGATGCTGCCCATGACCGCGCAGGTGGAATGGGTGCTCAACGAAGGAGAGGACTTCCGTCCCTTCCTGGGCATCGGTGCCGGCGCGCTGTATGCCGAGCGCATGACCGATTTCGGCCTTTACCGCTTCACGCAGGATCCCTGGCAGTTCCTCATGAAGCCCGAGGTGGGCTTCACCTACTACCTGAGCAACGGCACGGCGTTCCTCGTCGCGGCGGAATACCAGACCGGATTCGAGACGCAGGAGTTGCCGGGGCAGTCCTTCATTTCGCTGAACGTCGGCCTGGTTTTCAGCACCGACTGACCTGGATCGAACGCCCGGAAGCAGAACGGCCCCGCGAAGGGGCCGTTCTCGTTCAAGATCGGATGGTGATCACCGCGGAGGCGGCGGGGGCGGGGGAGGCGGAGCACCCGGCGTTGGCATGGGCGCCGGGACCGGTTGCGCCGAGGGCGGTGGCACCGTGCTGCGCGCCGCGCCGCTGCTGCTGCCCAGGTTGATCGAAAGACCTCCGAAGAAGGCGAACTGGTAGATCGAGGAATACGTGGAAACACCCGCGCCCGCGCCGCCCGTGCCGAAGTAGAACCCGCCGCCAGCGCCCTGCACGGCCGAGAGGACCTGTGCGCCGAGGCGTATCCCGAACTTGGGGTTGGGGGTGAGGAACAGCCCCAGCCGGCCGCCGATGCCGAACTTGGTGCTGTTCACTTCGTCGCTGTTGAAGAAGGCGGCGCCCAGCATCAAGCCGCCGTAGCCCTTCACCTTGTCGTTGCCGGCGTAGCCCATGCCCCCCAGCATGAGGTAGCTCACGTTGAGGTCCGTGGTTTGATCCGAGACGGACGCACCGAGCAGGCGGCCGGTGGTCGGCTGGGTCTGGTAGTAGATCTCCACCGATTTCATCGGCCGGATCTCGATCTCGAGCCCGCCACCGAAGTGGGCCGACTCGTCGATCTTGGCCTGGTCGTAGCCGTAGTAGCCGCTGAAGTTGAACTTGTCGGCGAAGGTGTAGCCGCCATAGGCGTTCAGGCGAACGCCCTGGGCGGAGAGTTGCGATGCCGCTGCCAGGGCGAGGATCGAGAGGAGTCCTGTACGGATCATGGGATGGTTTTTCCGGTTGGGTGGCGAAGATACTCGCGCCTGCCGATCCGATCGGGGCAATGGAGCGCGCGGGGTGCCTGCTACCTTCGCCGCCGAAAACCTGCTCTTTTCACGCATGCCCGAGATCTTCGACCTGGACATGATCCGCGCGGTCTACGACCGCTTCCCCGGCCGCGTGGCCAAAGCCCGGCAGTTGCTCGGCCGTCCGCTCACCCTCACCGAAAAGATCCTCTACGCCCACCTCTGGTCCGGCGATCCCTCCGAGCGGTTCCAGCGCGGGAAGAGCTATGTCGACTTCGCTCCCGACCGCGTGGCCATGCAGGACGCCACCGCGCAGATGGCCCTGCTCCAGTTCAGCACCACGGGCAGGAAGAAGGTGGCCGTGCCCAGCACCGTGCATTGCGACCACCTGATCCAGGCCAGGGTGGGGGCGAAGAAGGACCTGCAGGAAGCCCTGTTGAAGAACAACGAGGTCTTCAACTTCCTCAGCAGCATCAGCAACAAGTACGGCATCGGCTTCTGGAAGCCCGGCGCCGGCATCATCCACCAGGTGGTGCTGGAGCAATATGCCTTCCCCGGCGGCATGATGATCGGCACCGACAGCCACACCGTGAACGCCGGCGGCCTCGGCATGATCGCCATCGGCGTGGGTGGCGCGGACGCGTGCGACGTGATGAGCGGACTGCCCTGGGAGTTGAAGATGCCGAAACTGATCGGTGTGAAGCTCACCGGCAGGATGAGCGGCTGGACCAGCGCCAAGGACGTGATCCTGAAGGTCGCGGGCATCCTCACGGTGAAGGGCGGCACCGGCGCGATCCTCGAATACTTCGGGCCCGGCGCGGAGACCATGAGCTGCACCGGCAAGGGCACCGTGTGCAACATGGGCGCTGAGATCGGCGCCACCACCAGCACCTTCGGCTACGACGCCGGCATGGCGCGCTACCTCAACGGCACCGGCCGCGCGGAGGTCGCCGCCATGGCGGAAAAGATCAAGGCGGACCTGACGGGTGATCCCGAGGTCTACGCCGATCCAACGAAGTATTTCGACCAGGTGATCGAGATCGACCTGTCCACCCTGGAGCCGCACGTGAACGGCCCCTTCACGCCCGACCTGGCCTGGCCGATCAGCAAGTTCGGTCAAGCCGTCAAGGAGCACGGCTGGCCCGCGAAGCTGGAGGTGGGCTTGATCGGTTCCTGCACCAACAGCAGCTACGAGGACCTTACGCGCGCGTCGAGCATCGCGCAGCAGGCGGTGGAGAAGAAGCTGAAGGTGAAGAGCGAGTTCACAATCACCCCGGGTAGT
>CAYMXP010000049.1:23345-23884 GCA_964394425.1 uncultured Chryseobacterium sp. | reverse complement strand
CTTTGCGCAAAGCAAGATCAACCAGGCAACAACCCACTCATATCTTCACAGACCCGGAATTTTCAACCATGCTTGATATGGCCGGATGAGCCCTCTAACTTTCCCGGTGTTCCAGCGGATGGAGGCGGGGGATCATCGATCCAACGGTCCACACATGCAACCAGATCGCCTGAGGTGGGGCGCGCTGCTCGCGCTGCTGGCGATCCCTGCGATCATCGCGAGCGCGCAGACCCCGGGCACCCCGTGCAACGATGGGAATGCCTGCACCACGGATGATATGATCATGCCGGATTGCGGATGCCGGGGAATGCCGGTGATCTGCCCGGATCCCGATCCCTGCCATGCGAGCACCTGCGATCCGGCCACGGGGGATTGCGTGACCATGCCCTCCCCCGACAGCGACGGCGACGGCCTCTGCGATCCGCAGGACAACTGCCCGAACCGGCCGGGTGTGCAGGGCGATCCCTGCGATGATGGCAACGCCTGCACCGATGGGGAGACACTTGGGCCCTATTGCGACTGCGTCGGTGGCTTGCCGG
>CAYMXP010000049.1:21636-23245 GCA_964394425.1 uncultured Chryseobacterium sp. | reverse complement strand
GCGACGGCCTCTGCGATCCGCAGGACAACTGCCCGAACCGGCCGGGCGTGCAGGGCGATCCCTGCGATGATGGCAACGCATGCACCGATGGGGAGACACTTGGGCCCTATTGCGACTGCGTCGGTGGCTTGCCGGTGTTCTGCGAGCTCACCGATCCCTGCATCGACTTGCAATGCGATCCGCTCACCGGGAACTGCATTCCCTATCCCTTCCCCGACAGCGATGGCGACGGCCTCTGCGATCCGCAGGACAACTGCCCGAACCGGCCGGGCGTGCAGGGGGATCCCTGCGATGATGGCAACGCCTGTACCGCTGGGGAGACGCTCAGCCTCTATTGCGACTGCCTCGGTGGCACGCCGGTGTTCTGCGAGGACACCGATCCGTGCATCGACATGCAGTGCGATCCGATCACCGGGAACTGCATTCCCTATCCCTTCCCCGACGCGGACGGCGACGGCCTCTGCGACCCCAACGACAACTGCCCCGACACCCCGGGCCAACTCGGTGAACCCTGCGATGATGGGAATGCATGCACGTGGTTCGACATGGTGATCGCCGGCTGCATATGCAGGGGCCAGCCCATGTTCTGCATCGATGCCGATCCCTGCACGGGTCCGCAATGCGATCCATCCACCGGCTGCACCTTCGCTCCGCTTCCCGACTACGACGGCGATGGGATCTGCGATGCGGCCGACGCCTGTCCGCTGATCCCAGGGACCATCGGGACCGCTTGCAGCGATGGCAACGCCTGCACGACCGGCGATGCGATCAACGCCGATTGTCAATGCACCGGTTCCGCCCTGCCGTGCGATGACCTGGATCCCTGCACCATCGACGGCTGCCTGAGCACGACCGGATGCACGCACCTTGCGGTCCCGGATTCCGACGGGGATGCCTTCTGTGACGCACAGGAGTATTGTTCGCCATGCGACGATGGCAACGCATGCACCTATGACCTGTGCGACGATGATGGCGATTGCTTCCACACTCCTGTTCCGGATCCCGAAGGTGATGCGCTTTGCTTTGATGCATGCCCGTTCGTGCCGGGGACCGTGGGCTCGCCATGCGACGATGGCAACGCCTGCACGGTGGGCGACACGGTGGATGGGAACTGCCTGTGCGTGGGGATCGCGGTGGGGTGCGACGATGGGAACCCCTGCACGTTGGATGGGTGCGATCCAGGGAGCGGATGCGCACATGCGCCTGTCCCGGACGCCGATGGCGACGGGCTATGTGATGCGATCGACCCCTGTCCTTCCCAGTCGGCGGCGCCCGGCACGCCTTGCAGCGATGGCGATGGCTGCACGACGGGTGACCTGGTGGTGCCCGGATGCCTGTGCATCGGTACGCCGGTGAATTGTAACGACGGGGATCCATGCACCATGGACGCATGCGCCGGAGGCACTTGCACACACACCCCCCTGCCCGATAGCGATGGCGACGGGGAGTGTGACTTCATGGACATGTGTCCCTCCATCCCCGGAGGACCGGGCGATCCATGCGACGACGGCGACCCCTGCACCCTCAACGAGACCATCACCCCGGATTGCGGCTGTCTGGACCTCTTCCCCATCGACTGCAACGACAACGATCCCTGCACCAGCGACCT
>CAYMXP010000049.1:0-21536 GCA_964394425.1 uncultured Chryseobacterium sp. | reverse complement strand
CTGCGTGGGCGGCTTCTGCGTGTGGACCCCGCTGCCCGACACCGACGGCGACGGCGAGTGCGACATCTACGACATCTGCCCCACCATTCCCGGCGGCACGGGCGATCCCTGCGACGACGGCGATCCCTGCACCCTCAACGAGGTGATCACCAGCAACTGCGGCTGCCTGGACCTCTTCCCCATCGACTGCAACGACAACGATCCCTGCACCAGCGACCTCTGCGTGGGCGGCTTCTGCGTGTGGACCCCGCTGCCCGACACCGACGGCGACGGCATCTGCGATCACTGGGACCTGTGCGCCATGATCCCCGGCGAGCCGGGCGACGATTGCGACGACGGTAACCCCTGCACGGGATCCGACCTGATCGATCCCTACTGCATCTGCCGAGGCATGCAGAAGGACTGCAACGACGGCGACGCATGCACCGAAGATTGCTGCGACACGGCGACGGGCGATTGCACGCACATCCTTTTGACGGGTTGTGAGAACGACTTGCACCTGGCCATCACCACCGACGCCTTTGGCGACCAGACCAGCTGGCAGGTGCGTCCGCTCGGCTCGGCCACGGTGCTCTGCTCGAACACCGGACCACTGCCGGACAACAGCTCGTTCGTGGCCACCTGTTCGCTGGCTGACGGCACGTTCCTCCTTGAGTTCCTCGACTCCTTCGGCGACGGCATGTGTTGCGCCTTCGGCAACGGCGGCTACGTGCTGCGCATGAGCGACGGCCGGCGCATCATCGACAACGCGGCCGATGGCGATTTCGGTTCCACCAGTTCCGTCGCGCTCGGCTTCACCCTTCCGATCGGCACCGATCAGTTGACGGTGGGCACCTGCGATCGCGAAGACCTGCTGCCGACCAGCGTGATCGTGGCCGCGGAGAACGGCTCGGTGAGCGCACAATACGGCGTGACCAATGCCACCAGCGGCTACCAGTTCTGGCTGTTCGATCCGGACGGCGGTTACAGCCGCAGGATCTTCCAGCACATGACCGCCGGCGCCGGCGCGGCGGGACCCACGCGGAGCTGCCACCTGAAACTGAGCAGCATCGTGACCAACCCGGTGCCTTCGATGGTGTTGTTGAACACGCGCGTGCGCGGCCGCGTGGCCGGATCATACCTCCCCTTCGGGCCGGCGTGTCGAACGAAGGTCGATCCCTCGGCGGCAGCCTGCCCCACCACGCATCTGGTGAACAACGTGCTCGATCCGCACCACTCCTGTGGGATCGCCGACGCACCGCTCGATGGAACACGAAAGATCTGGGCCGACGTGGTGACGGGTGCGAACAAGTACCAGTTCGAGTTCACCGCACCAGGCTACCTGCGCCACATCGCCGGCACCACGCCCTCGCTGCAGCTCAAGGTGTGGGCCGTGCATCCGCTGAGCGAATGCACCGACTACGACGTGCGGGTGCATGCCAGCTTCGACGCCGGCGCCACGTGGTGCCCCTTCGGCGCGGCGTGCGTGGTGGGGATCGGTGGCGACTGCGGCGGTGGCGACATGGCCCAGGGCGGTGTTCGCAACGGATCCGGGCCCGACGTGATGGTGTGGCCCAACCCCAACCGCGACCATGAGCTTCATGTTTCGGTGGGCGGTCTGGATCCCGCGATCGCCGCCGTGGAAGTCACGCTTTCCGACGCAATCGGCTCAACGGTCTTGCATCGCGCCATCGCCGCGCACGATGGCGTGGCCAACGGACTGATCCAGCTTGACCCGCGCCCCGTTCCCGGTCTCTACATCATGACGATCGGCGTCGGCGACCTGCGAAGGCATGCCCGCCTGGTGCTCGAATGATCCCGGGGAGCCTGCTCCTTCGACACCCCGACATGGGCTGGCAACGATCGGGTCCACAGGGTGATCAATGGACGATCATCACCGGGCGCGAAACGCGGATGGCACCGGCTTCGTCGATCCATTGCACCGCGTGCGTGCCGGCCGGCATCGCCGAGACATCGATGGTGAGCGAAGGACCGCTCAGCGGCCAGCTACCGGCGATGCGCCCGCGGACATCGACCAGGCGGATCGTTCCGGAGGCACCGTTCATCAGCATCACCTCCAGGCGGTCCGCGGCCGGGTCGGGAGCGATGCGCAGGTCGGCCGCCCCGATCTCAATGACGCCGTTGAAAACGAGGTCGATCGTGTCGGAGTGCAGCAGGCAGCCGTTGCCCATGTCGCCCACCGTCCAGTAGGTGCCGCTCTGCGTGGCCTGGAGCGTGTCGTTGTTCGACGCGGGGATGGACGTGCCGTTCAGGTACCAGGTGTATCCGTTGGCGGGCGTGCTCATCAACGTATTCCCGTTCTGCGTGATGTCGGGCGGGTCCATCGGGCACTTGTCCACGATGCGATAGACGCGATCGTTGTCGTTGTTGCCGGTGAAGAGCTCGCCCGCGTGGTCCTCGGCGATCACCGAGAAGCCCGTGGCCGACGTGGCCAGTTGTTCATCGATCCATCCGCCGGCGCCATCGGGCCGCAGCGAACGGAACTCTCCGCCGCAGTAATCGGTGTAGACGTAGCGCCCCTCGAGCCGGGGCCATGCGGAGCCGCGGTACACGCGTCCGCCGATGGACGAGCACCAGTCGCCGCCGTCGTACCAGTTCTGCTGCACCACCACGGGATCCACGAAGAAGGATGCGGGAAGGCAGCCCCCCGTATTGTATGGATCGTTGCCCTCGTAGCAGCGCCAGCCGAAGTTCGGTCCGGAGTTGTCGCCCGCCGGCCAGCGATCGATCTCCTCCCAGGTGTTCTGTCCCACGTCGCCGATCCACAGATCGCCGGTGAGGGCATCGAAGCCAAAGCGGTAGGGATTGCGCAGGCCGCTGGCCCAGATCTCCGGCAGCGTATCGGGGCCGGCGCCCACGAACGGGTTGTCGGGGGGGATGGTGAAGGTGGTGTCCGGATCGCTCACGTCGATGCGGATCATGTTGCCCAGCGGATCGGTGGGGTCCTGCGCGTTGTTCAAGGGATCGCCGGCATCGCCGCCGTCGCCGAACCCGATGTACAGCATGCCATCGGGCCCGAACTCCAGGTCGCCTCCGTTGTGGTTGGTGAACGGTTGCGGCCATTCGTAGATCACCTGTTCGCTGGCGGCATCGGCCACGTCCGGGTCGCCGCTGACATGCCAGCGGGAGATGCGGCTGATGCCGGTGCCGGTGCCGCGGGTGTAGTTCAGGTAGAAGAAGCCGTTGGTGGCGTAATCGGGATCGAAGGCCATGCCCAGCAGCCCCTGTTCGTTCCCCGCATCGAGCACCTGGCCCTGGATGTCGAGGAAGGGCTGCGCGTTCACCTGCATGCTGTCGGTGATGATCTTGATGACGCCGGCCTGCTCGGTGACGAACAGGCGCGTGTCGCCGCAATGGGCGATGTCGGTGACGCGGTTGATGTTCTGGGCCCAGAGGTTCACCTGGACCGTGACGGGATCCTGGGCGAAGGCCGGTGCGACGGATGCCGCGAGCAGCAGCAGGGAGGAGATGCGCATGGATCGTTGGTTCATTGGGGGGGCCAAGGTATCCGATGGGGACCCGGACGCGTGATCGCTTCGACCGATGCCCATGGCGGATCTTGCACGGCCGCAGCCACCCCGACGAACGCGCGTTTCAGCGTACGATGATCACCGCACGCGCCGCCACCACCGCGCCATCGGCGGAGAGCAGCTGCATCAGGCATGCGCCGGTGGCGAACCGTCCGGTGGGGATCGTGAAGGTGTGCGCCGCGACCGGTCCGGCGGCCAGTGCCCTCCCCCCTGCGTCGATCAGCCGCCAGCGATGCACGTCCGCACCGGTCCAGCTGATCGTGAGCAGGTCGTTGGCGGGCACCGGACCCAGGTGCAGCGCCACCGCCGTCCCCGCCTCCATCCCCACGCTGAGCCAGGTGATCGTGTCCGAACTGAGCACGCACGGGGAACCGAAGTCGGCCATCACGAAATAGTCGCCGCTGATCGAAGGCGAATAGACCTGACCGGTGGCGCCGGGGATCGTATCCCCGTTCAGGAACCACTGGTATCCGTCGGCCGCCGAGCTTTCCAGGTCGGCGCCCACCTGCGTGATCGCCGGAGGGTCCATCGGGCAGGCATCGATGATCTTGAAGACCTTGCCCACGCCGAGGTTGCCGGTGAACAGTTCGCCGTCGGCATCCTCGCCGATGCAGGTGAAACTTGGTTGCTGGTTCTGCATCACCTGCTCGTCGATCCAGCCTCCGAGGCCGTCGGGGCGCAGGGAGCGGAACTGCATGGCGCAGTGATCGGTGTAGAAATAGCGGCCGTACAGATGCGGCCATGCCGCGCCGCGGTACACGCGGCCGCCGATGATCGAGCACCAGGTGCCACCGGGCTGGCCGTTGTTCATCTGCGCCACCACGGGATCGTCGAAAGCCGAAGCCGGCGGGCATCCGGTGGTATCGCACCATGACCCGTTGCCGTTCGATGAGGTGAAACCCTCGCGGCAATCCCAGCCGAAGTTGCGGCCGCTGTTGTCACCGGCCGGCACCATGTCGATCTCCTCCCAGGCGTTCTGCCCCACGTCGCCCAGCCACAGGTCGCCGGTGAGGCGGTCGAAGCCGAAGCGGAAGGGGTTGCGCAAGCCGCTGGCCCAGATCTCCGGCAGCGTGTCGGGGCCGGCGGAAGCGTATGGATTGTCGGCGGGTATGGTGTAGCTGCCATCGGCCTCCACGTGGATGCGGATGATGTCGCCGCGCGCATCGCTCAGGTCCTGTCCGTTGCCCTGGGGGTCGCACCCACTTCCGCCATCGCCGAAGGGCACGTAGAGGTTGCCATCGGGTCCGAAGTCCAGGTCGCCGGCGTTGTGGTTGGAATACGGCTGGTGCGGCTGGTGATACACGAGCACTTCGCTGGCCGGGTCGGCCACGTTGGGGTCGGCCGTCACGGTGTAGCGCGACACGCGCAGGTCGCCGAGCGTGTCCACGTGATCCACATAGAAATGCCCGTTGGTGGCGTAGTCGGGATCGAAGGCCAGGCCCAGCAGTCCCTCCTCCCCGCCGTAGCTCACGCGCGAGCTGATGTCCAGGAAGGGGATCGGCAGCACCGTCATGCTGTCGGTGATGATGTCGATCCGCCCGAACTGCCGCACCACGAAGATCCGGTCGTCGTTGCAATGCGCGAGGTCCACCACCGGGCCCAGGTTCTCCGCCCAGGGCACCAGGGTGATGCGCACGGGGTTCTGGGCATGGGAGCCAAGGGCGATGAACAGGAAAAGCGGCAAAGCGCAACGATGCTTCATGGTAAGGCGTGTGCCGGCGAAGGTCGGAAGAACCCGCGCGATCCATGAGCCTCGCGCGGCCGGGCTATTTTCGCGCCCCTTCCATGGACCTGCACGCGCAGATCGCCCGCCGGCGCACCTTCGGCATCATCAGCCACCCCGACGCGGGCAAGACCACGCTCACGGAGAAATTCCTGCTCTATGGCGGCGCCATCCAGACGGCCGGCGCGGTGAAGAGCAACAAGATCCGCAAGAGCGCCACCAGCGATTTCATGGACATCGAGCGGCAGCGCGGCATCAGCGTGAGCACCTCGGTGATGACCTTCGAATACGCCGGCATGCTCATCAACCTGCTGGACACCCCCGGCCACAAGGATTTCGCCGAGGACACCTACCGCACGCTCACGGCCGTGGACAGCGTGATCCTGGTGATCGACTGCGTGAAGGGCGTGGAGGCGCAGACCGAGAAGCTCATGGAGGTGTGCCGCATGCGCAACACGCCGGTGATCGTCTTCATCAACAAGCTGGACCTGGAGGGCCGCGATCCGTTCGACCTGCTTGATGAACTGGAGAAAAAGCTCTCGACCAAGGTGCGCCCGTTGAGCTGGCCCATCGGCATCGGCGCCACCTTCCGCGGGGTGTACGACCTGCACGATGGCGACCTGAAGCTCTTCGAGAGCATCAAGACGAAGGTGGAAGACCGCAGCCTGCGCATCGACGACCTGAAGGATCCACGCCTGGATGCGGAGGTGGGCGCCGACCTGGCCGCGACGCTGCGCCACGACGTGGACCTGATCGGCGGGGTTTACGATCCCTTCGACGTGGAAGCCTACCGCGCGGCGCGCATCGCGCCGGTGTTCTTCGGCAGCGCCTTCAACAACTTCGGGGTGAAGGAGGTGCTCGACGGCTTCACGCGCATCGCCCCCCCGCCGGGCCCGCGCGCCACCGACGAGGGCGTGGTGATCCCCGAGGACCCCCACTTCAGCGGCTTCGTGTTCAAGATCCACGCGAACCTCGACCCCAACCACCGCGACCGCATCGCCTTCCTGCGCGTGTGCAGCGGCCGCTTCCAGCGCAACACGTACTACCACCATGTGCGGACGCACCGCCAGGTGCGCTTCGCCAACCCCACCACCTTCCTGGCCGCCCAGAAAACGCTGGTCGAGGAGGCCTGGCCGGGCGACGTGGTGGGCCTCTTCGACACGGGGCACTTCAAGATCGGCGACACGCTCACCAGCGGCGCCAGATTCCACTTCGCCGGCATCCCCAGCTTCTCCCCGGAGATCTTCCGCGAACTGGTGAACCGCGATCCCATGCGCTCCAAGCAGCTGGACAAGGGCATCCACCAGCTCACCGACGAGGGCGTGGCCCAGCTCTTCACCCAGCAACCGGGCAACAAGCGCATCGTGGGCACGGTGGGCGAACTGCAGTTCGACGTGATCCGCCACCGGCTGGAGCACGAATACAAGGCCGCGTGCGACTTCATGCCGCTGCAACTGCACAAGGCCTGCTGGCTCACCAGCACCGACAGCGAGGCGCTGCAACGCTTCCTGCACCGCAAGCACGGCCAGATCGTGCATGACAAGGACGGGCTGCCGGTGTACATGGCGCCATCGGCCTACATGCTGCAGCTGGAGATGCGCGAGAACCCCGCGATCAGCTTCCATACGCACAGCGAGTTCAAGACCCTGGCGGCCTGAGAGCCTGTTCGCACATTCACCACAGAGGCGCGGAGGCGCGGAGCTGCGCAGAGGGTGGAGATACTGGGATGTGGCCGGTACGGGGGAGATCCCGCTTCGCGGGATCCCCTGCGTCCAAGGAAGCCCTTCCATCGCTTCGACCCCAGCCTCTACCGCGCCTCTGCGGTGCGATCTGGATCACACCGTTCCACACTATTTGAGAACAGCTTCTGAAAGCCGAAGGCCCCGTCGCCGGGGCCTCCATCAATTCCTGCCTTCGCGCCTCACTTGCTCGCCTCGACCCACTTCTGCTGCTGTTCGGTGGTCAGGATGGTGATGAGCTTCTGCTCCACCATGCGGTCCATGTTCTCGTACTGGTTCTTCATGTCGGCCTCCTTCTGCTCGCCGGTGATGCCGGCGCTGGCGAAGCGCTGCTCGGCCATCACCAGGTAGCGTTCCACTTGAAGGTAAACCTCTTCCACCTGGGGCTTCTGTTCCTCGGTGAGGGTGACGGTCTTGTTGACCAGTTCCATGCGTTCGGCGGCCTTGGCTTTCATCTCCGGGGTGTCCTGGATCTGCTGGGCGGAGAGGCCCGTGAAGGGGATGGCGAGAAGCAGCGTGGCGATGATGCGGTTCATGGCGGTGGTTGTGAGGTGTGGCCAAAGATAGGCGTCGGAAAGACGGCGGATGCCGTGGGTCAGTTGCCTCGTCCACCCGGGATCGTTGGCAACCCGCGGTCCAAGCTTTGTTAACGCCGGGGGTATGCCAAGGCCACCCGGTACTTTTGGCGGCATCCATTCCATGCCGATGTCCCTTCGTTCCCATGCAACGCTCCTGGGGGGCTTGATGCTCACCGCGTTGTGCGCCCAGGACCAGCGCCGGCTCGCCTTTCAGATCAAAGGCACCGCGGGCGACACGGTGTTCCTGGCGAACTACTACGGCAACAGGCTCTATTATGCGGACACCGCCATCGCCGACGGCCGTGGCTTGAGCGTGTTCAACAGCCCCGAGGGGTACAAGACCGGCGTGTATGCCGTGGTGGTGCCAGGCCCCAAGTACTTCGAGATCATCGTGAACGAACCGGAGGTGAAGATCAGCTCCGACACGGCCGACCTCACCGGCCGGCTGGAGGTGGAACGTTCGCGCGAGAACACGCTCTTCCAGGCCTACATCCGCACGTTGAACGAGAAGAAAAAGGAAGGCGACGCCCTGCGCGCGAAGCATGATGCCACGCAGGATCCCATCGCCAAGGGGGGACTGAAAAAGCAGATGGAGGACCTGGACCATGAGGTGAAAGCCTACCAGCGGGACCTGGTGGACCGCAACCCCGACACCTTCGTGGCGCGCATCGTGAAGATGAGCATGCCCACGCCCGACGACCGGATCAAGGGACCCGATGGCGGGATCGACACGGCGGCCACCTACCGGTCCTATCGCGCCCATTTCTGGGACAACACCGACCTGAGCGATGAGCGGATCGTGCGCACGCCCGTGTTCCAGAACAAGCTGGAGGAATACATCGCCAAGGTGGTGCCCCAGGTGCCCGACTCGATCAACCGCCTGGCCGACGAGCTGATCGCGCGCGTGCCGCCCGGCGGTGAACTGTTCAAGTTCGTGGTGCATGCCATCACGTACAAGTACGAGACCAGCGACATCATGGGCATGGACGCGGTGTTCGTACACATGGCGCAGACCTACTACTGCGCGGGACCGGGTGAAAAGAGCAGGGCGTTCTGGATGGCCGAGGACAAGCTGAAGAAGATGTGTGAGCGCGCGAAGAAGATGGCCCCGCTGGTGATCGGCGCCCCGGCCCGCGACGTGATCCTCCCCGACACCACCGAGGCGAACTGGCGCGGCTTCCACGATCTGCCCAACGACTATGTGTACCTGGTCTTCTGGGACCCGCACTGCGGCCATTGCAAGAAGTCGCTCCCCGAGATCCACAAGCAGTACCTGGAGAAACTGCGCCCCGCCGGGATCGAGGTCTTCGCCATCGCCAAGGCGACCGACAGCACCCTGTTCGCCGACTGGAAGAAGTACCTGCGCGAGAACAGGCTGGAATGGGTGAACGTGGGCCTGACCTGGCACGTGTACGAACAGGCGCGCAAGGAGCCGTGGAAGTTCATCCCGCAACACACCACCATCGAGAGCCTGAACTACGCCGATGCATGGGACGTGTACAGCACCCCGAAGTTCTACCTGGTGGGGCCCGACCGGAAGATCGTGGGCAAGCAGATCAACCCCGAGCAGGTGATCGACCTCGTGGGAAAGCTGCGGGCTGCGGAACGGAGCGAATGACGCCTCCGGCCGGCGCGATCAGTCCACCTCCGTCTCCATCGACCAGACCTGCTGGCTGATGGGCTGTCCGTTCTTGAAGAAGGTGGTGCCGAACTTGGCGATGACCTTGCTGTACTCGTCGGCCTTGTTCCCCTGCACCACGATGCGTCGGATCACCACCTTGTTGCCCTCGGTGTAGCTTTCCTCGGTGACGCCTTCGGGATATTGCTGCGCCAGGGAACTCCGGTTGTAGTCGGCGTAGCCCTTGGGCTGGTTCACCGGGGTGCGGGCCAGCCGTTCCTGCTCGTCGAGGCGTCGGTCCTCGCTGCGGTGGCTCATCTGCGCTTCGCGGTTCTGCAACGCGCGCTTGTCGTCGAGCACGCGGCCGTGGTTCTCACCGGCCAGCTGGTTCCCGCGCTCCTGCATGCGCGCCATCTGCTCGGCGGCGTCCAGGGCCTGGGCGCGGGAGCCCTCGCCCCGGCCCTGCGCGGCCGAGATCAACTGCTGCTGGCGCATCTCGATCGCCTCCTTTTCCTCCACCGCCTGCCGGGCGTTCTGCGCGTTGCGCTCGTTCCACCCGGCCTGGGTCCGCGCGACCTCCTCCTGGACGCCGAGCTTCTCGTCATGGGCCGCTGAGCGGGATGCCTCGGACCGGTCCTGCCGCTCACGTTCGGCTTCGGCCAGCGCCTCCTTCTGGGCTTCGATGGCCTCGGCGTTCGCGATGCGCGCCTCCTCGCTGCCCTGGAAGAGGCCCGCACCAACGTCCATGAGCCGTGCGCCTTCCTGCATGCTGCCTTCCCGGCGTTCGGCGGCCTTGTCGGCATTGGCACGCTCGGTGTCGCTCACGTCCCGGCGCTGCTTGAGGATCAGCGCGTACTTCTCCTGCTCTTCGCGCTCGCGAGCCTCGCGCATGAATCGCTCGGCCTCCTCCTCCTCGCGCGTCACCACGCGGCCGGGTGGACGGCGGCGCTCTTCCTTCCTGGTCTGCGCGGCCAGTTCCGCCTCGCGCCGCTTGCGTTCCTCCTCGGCCAGCAGCTTGTCGATCTGCTCGATCTTGGCCTGGGGGTAGATCTCCTGCGGTTTGATGTCCAGCGCCTGGGTGTAGAGGCTGCGCGCGCCGGTGTAGTTCTCCGCGGCCATGGCCTCGTCGGCCTGGAGGATGACGCCGCGGTAACGCTCGTCCAATGCCTTGCCCTCTTCCATCAACCGCCGTTGGTCTTCCTCAGCGAGCCGGGCCGCTTCGGCATCGGCCGCGCGCTGGGCGATCAGGCGCTCGATCTCCGCGAGGCGGTCCTGCGGGTAGCGTTCACCGGGTTTCATGGCCAGGGCATCGGTGTAGCTGTTCCGCGCCGCGTCGAACTTTTCCTGGTTGAAGGCCAGGTCCGCGTCGGCGATCAACTGACGGTAGCGCGCCTCCAGCTCGGCGGCTTCCATGTCCTTGCGTTCCCGCTCCGCGGCCAGCCTGGCCTGCTCATCCGCTTCGCGCTCGGCGTTCAGGCGATCTTCCTCGGCCTTCCGCGCCAGTTCGGCCAGGCGCTTGTCGATCTCCGCGAGGCGCGACTTGGGGTGGCGTTCCTCGGGCTTCATCGCCAGCGCTTCGGTGTATCCGCCGCGCGCGTCTTCGTAGCGCTCCTCCCCGAACGCCTGATCGGCGGTGCGGATCAGTCCGGCATACCGCTCCTCGAGATCACGCTTCTCCCGCTCGATCCGCTCCTTCTCGGCCTTCGCCCTCGCTTCCTCGCCCATCTGGGATTCGATCAGCGCGATGCGCTCCTTCGGATAGGCTTCCTCGGGTTTGAGGCCCGAGGCATCCCGGTATCCGTTCAGCGCGTCGGAATACTTCTTCCCTCCGTAGGCCTTGTCGGCCGCGGCGACCAGGCTCGCGTATTGCGCTTCGATCTCCTTGCGACGTTTCTCCTCTTCCAAGCCGCGCTTCAGGTCGGCGAGCTTCAGGTCGATCTCCTTGACCTTCTCCCGTGGATAGGTTTCGTCGGGCTTCACGGTGATCGCGTCGGAAAACTTGGTGCGGGCGCCTTCGTAGTTCTCCGTGCGGAACATCTGGTCGCCCGCCTCGATCAGTTTCGCGTAACGCTCATCGCGCTCCTTGCGCAGGCGTTCTTCCTCGGCCAGCTTCGCCGCGTCGGCCAGCGCCTTGTCGATGGCCACGAGCTGGTCCTTCGGGTACTTCTCCGCGGGCTTGATCCCCAGCGCGTCGTTGTATTTCCCCCTCGCTTCGTCCCACTTCTTCGCGGCGAAGGCGGCATCGGCCGCGGCGATGGCGGTCTGATACCGCTCGTTCAGCGCCTGCTGCTTCGCATCCTCATCCGCTTTTTTCGCCAGTTCCGCCAGTTTCCTGTCGATCGCCGCCAGCTGGTCCTTCGGGTACTTCTCCTGCGGTTTCAGCGCGAGGGCTTCGGAATATTTCGTCTTTGCCTCGTCGTATCGCTCGCTCTTGAAGGCGCCGTCGGCGGCGGCGATCACGGTTTTGTACTGATCCTCGAGTTCCTTGAGCTTGCGATCCTCCTCGGCCTTCTTCGCGAGCTCCTCCAGCTTCTTCGCGATCAGGGCGAGCTGGTCCTTCGGATATTTCTCCTCCGGCTTCAACCCCGAAGCCTCGGAGTACTTCTCCCCGGCCGGCCCGAAGTTGGCGGCCTTGAAGGCCGCATCGGCGGCGATGATGGCGGCCTGGTATTTCGCATCGAGTTCCTTCTTCTTGCGCTCCTCCTCCTGCTTCTTCGCCAGTTCCTCCAGCTTCTTCGTGATCAACGCCAGCTGGTCCTTCGGGTAGGCCTCCGCGGGCTTCAACGAACCGGCCTGCGTGTACTGCACCTTCGCGTCCTCGTATTTCTCCGCCTTGAACGCCGCGTCGCCGTTGGCGATGGCGGTCCTGTACTTTTCCTCCAGTTCCCTGGCCTTGCGCTCCTCCTCGGCGCGTTTGGCCGCATCGGCGATCAGCACGTCGAGTTCCTTGATCTTCTGCTTCGGATACGCTTCATCCTTCAGGTCCAGCGCCTGGGCGAATTTTCCCCTTGCGTTCTCGTATTCCTTCTTCACCACGAGCGCATCGCCCTCCTTGATCAGGGCGGCGTACTGCTCGTTCTTCTTCCTCTGCGCCTCGATGTCGTCGAGCATCATGCGGGCGTCGCTCAGGCGTGCCGTGGCCTTGGCATCGCCGGGCTTGAGCGCGAGCGCCGCCGTGAAGTGCTCCACCGCCTTGTTGTAGTCCTTGGCCGTCATCGCCGCGTCGCCCTGCTGCATCAGCTTGGCGTATTGCGCGTCGGCGTTGGCCTCGTTCTTCATCCGGTCGTTGTACTCCTTGATCAGGCGGTTCACCTCGTTCTGCACCGAGGCGGTGTAATCCCAGTCCCAATCCAGGCCGGTCTTCTCCGGCGAATACTTCGCCTTCCCGATGGGTTGCTGCAGGATCGAGAAATCCATGCCGGGCAGCTCCTGGAAGAGGGTCATCTCCACGTTCATGCCCTCGCCTCCCACGCGCTGCTCCTCGGGCACGTTGCGGGTGTCCACCGTGTAGTTCTTGCTCACCCAGCCGTTGCGCGAGTACACGATCTTGTAATCGGCCCCGTAGTCGAGGGTGAACTCGTATTTGCCGCTGGCGTTGCTGCTCACCTCCTGCAGCTTGCCGCCGTTCTTGTAGATGGTGACCACCACGTCCTCCAGCTTCTTGGCGGTGTACTGGTCCTTCACCGTGCCGTAGACGTAAACGTTGTCGAGTTGCTGTTCCTGTGCGGCGGCCAGGCCGGCGATGCAGAGGGCAAGGGCGGCAAGGAACGGCCGCTGCACACGCGCGCAGGGATGGGCGACTGAACGGGAAGGCATGATCGACCTCCGGCTCCGGGATCCGGTCGGGCAAATTACGTCGATCTTGGACCCGCTGCCGGCCCCTTTGGTCGCCGGGATCGCACAACGATCGTGCATAGCCTTTGGGAACAGGAGGTTTTTGGACCGGATCCGCATTTGGTCGTCGTTGGCGCCGGACTGGTCGGACTTTTCACGGCGCTGCACGGCAAAAGGGCTCATCCGCATCATCGGGTCATCGTCCTTGAACGCGGTCCCCATCCTTCCGGTGCCAGCGTGAAGAACGCGGGCTTCGCCTGTTTCGGAAGCCCAAGCGAGCTGCTGGCGGACATCGACGCCGAGGGGGAAAAGGCGGCGCTCCAGCGCGTGGAGGAACGCTGGCTCGGCCTGCTTGAACTGCGGAAGGAACTTGGCGATGGGGCGATCGGCTTCGAGCGTACCGGTGGACATGAGGTTTTTTCCGCGGATGATCCGCTGTACACGCGCGTGGCGGAGCGGTTCGACCGGCTGAACGAGCTGCTGGGTCCGATCATCTGCGGTGATGCATACCGCTGGGACGATCCGCTCGCGGTGCGTTATGGCATGGATGCCTCATTGCATGTCGCACGCACTGACTTTGAAAGCCCTTTGCACCCCGGCTTGCTGATGAGCGCGCTCCTTCGAAAAGTGCATGAGGCCGGTGTGGTGATCCGCTTTGGCGCGGATGTGATGGCGATCGACGAGGAGCCGGCGCATGCAACGATCCGCCTGCACGACGGTGGTGCATTGCGGGCCTCGCGCGTGGTGGTGGCCACCAACGGCTACGCGGCTGAACTGCTGGCGGATGTAGACATCCGTCCCGCACGCGGGCAGGTGCTGCTCACATCGCCCGTTCCGGGCTTGAAGCTGAAAGGCGCATTCCATATGAACGAGGGCTTCTACTACTTCCGCGACTTCGAGGGATCGGCCTCCGCGAACGCGGCGGGCAGGCGTGTGCTGCTCGGCGGCGGGCGAGTATGGGACATCGAAGGGGAGACCACGACCAAGGATGGCGTGACCGACCGCATCCAGAACGCGCTGGAAGACCTGTTGCGCACCGTGATCCTACCCGGAAGGAGCTTCTCCATCGAGCGGCGCTGGAGCGGGATCATGGGTTTCCGCGCGAAGGGCAAGACGCCATTGGTCGATCACGTCTCCCCGCGTGTGATCGCCGCGGTGGGCCTCGGCGGCATGGGCGTGGCGATCGGGATACGGGTGGCCAGGAAGGCGGCGGCGCTCGCGAACGAATGATCATCGGAGCGGACGGGCGAAATGAGCCTCCCATGGGATTTGAACCCACGACCTGCTGATTACGAATCAGCTGCTCTACCGCTGAGCTAAGGAGGCCGGTCCTTGTCCGCCTTCGCCGGAGCCGCGGCGGACAAGGGGGCAAATGTAGACGGCCTACTGCTTCACCAACGGCAGGCAGGTCGTGCCCGAGGTCGTGAACAGGCGCAGGGTGTACACACCGGTCTTCATGCCGCTCACCTCAAGGCGTTGGTCCTCGGTCAGCTCACCGGCCAGAACGCTCCGCCCCAGGAGGTCGACCACGTCATAGCGCGTACCGCTCGTCGCGCCTCGAACGGTGATCCTGTCGGAAGCGGGATTGGGTGCGAGCAGCAGACCGGATGGATCGATGTCCCGCGCGCCCGTGCTCATGCGCAGGTCCAGCGCCAGCTTTCCCGAAGCCACGCCAACGGGGGTGCTGTCGAGCACGGTGCCATCGTACTGCGTGACGTACAGCGCTCCGCTGCTGACGTAATCCGTCGTGGTCACGTACAGCACGTTGTTGATCGGATCGCCAAGGGTGCCGTAGGCACTGATGCCGTTGGTGAGGGTGTCGACCACCTGCGCACTGGCCAGGTCGTAGCGCGCGAGCTGGTTCACGGAATATTCCATGTAGTAGATCTTGTCCGCCGCCACGGCCGAGGTGCCGCAGCCGGAGTTGTAGGCCACGTTGTTGGTGTACACCAGCGAGGCGCCGGCCGGATCGATCCGGCTGACGCTGCTGCCGGTGTAGTCCTTGTTGTTGAAGGCGTAAAGGCTGCCGCCGTGCTGCATGAGGTGCTCGGGGTTGAAGCCGTCCGGCCCGAGGTCGATCTCGGTCAGGTAGTCCTGAGCGATCAGATCGACCACGCCGACCGTGTTGGTGTAGTTCGGCCAGTCGAACCCGTTGTTCACCCCGAGGTAGGCCTTGTCGCCGATCACTTCCACCGGCTCGCACGAATGGATCAGCCCATCCGCCGGTGTGATCGCATACAGCAGATCGAAGTCGTTCTTGTCCCGCACCTCGAAGTAGTGGGGCAGGCCGCCCACTTCACCGCGCGTGATCAGGATCTGGTCGTTCCACAGGGCGAGGCGGCGGATGCCGGGGACGATGGCCTGGTCGAGCAGCGCGAAGGTGTTGGCATCGTACTTCAGCAGGAAGCTGTCGGCGCTCACGTACACGATCTCGTTCTCCACCTTCACGTCGTTGGCGAAGCGCGCGTCGGGAATGGTCACCTGCGTGGCGTGGACGCCGGTGAGCGGATCGTATGATCCCAGCGAGACCGGCACGGCCTGCACCATGTTGACGTAGTCGTATCGGCCTTCGCTGAGCACCAGCACCTGGTGAACGATGGGTTGCGCGGCCGCGATGTGCGCCAGCGCGATCAGGGGAAAGGAAAGGACGGGACGGAACATATTGGGTGGTTGTTGTGCTCCCTTCACCGGGGAGCGGGTTGATGAACGCGCTCGGGCAGGTCTTCTGGCTCACCCCGCTCCCGCCGCGCCTTCCCCGCTCCGGTGGAGCGAGTGGCGTGTGCGGCTGGCCAGGGGTTCACAGCTGCGGGAACAGCTCCGGTCTCGCACCGGATTCCCTTTTTCACCCCGCCTTCGCTCCTGCGGAACTCCGGCGGGTAACCCGAACGCGCGGCGAATGTAGAAGTCGTCGCTACTTTGCCGCATGGCCGATGACGGGTACGAGTTGCGCGCGCTGGACCTGGACACGCCGGGGATCGCGGCGCTCGCCGGCCTGCTGCGCGTGGTGTATCCGGGATCAACCCAGTTCACCGAGGCGATGCTCCGCTGGCAGTACGTGGAGAACCCGCACGGCACCGCGGTGGGCTTCAATGCGTGGAAGGATGGCGCGCTGGCGGCGCATTACGTGACGGTCCCGATGCGGGCGCGCGTACATGGCGTTGAGGAGAAGGGGCTCCTCTCGTTGAACACGGCCACCCACCCCGATCATCAGGGAAAGGGCCTGTTCACCCGGCTGGCCACCGCGACCTATGCGGATGGCGCCGCGAACGGATCCGGGTTCGTGATCGGCGTGGCCAATGCGAACAGCACGCACGGTTTCACCAGGAAGCTGGGCTTCCAACCGGTATCCTCCTTGGACGCGATGATCGGCATGGGGCCGTTGGCGTTCCAGCACCAGGTCGACGCGCAGTATGAAGCCATCTGGTCGCCGGAGGCATTGCGGTGGCGGCTGGCCCATCCGGCGCATCGCTATCGCGTCAAGCGCACCATGGATCTTGATCTGGTCCTCAGCGAGAGGAGCCGGTTGGGCGCGCGCTACATCCTGGCGGCACTACCCAGGGGGGCGATCGCCGAGGGATCGCTCCAGCCACACGGGGGCGGCGTGCCGTTCAAGATCTGGATCGGAAAGGACGCCGCCATGCGGTGGAGGGGCCGACCGTACCTGAACATCCCCATGCGCTTCAGGCCCTCGCCGCTGAACCTGATCTTCAAGGACCTCACCGGCCATGACCGCACCCTCGATGCGGAGCGCGTGCGCTTCCAGGCGATCGACTTCGACGTGCTGTGACCTAGCTGCCGCCCAGCTTGAAGACCAGTCCAAGCCCGAATTCCATCCCTTTCACCTTCAGCTTCGAATCGTAGTGGTCCAGGCCGGGCTCGACATCGCGCAACGGAAGGTTGTAGCTGGCGAACTTGGTGTTGAACTGCAGGCCCACCAGCGAACCGAAGTACCAGTTGATCCCGGTGGCCAGGCGGAAGTGACCTCCCGCGAAAGTGTACTGGTACTCGTCGCCCAGGTCGTTCACGTCCTTGATCACCAGCGTGGCCAGGCCCGCCTCCAGGCCGCCCCACCAGTTGAAGCGGTCCTTGTTCACGATGTAAAGACGCGGCGTGAGCCCCCCGATGAAAAAGCTGTTGGTGCGCGTGGCGCTGGAATCGAGATAAGCGCCCGGTTGCAGGTAGAGCCCGAGGCTCAAAGGCTGGATCAGGCCCATATGCACCTCGATGGGCACCGACCAGGAGGCCGCGCCGTCCTCATTCGAATTCTCCATCCCAAAGGCCTCCTCTTCATAGCGGGTGGCGTACACGCCCAGATCCGCCGCCAGCCCGAGTTGAACGATGCCCAGCGTGTTCGATTGGGACCGGGCCGTGCCGATCATGGCGCCGGCCACGAGGAATAGGGTCGTGATCCGTTGCATGGGACGAAGGTCTCGCATCGTGGCGGGGGACCCGACCGGCGCGATCACGACCTTGCCAACAACGCACTGCTCATCTTTGGCGGCTCTTCCCCACCATGTCCGCCTTCATTGTCGATGCCATCCGCTCCCCCATCGGCTCCTTCGCGGGCAGCCTCGCACCGGTGCGCGCCGACGACCTCGCCGCGCACGTGCTGCGCGAACTGCTCAAGCGGCTCCCGGAACTGGATCCCGCGGCCATCGACGATGTGATCCTGGGCTGCGCCAACCAGGCCGGCGAGGACAACCGCAACGTGGCGCGCATGGCGCTGCTGCTCGCCGGGCTTCCGGTCACCGTGCCTGGCGAAACGGTGAACCGGCTTTGCGCATCGGGCATGAGCGCGGTGGTGCAGGCATCGCGCGCGATCGCGGCAGGCGAAGGCGACCTCCTCATCGCAGGGGGCGTGGAGCACATGACCCGCGGTCCCTGGGTGATCGGCAAGACCAGCACGCCCTACGGCCGCGACGCCCAGATGCACGACAGCAGCTTCGGCTGGCGCTTCGTCAATCCGTTGATGAAGGAAAAGTTCGGGACGGACGCCATGGGCGAGACGGCGGAGAACCTGCTGGAAACCCACGCCATCTCCCGCGAAGATCAAGATCGCTTCGCACTATGGAGCCAGCAGAAAGCGGCGAAGGCACGCGAGCGGCTCGCGCGGGAGATCGCGCCCGTGCCGATCCCGCAACGCAAGGGGGATGCGGTGCTCTTCGCCGAAGACGAGTTCATCAAGCCGAAGACCACCATGGAGGTGCTGGCGGGTCTGAAGCCCGCCTTCCGCAAGGGCGGCTCGGTGACCGCCGGCAACAGCAGCGGATTGAACGATGGCGCCGCGGCGGTGCTCGTGGCCGGTGAAGCGGGGATGAAGAAGCACGGCCTGAAGCCGATGGCGCGCATCGTGAGCGCGGCCGTCGTGGGCGTGGAGCCGCGCATCATGGGCATCGGGCCGGTGAAGGCTTCGCGTCTGGCGTTGAAGCGCGCGGGGTTGGGTCTGGATCAAATGGATGTGATCGAACTCAACGAGGCCTTCGCCGCGCAGGTGCTCGCCTGCACGCGCTCCCTGGGCCTCGCCGACGACGACCCGCGGCTGAACCCCAACGGCGGGGCCATCGCCCTGGGCCATCCCTTGGGCATGAGCGGGGCGCGGCTGGTCCAGACCGCGGCGATCGACCTGAAGGAGCGGAACAAGCGGTACGCCCTCTGCACCATGTGCATCGGCGTGGGGCAGGGCTACGCGGTGGTCATCGAACGGGCCTGATCCGGCACGATGATCGCCATCCCGCGCGATCGCTGGCGGTCCACTATTTTCACCGCCCTTTCGCCGACCAACTCCTCCCCCATGTTGATCCTCCGCCGCCTGGGCACATGCATGGCCGGGCTGTTCGTGACCGCCGCTCTTTCGGCCCAGGAAGCCAAATACCGCGTCGAGGTGAAGACCGATTTCGGCACCGAGCCCGACGAGGCCATGAAGCTTTCCAAAATGGTGAAGGGCGATGCGACCAGCCTCGTCGCGCTGAAGACCAACGGCGGGCAGACGGTGCTGGGCGGCATCGCCAAGGCGGACCTGCAATGGAACCTGACCACCTACGACAAGGCGAGCATGAAACCGGTGAAGACCGACGCTCCCAAGATCGTATACGGCGTGGACCCCGTGAACCTGGAGACCATCGAGTTCTTCAACGGCCAGTTCCGCCTGATCGCCAGCCAGCCCGACTACGAGAACGCGCGCCTGCGCCTGATCCAGCAGGTGCTCAACCCGCGCAGCCTCACGGGCAAGGGGGCGCGCGAGTTCTACGCCATGCCCTTCGACCACGTGGGCAAGGGACCGGAGTACTTCAAGAAGAACACCACCGTGGGCTTCGGAACGGCGATCTCCGTGGACAGCACCAAATTGATGCTTCAGCTTTCGCCCGACCTCACCAACCGCTCGGCGGGTCTGCCGATCCACGCCATGGTGTTCAACAAGGACATGAAGCTGCTGTGGCATGGCAACCTGCAGACCGCCTCCAGCAACCGGGCGATGCAGATCCTGGGCACGCGCGTGGACAGGAACGGAGCGGCCTGGTACCTGGTGCGCAACATCAGCGATCCGGAACCCGAGGACCCCAAGGTGATCGGCTACGACATCACCCTGTACCGCCTGGACAGCACGGGCCAGCAGCAGGTGAAGCTCGACCTGCCGGGTGGGGACTACGCGACCGACGCGCGCATCGAACTGCTGCCCGACGGCAAGGTCGCCTGCGCCGGGGTCTATTCATCCGAGGATCACAGCCGCGGCGAGTCGCTCGGGCTGTTCTTCACGACGTTGGACCCGGCGACGTTCGCCGATCCCAAGGGAGGCCAATGGGGCGCCTTCAAGCAGAACGAGCTGGAAAAGGTCCAGGACAAACGCAAGGGCGAGGTGCTGCAACGCAACGTGAAGATGGTGCGCTTCTTCCCACGTGCCGATGGGGGCGCGGACATCGTGGCGGAGAACAACTCGCTGGAGACCTACATGTCCAGCACCCTGGCCGGCAAGCAGGTGCAGAAGACCCAATGGGAGCACGGCGACGTGCATGTCATGCGCCTGAGCCCCGTTGGAGAACCGGTCTGGTACACGGTGCTGGACCGCGCATTGATGCACGACACGAACGAGCCCGGCCGCATCATCGCCGCGTCGTACGGTGGCAACCTGTACCTGTTCTTCAACGACGACGAGATGAACATCGAGAAGCGCAAGGAGCTGATCCCGATCGAGCGCACCATCCAGGCCAGGGACGCCATGATGTTCGAGTTCAAGGCCGATGGCGGCTACAAGGCCAAGGCCGTGCTCAAGCAGGATCCATACGACGAGGCCGTCTTCGACCCCACCTCCATCTGGTTCCTGACCCCCGCCGTGGTGGCCGTTCCCGGGGCCCTGGGCTTCGGCAAGAAGGACACCTTCGCCACGAGCATCCAGTTCAGCGGGGCCGTGCGCCGTTGAACCCGGACGGGAGCGTAACCTTTGCGCCATGATACCCACCGAGGAGATCAACCTCTACATCGCCGAACGGCCCGAATGGCAGCGCAAGGTGCTGGTGCGGGTCCGCCAGCTGATCCACGCGGCCGATCCGGCCATTGAAGAGGCCTGGCGTTGGAACGCCCCGCACTTCGACCACGGCGGCCACATCATGATCGGCATGATGGCGTTCAAGGAGCACATCGGGATCTGGTTCCACAAGGGCGCGTTGATCAAGGACCCCAGGAAGCTCTTCGAGAAGGCCGATGAGAAGGGCATGCGCAGCTACAAGATCATGGAGGGGGATGAGATCAAGGAGGCGGCTTTGCTGGACCTGGTGAAAAAAGCCGTGGCGCTGAACAAGAAGGGAGTGAAGGTGACCGATGCCCAACCCGCCCGCCGGACCCTGAACGTGCCCAAGGACCTGGCCGAGGTGCTGGAGAAGGACGAGATGGCCCGCGACCATTGGAAGCATTTCACCTACAGCCGCAGGAAGGAGTACGTGGAATGGATCACCGATGCACGCCAGGAGGAAACGCGCAAGCGCCGCATCGCCGAAAGCTTCCAGATGATCCGCCAGGGCGTGGGCGTGGATGACAAGTACCGGGGCAACTGAACCGCGACGATCGTGGCCCTGCGAAAAGCCCCCGGGGTCACCGGGGGCTTCGCTGTTCGTGCCACCTGTCTTCAGGCCGCGCCTTCGTCCTTCTTGTCCTCCTTGGTATGGCGGGCATAGCGCTTCTTGAACTTGTCCACGCGCCCGGCGCTGTCCACCAGCTTCATCTTCCCGGTGAAGAAGGGGTGCGAGGTGTGGCTGATGTCCAGCTTCACCAGCGGATACTCCTGGCCGTCCTCCCACTTGATGGTGTCCTTGGTGGCCGCGGCGCTCTTGCCCAGGAACATGTAATCGTTCGATACGTCCTTGAAGACCACCAGCCGGTAGTTCTCGGGATGGATGCCCTTTTTCATGGCTTTCGGAGGAATGGGCGGCAAATGTAGTCGGATCGGGGTTAGGCGCCCAGGCCTCGTTCCTGCGGACCGCCCCCTCGGGCAATGATCGACACCTTCCCGGTGTTCAATGGACC
>CAYMXP010000048.1:0-24451 GCA_964394425.1 uncultured Chryseobacterium sp. | reverse complement strand
TGACCAACGGCTGCGACCCCTTCAGGGTCGTGCATCCCACTGATGCTCTCAACTGAATGCTGCGACCCCTCCGGGATCGTTTGCCCAGCATCAGCGGCACATCCCGACCCCGGAGGGGTCGCAGCATTTTGTTAGGCAGGATCGCATGAGTTCGACCCTGAAGGGGTCGCAGCCGTTGTTGCGAACAAGGACGAAAAGAGAACCCCTTCAGTCGCTGCTCCATAGCAAACCCTGGCCTGGCTCGCATTTCGATCAACAGCCTTTCATTTCCCCGGACACCAGTGATATTTCAATTCCTGTGTAAACGCCCCCGTCGGATCGGTTCACAATCCCGACCGCACGGCTCCAATCGGGAATATTCCACATGGCCCTCAGCGGTGATTCGCATCTCATGTTCGTTGTGCGGTAATACTGAAGATGAAGCAGCATATTGCTACTCCTTCCTTGGTCTTCCCCAGTACTCTACGGTCCAGTCTATCGCATTTAATCTCTCCACAGTAAATGAATCTACCGTGTAAATCTTGTTCTCTACGATCTCTCTCCAGGTATGTGCTTCAAGATCGGATCGTTCTACAATGGAGATGTATAGCATCTTTCGTGGAAGG
Source organism: uncultured Chryseobacterium sp. (assembly GCA_964394425.1). Lineage (GTDB taxonomy): Bacteria > Bacteroidota > Bacteroidia > Flavobacteriales_F > PHOS-HE28 > PHOS-HE28. Next base: position 23,846 of record CAYMXP010000048.1, on the reverse strand, counting down.
TTCTCAATGGAACCCTCCCATTTCCCGATAATTGGAATAATTCGAACAGAGTCGGGATCCACTGCTAGTGGTTCAAAATAGAATGTGAAGGTGTCGGTCTTAATGTTGGCTATTCGGTCAGGATCTTGACCCAAGGGAAGCGTGTCATGCGATAGCGTCAAATAAAAAACCTGCGCATGTGATCGATTGTGGATCTTAAGCCGTGTATCAACTGGATCACAGGATGCAATAGCAATGGCAAGGATCAGAACAATACTCTCGATTGCGACCTCGTATCTGGAATTAAGGAAGCAAGTGGATCCAATCATAATTCGAAAAGGTCAGGGGGCACTTACAACGGTCCGGTGAAGTCGCGGAACGGGGGTTGGGTTCTCAGGGCTGCCGCATTTCGCCTCAAGGTAGCGCCGCCTCCTTGATCCGATACAGATGCACCGGCCCGTCGTTGTTCCCAACGATCAAGCTCCCGTTCGCAATGACCATGCTCCGAACCATGCCCGGCTCGAAGAAGCCGCTTTCCTTCGGCGGCAGCACGCGCCAGGATCCATCGTCGTTGCGCTTAAGCACCGCTCCCACCCCGGCATCGTTGCTGTCGATCTCCACCGGGCCGCGCAGGGTGTTGCCCGCCACGATGATCTCCGGTCGTGCATCGCGGTCGATGTCATGGATCAGGATCGCGTTGATCGAACTGAGCTGGGCATGGTCGGGCAGCGGCTGCGCCGTGAAGCGGCCGCCTTCATTGATGAAGAGCATGCCGGCGAAGGTCGCGGCTTCGTACCTGACCGCCTTGTCCACGTCGGATCCGAACACGCGCACCAGGTCGGCGGCGGCGAAGTCCTCGTGCCATTCGTATTTCAGATCGAGGAAGGGGAATTGGTGCTTGAGGTAGGTGAAGCTGCGGTCGGGGCGGTAGGCGCCCTCGATCCAGCGCGCCAGCACGATATCCTGCGATCCGTTGCGGTCGAAGTCGTTGTTCAGCATGAGCAGCGGATGCTCCGCGGTGGGCTGATAACGATGGTTCAGCCCATGGTTGCCGGCCACGATGTCCGGATCGCCGTCGCCGTCCACATCGCCCACGGCCAGGCTGCGCCACCAGCCGGTCTGCGATCCCGGCAGCCATTGATCGGTGGCTTCGACGAAGCTCCCACCGTCGTTCCTGAAGGCGTGAACTTTCATCCAGTCGCCCGCGATCACCAGGTCCGGATCGCCGTCGTCGTCGAGGTCGGCGAATTGCGCGGCGGTGATCATGCCGGCCTGTTCGAGCGCGGGAGCTGCGGTGGTCGTCACGTCGGTGAAGCGGCCTCTCTCGTTGTGCAACACGAAGGAACGCGGCGCCCGGGGATAGGCGCCCGGCACGCTTCGTCCGCCGACGAACAGGTCGGTCATGCCGTCGTCGTCCACATCGGCCGCTGCCACGACGCCCGCGTCCAGGCGCAGGTCGGGGAGGGCGTCGGTGGCGCGCGTGAACCGGCCGCGTCCATCGTTGAGATACAGCCTGCAGGCCCGCATCGCTTCGTCGCTGAACTCGGTGCTGCCGCTGGCGACGAAGAGGTCCTGATCTCCATCGCCGTCGGCATCAAGAAAACCGCACGCGCGATCCTCGAAGGCCTTGTCCCGATCGAACGCCGGCTGAGGGATCTTCCGTTGAACGGAAAAGATCGCACCGGCCCGCCCCGCCGCGCCCCCGACGTAAAGCTCCCCGCGCCCATCCCCGTCAACGTCGGCCGCGGCCATGCACGGACCGCCATAGGCGAGGCGTTCGGGCAGCTGCCATTGCACCGCGAAGTCGTCGAAGTCATCTTCGCGGTGGTCGATGCCCGGATCGGGCAGGCGCACCAGCAAGGTGGTCACGGCTTTTTCGTGCGCACCCGTCGACCAGATCGCCTGCGACCGGTCAAGCACGATCTCCCGGTCCACGGCGACGCCGGTGAGCGTTTGCTCCGCACCATCAGGCCACCGAACGATGAGCTTATCGACCACGGCATCCTTCCCCAAACCGAAATGAAGCACGGGCTCCATGCTGCTCTGGAAGCCGCGGGTGAAGCGGAGCGTCCGCGTCTGCTGTTCCGATGAGGCGGTGATCGTCACGCGCACGCCCTCGCCCCAGGGGTTCGGCGCCGGGCCCTTGAAGCGCACGCGCAGCCAGTGGTTGCCGGTCTGTTGGACGGCCATGTTCTCGTACACGAAGGCCGGGTCGGGCGCGAGGGTGAGCGTGGTGTTGGCGATCACCAGATCGAGGTCGCCGTCGCGATCCAGGTCGGCGGCGGCCGCGCCGTAGCTAAAGGCCTTCTCCTTCAAGCCCCATCGCGCGCCCACCTCTTCGAAGCGAAGGCCGCCGTTGCCGGGGTTGCGGAACACACGGTTGGGGATCTTCACGCTCCTGCAGATCGTGGCGAGGTCGGCGAGCGTCACGCGCCCCTTCCTGCTCTCGATGAAGGGCTTCTCCTTTTTCTTGAAGTCGCGGTCCTGCGTGTCGCGCAGGTAGCCGTTGGTCACCAGCAGGTCCTTCCATCCGTCGTTGTCCAGGTCGTCGAAGAGGGCGGCCCAGCTCCAGTCGGTGGCGGCGGTGCCGCTGATCCACGCCACGTCGCTGAAAGTCCCGTCGCCGTTGTTCATCTGCAACACGTTGCGCATGACCTGATGGTGGAAGCCGGACTCCAGGAAGCGCTTGTAGCGGCGCTCCTCCATGTCGGCCAGGTTCATCACCTCGCGCTTGCGTTCCCATGGCAGCATCTCCACCACGAAGAGGTCCTCGTCCAGGTCGTTGTCGAAATCGGCCACGTCGCAGCCCATGCTGAAGTAGCTCACGTGCGGGAACCGTTCCACCAGTTCGTCCTTGAACTTCATCCCTCCCTGGTTCATCCAGAGGTAGTCGCGCGATTGGAAATCGTTGGCCACGTAGATGTCGTCGCGGCCATCGCCGTTCACGTCCCAGAAGGCCAGCCCGAGACCATGTCCGTACTCGTTGATGCCGGCGGCGAGGCTCACGTCGGTGAATCCTCCCCCGGCCCCTCCCAAGGAGGGGGGACCGTCGTTGCGGTACAGCCGGTCGCTGATCATGTATCCCGGAGCCTTCATCTTCTCCAGCCTGTCCTCCAGCGTCTGATCGAGATCCACCGGATGGTTCATGAGGTACATGTCCAGGTCGCCGTCGCCATCGAGGTCGCTGAAGGCGGCCTGCACGCCGTGGCCGGGATCGTCGATGCCCCAGGCCTTTGCGCTTTCGGCGAAGGTCAGGTCGCCGTTGTTGATGTACAGGAAATTCCGGCGGATCTCCGGGTCGGTGTGCCAGCCGCTTCGGCACACATGAACATCCAGGTCGCCGTCGGCGTCGATGTCCACCATGCACACGCCGGTCTTCCAGCCGGCCGCATTGCTGATGCCCGCGCGCTCGGTGACGTCCTCGAAGCGCAGGCCGCCCTGGTTCAGGTAGAGCCGGTCGCTCTGCTGGTTGCCGGTGATGTAGAGGTCGGGCAGGCTGTCGCCGTTCAGGTCGCCGACGGCCACGCCGTTGCCGTTGTACATGTAATCGAACACGGAGAAGTTGCCTTCGGCGGTCTCGCGAACAGTGTTGGCGAAGCGCACGCCGCTCTGTTCGGGCGTGAGCAGGCGGAAGAGCGGCGGCGCCTGTTGCCCTGTCACACCGGTGGGCGACTTTTCCGGCTTCCGAGGCGCATCCCCGCAACCCGTGAGAACGGACACGAGAAGAGCGATCGCCTCGGGCTTCATGGCATTCGGGTGGTATCGGTCAGCATGGTGTCGCTGAAGTCGTACCTGGCCTGCCCGTTCCAGGTGTCGGTGTAGATCACCGTGTCGGTGAACGCCCCGCTGTCGTTCAGCGAGTGTACGCGCTCGATGAACCGGCTGTTGTCCTCCACGTGGTGGAACCAGGTGGAGCTATCCGCGGTCATGCCTGTCCGCCTTTCGCCGTCGGCCGGGGAGCCGCATGCGACAAGCAACACCGCGGGTACCGAGAGCCATCGCATGGCGCCAAGCTATGGAGCACCTGAACTCCTGTAAGACCCTGAGCAACTCCCCTCCTTTCTTAAGGAGGGGTCGGAGGTGGTTCAGTAATGATCCATCCGTAAGACCGCGATCAACTCCCCTCCTTTCTTAAGGAGGGGTTGGGGGTGGTTCGGGAAAGATCATGTCCCCACCCCTGCCCCTCCCCAACTGGGGAGGGGAGTTGAGCCTGCGTAAAACACAGGATCTCGAGTAAGACCGCGATCAACTCCCCTCCTTTCTTCAAGGAGGGGTTGGGGTGGTTCGGGAAAGATCATGTCCCCACCCCTGCCCCTCCCCAACTGGGGAGGGGAGTTGAGCCTGCGTAAAACACAGGATCTCGAGTAAGACCGCGATCAACTCCCCTCCTTTCTTCAAGGAGGGGTTGGGGTGGTCCAGAAAGGATTGTTTCCCCACCCCTGCCCCTCCCCAACTGGGGAGGGGAGTTGAGCCTGCATAAAACACATGATCTCGTGTAAGACCGCGATCAACTCCCCTCCTTATCTTAAGGAGGGGTTGGGGGTGGTTCAGAGAGAATTGTGTCTCCACCCCTGCCCCTCCCCGGAATGGGGAGGGGAGTTGAGCCTGCTTAGAACACAGGATCTCGAGTAAGACCGCGATCAACTCCCCTCCTTTCTTCAAGGAGGGGTTGGGGTGGTTCAGAAAGGATTGTTTCCCCATCCCTGCCCCTCCCCAACTGGGGAGGGGAGTTGAGCCTGCTTAGAACACAGGATCTCGAGTAAGACCGCGATCAACTCCCCTCCTTTCTTAAGGAGGGGTTGGGGGTGGTTCAGAAAGAATTGTGTCCCCACCCCTGCCCCTCCCCGGAATGGGCAGGGGAGTTGAGCCTGCTTAAAGCGATCGATCTGCCTTACCGGACCACGACCCTGGCTGACCGATCCGATGTCCCCCGCACGCAGATCACGTACTCGCCACGAGCAAGTCTCGATCCACGGCCATCCCGCAGATCCCAACGCCATTCGCAAATGCCGGCCGAAAGCCGCCCCAGCTCCTTCCGCAGGATCGTGCGCCCTCCCAGATCCACCACCTCCACGCTGGCCAGGCCGGCCTCCTTCATGTGGAAGGTGATCGCCAGGTGATCGACGGCGGGGTTGGGGAAGATGCCGATCGCGGGATCCACCGCCCGATCCGGCACACCGATGGGCGCGGCGGGCAGGTGGGAACTGTACACCCCGTTGCCATGCGTGGCCACGGCGATCAGCCCGTCGTAGTTGCGCGCGGCGATCATGTTGATCACCGCATTGCCGATGCTGGCCGGCCCCTCCTGCTCCCACACGGTGTTGTCGCCATCGAGCAGCGCGGTGCTGTACAGGCCGGTGCTGGTGCCGATGAAGTACCGGTCGACCAGGCCGTCGTAGGTCGGGTAGATCAATGCCCAGAACACGGCGGGACCGCTGCCGCCGCCATCGGGATCCTCTTCGATGTTGCCGCTCACGCTCTGCCAGGTCACGCCGCCGTCGGTGGTGTGCCACACGCTCTTCACGCCGTAGTTGCTGAAGGTGAGCAGCCACTCATCGGCATCGAGGTCATTGGGCGCGATGCAACTGGTGTAGGCCCCACCCGGCCACTCGGGCGAGTCGAGCTCGGTGCGCAGCGGCGCGGCGGTATGCAGGCTGTCCACGCGCCAGATGCGCGCGGCCTTCGAGCCACACCAGAGCGTGTTGGGCGCGGCCAGTGAAATGTCCAGGGTGCTGATGGCCTGACCCGGCAGCGTGGCCTGCGTGATGTGCTCCCAGGCCGGGCTGGTGGAGGCCGTGTACCAGTTGTCGGCCACCGGCATGGCGGCCAGGTCGTTGTTGCGGTAGATCTTGGTGCCAGCCACCCAGTAGAGCGTGTTGTTGTCGGCCGGATCCAGCACGAAGGGGTTGATGAAGTTGTAGTTGGGCGCCGGCGTGATGACGGGATCGATGCGTTCGAAGCCGGTGACGTTCCAGCCGGCATCCACGCTTTTCTTGTAGAGGCGGCCTTGCTGGCTGCTGTGCAGGATGAAGTTCTGGCCGTGCGGCAGCGCGGCATAGGCGCCATCATCCTGGTGTACGCGCACCCAGGGGTCGTTGGGATCATCGGAGATCGAGAGGTAGCCGCCGTTGTCCTGCAGGCCGCCGATCAGGCGGTCGTTGCTCACGTCGCCGTCTTCCAGGTGGATGGTATAGAACTGCGAGGTGATGTAGCCGGTGTTCAGCTCGCTCCATTGCACGCTGTCGGCCAGCGGATCGAAGGTGACGTGTACGCCACCATCGTTCACGCTGTACAGGGTGGAATGATCCAGCGGATCGAAGAGGAGACCATGCTGGTCGGGATGGTGGTTCGGCCAGACGTAGTTCTTCGGATCGTTCGTGTCGCACTGGTATCCCCCGATCCAGTGGTATGTGCCCGGGCTGCTCCACGCGTTGTCGCTGCGGTACAGGCTTGTCCCACCGACGTACACGACGTGGCTGCTGTCGGGATGCACCGCGATGCACATGTCGTAGCCGCCCTGGGTGTTGATGTAGCCGAAGTCGAAGGTGAAGTAGCCGGTGCAGGATCCGTTGGGCAGGTTGGGGGTCTTGTTGGTCCACTGCCCGCCCGCGCCGCTGCCGTTGCCGCCCAGGTAGGCGTAGCGCCACAGCTGCGTGGTGTTGGCGCTGCTGTTCACGAAGACCCACAGCGTGTCCTCGCCCTGCGGATCGAGCGCGGCCACGGCACGGCCCGCCTGGATGCTCCAGCCGGACGGTGTGATCTGCGTCCACGCCAGGCCATCGGTGCTGCGCCACACGCCCTTCGAGGGGCTGCCCGCGCTGATGATCGCGTAATAGACCCCCGCGGTGCTCACCAGCAGTTCGCTGTAGGTGCTCACCTGCCCGGTGGTGGTATCCAGGCCGAGCACGGGAGTCCAGCCGGCGCCGCCGTCGTTGCTGCGGAAAATGCCGTTGTACACCGCCGCGAGCACCACGTCGCTGTCGTTCCGGGTGGGATCCACCACGATGCCGTTCACCTGTTTGAAGCTGCCGTTGCGCGTGTAGTGCTCGTGATCGCCGGCGATGGTGGCGGGAAGCTGCGCCCAGGTGTGGCCGGCGTCGGTGCTCTTGAAGATGCCGTCGCCGGGCAGCAGCGCGCTGAAGCTGGTGCCGCTCACCACGCCGTAGTTCTCGCCCGTCCCATAGTACCACGTGCTGTCGCGACCGGTGCGCGGATCCTGCACGATGCAGCTCGAACTGGTGATCGCCTCCGGTGCGCTGGTCTTCTGCCAGGTGATCCCGGCGTCCTCGCTCAGCCACATGCCGCCGGTGACGCCGCCGGCCAGCAGCCGTTGCGTGTCGGTGCGGTCCACGGCGAACGCGCGCGTGCGGCCGCCCCGGTTGCGCGGGCCGCGCCAGGTCCAGGTGAGGCTTTTCGCATCGGAACGGTGCGGAAGTGTTTTCGCGAAGGCCAGCTCCTTCCTCCGGATGTCAGGCGGAACGAGGCCGGTGGCCGGATCGTGCCTGCGTTCCCATTCGAACTGGGCGCGTGTCTGTTGCGCCCCCTCGCCCATGGGCTGGCCGGGATCCGCGGGATCCGGCGCGCTGGTGCATGCGGCGACACCGGCGATCATCAACAAGACGGGGATGGAACGGGTCATGGCGGGCGGGAATGCTCGAAAGTAGCGCGAGAAGACCGCCGGCCCGCGTGCCATGCATGGCGGTGCTCAAGGCATGCCGGATCCCTCCAGGTGGTGTACCACCAGCGTCCGGTCACCGCCACGGATCACTTCCCATCGCCCGTCCAGGTCCAGGTCGCCGATCCTGAAGGGCTCGCTGCCCGTGAAGGGTGAACCGGCGGGTTCCACGCCATCGAAGGAGATCAGATGGAGCTGCGCTGCCGATGCGCATGCGATGCCGATGGCCCGTTCCGCGCCCATGTCGAAGAACATCGGTGGTGCGGTGACCGGTGCGTCGAAGGCCTTCAGGAGCATCGCGCCCCCCGCCGCGTTCACCACCGCCAGGCTGTCGCGCGAGGCGGCGATCCACACCCTGCCCTCCGGCCCTTCGGCGGGGATCGCGTACCCGATCGCGCGAAGGGGCATGGCGACCCGTCGCGCCGTGCCATCGAGCCGTGTGCGCATCAGGGCGCCGGCCGTGTCGAGCCAGGCGATCTCCACGGACCCGATCTCCAAGGCGGACTTCACCTCCACCACGGTCCGCAAGCCGCCGAGCATGCCCACGGGCTTGTAACGCACCTTGCCACGACGGTCCCAGACGTGCATCCCGCCCACGCCATCGATCACCAGCAAATGATCCTTCCCGCGGATCCGCAGATGGTGTACGGCTTCCGATGCGGGATGCGGCAGGCGGGGTGGATCCCATCCATCCACCGCCCGTCCGTCCACGCCCAGGTTGAGCACGGATCCATCCCCGGTGGGGATCACCATGCGGTAGTCGTGCGTGTGCTCGTAATCGAACACGGCCATTGGTGCGGTCGCGTTCTTCTTCAGCTCGATCGGAAAGCCCTCCACGTTCCTTCCGTTGCGGTCGATCATGTGGACGCGCGTCGCGGTGTTGAGGAGCAGCTGCAACTTGCCATTGCGGTAGCGGTCCACCTGATGGACCTCGCCCATGATCGCGCCGTCCAGCGCGCACGACCAGCGCGCCTGTCCGGCGCTGCTGAAGAGGTGGATCGCATGGTCGCGATCCTGCACCAGCACGTCGCGCAGGCCGGTGGCGTGGTCGCGCGGCAGATCGGGCTTTCGTGCGAGCGGCGCCGGGAGCGTGGCGGTCCAGAGCGCCCTACCCCCTTCGGGGGAAGGAGCATCGGCGAGGTGTTCGATGCTCAGGGAAACGAACGTGCGCCCTTGCGCGCCCGGCGTACACTGAAGGGTGATGCCACCACGGCCGCTCCACGGCGGAGCGGACGGGTCCAGCGCGCGCGCGTGCTCCTCGCGCAACGCGCCCCGCAACAGGGGGATCGAACCGGGCAGCGCGCACCAGATCGTATGGGCCGCCGAACCGCCTTGCTCCATCAGCCCGGCGATGGACAGGTCGTCCGCCTGAGCGCGCCCATCGAGCCATGCATCGATCGCCGCGCGCAGATCGCCGGGATCGGCGGCGAACACCGCCTTGTCGGCGACCACCGTGTACCACACCGGGTCCGGCATCGCGAACTCCGCGCCGTAGCACCGCGCGAGGCCGTCGGCCAGATCCGCCCGCACCAACCGCAGTCCGCGGTGGTGCAGCGTGTCACAACCCTCCGGCGGACAGATCGACGCCAGCGCCCGTTGCATGCCGATGGGGTCGTCGCCTTGCAGCACCACCCACGTGCGCGGGGAGCCGTCCTCTTTCACGGCGGTCGCGAGCAGCACCGGACCGTGGGCCCAGGAGATCGATGGCCCGACGACGGGATCCTGCTGAAGGCCGCGCTCTTCGATCCATCGCGCCGCATCACCGATCGCGAACGAACGGACCATCGCCGCTTCCCTTGGGATCAAGCGCGATGGCTGTGGCGGCAGCAGCGCCCGACCCCCGAACCCGGCCGCTGGTCGGGCCGCCTCGGGGAACAGCACACCGCTGCACAGCAGCGCATCCGGACGCACGCGCAGGTCGAGCGCGGTCCAGCCGCGCGGGATCCCCAGCGCATCGACCGCCTCCGCTTTCAGCAGGCTCCCCAGCAGGCGCGGCAGCCGCGTGCCGTTCACCACCACATGCGCGTCGGCGCCCGTGCCGAGCGTGACACGCGCTTCCACCAGCAGGCTGTCCACGCCGTCCCCATCGTCCAGCGCGCGCATGGCCTCATCGAGCAGCGAGGGATCCGACGCCATCAACGCCAGCCCCGACCGCCATGCGCAATGAAGCGCCCCCAGCGCGCTGTCGGGCGTGACCGTCGCCACGCTCGCGCCATTCCCGCGGGACCCCTCCGTGCCGTTGAGGCCCGCCAGTGCGCGCTCCATGGCGGCCGCGTCCGCCGTGTTCCAGATGATGAGCGTGCCCAGGCGGTCGGTGCCGATGGGCGCGATGGCGAACAGCACCGTGGCCCGTGCGAGCCCGTGCCGCAGGGCGGCATTCTCCTCGGCGCGGCGCGCGAGGCGGTCGATCACGCGATCGATGGCCGCCGCCCTCCTGGTGCTGGAGACCAGGGTCCAGAGCCGGGCCGTGTGGCTCCAACGTTCCCACGCCGCCAGCGGGTCGCCCACCTCGATCACCACCGCGGCCGATCCGGGCACCGCGCGCCATGGGTCGGGAAGCGTGCCGGACCGTTCACGACCGATCAGGGTCCACGCCGCGGCGGCCACGATCGCGGCCATCAGCAGCACGAGCATCCAACGGCGCATGGCGGGCGATCAAAACTACCGGAGCGGTGCGCGGGCGATCGCGGAAAGCACCAGGGCTATGCACAAGCCGTTGTGCAGAGCATCATCGCGAACCGCGCCCCGGGTCGGATGACGAGGCTCGCGATGGCGATCGGAAAGGATCAGAACAACGGCTCCCCGTCGTCGAACAGTTGAAAGCTGCGCCGGTGCAGGGGCGAAACACCGTGCATCCGGATCGCCTCGCGGTGCCCGGGCGTGCCGTAGCCCATGTTGGTGATCCAGCCGTAGTGCGGATGCTCCCGGTGCGCCCGGCGCATCCATTCATCCCGGTGCGTCTTGGCCAGCACGCTGGCGGCGGCGATGGAACGAAAGCGGCCATCGCCCTCGATGATGCAGGTGTGCGGAACGGTCCCGAACGGGGCGAACCGGTCGCCGTCGATCAGCAGGTGGGCGGGCCGGAGCCTCAAGCCTTCGATGGCGCGGTGCATGGCCAGGAACGACGCCCGCAGGATGTTGATCGCATCGATCTCCTCATGGGTGGCCATGGCCACGCACCAGGCGGAGGCGCGCTCCTCGATCAACAGGCGCAGGCGATCGCGTGATCCGGTGGTCAGCTTCTTTGAATCGTCCAGGCCTGGAAGGCGGACACGCGCGGGCAGGATCACCGCCGCGGCGAACACGGGACCCGCGAGGCAGCCGCGACCGGCTTCATCGCATCCGGCCTCCACCAGGCCCGCGGTGTGGAAGGCTTCAAGCCGTGCCATGCATCATCCGCTCGAAACTGCGCCAAAGCCCATCGGCCGTCCGGTCCCAGGTGTAGCGTTGCGAACGCTCGATGCCATTCGCTGATAGATGATCGCGCAGGTCCGGTTCGTTCCAGATCCGCTCCATGCAGCGCACGATGTCGTCCACGCTGAAGGGATCGCAGTAGATCGCCGCCTCCCCGGCCACTTCCGGCAGGCTGGTCGCGTTGGCGGCGATCACCGGCACGCCGCAACGCATGGCCTCGGCCACGGGGATGCCGAAGCCCTCGAAGTAGGAGGTGAAGAGCAGGGCCATGGCGGAACCCAGCGCCTTGTGCAGCGCCTCCCTTCCCTGTCGCCCGCCGAAGATCACGCGGTCCTTGTTGCGCACATCGGCCCAGGCGTGCTTCAGCCGCCGGTCCCACCACATGCGCGCGCCCACCACCACCAGGCAGGCGTCGCGATGCGCGTCGGCGAAGCGGTCGAAGGCCAGCAGGGTGCGCGCGATGTTCTTGCGCGGATGGATCGAGCCCACGCAGATGAAATAGGGCCGCCCGCCGGTGAGCGACTTCCGCGTCGCGCGCTGATCATCCTCGCCCAGGGGTGCATAGACCTCGCTCACGCCATTGTGCGCCACGTCGATGGTCGCCGGATCGATGCCGTACTGTTGCGCGATGTCCTGTTTCGAGAATTCGGAGACGGTGACAATGCGCGCGGCCTTGCGGGCGAAGAGCGGGAAAAAGGTCCGGTAATACTTGCTGAAGGCTTTGGGCTGGTCCCCGGGGTGGTGCTCGAAGTTCAGGTCGTGCATCACGGCCAGCTGCGGGATCGGCGACCGCAACGCCAGGAAGCCGTCGGGCGAGATCAGCGCCTCGGCCTGGTGCTTCTTCAAGGCATCGGGCAGCACCCTGCCGAACCACATGCGGTAGAGCAGCGGATGGCGCGTGGGCGGCCAGAGCGCGATGCCCTCCACGTTGGGCGCGTAGATGAAGCGCTGGTCGAAGGGCCGGTCGAAGAAGAAGAGGAACCGATGCTCCGGATGCGCGCGCGTGATGCGGCTCATCGTCTCGTGGGTGAACCAGCCGATGCCTTCGAGCCTGTCGGGCAGCAGGAGCCGGGTGTTGACGGCGATGCGCACGGGAGCGAAGGAACGCGAAAGCCTGCGATCAGGCCGACCCGACCCCACCCCTTGCCCCTCCCCAAAACGGGGAGGGGATCTGAGCCTGCTCAAAGCGAAGGATCTTGTGTAAGAACGTGATCAGCTCCCCTCCTTTCTCAAGGAGGGGTCGGGGGTGGTGTAGAAACGGATCATCCGTAAGAACGTGATCAACTCCCCTCCTTTCTTAAGGAGGGGTCGGGGGTGGTGCAGAAACGGATCATCCGTAAGAACGTGATCAACTCCCCTCCTTTCTTAAGGAGGGGTTGGGGGTGGATCAAACAGGATCTGGTTCCCACCCCTTGCCCCTCCCCGAAATGGGGAGGGGAGTTGAGCCTGCTCAGAGCGAAGGATCTTGTGTAAGAACGTGATCAGCTCCCCTCCTTTCTCAAGGAGGGGTCGGGGGTGGTGTAGAAACGGATCATCCGTAAGAACGTGATCAACTCCCCTCCTTTCTTAAGGAGGGGTCGGGGGTGGTGCAGAAACGGATCATCCGTAAGAACGTGATCAACTCCCCTCCTTTCTTAAGGAGGGGTTGGGGGTGGTTCAAACAGGATCTGGTTCCCACCCCTTGCCCCTCCCCAAAACGGGGAGGTGAGCTGAGCCTGCTCAAAGCGAAGGATCTTGTGTAAGAACGTGATCAACTCCCCTCCTTTCTCAAGGAGGGGTCGGGGGTGGTGCAGAAACGGATCATCCGTAAGAACGTGATCAACTCCCCTCCTTTCTTAAGGAGGGGTTGGGGGTGGTTCAAACAGGATCTGGTTCCCACCCCTTGCCCCTCCCCAAAACGGGGAGGTGAGCTGAGCCTGCTCAAAGCGAAGGATCTTGTGTAAGAACGTGATCAACTCCCCTCCTTTCTCAAGGAGGGGCTGGGGGTGGTTCAAGAGATCTCCCCACCCCTGCCCCTCCCCGGAACGGGGAGGGGAGTTGAGCCTGCTCAAAGCACGTGATCGTCGCTCATTCGCTCAACAGCGAACTTGCGCCGTCGTGCAACGCACCTTCCTCGCCAACCTCGCCCTCGTCCTGGTGCTGAACCTGCTGGTGAAGCCCTTCTACATCCTGGGCATCGACGCGGGGGTGCAGGTGCGCGTGGGCAGCGAAGCCTACGGCGGCTATGCGGCGCTGCTCAGCCTCAGCTTCCTGCTCAACATCCTGCTGGACCTGGGCATCACCAACTACAACGCGCGCAACATCGCGCGGCACGAGCAGCTGCTGCAGAAGCACCTCAGCGGCATCCTCTCGGTGCGCATCGTGCTGGTGGCGCTCTATGCGGTCATCACCTTCCTCGTGGCGGGGGTGTTGGGCTACCGCGGCGAACAGCTGGGCCTGCTCGCCATCCTCGTGCTCAACCAGGCCCTGGCCGCCACGGTGCTCTACCTGCGCAGCAACCTGGCCGGCGCCCAGCTCTTCGCGCAGGACAGCCTGCTGAGCGTGCTGGACCGCGCGCTGCTCATCGTGATGGTGGGTTGGATGCTGTGGGTGCGCGCCGACGGTGCGCCCCTCACCATCACCTGGTTCGCCTGGGCGCAGACCATCGCCTACGGTGCGGCGGTGCTGGTGGCGCTGGTGCTGGTGCTGCGCCGCAGCGGCGCGTTGCGCGTGAGCTGGAAGGCCCCCTTCGCCCGCATGATCCTCCGCCAGAGCTTCCCCTATGCCCTGCTGATCCTGCTGATGACCTTCTACTACCGCACCGACACGGTGATGCTCGAGCGGCTGCTGCCCGACGGCGCGCTGCAGGCCGGCATCTACGCGCAGGGCTTCCGCTTCTTCGAGGCCTTCAACATGCTCGGCTATCTGATGGCCGGATTGCTGTTGCCCATGTTCAGCCGCATGATCAAACGCGGCGACGACGTGGCCGGGCTGACCGGCCTGGCCATCCGCCTCATGCTGGCCGCCTCGCTGGCCGTGGCGGTGATGGGCAGCGTCTTCGCCACCGACATCATGCAGCTGCGCTACGCCGAGCACACCGACCGCTCCGCGCCCGCCTTCGCGGTGCTCATCTGGTGCTTCGTGGCGGTGAGCACCACCTATGTGTTCGGCACCCTGCTCACCGCCGCCGGCGATCTGAAGGCGCTCAACTGGATGGCCGCCGCCGGCATGCTGCTCAACATCGGCCTGAACCTGGCGCTGATCCCCCGCTGGCAGGCGCTGGGCGCGGCCTGGTCCAGCCTGATCACCCAGGGGCTCACCGCGCTGGTCCAGGTGCTCATCGCGCACGGTCGGTTCCGGTTGCGTCCGTCCATCGCCTCCTCGGGTCGGGCCGCCCTATACCTGCTTGGCCTGCTCGGCATGGCGCACTTCGCATCGAGCCTCGAGCAGCCCCGCACCGCCGTCATGGTGGTGCTCGTCGTGGCGATGATGCTGTGGGCACTGGGCAGTGGCATGGTCCCCCTGAAGTCCCTGCGGGCGATGATCAAGGCATCCGGCTAGCCCCGATCGGGTACCTTAGCCCACCTTTTACCAGGGCACATGAACAACGAAGGCCGCAGGGGCCAGGGGGAAAGCTTCGACCTGGTGCTTTTCCTCTGGGCGCGCCGCAGGCTCATCCTTGGCATCACCGCCGCGGGGGCCATCCTCGGGGTGGTGGCCGCGCTGGTGATCCGCCCGCTCTTCAAAAGCGAGGTGATCCTCTTCCCCGCCATCACCAACTCGGCCTCCAAGGCCCTGCTGAACGAGATGGCCACCGGCCGCGACGACATCCTGGGCCTGGGCGATGAGGAGGATGCCGAGCAGTTGCTCCAGATCCTCTACTCCGACCAGATCCGCGACCGGACCGCGGAGAAGTTCGACCTCTTCAGCGTCTATCGCATCCCCGCCGACGCCGAGCACAAGTTCTCCGAGTTGCGCGAAGCCTTCAAAGACCACATCACCTTCGAATACACGAAGTTCAGCAGCGTGCGCGTGGAGGTGCTCGACGAGGATCCCCGGCGTTCGGCCGACATCGCCAACTTCATCACCGCCCAGGTGGATTCGGTATGGAGGGACATGCAACGCGAACGCGCCGAGAAGGGCCACGCGCTCGTCCTGGAGAAAGTGCGGGAGCTGGAGGCGAGCATCGAGGCCATGGAGGACAGCATGAAGGTGCTGCGCGAGCTGGGCGTGCATGACTACCACACCCAGACCGAGCGCTACAACGAATACCTCGGCGCGGCCATCGTGAAGGGCGACCAGCGCGCGGTGAAGGAATTCGAGGACCGCTTCAAGGTGCTGGCCAAATACGGCGGCGCCTACGTCACCCTGCAGGACCGCCAGTTCAACGAGGTGAAGCGCCTGAGCGTGCTGAAGATGAAACTGGAGCAGGCCGAAGCCGACCTGGAGAGCGACCTGCCCCACAAGTTCGTGGTGAACAAGGCCCAGGCGCCCGACAAGAAGACCTATCCCATCCGCTGGCTGGTGGTGTTGCTGAGCACGGTGTCGGCCTTTCTCTTTTCACTGCTGGTGATCATCGTGCAGGAGAACGTGAGGAAGATCCGCACGCAGCAGGGAAAGACCCGTCAGGCACACCATCCGGCCCCTCCTGTTGCTCGCGAAGCCTCGCACCAGGAGGGGAGACGTTCACACGTGTCCACCCATGCGCGCTGAGCTGAGCTTCGAGCGGTTCTTCCAGTTGCTGCACGCGCGCTGGCGCACCTTCGCGCTGGTGGCCGTGGCGGCGGCGGTGCTCTCGGCCGTCTTCAGCGGGCCGCGTTTCATCACGCCCAGGTTCCGGTCGTCGGCCATCGTGTATCCGGTGAACCTGAACAGTTACAGCACCGAGACGCGCACCGATCAGTTGCTGCAGCTGCTGGAAAGCAACAGCATCCGCGACAGCCTCATGGCGAAGTTCGGCCTCATGGCGCACTGGAAGCTGGACTCCACGGTGCTGTCCGGCCGCTATTACCTGTACAATGAATACAAGGACCGCGTCGACATCAGCAAGACGCGGTACGAGAGCGTGCAGATCGAGGTGGTGGACGAGGATCCCGTGCTGGCCCGCGACCTGGTGCGGGAAATGCTGCGGCAAGCCGACCTGCTCGCACGCCGCCTTCAGCGGGAGAAGAGCGCGGAGGTGCTGGCGATCGCCGAACGGGCGCTGAAGCACGAGAAGGCCAAGATGGACAGCGCCGAGGCGCGCCTGCGCGAGCTGCGCGAAAAGAGCGGCCTGCTGGTGTACGAGGCGCAGACCGAGGAGCTGACCAAGGGCTACGTGCGCATGCTCACACGCCCCGGGGCCACGCAGGCCCAGAAGGAGGAAGTGCAAGGCATGCTCGATGAACTGGAAAAGCAGGGCGGCGAGTTCCGCGGGCTCACCGACCTGGCCGACATGTTCCGCCAGAACTACGACCGGCTGCTCACGGATGCGGAGAAGGTGCGCAACGACATGACCAAGGAACTCACCTACACCAACGTGATCATGTACCCCGAAGTGAGCGACAAGAAGGTCCATCCCATCCGCTGGCTGATCGTGATGATCGCGACGGCATCGGCCGTCTTCCTGGCTTTCGTGCTGCTGGCGTGGAAGGACCTGGCCAGGCGGCCCTCAGCCCCGCCCGATCCGGGCCAGGCCCAGCGGCGCGAAAGCCGGCGCACCGTGCTGCATTGAACGACAAGCCCTGATCGAGATGGTCCGCGCGCTGAAGGCCAACTGGGTGCCGGCCCTCTGCCTGCTCTTCGTGCTGCTGAACGCCGCGCTGGTGGCCAGGGAGTTCTACTGGTTGAACCTGCTGCCGGCCATGCTGCTGATGGCGTGGGCGATGGTGGCCGCGCTGGACCGGCTGCTGCTGTTCATCGTGTTCTGCACGCCGCTGTCGATCAACCTGGAGCAGCTGGAGCTGGGCGGCATCGGCATCGCGCTGCCCACCGAGCCGCTGATGGTGGGGATCATGCTGCTGTTCCTGGTGAAGCTGGGTCTGGAGAAGGAGGTGATCGACCCGCGCGTGTGGCGGCACCCGGTCACGGTGGTCCTGATCGCGCAGCTGACGTGGATGGCCGTCTGCATCATTCCCAGCGAGATGCCGCTGGTCTCGGTGAAGTACCTCACGGCGCGGCTGTGGTTCGTGATCAGCTTCTACTTCCTGGCCACGCGGCTGTTCGAGCGCGGCCGCAACATGCACCATTTCTTCTGGAGCTTCCTGGCCGGACTGGGCATCGTGGTGGGCTACACGCTGGTGCGCCACGCCGGCTTCCGCTTCGAACAGGATCCCGCGCACTGGGTGATGGAGCCCTTCTTCAAGGACCACACCAGCTACGGCGCGGTGATCGTCTTCTTCCTCCCCTTCGCCGTGGCGGCCCTCTCCATGCCGGGCTATTCGCGCACGCGCAAGGCGGTGGCGGGCTTCCTGCTGGTGCTGCTGGCCACCGGCCTGGTGTTCTCCTACACGCGTGCGGCCTGGCTGAGCCTGGCGGCGGCGGCGGCGGTGCTCCTGGCGCTGAAGTTCCGCGTGCCGGGCTGGCTGGTGTTCGCCGCGGCGCTGGCCGGCGCGGGCATCTACCTCGCCAACCGCGAACAGATCACGATCAGCATGGAGCGGAACCGCGAGGAGAGCGGCGACGACTTCGCGCAGCACATGAGCTCGATCTCGAACATCTCCACCGACGCCAGCAACCTGGAACGCATCAACCGGTGGAACTCAGCCTTGCGCATGTTCGAGGAAAGGCCGGTGTGGGGCTGGGGGCCGGGCACCTACATGTTCCAATACGCTCCCTTCCAGGCTTCGGAAGACCGCACGATCATCAGCACCAATTTCGGGGTGCAGGGCAACGCCCACAGCGAATACCTCGGGCCGCTGGCCGAGCAGGGCGTGTTGGGCATGGCATTGATGATCGCATTGGTGATCACGATCACGACGACCGCGGTGCGGCTTTACCGCCGCATGCCCCCCGGCATCGACAGGCACATCCTGACCGCCGCCTTCCTTGGACTGGTCACCTACTTCGTGCATGGGGCGCTCAACAACTTCCTGGACATGGACAAGGCCAGCGTGCCCTTCTGGGGTTTCACGGCGATGGTCGTGGTGCTGGCGCTGAAGTATCCGGCTCAGCGGAAAGAGCAGCTCAGCAGGGCGATGTCATCCAGGTAAGGCAGCCCCGCGCGGTGCGCCTCGAAGGCGCCGATGATGGCCGTGTTCAGCGAATCGGCGCCGGCGAGCGAGAATTCGGTCAGGGCCTTCTTGAGCGGCGCGGTGCCGAAGGGCTCCTCACGCGCATCCTCCTGTTCGATCAGTCCATCGGTGTAGCACAGGAGCGTGCATCCGGAGGGAAGGTCGGTCTGGCCGATGGACAGGAAGGGCAGCTTGGGCATCATGCCCAGGGCGATGCTGCCGGTGGTGAGCTCGGTGATGATCCCCTTGTGGTGCAGAAGCGGCGCGTTGTGCCCGGCGTTCACGTAGCGCATGCGCCGTGCGTTCAGGTCGATGCGGCCGAGGAAGAAGGTGACGAAGCGCTCGCCGCGCGCGTTGGTGGACACCTTGTCGTTGAGGTCGTGGATCAGCTCGTCCAGCGGTTCCTCGGTGTACTGCAACAGCGCGCGCAAGGTGGCCTGCACGTTGGACATGAGCAGGGCCGCGGCCATGCCCTTGCCGCTCACGTCGGCCATGGCGATCACCAGTTCCCCGTCGCCGGTGCGGATCATGTCGTAGTAATCGCCGCCCACCTGCCGGTGCGGGAGGTACCAGGCCGCGGCGTCCACCTGCCCGTCGTGCGGCAGGTCGCGGGGGATGAGCATGCTCTGCATCTCGGCGGCCAGCTCCAACTCGCGCTTGTCGCGCTCCTGCTGCAGGGCCTGCCGGCCCAGGCGCTTGTTCTCCAGCGCCACGGCGATCAGGTTGGTGAGGGTCTGGATGAAGTTCAGGTGCTTCACCGTGGGGCTCATGCGCTGTTCCTCCTCTTCCAGGTCGCCGATCAGCAGGAAGGCCAGCGGGCGCTCGCGGTGGAAGACGGGGATGGCCACGTCGAAGCCGGCCATGCGGTGTTCCTGGTCGGGGGTGATGACGCTGATGTCGGTGTAGCCGCCGAAGAGCCCATCCGCCGAGGCGTCGAGGATCTCGGCGTTGTCGCCATAGGCCAGGATGCGCCTCCAGCCTTCCACGCGCTCGAAGAGCGTGAGGCGCGTGATGCCCAGTTGCTCGCGCATGATCTGCTCGTAGAGCTTGAGCAGCTCCGTGCGCGACAGGTTGTTGTTGATGGCCTTGGTGATGTCCAAGAGCGCGCGCAGCTGGAACTCCTTCAGGTCCAGCTTGCCGACGATGCGTTCGAGGGTGCGCACGAGTTCAGTTCATTTCACCCCAGAGACACAGAGGCACGGAGAATGCACATGGCAGGACTTTGCATCTCCGCGCCTCTGTGTCATTGTGGTGAACCATTACGATCCGAGCTTCTTCACCACGTCCGGAAGCTTCACCAACGCCGCGATCTCGCGCATCTTCACCCGCCACTCCCCCGCGGGTGAACCCAGGTAGGTCTTGCCCCCTTCCAGCGGACCCATGGGCGCGCTCTGACCAAGCAGGGTGGCGCCCCTGCCGATGCGGATCTTGCTGGGCACGCCCACCTGCCCCCAAAGGGTCACCTCATCCTCGATCACGCAGGCGCCGGCGATCGCCGTGTGGGCCACGATCAGGCAGCGCGCGCCGATGAGGGTGTCGTGGCCCACCTGCACGTGGTTGTCGATCTTGGTGCCGCGGCCGATGCGCGTGTCGGCGCTCACGCCGCGGTCGATGGTGGTGAGCGCGCCGATCTCCACGTCGTCTTCGATCACCACGCTGCCGCCCACGGCCATCTTGTCGAATCCGGTGGGCCGCTTCCGGTAATAGAACGGATCGGCGCCGATGACCGCGTTGGCATGGATGGTGACCCGGTCGCCGATGGTGGTGTGCTCGTAGATCACCACGCCGGGCATGATCAGGCATCCGGCGCCGATGCGCACGTTGGCGCCCAGCACCACGCTGGGATGCACCTCGCTGCCCTCACCGATCACGGCATCGTCGGCCCGCCAGCCCTTGCGCGGCATGAACCGGCCTACCAGGGCGTTGTAGTCCGCGCAGGGGTCGGCGCTCACGATGATGGCCTTGCCCGCGGGGATCTCCACCTCCTTGTCGATGAGGATGGTGGTGGCGGCGCTCGCCAGCGCTTTGCCGTAGTACTTGGGGTGGTCAACGTAAACGAGGTCGCCCTCGCCCACCCGGTTGATCTCGTTGAGGCCGGTGACCAGCCGCTGGGTATTGCCGATCGCCCGGCCTCCGATCAATGCGGCGATCTCCGAGGCGGTCAGTGGTTTCTCAAGGACCATTCATCGGTCGCCGAAGCGCGCAGCGAAGGCGACGCGACGAAGGTAATCCCACCGTCCCGTCGCCATCGCGAGCGTGTCCGCGTACCCGAGGACCGCGAAGCGATCTCCAATGCTCCTGACCGGATCTCCCCGGAACGGCGAAGCTCTATCGGATGAGATCGCTTCGGACCCCGCCAAATGCGCGGGGATCCTCGCGATGACGACGTTGAGGGGAGGGGTCCTACTTCTTCACCCGGTCGAGGTACTCGCCGGTCTCGGTGTCGATGCGCACGATGGTGCCGGCATCCACGAAGATGGGGACGCTGATCTCCGCGCCGGTCTCGACGCGGGCGGCCTTCATCACCTTGTTGCTGGTGTCGCCCTTCACGGCGTGTTCGGCGCTGACGATCTCGAGTTCCACGGTGCGCGGAGGCGTGGCAAAGATCGGCGTGTCGCTCTCGAAGCCCACCTGTACGATGGCGTTCTCCTTGAGGAAGCGGAGGCTGTCGCCGAAGAGGGCCGCGGGGATGTATTGCTGTTCGAAGGTGGTCTGGTCCATGCACACCAGGTGGTCGCCCTCGCGGTAGAGGTATTGCAGTTCATGCGTCTCCACGCGGAGCACCTCGATCACCTCGCCGCTGCGCCAGCGGTTCTCGGCCAGCTTGCCGTTGCGCAGGTTGCGCATCTTGCCCTGGTAGAAGGCGCGCAGGTTGCCGGGGGTGCGGTGCTGCCATTCCATGATCTGGCAGATGTCGCCGTTGTAGCGGATGTAGGAACCGACGTTCACGTCGCTGGTGGTGGCCATGGGAAGGGGTCTTGAAATCGGGCCGCGAAGATAGCCGAAGGGCCACAAGGCTCAAGAGCCGGACAGGCCCGCCTTACGCAGGTCTGCCAGATCGATCGCGCCAGGGCAGGTTCTGGTCTCGGCCTCCTGGCGGTTGCTGGCCACGATCAGTGTTCTTCCTTCCAAATGCTCCACGAGCAGTTGCTGCATCCACTCCACCGCCTGTGCATCCAGGTTGCCGGCCGGTTCATCCAGCAACAGCAGCGGCACATCGCTTAGGATCGCCAGCGACAGCTTGAGCCGCTGCTTCATGCCGCTGGAGAAGTTCCGCACGGGCTTGGTCCAGTGCTCGTCGAGGTAGGCGATGCGGGCGACCTCCATCGGCGTCGTGCCGGACCGCAGCGCCTTGAAACGGACGTGGTTCTCGATCGTCTCGCCCAGCGTGAGATCCTCGTACAGGCTCAGGTAGGGCGCGGCGATGGCCACGTGGCGGTACACCTGCTCGGGATCGATCGCCAGACCGTTCATCGCGTGCTCGATGCGCCCGCCGGTGGGGATCAAGGCGCCGGCCACCAGCTGGAGCAGGGTGCTCTTGCCGCTTCCGTTGGGGCCGAGGATGGCCGTGCGGCTGCCGGGCTCGAAGGTGTGCGACAGGTCGCGGATGACGACTTCGCGGCCGAAGGACTTGGAGACGGAGGCGAGTGTGACCTTCATGGGAGGGGTTCGCATGTGGCCATGTGCTCATGTGGCCATGTGCCCATCAATGCGCATACGCGCGAGTTTGTCCATCCTCATTTCGTGCGTTGGGCGTTCACCCTAAGTCGTGTACTGTAGATGATGCTGTTGAACAAGGGGAACAAGCGCTTGATCCGTTGGACAAGATCGTGGTCATGCGGATAGTGGGACTTCGCGTGACACAGGCCCACGCGATAGTCCGTTTCCTCCAATTCCTTGAATGCGATCTTCATCTTGTGGAGGAAATCCGCCGCGCTTTCGGCGTTCTGGGATTCGCGGCTATGGCTGCCTACCGAGGTTCCGCTCCTGAGGATCTGATCGGCGAACACGGGGTTCACCTTTTGCAAGCGTTCGCTGTAGTCCATCACGACCAGGGCGAGCTCGAAGGTTTCTTCCACCACTGCGTTCCGGCGGCCGGGTTGAGCGGCATACTCACCAGGCGGCTCCGCAGCACCCTCGAAGGTGAAGGAGCACATCCACTCCCGCGCATTGAATTCTTCCATGGCTTCCATGGGCAGATCAGCTGGTTTTTGGTCCATTCACTCAGATCACGGCCACATGAGCACATGAGCACATGGGCACATGAGCACATGAGCACATGGGCACATGTCTTCACTCCGCCAACCCCCGCATGATCCCCTTGGGGCTGTTGTTGATGAAGTCGAGGATCATGCCGCGCTCGTGGCTGCGGGGCATCTGCTGCTGCACGTTCTGCACGGCGCGCTCCACGTTGGTGTTGCGCACGAAGATCTCGCGGTAGATATCCTCGATGCGGGCCACCTGCTCGTCGGTGAAGCCGCGGCGGCGAAGGCCCACCACGTTCACGCCCACGTAGCTCAGCGGCTCGCGGGCGGCCTTCACGAAGGGGGGAACGTTCTTGCGCACCAGGCTGGCGCCGGCGATGAAGCTGTGCGCGCCGATGTGGATGAACTGCTGCACGGCCACGTTGCCCTCCAGGATCGCCCAGTCGTCGATGGTGACGTGGCCGGCGAGGTTCACGCTGTTGGCGATCACCACGTTGCCGCCCACGATGCAATCGTGCGCCAGATGCACGTAGGCCATCAGCAGGCTGTTGCTCCCCACGGCGGTCTTCTCCCGATCGGCGGTACCGCGGTTGATGGTGACGCACTCGCGGATGGTGGTGCCATCGCCGATCTCGGCGGTGGTCCGCTCGCCGGCGAACTTCAGGTCCTGCGGAATGGCGCTGATCACCGCGCCGGGGAAGATGCGGCACTTCGCCCCCACCCGCGCGCCGTCCATGAGCACGGCGTTGGGGCCGATCCAGGTGCCGTCGCCGATGGCCACGTCGGCCTGGATGGTGGCGAAGGGCTCGATGACCACGTCCTTTCCGATGCGCGCATCGGGATGGACGGAGGCGAGCTTGCTAATGCTCATGCCTTGATCGCCGAAGCCGCCGGCGAAGGCGTATCGGGAGCGGCCGCGGCGCGGACCTCCTTTTTCTTTTCCGGGCTTTCGATGCGGGAGACCAGGGCCATGAGCTCGCCTTCCACCACGGGCTGGCCGTTCACATAGCCGTTGCCCTTCATGTGGACGATGCCCCGGCGGATGGGGGTGATCAGGTCCAGCTTGAACACCACCGTATCGCCGGGGATCACCTTGCGCTTGAAACGCACGCCGTCGATCTTCAGGAAGTAGGTGGTGTGGTTCTGCGGATCGGGCACCTTGCTGAGGGCGAAGATGCCGCCGACCTGCGCCATGGCTTCGATCAGCAGCACGCCGGGCATCACGGGCTCGCCGGGGAAGTGCCCCTGGAAGAAGGGCTCGTTCATGGTCACGTTCTTCACCCCCACGATGTACTGCTCCCGCATTTCCATCACCTTGTCCACCAGCAGGAAGGGGTAGCGGTGGGGCAGCATGGCGGTGATGGCGTTGATGTCGAAGAGCGG
>CAYMXP010000047.1:0-24695 GCA_964394425.1 uncultured Chryseobacterium sp. | reverse complement strand
TCCGTTAGTGGCAATGCTAACAAACCGCACCAAGAATGAAAAGACAACATAAAACGACAAGAGGTAAAATGAAATATGAGAAAAGGATAACAGTATTTCTTGACATACTTGGCTTCAAACAAATAATAAAAGCTACCGAAGACAATCAAGGAAATGACAACGAAGAAAAAATAAAATTTCTTCACGACACCATTTTGCAAATTAGAGAGCTTTTAGACATTGATAACGGACATCAAGCAAAGTCAAAGCAAGTAACACAGTTTTCTGACAGCGTTGTTATATCTTTCAAGGAAAACGAAGAAAGCGAAGTGTTCTACACATTAAGCGACATTCAGACATTAGTAATCAATTTAGCTTTAAGAGGAATTATTTGTAGAGGGGGAATTTCATACGGAAAACTCATTCATACAGACAAAATGATTTTTGGACCAGCGTTAGTTGAGGCATACGAAACAGAAAGTAAAGCAGCTTTGTATCCGAGAATTATTTTAGACAGGACTATTATTGACATAGGAAAGAAACATCACGCATTTCATCACGGAGAAATTGACGAAAAAAAGGCGATTTTGAAAATACTCAATAAAGACACTGACGATATGTTTTACATTGACTACTTTTCTAAAGCACAATCAGAACTTGACGACCCTGAATACGATATGCCAACATACATTGACAAATTGAAAGAAATCATTGAAGCAGGAATAAAGGCAGGTAAAAAATCTCCAGACATAAAAGTGAAATACAATTGGATGAAAAATAAATTTAACACTATGGTAAAAGCATATACAGACACTAATTTTATTTCAGCACTTAATGACCAAGACCTGAAAGACTACTATGATGAACTTGAACAAATCAAATAAAGCACAGCCACTAACATCGTATTGGCAATAGGCGGGCTGAACGGCTTCGTATCAACGGAAGTGCAAAATTCAACTTCTGTTCTTCGATTAAAGTTCAATGCTAAAAATCCCGCCCATCGCCAATACGCGGCCCGTTAGCGGCAACCATTGGACGACAGTGCTAACCTGAAACCAATTGCAAAAAAATAAACAGATAAATGCCATTTCCAGAGGACATATTTCCAAACAACCAAGAAGTTCTCAACGCTTTTAATCTTGCGGAGTTTACAAGCAGACCTTTATACATTACAGGTAAAGCGGGGACTGGTAAATCAACTTTTCTAAGGCATTACTGCCAAAACACTCATAAGAAATATTTGATTCTTGCTCCAACTGGACTTGCTGCAATAAATGTTGGTGGACAAACTCTGCATTCCTTTTTTGGCTTACCGTGGCGACCATTACAACCAAATGACAGAGAGATTCCATACTTCCATCAAGCAAAATATGATGAGAATGGAAATCTTGAAGAGGATGAACATCCAAAGAGAAAAATCATCAAGAATCTTGATGTAATTATCATTGATGAAATTTCAATGGTTCGTCCTGACTTGATTGATGCGGTTGACAATTCACTGAGAAAAAATGGAGGGAATACCAATCTACCTTTCGGAGGTAAGCAAATAATTTTCATTGGCGACTTGTTTCAGTTAGAACCAGTGGTAACAAGAGATGACTTGCCAATTATTTCAAGGTTCTATTCAAGTCCATTCTTTTTTAGTGCAAGAGTTTTTCAACAAATGCAATTTTCCAACATTGAACTAATCAGGGTTTATCGTCAATCTGACCCAAACTTTATTGGTTTGCTTGATAGAATACGGAACAGTACGGCTACCAACAATGATTTTGTTACTCTCAACAACAGAGTAAATCAAAACTATCAACCAGCTCAAAATGACTACTTCATAATTCTATGCACGACTAACGCTATCGCAGACAATCTAAACGCAAGTTATTTACAAAACTTACCGACACCAGAGTTTAATTATATCGGAAGAATTGAAGGACGATTTGAGGACAAATTGCCAACGCTTCAAAACCTTAAACTGAAAGTTGATTCACAAGTAATGTTTGTGAAGAATGACCAAGGTGGCAGATGGGTAAACGGAACAATTGGAAAAGTAACAGAGCTAACGAATGAAACAGTAAAAGTCAAAATCAAGCATGAAGACATTGAAGTAGAGTATTCAGTAGAAAGAGTTCGTTGGGAAAAGATTGAATACAAATGGAACAATGATACTGAAGAAATAGAATCAGAAGTTGTCGGAACTTTTACCCAATATCCCTTAAAACTTGCTTGGGCTATCACAATTCACAAGAGCCAAGGTTTGACATTTGACCAGGTTATTATTGACTCCGGGACCGGAATGTTTGCTCATGGACAATGTTATGTTGCACTTAGCAGATGCACTGCTTTTAATGGATTAATTTTTAAAAGACCTTTGAGGCAAACTGACATTGTTATTGACAATAGAGTTGTTCAAATCGCAAACACAGCAAATAATCAAACAACAATTAACGAACAACTTCTTGCTGGACTTCTTGACCGAACAAGAGTTTTAACTGAACGATATGCAGAACTAAGAACTGAAAATAGGGATTTACACAATCGGCTTGACGAAAAAAATGAAAAACTTTTGCAACTTGAACAACGAACACAAGAGCAAGTAGAAAAAATAGAATCTCTTGAAGGT
This sequence comes from uncultured Chryseobacterium sp., assembly GCA_964394425.1. Classification (GTDB taxonomy): domain Bacteria; phylum Bacteroidota; class Bacteroidia; order Flavobacteriales_F; family PHOS-HE28; genus PHOS-HE28. The sequence goes on along the minus strand of CAYMXP010000047.1, from coordinate 22,099 downwards.
AATTTAGAAGATACTGTTCAGGAACTTGAAGAAACAAAGGACAAACTACTTTCTGCAACAAAAACAAATTCTAAAAACTCAAAATTAATTTCTGACCTTCAAGCAAAATTACAACAGAGTGAAAGTGAAATTGACAGACAAAGAAATATTAAGTGGTATCAAAAAATGGTTGGTGCAAAATAAAATGACCCAACTTCGGACAAACAATATGGCAGCCGCTAACACGGTATTGCCAAAATGGCGGCAGGAGTGCTACTATGAAACTTTTGTGCTAAATTCAACGGCAGTAATTCTATTAAACTTTAGTGCTATAAATCCGCCACTTCGGCAATACCCAAAACGTTGAACGCCATGCCGCCAATTGTGCGGCACATCGCTCAACTCCCGAATAACCATCGCTGAAAGGCGGCACGGCGCTGGCGCACAGGGCCGGAAACGATCACCCTTCCGTTACTTTGGGGCATGCCCCGCCTCCAACGCCGGACCTTCAACGACCCCGTGGAGATCCGCCGGTTCCCCAACGGCAGGCTGGACCTCGTCACGTTCGACGACGTGGTCGTGGGGAAATACCAGCTGCAGCCGGGTTGGAAGTGGTCGAACGACGTGAAGCCCATCGCCGGAACCACGCACTGCGAGCATCGACACCTGGGCATCGTGCTCAGTGGACAGCTCCACGTGGTGATGGACGATGGCACGACGATGGACTTCGTCGCCGGCGATGTCTACGAGATACCACCGGGGCACGACGCCTGGGTGGTGGGCGACACGCCCTACCAGGGGGTCGAGTTCAGCGGGTCGCGCGCGTTCGCGCGCACGCCCTATGACCTGGGTGGAGGGGTCATCGCCACGCTGCTCTTTACCGACATCGTGGGTTCCACGGCGAAACTGGCCGAGGTGGGTGACGCACGCTGGCGGGCCCTGCTGATCGAGCACAATGCGGCCTTGCGGGCCGAGCTGGACCGCCATCGCGGGCGCGAGCTCAAGACCACCGGCGACGGTTTCCTGGCCGCCTTCGACAGCGCCCTGCGTGCGGTGAGGTGCGCGAAGGCCATGTCCGAAGCCGCCCGGCGGATCGGCCTGGGGATCCGTGCGGGCTGCCACACCGGCGAGGTCGAATTTTCCGCAGGCGACGTGTTCGGCGTGGCCGTGCATGCGGCGGCGCGTGTCATGGCCCTGGCTGGTGACAGCGAAGTGCTCGTGTCCTGGACCACCCGCGATCTGCTCGCTGGATCGAACGTGCGCCTCGAGTCGCGCGGGCTTCACCCGCTGAAGGGGCTTGACGGGGAACGTGAATTGTTCCGGGTGCTGGACTGAACGCGTCAAGGATCGCGCTTCCTTTCCTTTGGAGCATGCCCCGCCTCCTGATCAAGAACGCCAAGGCCCTGCTGGGTACGCACCCGGCGGAGGTCATGCGCGTGAGCGGCAGGGCAATGGCCATATTGCCATCGATCGAGGACGGCTGGCTGCTCGCAACCGACGGACGCATCGAGGCCTTGGGCCCGATGAGCAGATGGCCCGGCGTGCAGGATTGGAACGACCTCACTGTGATCGACGCGACCGGACGCTATGTGCTGCCGGGCTGGTGCGATCCGCATACGCACACGGTGTTCGCAGCCACACGGGAGGAAGAATGGGTGATGCGGCTAAAGGGAGCGAGCTACCAGGAGATCGCGGCCGCGGGCGGCGGCATCCTGAACAGCGCGCGCAAGCTGCGCGAGATGAGCGCGGAGGATCTGTTCATCGGAGCGAAAGCGCGGCTCGAGGAAATGATGCGACTGGGAACGGTGGCCGTGGAGATCAAGAGCGGCTATGGGCTTTCCCTGGAGAGCGAACTGAAGATGCTTCACGTGATCAAGCGGCTGAAGGCGGATCTTCCCCTGCAAGTGAAGGCCACTTTGCTCGCCGCGCACGCGCTGCCGGAGGAATTCAAGGAACGCCGCGGGGCATACCTCGACCTGATCGTGCAGGAACTGATCCCCCAGGCCGCGGCGGAAAAGCTCGCCGACTTCGTGGACGTGTTCTGCGAGACGAACTACTTCACCGTGGCGGAGATGGAGCGCCTCCTGGAGGCGGGGGCGGCGCACGGCTTGCGCGGCAAGGTGCATGTGAACCAGTTCACCAGCATCGGCGCCATCGCCGCTGCGGTGAAGCACAAGGCGCTGAGCGTGGATCACCTGGAAGTGATGGATGATGCCGACTTCACCGTGCTGAACGGCTCCGGCACGATCCCGACCGCTCTTCCCGGCTGCTCGCACTTCCTGGGCATTCCCTACACGCCTGGCCGGCGGTTGCTCGAGCAGGGATGCGCGCTGGCGCTGGCCACCGACTTCAACCCCGGCTCCTCCCCCAGCGGCAACATGAACACGGTGCTCTCACTGGCCTGCACGCGGATGAAGCTGCTGCCCGAGGAGGCGATCAACGCGGCCACGTTGAACGCCGCTGCCGCCATGGGACTCGCCGGAGAACTCGGGAGCATCGCCATCGGGAAGCGGGCGAGCCTCATCATCACCCGGCCGATACCTTCGCCCGCCGCGCTGCCCTACCATTTCGGCAGCGACCAGATCGATACCGTGATCATCGATGGAGCCGTCATCCGTGCCGGAGAAGCCGCGGCCTGAGCCGCACCTGCTGCCCACGCAGCGCCCGCCCCTGCAGGAATTCACCATCGGCATGGCCATCTTCCTGGTGGTGCTCGGCCTGTTCTTCATCGCGCAGATGCTGGCCTTTCTCCAGCAGATCGCCCTGCGCGAACCGGGGTTTTCCGGCCAGGGCTTGGATCTATCGCTCCTGCAGGATCCGGCCTTCCAGCAGAAGATGGAGGCTTACGCCAGCAACGGCGACGTGGTGGCCGTCACGGCGCTTTGGTCGGGGATCGCGGGCATGGCCGTCCTGCTGCTGTTCACGGCGCTGTGGAAGCGCGGCGCGATCCGCGACCTCCTCGGCCTGCGGCTGCCAACCCTGCGCGCCACGTTGGGCTGGCTGGGCATCTTCATCGTGCTGGGAGCGGCGCTTGAATTGCTCGCCTGGCTCTTCCCGGCGTTCAGGACCGAATTCATGTCGCGCATCCTGGGATCCACCACCGACCGGATGATGATGGTCCTTGGCGTCGGCATCGCCGCGCCGCTCTTCGAGGAGTTCCTGCTCCGCGGGCTGCTGTACGGATCCCTGCGCTTCGTGGTGGACAAGCACGTGGCCGTGGCGCTCACCGCCGGCATCTTCACCCTGATGCACCTGCAGTACGAGGTGATGGTGATGCTGCTGATCCTGCCGATCGGCGTGGTGCTGGGCTATGCGCGCGCCAACACCGGTTCCATCTGGGTGCCCGTGCTGCTGCACGTGATCAACAACCTGTACAGCGTGCTGGGGCCGCAAGTGCATTGATGGTCCACCAGGCGACCCGCCTGTTGCCCAAGCCCGAATAGCTTCGCCGCAGATCCCATGAGCATGCCCCTCATCGAGTGCGTTCCCAACATCTCCGAAGGCCGCGACCGGCAGAAGATCGACGCCATCGTGGCGGCCGCGGCCGCCGTGGAAGGCGTTCGCGTGCTGGACGTTGATCCCGGCAGGGCCACCAACCGGACGGTGATCACCCTCGTGGGCGAGCCGGAGCCGGTGTGCGAAGCCGCCTTCCAGCTGGTGAAGAAGGCGCAGGAGCTGATCGACATGCGGGCCCACAAGGGCGAGCACCCGCGCTTCGGCGCCACGGACGTGTGCCCGCTGGTGCCCATCAGCGGGATCACCATGAAGGAGGTGGTGCCCTTCGCGAAGAAGCTGGGAGAACGCATCGGCAGGGAACTGGGCATCCCCGTCTACCTCTACGAGTTCGCGGCAACGGATGAAAAGCGCCGCAACCTGGCGAACAACCGCGCCGGCGAGTACGAGGGGCTGCCCGGGAAATTGAAGGATCCCGCATGGAAGCCCGACTTCGGCCCGGCGGAATGGAACACGAGCGTGGAACGCAGCGGCGCCATCGCCGTGGGCGCGCGCAAGCTGCTGGTGGCCTACAACGTGAACCTGAACACCACCAGCACGCGCCGCGCGAACGCCATCGCCTTCGACATCCGCGAGGCGGGCCGCATGCTGCGCCAGGGCGATGCCCTCTCCGGCAAACCCGTGCTCGACGAAAAGGGGCACCCGAAGACGATCCCCGGGAAATTGAAAGCGGTGAAGGGGATCGGCTGGTACATCGAGGAATATGGCATCGCGCAGCTTTCGCTCAACCTCACCGATCTGGAGGTGACACCGGTACACCTCGCCTTCGACGAGGCCTGCAAGAGCGCCGAGGAGCGAGGCATCCGCGTGACCGGCAGCGAACTGGTGGGGCTGGTCCCGAAGCAGGCGCTGCTGGACGCCGCCGACTTCTTCCTGGCGCGGCAGCACCGCAGCCTGGGCATTCCCGAGCGCGAAAAGATCGCGATCGCGGTGAGATCGCTCGGGTTGGCTGACCTGGCCCCCTTCGACCCGAAGAAGAAGGTGATCGAACTGATGCTGGAGAACGAGGCCGACGAGCGCCTCGCGCGCATGGACCTGAAGGGCTTCAGCGAAGCCACGGCCGGTGAAAGTCCCGCGCCGGGCGGAGGCAGCGTGGCCGCCTACTGCGGCGCGCTCGGCGCCTCGCTCGGCACCATGGTGGCCAACCTCAGCGCGCACAAACGCGGCTGGGACGAACGCTGGGAGGAGTTCAGCCGCTGGGCGGAAAAGGGTGAATCGCTGCGACGGCGACTGGTCGCGCTGGTGGACGAGGACACGCGGTCCTACGACGCCATCCTGGCCGCCATGCAACTGCCGAAAGGCACGCCCGAACAAGCGGAAGCACGCAGGGCCGCCATCCGCGAAGCCACCAAGGGCGCGATCCGGGTGCCGCTGCGCACCCTGGAGACATGCGTGGAAAGCATGGAGATGCTCCGGGCCATGGCCGACCAGGGGCTGAAAGCCAGCGCGAGCGATGCCGGCGTGGGGGCCCTGTGCGCACGCGCCGGTGCCCTGGGCGCCTGGCTGAACGTGCGCACCAATTGCGCGAGCCTGGACGACGAGGCCTTCAAGAAGGACGTGCTGGCCCGGGCGGACAGGTTGAAGGATGAGGCGGACACCGCCGCGTCGGCCATCCTCGATGTGGTGGTGGGCAGGATCTGACGCTTCGCCACGCGGCGCCGTCCGGTGGACAACATGGCCCGAAGGCGCGGCGTAGAACGGTCGCGACCGCCCGCATCTTTACACCGTGGCCAGCCTCACCTTCCGTCAACGCCTGCGAAGGGTCATCTACTTCTTCCCCTTCCAGCTGCTGGCGCTGCACCTGAAGAAGAACCACCTGCTGCTGCTCTGCTGGCTCATCCTCTTCGCCTACATCACCAGCAACCTGGGGGTCAAATACGGGATCTCCAACCTCTTCCTCTACCCGGAGTATTTCGGCAGGGTGGGCTTCTGGTCCTTCGCCATCACCGGCTTCGCGTTGGGCGGCTTCATCACCGCCTTCAACCTGTACAGCTACACGATGCACGGCTACCGCTTTCCGTTCCTGGCCACCATCGCAAGGCCCTACTTCAAGTTCACGGTGAACAACGCGATCATCCCGGGGCTCTTCATCCTCACCTACGCGATCGCCTCCACGCACATGCAGGTGCATGTGGAGCTGGTGCCCCCGGCGCGGGCGGCCTTGAACCTGGCGGGCTTCCTGGCCGGCATCGTGTCCTTCCTCTTCCTCTCGCTGCTGTACTTCACGCGCACCAACACCGACATCACCAAGCTCACGGGAAAGCCGGCCGAGGAATACCGGCCCGAGGAGGAACCTGCCGACATCCTCATGCCGCCGCTCACCCCGAAGGTGAAACAGCAGCAACGCAGGGCCTCGCGCTGGCTGCGCCGCGAGGAGCGCACCCGCAAGTGGCAGGTGGACACCTACCTCACCGGCCGCCTGCGCATCAAGCTGGCCCGCAGCAGCGCGCACTACGACCGTGCCCTGCTGCGCAGCGTGCTCTGGCAGAACCACATCAACGGATCGATCTTCGAGGTGGTGGTGGTGGTGGCCTTCATCGCCCTGGGCGCGTTCAGCGAGGTGCGGTTCTTCGCCATCCCCGCCGGCGCCAGCGCCTTCCTGCTCTTCACCATGGTCCTGATGCTGATCAGCGCACTGTTCAGCTGGATGAAGGGCTGGACCCTCACCGTGCTGCTGGCGTTGTTCATCGCCCTGGACCTGATCAGCCTGCACACCAGCTCCTTTCTGTTCGACAACCAGGCCTACGGGCTGGATTACGTCGGACGGCCGGCCAGCTACACCCGCGAGCACATCGCCGCCATGGCGCTGGACAGCGTGAAGGCCGATGCCGACGCCCTGGCCATGCACGGCAAGCTCGACCGCTGGAAGGCGAACCAACCCGGGGAGCGGCCGCTGATGCTGATCGTGAACACCAGCGGCGGGGGCTCGCGTGCCATGCTCTGGACCTTCCGCTGCCTGCAGGCCGCCGACAGCGTGCTGGGCGGCACGCTCATGGCGCGCACGGCGCTGATCACCGGATCATCCGGCGGGCTGATCGCCGCCACCTACTTCCGTCAGCTCTACGACGCGTCGCGCACCGACCCATCGATCGACCTGCAGGATGCCGGGTACCTGGACGACATGGCCGCCGACCTGCTGAACCCGGTGGCCTTCAGCTTCGTGACCAACGACATGTTCATCCGCTACCGCCGGGTGAGCGACGGCCGCTACCTCTACACCATGGACCGCGGCTATGCCTTCGAGCGGCGGCTGAACGAGATCACGCACGGCGTGCTGGACGCGCGCATGGGTGAACTGACCGGCGATCCGGCCAAGGCCCCGTTGCCGTTGCTGGTGATCAGCCCCACATCGATCAACGACGGGCGTCGGTTGCTGATCGCCTCCGAACCCATCGCGCACCTGGGGCAGATCACCCCCGGCGTGCGGACGCTGGCCGACCCCCAGCCGGAAAGCATCGACTTCGCACGCCTTTTCGAGGAGCAGGATGCCGCGCGGCTGGAACTCACCAGCGCGTTGCGCATGAGCTCGACCTTCCCGTACATCACCCCGGTGGTCACCCTGCCCAGCGAGCCACCCATGCGTGTGATGGACGCCGGGATCCGCGACAACTACGGCTACCGCACCACCCTGCAGTTCCTCTATGCGTTCCGCCATTGGATCGCGCGCAACACGCGCGGGGTGGTGATCCTGCAGATCCGTGACACACAGAAGGACCTGGAGGTGCTGCCCCGCAGCAATACGATCTGGGAGCGCATCTTCGATCCGGTGGGAAGCGTGTACGGCAATTTCGTGAAGTCGCAGGACCAGGATTACGACCTGATGCTGCGGCTGGCCAGCGGCTGGGCCGATTTCCCGATCGACCTGGCCGACCTGCAACTGCGGCATGACAAGCAGCTGGCGATCTCCCTGAGCTGGCACCTGACCGCGTTGGAAAAGCAGCACGTGCTCCATACGATCACCTCGCCCGGGAACCAGCGGGTGTTGGAGCACCTGCGGGATGTGGCGGAGGGGTCCGTTCCGATGATCACTCAGGCGGGTCGTGCTGGTGGTACCTCACCAGCCCTGGCAGTGGATCGCGTTCCACGGTAGTCAGCTCCATTCCCTGCTCCTTCAGGCATCCGGCCAGCGGATCCCGGAACGCCCAGGCGATCGATCCGGCGGCCCGCGCTTCAGCGCGTTCTTCAGGCGAAAAGAACCCCGCCAGCAAGGAGGCCAGTTCGCGGAACCGGTCGGCGACCAGCCGCCGGACCTCGGGGTGGTCCATATGGCCGACCAGGCGGCGCGCATGGGCGGCCAGCGCCATGGCCGGCGAAGACGATCCATGCACGAGGCGGATCATCTGATCCACATCCGTCGCCTCGCCGGGGAAGAGTTCGGCGATCAGCCCGGCCGGCCAGCGCCGGTACAGCACTTCGCGCAGCAAGTGCCGGCCGAGATCGACGCCGCCGCCTTCATCGCCCAGCAACCAGCCCAGGGAGGGCATCGGCAGGTGAAGCTCACGCCCGTTGAACCAGCCGGCGTTCATGCCCGTGCCCAGGATCAGCACCAGGCCCTGCCCGCCGCCGTACAGCGATCGCGCGGCGCCCAGCAGATCGCTGCGCACCTCGACGGAGGCCCGTGTGAAGATCCCCGCGGCCGCATCGCGCATGCGCCCGGCCCGGTCCGGGCTTCCGCAGCCCGCGCCATAGATGAGCACGCGGTCCACCTTCAGCGCATCGGGATCGTTGGCCATGAAATGCTCCATGATCGCGCCCCGGAACACCGACCCATCGCCGGCGATCGGATTGTAGCCGGGCAGCGTACCCCCCTCGACAGGCCACCATCGGATGGTGCCGTCCGCGCCGCACAGGGCCCAGCGGGAGGAGGATCCTCCGATGTCGGCGATGAGCAGGTCCGGTGGCATCAGCGCAAAGATGCGCCCCGCCCCGGTGCCGCCTCAGCCGTTGAAGAGGAACTTGTTGGGGCTCACCAGCCCGCTCTTCACCGCGTACATCACCACGGCCGCGGTGTTGTTCACCCCCAGCTTGTGCATGATGTTGCGGCGGTGGGTGGTCACCGTGTGGGCGCTGAGGCAGAGCCGGTCGGCGATGCGCGTGTAGGAGAAGCCATCCACGATCAGGCCGAGGATCTCCCGCTCACGCTCGCTGAGCACGACGGGCTCGCAGGTGAGCGGGTCATCGATGATGCGCTCCACGTCGAGCGAGGCCCGCTGGATGGCGTCGATGATCTTGCCGCAGAAGAACTTCTCCCCGTCGGCCGTGCGCAGCACCGCATCGATGATCTCCTGCACACCGCAATCCTTCTTGACGTAGCTGGTGACCCCGGCACGCAGCGCGCTCATGAGGGCCAGTTGCGAGGGATCGGGCGTGATGCTTACGAAACGTGTGCGGCGGCTATGGCGCAGACCCTCGCGGATCACCTCCGCCCCGAACCCGTGGGCGGTGTGGTCGATCAGCACCACGTGCGGCCGCTCGGCGGCCAGCAGGTCCATCAGCGCGGTGCGGTCGCGGGCCTCACCCACCAACCGCACCCGCGGCACGTCCTGGAAGATCGTCCGCAGGCCGATCAAGCTCAATTCGGCATGGTCAGCCAGCACCGTTCGGATCATCATCGTTATCTGGAATCGTTCTAAAGGGTGGTCAAATGTACTTCCCGGATCGATCGACCCAGCCGGAAGGTTCTACACCGCCGATCGTTGATCCACCACGTAGGTGGCCCCTTCCTGGCAGACCTCGGCTGCCGGAAAGACCTGGCGCGCCTCGTGAAGCAGGCGGTCCGGGTCCTTGTACCGGGAAGAGAAATGGCCCAGCAGCAGGCGCCGTACGCCGGCATCCCTGGCGATCAGCGCGGCCTCCCGCGCGGTGGAGTGGAGCGTCTCTTTCGCACGGTCACGAAGGTCCTCGGTGAAGGTGGCCTCGTGGTAGAGCAGGTCCGCACCGGCGATCAGCGGGACCAGGGCGGGTTCGTATGCCGTGTCCGAGCAATAGGCGAAGGCGCGCGGCTCGTGGGGTGGCAGCGTGAGCGCTGCGTTGGCGATCGTGGAGCCATCGTCCAGGGTCAGGTCGGCACCGTGCTTCACCGCATCGCGCTGAGGCACGGGGATCGAGGCGATCATGTCGGGGCGCAGATTGCGCGGGGCGGGCCGCTCGCGGAACAGGAAGCCGGTGGCGGGCAAGCCATGCCTCATGGGCAGGGCGATCACCTGCAGGCGTTCATCCTCCATCACGACCTCGCCCGGCGGGGGCGGAAGGTCATGGTGGTGCAGGGGGAAACGCAGGTAGGTCCTGGACGCGCGGAATTGCACGGCCACGATCTCGCGCATTGCGGATGGCGCGTAAAGGCTCAGCGGCCGCCGCCGCCCCAGCAGGTGCATGGTGCTGAGCAGGCCCACCACGCCCAGGAAGTGATCGCCATGCAGGTGGCTGATGAAGATGGATCCGATCCGCATGAAATTGATGCCGGCCATGCGCAGGCGTTCCTGGGTGCCCTCTCCGCAATCCACCAGGTAGAACTCCCCGTTCACCTCCAGGGCCAGCGCCGAGGGCGACCGGCCCCGTGCCGGCACGGCCGCCCCGGTGCCGATGGTGGTGATGGCGAAGCGCAAAAGCAAAGGGTCCCGCCGAGGCGGGACCCGTATTGTTCAGCGGGGGACCATGATCAACGATGCACCACCATGCGCCCGGTGAAGGTCTGGCCAGCGGCTTCCACCTGGTAGAGGTAGATGCCCTCGCCCAAGCTGCTGCCGTCGAAGTTGACCTTGTTCACACCGGCACGACCGGCCATCGTCTCCTTCCAGATCCGCTCGCCCAGCAGGTCGAACACCGTGATGGTGGAGGGGGTGGCGCGCGACAGGGTGAACTCGATGGTGGTGCGGCCGCTGAACGGGTTGGGGGTGTTCCGCACGCCGCCCAGGTCGACCGCGAGTTCCATCACCCCCGTGCCGGGATCAATGGTGATCTCGTAGCCACCGAAGGAGTACGGCACGGGCACCGGGTTCCCGAGCAGCGATGCATAGGCCGTCACGTCCAGGGTGAGCGCATAGGAACCGGCGGCGGTGGGGGTGCCTTCGATGAGCCCGCAGCCCAGAATGCCGGTGAGGTAGGTGCAGGGGGCGGGGGTCTGGGAGTTGCAGATCACCGAGAGCCCGGGCGGAAGGTTGCCCACCCCGTCGAACTGCACCGAATCGAGCATGAAACCCGCGTAATCCGGATCGATGTCGCCGGCATCCTGCGGGATCTTCAAGTTCAGCGTATCGGAATAGAACAGGCCCACGGTGCCGTCGTTGAAGTTCTCCACCGTGTCGGGCCACACGCCGAAGATGCTGTCCTGGTAAAGCGGATCGGGCACGCACTGCGCCACGGTGCCGGATGCGATCAGGGCGAAGAAGGCAAGGGAGAGGAAAGTCCTGGTCATGTGGGTCATTGTCCTTTTTTCACATCCTTTTCGATCTCTTCCATGTACAGCAGGTCCACCGCCTCGCTGAGCGTCGGGGTGATGCTGAGCACGCTTTCGAGCTGGCTGATCTGCACCAGTTTCTGCACGGGCTCCTGCAGGCCGCAGACCACCAGCATGCCGCCCACGCTCTTGCAGAGGCGGTTGGCCACCAGCAGGGCGCTGAGGCCCGAACTGTCGCAGTAGCGCGTGGCGCTCACGTCGATGATGGCGTTGCGCACGCCGGTCTTGTTCAGGTACACCACTTCGCTCTTGAGCTCGGGTGCGCAGGTGGTATCGAGCTTGTCCACGTTGCTCTTGATCAGCGTGTACTTGCCCTTGTCCTCGATCGTGAAGTTCATGGTCTTGGGGAAGTGGTCCCGGCCAAAGATATACAGGCAGGCGAACGACCGCCGGAAGCGGCTCAGGGCTGCATCCCCCTTGGGATCCGCGCGGCCAGCAGGTAGAGCACGGCCATGCGGATGGCCACGCCGTTCTCCACCTGGTCGAGGATGATGCTGGAGGCACCGTCGGCCACCTCGCTGGTGATCTCCACACCCCGGTTGATGGGACCGGGGTGCATGATCACGATATCGCGGCCGATGCGGTCGTAGCGGGCGCGGTCAAGGCCGTAGAGCATGGCGTATTCGCGCAGGCTGGGGAAATTGTTGATGCCATCGCCGCCCTGGCGCTCCAACTGGATGCGCAGCATGTTGGCCACGTCGCACCAGGCCAGCGCCTTGTCCAGGTCGTGCTCCACCTTCACCCCGAGGGAGGCCGCGTGGCGCGGCATAAGCGTGGTGGGGCCGCAGAGCATCACCTGGGCGCCGAGCTTCTGCAGGCAGTGGATGTTGCTGAGGGCGACGCGCGAATGCAGGATGTCGCCCACGATGGCCACCTTCACGCCTTTTACCCTTCCGAGCTTCTCGCGGATCGAATAGGCATCGAGCAGGGCCTGGGTGGGGTGCTCGTGCGTTCCATCGCCGGCGTTGACGATGCGCGCGTCTACGTGGCGGCTGAGGAAGACGGCCGCGCCCGGCTCGGGGTGGCGCATCACCACCATGTCCACCTTCATGGCCAGGATGTTGTTCACCGTATCCACCAGGGTCTCGCCCTTCTTGGTGCTCGATCCGCTGGAGGAGAAATTGATCACGTCCGCGCTCAGACGCTTCTCGGCCAGCTCGAAGCTCACGCGCGTGCGCGTGCTGCTTTCGAAGAAGAGGTTGGCGATGGTGATGTCGCGCAGGGAGGGCACCTTCTTCATCGGGCGCGCCAGCACCTCCTTGAAGCCGTCGGCGGTGCGGAAGATCAGCTCGATGTCGTCGGCGGTGAGCTCGGCGATGCCCAGGAGGTGCTCGGTGCCCAGCTGTTCGCTGATCATGATGCTTCGGAGGATAGGAGCATGACCCGGTCGTTGCCTTCCTCCTCCTTCCACTGCACGTCCACGCGCTGGCCGGCGATGCTGTCCACCCACCGGCCCACGTAGTCGGGCTGGATGGGCAGCTCGCGGCTGAAGCGGCGGTCGATGAGCACCAGGAGCTGCGCGCTGGCCGGCCTTCCGAAGCTGAGCATCGCATCGAGGCCCGCGCGCACGCTGCGGCCGCTGAAGAGCACGTCGTCGATCAGCACGACGCGGCGGCCGTCGATGCTGAAGTCGAGGTCGGTGGATCCCGATGGCGCGGTGACGGCGCGCTGGCGGAAGTCGTCGCGGTGGAAGGTGATGTCGAGCTCCCCGTAGGTGAGGTCGTTCTTGAGGATGCGTTGCAACTCGGACCTCAACCGGCGACCGAGGAGCACGCCGCGCGGCTGCAGGGCGATGAGGGCGGTGGCGGAGAGGTCGCCGTGGTCTTCGATCAACTGGTAACAGAGCCGCCGGATGGTGAGGCCGAAAGCCTTGCTGCCCAACAGGGTGACCGGCTGCATGTCGAGCGGCGAAGATAGCCGGGGCCAAAAAGCCGAAGAACCAACAATGGCCAAGTTTTCATGGGAAGGGATCCAGATGCGTGCGGGCCGCGCCCGATCTGATAGGGATGATCCATGGAACGACCGGGAACATGCATTCGGCCGGTGGTTGACGGCCAGATCTTCAGCAGACCGCTTTTGTTGTCATGCGGAGCGTTCGCAGATACGTGGGGAACGATCCCATGACGACCAGTGAGCTGCCATGCAGACATGGGAGCAAGCCATTCTCTCATGGGAACGCTTCTGATACCGATGGGGCCGCATGCGCGAGCGATCGTTGATCCGCGACGACCGGTCGTCAAGCGGCAACGACCGTTCGCGGGATCGTCATGACCGTTCGCCCGACGGCGTGGAATTGCGGAATGCCGCGCCCGTTATGGCTTTCAGAAAGCGCAAGACGCTCTTCCCCCGGACAGGGGAACTGTCCGAACGAACATGGCAAGGCCATGAGACAGAACCTGGAGAACCGCATCAGCATGTTCTATGCGGTGCAGGAAGTGTGCAACGCACACACGGCGACATGGACCCCGCTGGTCCCGTTCAGCGACACCTTCACTGAAATGCAGGGGAAGCTGGACCGCATCGAGGACAACATCGAGATCCAGGAGCGCCCGCTGGAAGGCATCGCGCGCGACAAGCGCGAGAAGAAGCTGGCGATGGTGGACAAGGCGCTGGAGGTGGCTGAGGCCGGCTACGCGCTGGCCACGGCCACCGGCGACCCGGACCTGCAGGAGAAGATGAACTACAGCCGCAGCAACCTGCTTGCCGGGCGCGACACGGTGATCGGCCAGCGGAGCCAGAGCGTGCATACCGACGCGAGCGCGGTGGCCGCGGCACTGGTGCCCTATGGGATCGTGGCGGCCGACCTGACGACCTTGCAAACGCTGATCGATGCGTACGTGGCCGTGGTGGCCTCGCCGCGCACGGCGATCACCGTGCGCAAGGGCTCGACGGAGGCGATCGCGACGCTGGTGAGCGAGACCTCGGGGATCCTGAACGACCGGATGGATAAGCTGATGCCGCAGTTCAAGGCGGCGAACCCTGACTTTTACCAGGAGTATTTCGATGCGCGGATCGTGGTGGACCTGGGAGGCAACGAAGAAGAGGAAGCGCCGCCTCCGGGGCCGTGAGACAGATGATCCTGATCTTGCCAGATCATCGCTGCATCGGCCTGTGAGGTGGCGGCGTATTGTGACAGCAGCGAGGCCTGCTGGTCCCAGCGGTGTTTTCTAGGTGAAAAGGTGAACGCGTGATCGATCCAACAGACGGGCGAGGACTCCGTACTCAATGCGACACGCGCCAAACAGGCCAGGGCCAGCTCATTGATCACGAACGAGAGAACCCCGGTGAGAGCCGGGGTTCTTCGCATTTTGTCGAAGGAAAGCGAGAATGGCGTTCCGAATTCGAAATGTGGAGTTTGGAAATGCGAGTACAAGGCCGTTACTTCCCACTCAATACCCAACTGCGATGAATAGAATTGGGGAGTAGCTCAGGAGACCAGAGCAACTCGCGGGGTCAACACTGCGTGCGTCCTATGAAGAACCTCATATGCTACATCGGTTGGAAATTAGCGCTTTCCCCCATAGTATCATCTGCCCAAGTACCACCACCACCACCTGGGCAGACCTTGTGGCAGTATCATGGGAATTTCATGAACGATCCCGACAATCTGCTCCATCCGGAGTCGGAGGGAAGCGCTATTTCGTTGCAAAACAAGATGATGGATCAATGGGAGCAGCGTTTGTATCCATCAGGAGATCCAGCTGTCGTGCAGCAGGCCATCTTGGAATACCTTCCATGGATCGAAGGGCATCCCAAAGACATAGGCGAGTTTCCATCGACATGGACCGCACTGGGGCCATTAGATACCCCAACGTTGGATCCAGTGGGCAGTGCAGGTCAGATATCGGGCACGGGCACGGGGCAGATACATGCCATAGCATTCGACCCAGGATACGGCGCAATGAACTCAACGCTGTATTGTGCCTCAGGCATGGGCGGTCTGTTCAAGAGTACTGATGCGGGAGATTCATGGACAGCGATGACGGACCATAGCTTTCCATTCGGCGCGGTTGCAGACGTTCTCGTTGTACCGACCGATCCGGATGTGCTGATCGTTGCGACCGGGGCTTCTGATGGTTGGAATTATTGCACTGGCCTCTGGCGCTCAGGGAATGCAGGTGTCGATTGGGAGAACATCAGCGTAGCACTTATTTCTGGGATCAGTACCGTGTTCAACATCTTCAATGCTCTAATGGTACCAAGCGATCCCAACATGATCTTTATCGCGACGACCGCTGGCATTTTCAGGACTTCGAATGCCCTTGACCCGGATCCGGCTGCTGTCACTTGGACCCAAGTGTTCGCACCTCCAGGCGAGACATACCTGAAGGGGCTCGAACTCAAGCCGAACAATGAGAATGTCATCTATGCTTCCGGGAGGAACATTTGGATGAGCGTCGACCAAGGGATCAATTGGAGTTCACTAACGGATCCGCCGTATGTAGGATTGGACTTTGACATCGCACCATGGAATGTTGGAAATCATGTTCCCTCAAGGATCAACCTTGCAGTAACTGTAACTGCTCCAGAGAAATTGTATGCATTGGTAAGCACTGGGATCAACTACGGGGCAGGCAGTGTGAGCTATGCACTTACGTTCGACGCTACGTTGCCAATAAACTGGACAAACGCATCTGTAGTTCAATCCGCTGATGAATTCGTCTCGCCAGGTTGGGTTGGGCTTGCCGCCTCGCCAAGCAATCCAGGTGTTGTCGCATATGGCAGTTCGGAGATCCATCGAACGAGCGACGGAGGGGCCACGATCGAGTATTTCGATACCTATTGGGATCAGGTACATGCGGATACACATGTCATAGCGTGGTCGCCGGATGGCGGAGAATTATGGGTTGGGCATGATGGGGGGTTGAGCATGACAGCCGATCCTTATCACACGCCGGCGACCAATGCCACCTGGGTTGGAAGGAACAGTGGGCTCGCGGTGAGTTGGATCTATCAGATGTCGAGCAATCCAGCCGACCGCTACGCGGTGATGATGGGCGCGCAGGATGATGGGGTGAACCGTCTCGATCCACAGATAATCGGATCAAACAAGTGGATGCACCTTCTGACCGGAGATGGCTCCGCAACGCTTTTTTCCCCGGATGGCGAACACGCATATGGCCGCGACTATCGTAATATGAACTTCACGAAATGGAGAAATGGTTTTACAACATATGGTTCCTATGATCCAGCATCGACGCTTGACGACGGACTTCCAGGCAATGCTCCTGGGCCACCGTACGAAGGGATCGGTGCTTGGACCCATTACAACCATATCCCATTTTACCTTGATGTCACCGATGGACGCATGTATGTGTGCTACTCGGATATTTGGAAGGAAGGTGATGTCGACGCGGCCGCCACGGATATGGAATGGAACCATATTCGCTTGGCTATTGTCCAAGGTGATGGTTTTTCCTTTCCGTGCAATTCGCAAGGCATGCGCGATGGAGAAATCGCTCCATCCAGCGGTGAGCACATGTATTTCATTACTCCCGCACGGGGGAATAACGCGGATTGTCCAGGTGGGCAACCGTCAAGGTTCTTTCGGACAAGAATTCCGCCCGTTTACATACCAGAGCCGAGTTTTGAGGAGGCCAGTGGATCGCTACCATCAACCGCCGTGGCGATCAGTGGGATCGCCGTGGATCCCGATGATCCCTTGCATGTGTTCATGGCCTACTCAGGATATGAGGGCGGGGTAAAGGTCTTTGAATCCTACGATGGCGGTGATCCAGGCTCGTGGATAAACATGGATCCAGGACCGGCGCACGAGCTTCCCAATCTCCCAGTTAACGATATTGTCTTCCATTCTGGATCCGATGGTGGGATATATATCGCCATGGATGTCGGGGTCTATTATTGGAGTTACAACACAGATGGGTGGGAACCCTTCTTTACCGAATTGCCCAACGTTCAAGTGAATGACATTGACATCAACTATTGTGCGGGGAAGATCCGCGCGGCGACCGCAGGCAGGGGTGTTTGGGAAAGCGATCTTGCGGAGTGGCCGGTTCATGTGAAGGAGATCGACGATGACATGACCTGGGATAAGCATCAAAATCTCACACGGGACATCACCGTGAAGAATGGTTCAACCTTGACCATTACCAGCACTGCAAATTTTTCCCCAGGCACCAAGTTGATCATCGAACCAGGCGCAAAAGTCGATCTGAACGGAGGAACCTTGACGAACCTGTGCGGCAACTTCTGGAAAGGCGTAGAAGTGCTGGGCGACCCGAACCAGTCGCAGATACCGATGACCAACCAGGGCTACCTGCTGATGCGCAATGGAGCCGTGATCGAGAATGCGGAAGTAGGGGTCAGCCTGTTCGGAACGGACGAGGACGGGAACTTGATCCCGCAAAGCGAAGGGGGGGTAGTGCGTGGTTTTTCCAGCACCATACGGAACTGCAAGCGGCAGGTGTGGATGCGCAAGTACAAGAACATGTACAACGGCATCGAGTACCCGAACCGGAGCAAGTTCCAGAACACGGACTTCCTGCTGACGGTGGACTATGACCAGACAGCCTCGTATCCCGACATGGTACGGCTGGAGGGGGTGAAGGACATCCAGTTCAGCTCGTGCGAGTTCCAGTACCAGCACGAGGTGGAGGCCGGCCTGGCGCGGCCGATCGGGATCCGGTCGTACAATTCGTCATTCACCGTGGCGGGGAACTCGGGCTTCTGGTGGCTCTCGGCCGGCGTGCGGGGTTACGACTACTCGGGCATGAAGCCCTGCTACATCCGCGACAGCCAGTTCAAATACAACGACCGGGGGGTCATCCTCACCGGTGTGAACAACGCGGAGATCACGGGCAACACGTTCGACGTGCCCACGGGAGACGGCAGCTGGCCGCTGGATCAGAGCATGCCGCCGTGGCCGATACCCTATGGTGTTTACCTCTACGGCTGCGCGGGCTATGAGGTGGAGGACAACATGATGACCGGCGTGAACTACATCGGCAACGTGGGCCTCACGATCAAAAAGAGCGACCAGGTGGCGGATGCGTTCTACCGGAACGACTTCGCCAACCTGTACGTGGGGAGCTTGATGCAGGGGAACAACCAATTCGGGGCTGATGGTGAAGGCCTTCAGTTCCGGTGCAACGTGTATGGCAATGAAGATGGAACGAACGAGTGCATATACAGTGCCGCGGCGACGGAGAATGATGCAGCGATCGCGGAGAACCAAGGCAGTCCCGCGAAGCCGATCGGGAACCGTTTCTATCCGGATTGTCCCGGAGGGGTTGAAACGGAGGTGTACTTCGATGGTGATTCCCCGGATGGGCTTCTTTACCACCATCACCTTGAACCTGAAACGAGGCCGGATTGCTCAACTCCACCACCCCATGTTACACTGAGTAATACCTCATTCCCCTTCATTCCTGGTGATGGCCCGGTATCATCCTGTCCGGAAGATCCCAGCGTGATCACCGGGACCGGGGAAGTGAAAGCGGCCTTCCAGGGTGCCGTGGGCGATCACGTGCAATTGAAAGCACTTTACGACGGTGAACTGGACGGTGGTGACACAGACTATCTGCTGGATCAGATCCATGATCCGCTCGTTAGTTCCTTCAACCTGCGCAACCTCCTTTTGGCCAGCATGCCGGTGAAGGACGCGGTGCTGCTGGCGGCGCTGTACCGCGAACCGGCCATGGATCCCTGGCACCTCACGCAGGTGATGCTCGATGCCAGCCCGTTGAACCCCGACGTGCTGCTGGCGGTGATGAGCAGCTGGCTGGACGAGAGCTATAAGATCATGATCCGGGAACAGCAGGAAGAAGAAGAGTACAGCTGGAAGCAATGGATCGAGGCCGAGCTGGGCTGCTTGCGGCACGACGTGGAACGCGCCCGGCACGACTACGTGCGCAAGGTCTTGCAGGACACGGTGGGCAACCCGCTGGACAGCATACTGCTCGTGCTGGCCGACGCGGACATGCCCGCCACGCCGCCTGAGCGTCTGTGGCTGCTGATGGCGAAGGACGAATGGCAGGTGGTGGACGAATGGATCAGCGATCCCGGCGGCCACGGGCTCACCCTGGACCAGGCTGCGGCCTTCGACGTGGTGCGCGACGTGATGCTGGACCCGGAGAACGCGACGGCGATCGTACAGGACGCTCAACAGTTGCTTGGCGCGATGGCCTCGGACGAAAGCAACTCTTCGCATCTGGTCGCCCGAGCTCTGCTGGCTGCGCATCTGGACCTGAGCTTCGAGGAACCCATGGTGCTGCCGGGCGAAGAACGCAGCGCGATCGAGGGGGTCGCGTCGTCGCCCATGTCGAGCCGTGGCTTGATCCGTGTGCAGCCCAACCCCGCGAGCACGCGCGCCCTGGTGGTGACCCACCTGCCCATGGGTCATGCTATTGGCTGGGTGTCGCTCTACAACAGCTACGGCGTGGAGCTCGAACGAACGCAGGTGCGCTCCGGCCCCTTCATCGTTGAACTCGACCTGACCATGTACAGTTCCGGTCTGTACCGTGTGGTGCTGTTTGGCGGCAGGGATGAAATGCTCGACGGTGTATCGTTAACCATCGCGCGATAGGCGATGCGCCACTGGACCTGCGGGCTGATGTGTTGCCTGGCCGTACCAATGACGGCCCAACAGTTCAGCACCCGGAATGACTTCAACGACGCCGGCCAAGCGGATGGCGGCTTGAGCATCACGCATTGCTCGACAGGTTATCGGGTCGTTCAATTCGGTTATCCCTTGGGTGATCCATATTTCCAGATCTGCTTCGACAGTATCAGTCCCAATGGGATCGTTCACGAGACGGGATGGCTGGCCTTGGACACGGTAGCCAGTGCTCCGGGATTCGCCAACGGCCCCACGCTCCATGAGAGCGACCTATACATCTTTGGCAGCACTGATAACGGATCACAAGACAAGGCTGTGGCCTGGAGGTTCAACGACAGCCTGGAGTTGGCATGGAGCAATGAAGTGTATTCCGATACGGTGGATGCGGCGGTCGGTCGGATGACGCGTGTTAGAGATGGAAAATTTGCCGGATCTGGTGGGGTGTGGCATCCAGGTGAAAACGGACAGATGTTTCTGGTGCTTCTGGATACCTCGGGAGGAGGCGTTCAAACCTTTGAGTATGGAAATTCCCTTCGCAATGAAGCATTTGCGCTGGATACCTGTCCTGACGGGGGGTACATCCTTGCGGGATGGATCGAATGGTCGTCAACCGAGAATGATTACGAAGTGATCAAGGTCGACGGCTCCGGTACACAACAATGGGTGAAGCACTTGGGCGGGGACTTTTACGACGGCGTTTTCATCAATGTGATCACTTCCAGTGATAGTGAATACGTGGTTGTAGGTGCTGATGGCGTGTATCAATCAGGATTCACGACATACTACCGTTTGTATGCCGCTCGCCTCGATGCTGGCGGCGATGTTGTGTGGGAGAGGGCTTATGGCAATCAAGGGATCGTGAACGGCCTCTATTCAGTGACCGAACTTCAGGATGGTTCGTTCCTGGCAGCGGGGCTTTTCGATGTGAGCGGCGGTGACAAAGGGGTACTCCTAAAGTTTGCTCCCAATGGCGATAGCTTGTGGATGAGGACATATCGACACCCGCCATTGGACACCGTTTTCAGTGTGCACTGGCTCTATCACGCCATCGAAGACCCCGACGGCAGCATCGTGGCCACCGGCTCCTGCAACGATGGCCAGCAGGATCTCTGGGTGATCCGCGTAGACAGTTTCGGCTGTCTGGTGCCCGGCTGCCAGTTGTATGATGCCATAGCCGAGCAACCACCTCAACCGGATAAGCCGCAACTGAACATCCTGCTTTACCCCAACCCGGCCAGCGACCGGCTGTATATCAGCTTCCGCTCGGCCAAGGAGCCCACGGGGGAGTTCAGGCTGTTCGATGCGCAGGGTACATTGGTGCGGAAGTTCAAGCCGGGCGGAAAGAGCGAAGAGATCGACCTGAACGTGGGCATGCACCCGGCGGGGGTGTACATCTTGAGTTATGTGGATAGGAAAGGCGAGCGATGGGCGGAGCGGGTGGTGATGGATTAGCTTCGTTCGCCATGCGCCATAATAAGTGTCCCAATTTCAGGCGCGTGTGAACGCTCCCCAAGCCGAAGCCCCCCGACTGGGTCGGGGGGCTTCGCTTCGTTCGCAGATCCTGTTCAGGCCTCGCCTCCCTCCTCCTTCTCCTCGGAAGCCTCCTCCTTCTTCTTCCTCGGCGCGCGCTTGGGTTTCGCCTCGCCTTCGGGCTGAGCGGCGCTGGCCGCTTCACGCTCTTCGAGGCTGGTCTTCAGGTCGCCCAGCACGCCGAGATCGCCGAGGGTGCTCTTCTCCACCTTCTCGTTGATGCTCTTGATGCTGGCGCTCTGCGCGCTGTCGTCGCCACCGCGGCGGGGGCCGCGATCGCGCTTGCCGGCGGGCGTGCTCTCGGTGAATTCCTCGCCCTCCTCGAAGGTGCGGGTGTGGCTCACCACGATGCGGCGGGCATCGCCGTTGAACTCGAGCACCTTGAAGGGCAGCTTCTCCTCGAGCTCGGCCTTGGAGCCGTCCTGCTTCTTGAGGTGGCGGGCGCTCACCACGCCTTCGATGCCATAAGGCAGCGCGACGGTGAAGTTGCTGCCGGCACGGGCCACGAGGGTGCCTTCGTGCGTGCTGCCGGGGGAGAACACCGTGGAGAAGACCTCCCAGGGGTTCTGCTCAACCTGCTTGTGGCCGAGGCTGAGGCGGCGGTTCTCCTTGTCCACCTCCAGCACCTGCACCTCGATGGGATCGCCCACGGCGCAGAACTCGCTGGGGTGCTTGATGCGCTTGGTCCAGCTCAGGTCGCTGATGTGGATGAGGCCGTCCACGCCTTCCTCCAGCTCGGCGAAGATGCCGAAGTGGGTGAGGCTGCGGGCCTTGGCGGTGTGGCGGCTGCCCACGGGGTACTTGAACTCGATGTCGGTCCAGGGGTCGGGCGCGAGCTGCTTCATGCCCAGGGACATCTTGCGCTCCTCGCGGTCGATGTTGAGGATCTGGCACTCGATCTCCTGCCCTTCCTTCAGGAAGTCCTTCGGGCTGCGCAGGTGCTGGCTCCAGCTCATCTCGCTCACGTGCAGCAGGCCTTCCACGCCGGGGGCCACCTCCACGAACGCGCCGTAGTCGGTGATCACCATCACCTTGCCCTTGAT
>CAYMXP010000046.1:0-25090 GCA_964394425.1 uncultured Chryseobacterium sp. | reverse complement strand
CCTTCCAGATCGACAGCCTGGACAACTTCACCAACAAGGGGTTGAACTTCACCGGCGTGCTGGTGAGCGCCGGCATCTTCCCCGACATCCGCGAGCCGCTGCGCCTGCAGGAGGATTATTCGCTCGGCTTCGTCCGACCCACCGGCGCGGAGGGGCTGCCGCTCTATGGGCGCAAGGCCACCTTCACCAACACCGTCACCCTTAACTACAACGGCCTGCAGGGCGATGGCGACCTGAGCTACCTCACCACCGACCTCAGCAGCAAGCAGCTGGTCTTCACGCCGGACAGCACCTTCGGCATCGCCGACACCCTGAGCAACACGCTCTCCGCCGCCGCGCCGCTCGACGTGCCCGGCGTGCATGGCAGCCGCCTGTTCGTGCGTCTGGAGCCCGGCCGCGACGTGTTGCTCGCGCAGAAGACCACCTCGCCCATGACCATGTACGAGGGCCAGGCCTTCCTGCATGGACGGACCGAACTCACACCCGGGGGCATGACCGGCGCCGGCCTGGTGGATTTCACCAACGCCACGCTCAAGGCGAAGCTCTTCGACTTCAAGCACGCGCAGGTGCATTCCGACACCAGCGACTTCCGCCTGACCGAGGGCGACACGGCCAGCATCGCCTTCCGCACCGACAACGTGAACAGCACCATCAAGCTCGACGAGCGCATCGGCGAGTTCGTGAGCAACGGCGACGAGACCAAGGTGGAGTTCCCCGTCAATCAGTACATCTGCTTCATGGACCGCTTCAAGTGGTACATGGACGCCGGCGACATCTCCCTCGAGAGCGACCGTACCGCCGCCGCCGCCGCCAGCGACCTGCAGCTCAGCGGCCCCAACTTCATCAGCGTCCACCCCGACCAGGATTCGCTCAGCTTCATGGCCCCGAAGGCGCGCTACGACCTGAAGAAGCACCTGATCACCGCCGACGAGGTGACCAGCATCCCGGTGGCCGACGCGCTGATCTCCCCGGACAGCGCCCGCGTGCGCATCCGCCGCGATGCCGCCATGGACCCGCTGGAGCATGCAGTGATCACGGCCAACTACGTCACCAAGCACCACACCTTCTACAACGCCTCGGTGCGCATCCATGCGAAGCGGAACTATTCCGCCGCCGGCGACATCGATTACCTGGACGAGAACAAACGCGTGCAGACCATCCACATGGAGTCCATCGGCGTGGATACCAGCTTCCAGACCAAGGCCTTCGGCCGCGTCGCGGAGGAAGCGGGATTCACCCTGAGCCCCTTCTTCGATTTCCAGGGCCAGGTGCTGGTGGAGGCCAACTACAAGGAGTTCACCTTCACCGGCGCCACGCGGATCCAGCATGGATGCTCCGGCCTGGAGCGCAACTGGATGGGCTTCAGCGCGCGCATCGACCCCATGGAGATCTACATCCCGGTGGGCGACTCCCTGCAGAACGAGGAGGGCTGGCCCATCGGCTCGGGCCTCTACCTCACGCGCGACGATCCCTTCCAGCTCTATGGCACCTTCCTGGGCCGAAAGCGCGATGCGAAGGATCCGGCGGTGATCGCGGCCGGGGGACTGCTCTTCTTCGACAAGGCGAAGAAGGAGTACGTGATCAGCAACAAGGACAAGATCCGCCAGCGCGCGCTGCCCGGCGATCTGGTGAGCCTCGACACGGAGAACTGCCGGATCAATGCCGACGGGCGCATCTCCTCGGGCTTGGACCTGGGCCGCGTGATCCTCACCGACGTGGGCACCCTGGTGCATGATCCCGCCGCCGCCGCCACCACCAGCGACGTGGTGATGATGGCCGACTTCCACTTCCTGGAGAACGCCCTGGAGAAGATGGCCGAGAAGATCCTGGCCCATCCCGAACAGAAGCAGGTGGACCTGACCAAGACCAATTACGAGCGCGCGATGCGCGAAGTGCTCGGGCTGGAGCGATCCGACAAGCTGATCAGCGAATTGAGCATCAAGGGCGAGATCAAGAAGCTGCCCGACGAACTGGTCAAGGCCATCGTGCTCTGTCAGGTGAAATTGAAATGGGACGGTCCGGAGCAATCCTGGATCAGCGATGGGCCGCTGGGCATCGGCACCATCATGAAGCGGCCGGTCTTCCGCCAGGTGAAGGGCAGGGTGGTGCTCGAACGCAAGCGCAGCGGCGACACGATGACCATCCTGTTGATGCTCGACGACCAGACCTACTGGTTCTTCCAGTATGCGCGCAACTACCTTTATGCCTACAGCAGCGATACGGAGTTCAACACCATGATCGGCGAGTTGAAGGAGGACCGCACCGTCCTTGAAAGCAAGAAGGACGAGCCCGCGTACCGCTTCATCCTCACCAACAAGCGCAAGGTGGACGACTTCCGCGATCGCTTCGGACTTTGAACTGGCATGCGTATTACCACAGAGACACAGAGGCACAGAGAAGGACGGACACTGTGAGGCCTGGCAACCGATATCTGACGACCATGATCCATGAGCGCATTCTCTGTGCCTCTGTGTCTCTCTGGTGATATGAATTGACCGATGGACCTGCCCTGGGCCTACTTCGCGATCGCCGTGGCGATCAGCTACCTCTGTGGCAGCGTGCCCACCGCGGTGTGGTGGGGCAGGACCTTTCATGGCATCGACGTGCGCGAGCACGGCAGCCGGAACGCGGGGGCCACCAACACCTTCCGCGTGCTGGGGCCGGGGGCCGGCGTTCCCGTCCTGTTGATCGACATCGTGAAGGGCTTCGTGCCCGTGCGCGTGTTGCCCATCTGGAGCGGCCTGGAGGCCGGCTCGGACGGTTGGGTCGCCCTGCGCCTGGCGCTGGCGCTGGCCGCCGTGACCGGCCATCTCTATCCGCTCTTCGCCGGTTTTCGCGGGGGCAAGGGCATCGCCACCTCCCTGGGCGCGGTGCTGGCCATCCACCCGGGGGCGGCGGGTCTCTGCGTGGGGGTCTTCGCCCTGGTGTTCCTGGCCACCCGCTTCGTGTCGCTGGGCTCCCTATGCGCGGCGCTCGCTTTTCCCCTGGCCATCCTGCTGGTCTACCACGAAACCAGCCGCATGCTGCTGATCTTTGCCGTGCTGATGTGCGCCGTGATCTTCCTTACCCACCGGCACAACATCGGCCGCCTGATCCGGGGCGAGGAGCACCGCATGCGCCTCGCCGGAAAGGGTGGGAACGATGGCTGAAACTGATCCCCGCGCCTTGAAGTACAAGGGGCGCTCTTCAAGAATGACCCGGTCGCTCTGCCTGCTGGCCGCCTTCTCCGCCCTGCTTTCCAGCATGGCGCAGAACGACGGCAATGCCGCCCTGCGTGCTCAGGCCGATGCCCTCTTCGCCCAAGAGCAGTTCGCCGAGGCCATGCCGCGGTATGCGCAACTGGTGAGCCTCGACCCATCGGACCACGACCTGAACTACAAGCTGGGCACGTGCGTGATCCACAGCGGCGGCGACAAGGAGCCGGCCATCGGCTTCCTGAACTACGCGGTGAAGAACGCCAACATCCCGCCGCTGGCCTGGTACTACCTCGGTCGCGCCTACCACCTCACCTACCGGTTCAAGGATGCCCTGGACGCCTACCAGCACTTCCGCGGTACGGAGGACAAGAAGGCCCTGTCCACCCATCCGGTGGATGCCCTTGAGCAGCAATGCCGCAACGGCCTCAACCTGCTCACCAACCTGAAGGAGGTGACCGTGCATGACAAGGTGGAGGTGGATGATGCGGAGTTCTTCCGCTTCTATGAACTGGGCGCCATCGGCGGGCGCATCGTGGTGACCCCGCCCGAACTGCAAAGCGCCCTGGACCGCAAGAGCGGCGAACGCAGCCTCACCTACCTGCCCGACAAGGGCGGCCGCATCTACTTCAGCAGCCGGGGAAAGGACAACGAGACCGGTCGCGACATCTATGTGACCACCTTGCTGCCCGACGGCCGGTTCGATGAACCCATGCGCCTGGCCGGCTACATCAATACCGATCAGGACGAGGATTTCGCCTTCCTGGCCCCCGACGGCAAGACCTTCTACTTCTGCTCCAAGGGCCACAACAGCATGGGTGGCTACGACGTGTTCCGCAGCACCTACGATCCGGGCCTGGAGGTCTACGGCCCGCCGGTGAACCTGGATTTCGCGGTGAACACGCCCGACGACGACATCTTCTACATGGTGGATCCCGAAGGGAAGGAGGCCTGCTTCGCCTCGGCGCGCGACAGCCGCCAGGGGCTGATCCACGTGTACCGCGTGAGCACCGCACAGCAGCCCCTGGTCCTCACCGTGATCAAGGGCACCTTCGCATCGGAGATCGATCCGGCCGATCGCGCCGCGCGCATCGTGGTGGAGGATGCCGTGACCCATGAACAGGTGGCCGACGTGCGCACCGACATCGACGGGGAATACGTGTTGAGCCTGCCGCGCAACGGGCGCTACAAATTCATGGTGGAAGCAGGCCCGACCGGCCGCACCCACGTGGGCATGGTGGAGGTCCCGCGCGGCGAGACCCCGCGCGCCTACCGGCAGGAATTGAGCCTTCGCCAGCAGGCCGGGGCCGAACAGCTGGTGATCCGCAACTACTTCGACGAGCCCCTGCCCGACGACCTGATCGCCCTGGCCCTCGACGAGATCAAGCGCCGCGCGAAACTGGATGTGACCACCGCGCAACCCGTCGCGCAGGCGCCGGTGGAAGAACCACCGGTGGATGATGTGATGACCGCCGCTGGCTTCACCGGCGACGTGACCAAGGAGCAGGCGCTGCGCCTCGCTCGGGAGGATGCCGCGGAACTGGAGCAGCAGGCGGTGCGGCTCGATGACCTGTCCGGGGCGGCCCATGCCGTGGCCGTGCATGCCCTGGCGGAAGCCGATGCCGCTGCGGCCGAGGCACGCACGCACCTGGCCGAGGCCGGCACCGCCGACGACGAAGCGGCGAGGAACAAGAGCATGATGGCCGCCGCCGAAGCCCGCCAGCGATCGCGCAAGGCGGTGGTGAAGGCGCGGGCCGCCATCGGAACTGGGAACGACCTTGGAGATGAACACGCGCGGGTGGGCGAACTGGCCCGGGGTGCGGACCGGCTGGCGGACGACCTTTCGCTGTCGTTGAAGGGAACCAACACCGGCGAGCAGCTCGACGAGCTGCGGCAGCTCAAGAGCAGGCTGGACGAAAAACAACGGCCGGAGGGCGACATCGATCCGGTGGAGCGCGCACGCCGCGCCGCCACCGCAAGCGAGCAGGAGGCCGCCAAAGCACTGGCCTCGGCCAACGCCAGACGCGCCGAGGAGGATGACCTGACCGACCACGTGAACAGGCTGAAGCGCGAGCGCGAACAGACGCGCGGCGGTGGAAGGAAGGAGCAGCTCGACCGCGAGATCACCGAATACGAAGGCTATCGCGACGCCATGCACCAGGAGGTGGAAGCGGCCTTCGGCAAGGCGCGTAAGCTGGAGGAAAAGACCGAACTGGACCGTGCGAAAGCATCGCTCACCCAATACCTCACCACGGCGGAGGGGCTGCCAGGCACCGAACTGGACCCGGCGCAGATCGCGGCCATGACCGACAAGATCGACGACGCGGAGAGGACCCTCGCCGCCATGCCGATCGACACGCGCTTCGATGCCATGGTGGTCGCGCAGGAGGGCACCACCCAGCGCACCATTTCCGACTGGGGCCTGGCCGACGCCGGAACGACCGAGGCCGCCAGGGAAGCGACGCTCACCACCGGACGCGACACGCAGGGCCAGGCCGCAACGGCCGATCTGCGCGACACGCAGGTCGATCCCGTGGCGATGGACGAGCCGGAACTGCACGGTGCCGAAGTGGCCGACGTGCCCGTGTCGTCCGACGGTCCGGATCGCGCCACGCGCATGGCCGATCACAACGGAGGCCAGGATACGCGACCGCAGGATGCGGCCGCCAGCGGGACGGCCACGACACGGACCGCCCAGGGTGCTTCCACTTCGACCGCGACGGTCGCGGCGGCGGGCCTGCAGGAAAGCGCCGGGGTGGATCGGGCGAATGATGGCTCCACCTCCGTACAGAACAATGCTCCCGCCGATGTCCGCGAGGAGACCTTCATCCTGGAGAACCAGCTGGCCGAAGCGCGTCAGCTTCGTGCCGCCTCGCGTTCGCGTGCGCAACGCGACAGCCTGGACGTGCGGATCGCGACCATCGAACAGCAACTCGCCCAGGCACCGGCGGCGGCAACCGCGGTCATTCCGGTGGCTGAGCCCGTGATGAACGTGATCGACACACCGGAGGTGGCCGTCGCCCCGATCGCCTTCGATGGCTCGGCCACCGAGGAACGGATCATCGGGGAGATCTTCACCAGCTACGCCGAAGACCGCCGCCGCATCGAGGCCATCGCCGACCTGGACGAACGCAACGCCACCATGAACGGACTGGAGTTGATGCTGGTGGACAGCATCGCCGCCCAGACCGATGCGCAGCTCGCCGAGCTTGAAGCACACCCGGAGAGCGCCGCCGAGGTGCTGCCCCGCGTGGACCGCCTGCGGATGATGAAACAGTCCCACCTGCAGGCCGCGGATGATGCGCTGGCCGCTTCGCGACGCACCGTGCCGGAAGTCCTGCCGATCGAGGACGAGCGACTGGTCTCCGCCCAGCCCGCGGCCGGCGTTCCCCGCGCGACATCGGCCGACGCTCCCATGCGCATCGAAGCGACCGCCGCCGGCACGCGGTACGTGGAGGTCGATCCCGATCCACGGCGGGTGTACACCAGCCACCTGGTGCATCGCGCGCCCAAGGCGATCGAGGCCGCGGCCACCGACCAGAACACCTTCGAGGAGATCGCCATGCTGGACGAGCGGATCGATTCCCTGGAACTGGTGTTGGAGGAAATGCCACAGGGAAAGGCGTACGACAAGCTGCGCGCGAAGACCGACCGCATGATCGACGACCGGCTGATCCTGCGCACCGAGATGGGCCAGCGCATGGAGTTCATCAGCAGGGAGGAATTCCAGAACGGCCTGGACAGCCTCAAGAACGTCCGGACCGAAGTGATGAAGGCGGGTCTGGCGCCCAGCGAACCGCTGATGGTGATGGCGCGCCAGATGGAGGAGGCCGCGCAACAGCGCTTCCGCGATGCGCTGCAGGTGCGCAAGAGGGCCGATCGCAGCGAGGACATCGTGGAGCGCGACAGCCTCTTCCGCCTGGCCTACGGATCGGAATTGCTCGCGCTGCGCGAACTGGACCAGGCGATCACGGTGAACAACTACGTGCTCAGCGAACACTTCAGCAAGGGAGCGGCGCCCACCTACGTGGTGATCGAACAGGAACTCTTCGACCTGCCGGAACCGGTCGTGGCCGACGTGGCCGCCTTGGAAAGCCTGCATGAGCGACCGGCTTCCACCACCACGGAGAAGGCCGAACCCGCCGTGGGCATCGTGCCCGCCGGCGAGGGCACCGC
This sequence comes from uncultured Chryseobacterium sp., assembly GCA_964394425.1. Classification (GTDB taxonomy): domain Bacteria; phylum Bacteroidota; class Bacteroidia; order Flavobacteriales_F; family PHOS-HE28; genus PHOS-HE28. The sequence continues at coordinate 17,720 of CAYMXP010000046.1, read as the reverse complement.
CACGGACCAACAGGCCCATACGACCACGGAGCTTCAAGCCGCCGGCGGCGGGATGCCCGATCAGCCGGCCGGCGAGCCACCTTCCGCCGCCATCCCCCCGGGGGCCAACACCGGCGGCGCGGCATCGCAGCCCGGCGTGGCGGTGTATGAACGGTCCGACCTGCGCGCTCCCGGCAGCGACCGCTCGCGTCTGCTCTATGGCGCCTACATGGCGCAGGATCAGCAACAAGCCAGCGGGCTTCTGCAGGAGACCGACCCCACCGTGCTGAAGCGCCACGCCGCGGAAGCGGACTCCACGGCGCGCGAGATGGAGCAGCGCTCGCTCGCCCTGGCCGATCGCGCCATCGCCGTGAGCGACAGCGCCGCCACGGTGAGGAAGCGCGATCGCGAAGCGCTGGAGAAGGAGGCTTTGCGCCTGCAGCAGGTGTCGGATTCGATGCACCGCGCCTCCCTGGCCCATGCCGATTCCGCGCAGGTCTTCGAGCGGCTCTCACGCGATGCCGAGCAGGCCCGCCTGTACGACGAGGCGCTGCGGAAATTCTACTACCTCAACGGCGAGGAGATGGCCTTGGTGCATAACGATGCCGACCACAGCCGCTACTTCCAGATGAAGGTGAAGGCGCTGGAACAGCAGCAGCAGGCCGCGGCCGCGGATCACGAGGCGGCGGCGGCGCGCCAGCTTTCCAGCGTCCTGCTCGAAGAGACCAAGAGCCTCATGATCGGGATCGACGGGGCCCTGCCCACCGAAGAGGCCCGCGCGAAAGCGGCCGGCCTGAACGAGCGTGCCGTTCAGTTGCAGCAGCGCGCCGATTCGCTCGAACACGCCGCCGAGCGGATCGAGGCCGCTTCGCGCGCGAACGACAGCCAGGCCGCGACGATCCTGCAGGCCATGCCACCCGACCGCGGCACGGCCGTGATGGCCCTGGAACAGGCCGCGCGCCGCAGCGAGCCCTTCCTGGCCCAGGCGCATTCCATCGCCGGCGAAGGCATGGTGGACCTGGGCGGCATCCAACGGGCGGCGGGCACGGAGCCCCAGGACCTTGCGGCATCGACCCCAACGCAACAGGCCGTCGCGGCCGACACGGGAACGCGATCCATCGTTGAGGATGCGGCGCGCATGGAACCATCGCGTGCCACCACGATGGCGCCGGCGCCGACCGGCACCGGCACGCCCCTCGCCGCGCGACCGGTCACCTTCGACGTGCCTGCGGCGCTGGAAGAGGACATCTTCTCCCTGCGCACGCCCGGGGAGCGCGTGAACGCGCACATCGGCGTGGATCAGCCCAAGCCCGCCGGCCTGGTGTTCAGCGTGCAGATCGGTGCGTTCCGCAATCCGATCCCCGCCGACCTGTTCGGCGACATCGTGCCGGTGATGGGCGAAAGCGCCGGCGGCGGGCTCACCCGGTACACCGCCGGATTGTTCGACGACTACGGCGCCGCGGACCGTGCCCGGGGCCAGGTGCGCGACCGCGGCTACCGCGACGCGTTCGTGGTAGCCTACCGCGATGGCGTGCGCATCACCCTGGCCGAGGCGCTGCGCATGCAGGCGGCACCGGCGCCCGCGCTCGCGCAGGAACCGCCCGCGCAGCCCGTCTACCGGAGCCTGGACCCGGATACCGTGCGCATCGCGGCCGCACCACCACGTGAGCCGGCGCTGATCCAGCGTCCGAGCGAGATCCGCGCGACGGAGGCGGACACCAACCTGCTTCAAGCCTATCCATCCTCCGCCGAGGCCATCGTGGCGCAGTTCAAGCCGGCGGCCGATGCGGCCTCCTATTACAATGATCCCACGGCCGCTCCCGCGCGGCAGGTGGAGATGGTCAAGGGGCTGTTCTTCACCGTGCAGGTGGGCGTCTATTCCAAGCCGGTGCCCCTGGCGAAGCTCTTCAACATCGACCCGCTCAATTCCGAGCGCACCGGAACGGGCAAGATCCGCTATACCACCGGCGTGTTCCTGGACACCGAGCGCGCACGTGAGCGCAAGGACGAAGCCGTGGCCCTCGGGGTGAAGGACGCCTTCGTCACCGCCTACCTCAACGGCCGGCGCATCCCCATGGTGGAAGCGCGCGCCCTGCTCGCGCGCCACGGTGCGGCCATCCTCGCGGACCCCTCCATCGGCACGCGGTAAGGCGGTGCCGCACGATCACATCCGGGCTTAGTTTTGTTCGCCATACGCGGACCATCATGATCGACGTCGTTCCGGATCGCCGGGCGGAGGAGGCCCTCCTTGCCGAAGAAGTGCTCGCCCACGAGCTGATGCTCTACAACGACGACGTGAACACCTTCGACCACGTGATCCACTGCCTCTGCGAGATCTGCGGCCATGAGCCGATCCAGGCGGAGCAATGCGCGTGGATCGTACACCACAACGGGAAGTGTTCGGTGAAGCGTGGCACGATGGATGCACTCACGCCGTTGTGCTCGGCGTTGCACGATTGCGGCCTCACGGCCGACATCCGCTGAGCAGCCACCATGAAGAGACCCCTTCTGATCGCGGCGATCCTGATGATCGACGCATGCGCCACGGTGCCCATCACCGGCCGCAAGCAGTTGCACATGCTGCCCGAGAGCGAGATGATGGCCATGAGCCTGCAGGCCTACCAGGAATTCCTGGGGGAGAACGATCCCATGCCCGAAAGCGATCAGCGCGTGCAGATGGTGAAGCGGATCGGAGGCAAGCTGGCCACGGCCGCCACGGCATTCCTCGAAGCGAACGGGGCGGGAAACCGCGTGGAAGGCTTCAACTGGGAGTTCAACGTGGTGGAGGAGAACACGGTGAACGCCTGGTGCATGCCCGGCGGCAAGGTGGTGGTCTACACGGGCATCCTTCCCGTCACGCAGGATGAGCCGGGCCTGGCCGTGGTGATGGGCCACGAGATCGCGCACGCCATCGCCCAGCATGGCAACGAGCGAATGAGCCAGGGGCTCCTGGTGTCACTGGGTGGCGTGGGTCTCGATGTGGCCAGTTCCCAGCAACCCGAACTCACGCGGCAGGTCCTGCTGCAATCCTATGGCATCGGAAGCACGCTGGGCGTATTGGCATACAGCCGCAACCACGAGAGCGAGGCCGACAAGATGGGCCTGGTGTTCATGGCCATGGCCGGCTATGATCCGCGCACCGCGCCGCGCTTTTGGGAACGCATGGCCTCCCAGGGCGGTGGTGCCGCGCCACCGGAGTTGCTCAGCACCCACCCCAGCGACGAAACGCGCATCCGCGACCTCGAGGCCTTCATGCCCGAGGCGATGAAGTATTACAAGCCGTGATGGTCGCAAGGGCTTCGCCGCCCCGACAGGGCCATCGGGTCATAAAGCCCTGCTGAGCGCGGAAAACCCAACGGCTGCGACCCCATCGGGGTCGGATCACGCTTCATGTATGTTCAATATGCCGTGACCCCTTCGGGGTCGCAAACGCGCATGGCTCTTGACCCCGAAGGGGTCACAGCTTATTGATCGAGGGAAGTGCATTTCGTATTCGACCCTGAAAGGGTCGCAGCAATGACGCGGCCTGAAGATCCGATAGCCCTGGCCGCCCCGACAGCCAACCTGCGACATCACTTACATTCGCAGCCTCATTTTCAGGACCCGTAGCTCAACTGGATAGAGCATCTGACTACGGATCAGAAGGTTTGGGGTTCGAATCCCTACGGGTCCGCAAGGAAGGCATCGCGAACGCGGTGCCTTGTTCTTTACGGGCGGCCGGCTTTCCCGCGTGATCGGCCGCCACGCGGCAGCGGCCGCTACTCAATGGCAAGCCTCCCGACGGCTGAACCATGGGTGCTCAACAGGCGGACCACATACAGGCCGGGGCTCATCCCGAGCGTGCGTGCATCGAGGTCGATCCCACCTGAATGCGGAGGGATCGTGCGATCCAGCATGTCGCGGCCGCGTGCGTCCTCCACCAGCAACCGTAGCGTGGCGTTCCCAAGGTCCGTAGTGGGATGCACCGTGAACACCCCGTTCGCCGGGTTCGGCGTGATGAACAGCGCATGCCCACCGGCGGCTTCGTCCAGCCCCACGTTGCCGGTGATCTGGATGTCGTCCAGATACAGGTTGTTGGCGAAGGCGCTGCTGATGAACCGGAACATGATCCGCACGTTCGCCGTGGTGAACGCGTCGGGGATCGGGACCGAACGCTGGGTCCAGACGGTGCCTGGCGAGGTGAGGTAAGGACTGGCCGATGCCCCATTGTTGAGCAGGTCGAGCCCTTCGATCGTGGCGCGTGGTGCCCAGGTGCGGCCGCAATCGGTGCTGATGAGCACCTCGAGCTTGTCGGTGATCAGGCCCAGGTCGGTCGCCCGGGTGGCGCTGGCATACCAGAAGTCCAGCGCCAGACCCGATCCATATTCCAGGTCCATGGTGGGTGTGATCAATTCATCGATGTCGTTCGCTCCATCGTCGATGATCAGGTCGTTGGGTCCGTACTGATCGTACGCGTTCAGGCCGACGACCCCGGTGCCGCCGTGGCCCACGCCGGTGATGCGGCCCCATTTCGATGGGTTCCCCTCGATGTTGTTCACGATCCAGTTGTCCAGGGCGTCCAACGGTTCAAGATCCGCGCTCCAGGACCCCGTCTCGGGCCACCCCGGTGCCACCAGAAGGGCATCCTGCACCACGCGCGTGGTGGAACCCTGTGCGTTGGAGACCGTGAGGGTGACCGTCTTTTTCCCGGGCGTGTTGAAGGTGACCGTGGGATGGCTGTCGACGCTTGTGGCCGGATCGCCGTCCTGGAATTCCCACAGCCAGCTGGTGGGCGTGGCGCCTTGGGAATTGTCGCGGAACGAGGTGGAGGAGCCCGCGCAGATCCAGCGGTCCTCGGCATACAGGTCCGCCTGCGGCGCGCAGGCCATGTTCGTGATGCCATCGATGCCGGTCTGCGCCTGGTTGGCGGCGCTCCAGAACTGCGACCGGTGGCCATCGGGACTGTTCAATGCGGCATGCATGCGATCGCCCTGCCCGTGCGTGAACATCGCCGGGCAGAAGGAGTAATCCATGTAGTTCTGGACGTTCTCATGCACGCCGCTGTCGCACTCCATCAAGTTGAGGTCGCAGGTGGTGGAGCCCTGGGTGACCGGCGTATCCTCCACCGCGTCATCGCCGCAGGACACGCCGGGAACATTGGTGTTGCCCCAGGTGTGTTGAAGGTTCAGCCAGTGCCCCACCTCGTGGGTGAGCGCGCGGGAATTGGTTTCCGACGAGGTGCCGATCCGGCCCACGTGGTCGTGCCGGATCATCACGCCATCGGCCAGGGCCAGCAGGCCGTTGACCGCCGAGGGATAGTAGGCGTAGCCCGCCACGCCATCCTGCATGTCGGCGGCCGTCCATACGTTGAGGTACCTGGACACGGCCCACGGATAGAGCTTTGACCCATCGTCGCCGACGTGGGTTTCCACCGTGCGGATCCGCTGGATCCCGTTGGTGCATTGGCCGGTGTTGTCGATCGTGGCCAGGCGGAATTCCACGCGCGCATCGGTGGCCAGGGTGTCGAAGCCCCAGACCAGCGAGGCGGTGTCGGTGTTCAGCTTGCGGAAGTCGCGATTCAGCACGGCCACCGCGTCCAGGATCTGTTCGTCGCTGATGTTCTCGGGTCCTTCGTCGTGAAGTACGTGGAACACCATCGGGATGACGTAGACCATCGTATCCCCATCGCGGTACCGGGCGGGGTCCGAAAGGAAATCCCGGGTGAACTGCTCCAGGTGCGCTTCATGTTGCGGGATCTGCGGATCACGCTGGATGGCCAGTTCCCGGTGGCGCGCGCTGCCGCACGGGAGGGGGGCCTGCGCCGGGGCGGGGTCGGCCAGCAGGGCCATGCAGGCGATGACCAGGGTGCCGGAGCAGGGGTGGGGGGATCGGGCGATCATGGGGTGGGGGGTGCGTGGTCCCAACGTAGGCACCGCCTTGACCTTCGCGTGCGGTGATCTGAGCAACGGTGGCTCTGCGACAGCCAACGCGCAGGGCCATCGGGTCAGAAAGCCCTGCCGCGCGCGGAAAAACCAACGGCTGCGACCCCGTCGGGGTCGGATCACGCTTCATGGATGTTCAATAAGCCGTGACCCCTTCGGGATCGCGAACGCGCATGGCTCTTGACCCCGAAGGGGTCACAGCCTGCAGATCGAGGGAAGAGCATTTCGTATTCGACCCTGAAAGGGCCGCAGCAATGACGCGGCCTGAAGACCCGATGGCCCTGAGCCAACGCGCCGCCCATCCGTCATCGGCCGGCCGGGCCGCTACATTCGCGCACTTTTTCAAGACATGGGCCTCCAGTGCGGCATCGTCGGCCTTCCCAACGTGGGGAAGAGCACCCTGTTCAACTGCCTGAGCAACGCGAAAGCACAGGCGGCCAACTTCCCCTTCTGCACCATCGAACCCAACGTGGGGGTGATCACCGTGCCCGACGCCCGGTTGAACAAGCTGAGCGACCTGGTGAAGCCCCAGCGCGTGGTGCCCACCACCGTGGAGATCGTGGACATCGCCGGACTGGTCAAGGGCGCGAGCAAGGGGGAGGGCCTGGGCAACCAGTTCCTGGGCAACATCCGCGCGTGCGACGCCATCCTGCACGTGCTGCGCTGCTTCGATGACCCGAACGTCGTTCACGTTGATGGTAGCGTGGATCCGGTGCGCGACAAGGAGGTGATCGACTTGGAACTCCAGTTGAAGGACCTCGAAACGGTCGAGACCCGGATCGGCAAGATCCAGAAGCAGGCGCAGACCGGTGACAAGGACGCGCGCAAACGGCTGGACCTGCTGGAGCGCATCAAGGGCGTGCTGGTGAAGGGACAAAGCGCGCGCGCGGCCATCGATGCGAACGATGATCCCGAGATGGTGAAGGAGCTGCAACTGCTCACCACCAAGCCCATCCTCTACGTGTGCAACGTGGATGAGAAAAGCGTGAAATCCGGGAACAGGCACGTCGATGCCGTGAAGAAGGCCGTGGCGCACGAGAACGCCGAAGTGGTGGTGATCGCCGCCGCCATCGAGGCGGAGATCGCCGCGCTGGACTCGGCCGAGGACCGCGCCCACTTCCTGGCCGACCTGGGCCTTGACGAACCCGGCGTGAACAAGCTGATCCGCGCCGCCTACCACCTGCTGCACCTGCGCACCTACTTCACCGCGGGAGAGAAGGAGGTGCGGGCCTGGACCATCCACGACGGCATGACCGCTCCCAGGCCGCCGGCGTGATCCACACCGACTTCGAGAAGGGCTTCATCCGCGCCGAGGTGATCGGGTACGACGACTATGTGACCCTGGGGAGCGAAGCCGCGGCGCGATCAGCCGGGAGGCTGCGATCGGAAGGGAAGGAATACGTGGTGGGGGATGGGGACGTGATGCACTTCCTGTTCAACGTGTGAGGGGCTACTTTTGGCCTCCAAGACAACGATCATGAAAGGCGTTAGCATCATACGTGACGAAACACGGCGCAAGCGGTATGTTCAGATCGATATTTCGTTGATCGAAAAGGATCCCGAACTGGTGGAGGACGTGCTTGATGTCATTATCGCCGAATCTCGACGCAATGAACCCACCATTACGCTTGAGGAGTTCGAACGCAGGTTGAAGAAGCGTTACAAGCGTTGAAGTACCAGGTCGAGATCGCCCGCAGTGCGGAGCGTGAAGCCAGGCGTCTGCCGCAGACCGTTCAATTCCGGTTCGCAAGGGCGTTCAGAGGTCTGGAGTTGGATCCACGGCCTCCAGGCAGCAAGAGACTCGCCGGAACGTCCGGGTTGTGGAGGATACGCGTCGGGGCCTATCGAGCGATCTATTTGATCGAGGACACAATAAAGCTCGTACGCATCGAAAAGATCGGCCATCGCGGCGAAGTTTACCGCTGACCCTCGTTCCGATCGTTGATAACCCCGTTGATAAGCCCGCCATAGCCCGGGCGCGCCCGCGGATTAGTTTCGCGCCAGCTTTACGGAAGCCTTGTCCATTGCGGGTTAGCGAGGCTTTTTTAACCACAGGGACACGGAGGGCACAGAGGATCACAGAGAGGAAGCAATAAAGAAAAAGACCGGGATCGGATCTCGATCCAATGACCGACCGCGGACCTGCCATATCGAATTCTCCGTGCTCCCTGTGTCACCGTGGTGAAAACACGAACGCATGGCAGAAGTGAGTTACAGCGAGGAACACATCCGGTCGCTGGACTGGAAGGAACACATCCGGCTGCGGCCCGGCATGTACATCGGCAAGCTGGGCGACGGCAGCGCGGCGGACGACGGCATCTACGTACTGCTGAAAGAGACCCTCGACAACTGCATCGATGAGCACGTGATGGGCTACGGCAAGCGCATCGAGGTGACCCTGACGGGCAACCGCGTCGAGGTCTGCGACTTCGGCCGCGGCGTGCCGCTGGGCAAGGTGATCGACGTGGTGAGCAAGATCAACACCGGCGCCAAGTACGACAGCAAGGCCTTCAAGAAGAGCGTGGGCCTCAACGGCGTGGGCATCAAGGCCGTGAACGCCCTGAGCCAGTACTTCAAGATCGAGAGCGTGCGCGAAGGGCAGATGAAGCGGGCCGAGTTCGACCTGGGCAGGCTGCGCAAGGACCTGAAGCTGGAGAAGACCGACGCGCCCAACGGCACGCGCGTGGTCTTCGAGCCCGACGGCACCATGTTCCGGCACTACCAGTTCCGCGAGCAGCACATCGAACGCCTGCTGTGGAACTACTGCTACCTGAACACGGGCCTCACCATCTTCTACAACGGCCGCAAGCTGCGCTCGGAGAACGGATTGCTGGACCTGCTGGCCACCAAGCTCGACGGCGAGCCGCTCTATGCGCCCATCCGCCTGATCGGCGACGACATCGAGGTGGCCTTCACCCACGGCAACCACTACGGCGAGGAGTACTACAGCTTCGTGAACGGGCAGCACACCACGCAGGGCGGCACCCACCAGGGCGCCTTCCGCGAGGCGGTGGCCAAGACCATCAAGGAGTTCTTCAAGAAGGACTGGGAGGCCGGCGACATCCGCACGGGCATCACCGCGGCCATCAGCGTGAAGGTGGTGGAGCCCGTGTTCGAGAGCCAGACCAAGACCAAGCTGGGCAGCCTGGACGTGGAGCCCGGCGGCAGGAGCATGCGCGCCTTCGTGGGCGATTTCATCGGCACGGCGCTGGACAACTTCCTGCACAAGAACCCGCAGGTGGCCGGGGTGTTGCAGGAGCGCATCCTGCAGAGCGAGCGCGAGCGCAAGGAACTCAGCGGCATCCGCAAGCTGGCCCGCGAACGCGCCAAGAAGGCCAGCCTGCACAACCGCAAGCTGCGCGACTGCCGCATCCACCTCAGCGACCCGAAGAACGATCCGAAGAAGCAGGAGAGCACCCTCTTCATCACCGAGGGCGACAGCGCCAGCGGCAGCATCACCAAGAGCCGCGACGTGGAGACCCAGGCCGTCTTCAGCCTCAAGGGCAAGCCGCTCAACTGCCACGGCCTCACCAAGAAGGTGGTGTACGAGAACGAGGAGTTCAACCTGATCCAGGCGGCGCTGGACATCGAGGACGGGCTGGACGGCCTGCGCTACAACCGCATCGTGATCGCCACCGACGCCGACGTGGACGGCATGCACATCCGCCTGCTGCTGATGACCTTCTTCCTGCAGTTCTTCCCCGACCTGGTGAAGAACGACCACCTCTACATCCTGCAGACCCCGCTGTTCCGCGTGCGCAACAAGAAGGAGACGATCTATTGCTACAGCGAGGAGGAGAAGCAGGCGGCGCTGAAGAAGCTCGGCAAGTCGGCCGAGATCACCCGCTTCAAGGGCCTGGGCGAGATCAGCCCCGACGAGTTCAAGCACTTCATCGGCGAGGACATGCGGCTGGAGCCCGTGATGGTGACGCAGGATGCCGGCGTCCACGAGCTGCTGGATTTCTACATGGGCAAGAACACCCCCGAGCGGCAGGAGTTCATCATCGGCAACCTGAAGGTGGAGGTGGATCTGGTGGGGGGGGAGGAGGCCATCGCGGAAGAAGAAGCATGAAGCAGGTCCATGTGCCCAGGTGTCCATGTGCCCACGTGGCCATGATCCGCCTACGGAGGATCGTCCTACGCCTTCTACTTCTGGCGTGGGCACATGGACACATGGCCCCATGCTCACATGGTCAATCCACCGGCACCCTCCGCCTCTTCATCGAGCCCGGCCACGATTTCCAGTTCGTGCTCGATGGCAGGTACCGCATGCAGCAGCGCGAGGTGACGCTCGCCGAGGGCCCGCACCACTTCAGCTTCTGGGCGCCCAAGCACCGCATGATCGATACCACGGTCACGGTGATCGCGAACACCGTCACCAGCTTCATGCTGCGCCTGCCGGTGAGCGCGGAGTACATGGCCTTCGAGCGCGAGGTGGCCGCCTACAAAAGGCAGGTGGTGCTGGGGCGCGCCCTGCCCCTGACCGCCACCATCGGCTTCGGGGCCTGGAGCATCGTGAACTTCTTCCAGTACAGGACCGCGCACGAGCAACTGCGGGATGATGAGGCGATGTACGCCTCGCTCACCTCGCCGCGCACCATCGCCGAGCTCAAGGACGTGACCCTGCCGGCGGACCAGGACGAGCTGGCCAAGCAGGAGACGGAGCTGATCATCAGCGGGGCATTGACGGTGGCCTCGGCCGCGGCCACCTACTGGATCTTCAAGCGGACCAAGGACCGCCCGGTGCCGCGGTTCGAGGACCGGGAGAAGGTGAAGTTCGACGGACTGGTCTGGGTGCCTTCATCCACCGGCGGCCAATGGATGGCCGGCCTGACGATCCCCCTGCGATGAGGCGCCTGCTCCCGCTCCTGATCCTGCCGCTGCTCGGCTCCTGTTACAAGGACGAGGTGGACCTCGCCGCGCTCACCACCAACCCCTTCGACGCGGACTACACCGGGCCCGGCGTGATCCTGTTCGACAGCACCTACCTGGAGAACGTCACCGTGGGCGTCCCGCCGAACGTCGTGACCGTGAACGTGCAGGTGGTGCAGGTGCATGTGGCGGAGGAGATGCTGCCCGCCGGCGCCGTCTATTCCCTGCGCTTCGATGACCCCGACGTGAGCGATGCCGCCGACGTGCTGCCCGATCCGGGCACCAGCGTGTTCCGTTACTTCCGCATGGAGGCCGCGCCCGAACCCGGCATCGAGAAGTGCTTCGGCGTGGCCCTGCTCAACGATCATTCCACCGCTCGCGAAGAGACCATCTGCTGCACCTTATGAACGACGAGAACAAGACCCGGGAGAACGCCGGCCAGGGGACCGGCGACGACGGCGCCCAGCCCCAGGGCGCGCACAAGGGCGTGCCCGGCTTCGGCCAGTCGGGCACCATCAGCGTGAGCGGCATGTACCGCGAATGGTTCCTGGACTACGCCAGCTACGTGATCCTGGAACGCGCCGTGCCCGCGCTGGTGGACGGGTTGAAGCCCGTGCAGCGCCGCATCCTGCACGCCATGAAGCAGCTCGACGACGGGCGCTACAACAAGGTGGCCAACATCATCGGGCACACCATGCAGTACCACCCGCACGGCGACGCCAGCATCGGCGACGCGCTGGTGCAATTGGGGCAGAAGGACCTGCTGATCGACCAGCAGGGCAACTGGGGCAACCTGCTCACCGGCGATGCCGCCGCCGCGCCGCGCTACATCGAGGCGCGCCTGAGCAAGTTCGCCCTCGAGGTGGTCTTCAACGCCAAGACCACCGCGTGGCAGGCCAGCTACGACGGCCGCAACAGGGAACCCATCCACCTGCCGGTGAAGTTCCCGCTGCTGCTGGCGCAGGGTGCCGAAGGCATCGCCGTGGGCCTCTCGTGCAAGATCCTGCCGCACAACTTCAACGAGCTGATCGACGCGAGCATCAAGGTGCTCAAGGGCACGCGTCCCCGGCTGGTGCCCGACTTCCCCACCGGCGGGCTGATGGACGCGGAGGACTACCAGCAGGGCCAGCGCGGCGGCCGCGTCCGCGTGCGCGCCCGCATCCGCAAGGACGACAACAAGACGCTGGTGATCACCGAGATCCCCTTCGGCACCACCACCACCAGCCTGATGGAGAGCATCGTGAAGGCCAACGAGAAGGGCAAGATCAAGCTGCGCAAGATCGAGGACAACACCGCCGAACAGGTGGAGATCATGATCCACCTCGCCGCCGGCGTTTCACCGGACAACACCATCGACGCGCTCTACGCCTTCACCGATTGCGAGATGAGCATCGCGCCCAACGCCTGCATCATCGAGAACGAAAAGCCGCGCTTCGTGAGCGTGGGCGACCTGCTGGAGATCAGCACGCGGAACACGCTGGAACTGCTCAAGCTTGAACTGGAGATCCGCCTGGAGGAACTGGAGCAGCAATGGCACTTCAGTTCATTGGAGAAGATCTTCATCGAGAAGAAGGTCTACCGCAAGATCGAGGAAGCCGAGACCTGGGAGGAGGTGCTGGACTTCATCCGGAAGGGATTGAAGCCGCACCTGAAGGAACTGCGCCGGCCCGTGACCGACGAGGACATCGTGCGCCTCACGGAGATCAAGATCAAGCGCATCAGCAAGTACGACGGCTTCCAGGCCGACGAGCACATCATGGACCTGGAACAGAAGATCAAGGAAGCGAAGCATAAGCTGGCGCATCTGGTGGACCACGCCATCGAATACTTCAAGGAGCTGAAGGTGAAGTACGGCAGGGGCCGCGAGCGCCGCACCGAGCAGCGCACCTTCGACACCATCGTGGCCACGAAAGTGGCCGTGGCCAACCGCAAGCTGTACGTGGACCGCGCCGAGGGCTTCGCCGGCTGGGGCGGCGGGCTGCGCGAGCACGAGCTGGTGGGCGAATGCTCGGAGATCGACGACCTGATCGTGTTCCGCGGCGACGGCACCATGGTGGTGACCAAGGTGGCCGAGAAGAAGTTCGTGGGCAAGGATGTGCGCCACATCGCCGTATGGAAGAAGGGCGACGAGCGCACCATCTACCACATGATCTACCAGGCCGGCGCGCGCGAGGCCACCTGGATGAAGCGCTTCGCCGTCACCGGCGTCACGCGCGACAAGGAATACCACCTGGGCGGCGGCGCGCCCGGCACGCGCGTGCATTACTTCAGCGCGCACGCCGACGGCCGCGCCGAGACCGTGCGCGTGCAGCTGCGCCCCCGGCCCAACCTGCGCAAGACGCAGTTCGACGTGGACTTCGGCCTGATGAGCATCAAGGGCCGCGACAGCCGCGGCAACCTGCTCACGCGCAACATGGTGCATAAGGTGGTGCAGCAGGCCGTGGGCGGCAGCACCCTGGGCGCCGTGCCCATCTGGTACGACGAGACCGTGCGCCGCCTGAACGACGAGGCGCGCGGCCGCTACCTCGGGCGCTTCAGCGGCGACGACCGCATCGTGGCCATCCTGGCCAGCGGCCGCGTGCAGTTCTTCCCCTTCGCCCTGGGCACGCATTTCCCCGATGATGCGGCCACGGTGGTGAAGTGGGATCCGGCCATGGTGGTGTGCGCGGTTTACTGGGACGCGGAGAAGGAGCAGCACAACGTGAAGCGCTTCGCGCTGGACGAACCCGCGCGCGACCCGGTGCCCTTCATCACCGAGCACGCGAAGAGCAGGCTCGTGCTGCACAGCCTGGTCCCCAGGCCGCGCGTCCGCATCAGCTTCGACCAGCGCAGCACGGCGCGCAAGGACGAGGCGATCGACCTGTCGCGCTTCATCGAGGTGAAGGGCATCAAGGCCCTGGGCAACCGCCTGACGCCGCACAAGGTGAAGGAGATCACGCTGCTGGACCCGGTCTTCGAGCCCAACACCGAGGAGGCGGAGGAACTGAAGCAGATGATCATCAGCGAGAAGGAGATCGGCAAACTTGGCTCGCCGGAGGAGCAGGATCTGGAGGGCTCGCCGATGGACGAGTTCCGCCAGCGCTCGCTGATCGTGCCGGAGAGCCTGCAGAAGGAGCGGATCGACACGCTGGAGAAGGCCGCCAAGCCGAAGGCGAAGAAGAAGAACGGGGAGAAGGGCTACAAGCCGGGGAAGCAGATCACCCTGGAGTTGTGAGGGGCGGCTCAGCTGTCGTTCGAACCGATTTCCACCGGAACCATCTCCTGCTACGTCGCCAAGGCCAAGGGCCCAGCCTCAATGCCCGGCCGCGACCCCACCAGGTCCCGGTCGCGCTTTGATCACCGCGGGCTCAGGCCAACTGCAAGCCCTGGATGAAATGCACATGTTTCTTGTTCAAGGTGAGCAACGGTACTGCATGCGCCATGGCCGTGGCGGCGATGCGGTAGTCTACGATGTGTACGCCGTGATGCGGACCGTAGCGCACAAGGATGTCCCGGAAGAGGGTGGAAACCTTTTCGCTGGCGGAGAGCCATTGGAAATTGTCCCGAAGGTGCGTGAGCAGGAAGTAGAATTCCTGTTTGTTGCGCGCGCCGGCCAGCACTTCGCCGATAACATCATCCGCCACGGCTTTCGGTTCGCCCTTCACCTGTTCTGCCAACGCGATGGCATTGGCGTGCTGCCGTAGTACGCCAATGATCACCGACGTATCGATCAGGACCGCGCCCATGCCTTCCGCCGGACCTCCTCCAATGTGATGTCGCGGTCTTTCCACAGCCCGGCGAGGGCCAGCAGCGGATCCTCCGTGTCCGACATGCGCAGCACCCACTCCTCGAACATGCGCGAAACCGATTGCTTGCGCGATCGACTCAGGCTCCGCGCCTTGCGCGCCACTTCCCGGCGCACGGTGAGGGTGAGTTTGTCTTTCGTCACAGCCATGTTGTTTTGCAGTGCACAAAGGTAGGCCAAGGTCAGGAGGGGGCGTTGCCGCTGCCGAGGAACTCAGGCAGATGATCATCAGCGAGAAGGAGATCGGGAAGCTGGGCTCGCCGGAGGAACAGGACCTGGAAGGCTCGCCGATGGACGAGTTCCGCCAGCGCTCGCTGATCGTGCCGGAGAGCCTGCAGAAGGAGCGGATCGACACGCTGGAGAAGGCCGCCAAGCCGAAGGCGAAGAAGAAGAACGGGGAGAAGGGCTACAAGCCGGGGAAGCAGATCACCCTGGAGTTGTGAGGGTGCGGCGGAGCCGGCGGCCGCCGCGGAGGAGCCCGCTTTCGCACGCGCTTGCACACCGGCCATGCGAAGCGCATGGCGCGATCAGGGCGATGAGGGTCTGATCCCGCCGGAGGCGGGGGTGGCAACCTATGGGCCATCAGGTCAAGATCTTTGACAAGCTGTGACACCAGCGCCCAAGGATAACCGTGCCGAAATACAGTTGTGAAAGGCTTTCAGGTCAAGATCTTTGACAAGCTGTGACACCTTCTCCAACGACCTTGTGAGTACGCCAGCAGTTGTGAAAGGCTTTCAGGTCAAGATCTTTGACAAGCTGTGACACCCCGATTTTCGGCGGAATTGGTAATGTCGTTGTTGTGAAAGGCTTTCAGGTCAAGATCTTTGACAAGCTGTGACACCTCGAACACATGCAGCATTCGCCGCAGCATGTTGTGAAAGGCTTTCAGGTCAAGATCTTTGACAAGCTGTGACACCCGCGTGTTGGAAGACATACTCGCGTTGGAGGTTGTGAAAGGCTTTCAGGTCAAGATCTTTGACAAGCTGTGACACCCTGGTGCGATGATGAGTGGACCGAGAAGGCGTTGTGAAAGGCTTTCAGGTCAAGATCTTTGACAAGCTGTGACACCCGCTCAAATCCGTACCATTCGCGCCGACCTGTTGTGAAAGGCTTTCAGGTCAAGATCTTTGACAAGCTGTGACACCGATACCGTGTGCTTCTCGGTACAAGAGTTCGTTGTGAAAGGCTTTCAGGTCAAGATCTTTGACAAGCTGTGACACCTGAATGAGCCCGCTTACGTGTGCGAGGTGTGTTGTGAAAGGCTTTCAGGTCAAGATCTTTGACAAGCTGTGACACCCACCGAAGCGAACAATCACCTCGTTGCTCAGTTGTGAAAGGCTTTCAGGTCAAGATCTTTGACAAGCTGTGACACCTTGCGCATCGACAGCCTGGAGTTGCCCTGGGTTGTGAAAGGCTTTCAGGTCAAGATCTTTGACAAGCTGTGACACCCACCAGCGGCGTGTTCAGCACCGCGCGGCTGTTGTGAAAGGCTTTCAGGTCAAGATCTTTGACAAGCTGTGACACCTTCTCCAACGACCTTGTGAGCACGCAAGCAGTTGTGAAAGGCTTTCAGGTCAAGATCTTTGACAAGCTGTGACACCATCGCCATGTCGTAGTCATCGAGCCCGCTGAGTTGTGAAAGGCTTTCAGGTCAAGATCTTTGACAAGCTGTGACACCTTCTACACAATTCTGTATGCTCCGTCCTGTGTTGTGAAAGGCTTTCAGGTCAAGATCTTTGACAAGCTGTGACACCTGCCTGCGCTGCAGGGTTCGAGGGCGGTGGGTTGTGAAAGGCTTTCAGGTCAAGATCTTTGACAAGCTGTGACACCTCGTGCTGGCGCACCAGCAGGCGGTTGCCGGTTGTGAAAGGCTTTCAGGTCAAGATCTTTGACAAGCTGTGACACCGTTCTCGCTTTGTTCGCGGAGCGCATCGGGGTTGTGAAAGGCTTTCAGGTCAAGATCTTTGACAAGCTGTGACACCGATGAGCATATATTTGTCCACACAACAACAGTTGTGAAAGGCTTTCAGGTCAAGATCTTTGACAAGCTGTGACACCGTCGTGTGGTGCAACCCGCCGTACAGCCACGTTGTGAAAGGCTTTCAGGTCAAGATCTTTGACAAGCTGTGACACCTCACGCGAACAAGGAGCTGATCCTGCAGTGTTGTGAAAGGCTTTCAGGTCAAGATCTTTGACAAGCTGTGACACCTCCTCGACGCTATGGGCGTGGCAGCGTAATGTTGTGAAAGGCTTTCAGGTCAAGATCTTTGACAAGCTGTGACACCCGTCGTAGGTGAGCGCCACCGTCTGCGTCGGTTGTGAAAGGCTTTCAGGTCAAGATCTTTGACAAGCTGTGACACCCGGACACGTGTTGTCCCCCGGCCAGCAGCTGTTGTGAAAGGCTTTCAGGTCAAGATCTTTGACAAGCTGTGACACCGAAATGCCATCCATACTTGACGCCTATTCGGTTGTGAAAGGCTTTCAGGTCAAGATCTTTGACAAGCTGTGACACCCACATCCGAAGGGAGAACGTTCGTCTAATGGTTGTGAAAGGCTTTCAGGTCAAGATCTTTGACAAGCTGTGACACCCTCCGTGGAAGTAAGGTCGCGGTTCACGTAGTTGTGAAAGGCTTTCAGGTCAAGATCTTTGACAAGCTGTGACACCGTGACGACGACCGTGCCGGTGTACCCCTGTGTTGTGAAAGGCTTTCAGGTCAAGATCTTTGACAAGCTGTGACACCCGCGGGCGGGGGCGGGGGCGCGGGCGGGGGTTGTGAAAGGCTTTCAGGTCAAGATCTTTGACAAGCTGTGACACCAACAGGGGGGCTATCCTTCCGTAGCGAGCAGTTGTGAAAGGCTTTCAGGTCAAGATCTTTGACAAGCTGTGACACCTGAGCGCTCCGCGTCCTTCCTGTCCATACGGTTGTGAAAGGCTTTCAGGTCAAGATCTTTGACAAGCTGTGACACCCCGCCTGTTGTGCGGTGATGCGGAAGTAGGTTGTGAAAGGCTTTCAGGTCAAGATCTTTGACAAGCTGTGACACCACATGGCGCATGGTCGCACGGCGAGACATTGTTGTGAAAGGCTTTCAGGTCAAGATCTTTGACAAGCTGTGACACCAATTGATCCTCGGTCATGTTGTGCTTTTGGGTTGTGAAAGGCTTT
>CAYMXP010000045.1:0-27160 GCA_964394425.1 uncultured Chryseobacterium sp. | reverse complement strand
AGGCCTCGTCGCCCAGCATGATTCCTGCCCACTGGCGGTCGCTCATGGCGCTGGTGCCGCTGTCGGTGAGCAGGTCGATGTAGACGTCCTCGGAGCGCAGCAGGAAGGTGTTGAACCCCGCTTCTTCCATGGCCTTCTCGCGCTGCGCGCGGGTGGTCATGAAGAGGGGTTCGACCATCTTGATCTTGTAGGGCTCGGCCCAGGAGGTCTTGCGTTGGTCCATGTCGATGTTCGTCAGGCCCGTTCGTTGGGGGCGCGAAGATCGCTCGGGTGGGCAAGGTCCGGGACTGACGGTGGTCATTCGGCCATGTTCGATCGCGGGATGACCTTCGCGACGTGAATACCAGGATCCTGTTCCCGGGCGTGCCGGGGGTGGTCATGCTGCTCATCGGTTGCGGCGATGGAACGGCGCATGAACATGAACATCACCCTACGGCCATGCATGAGCATGCTGACACGGCAGCGGTCAAAGCGGACAGCGCGCGCTGGCAGGCCAACACCGAGACGACCGAGGGCATCCGGGGCATGCTGGCCCTGGTCGATGGATACCCGGCCAACGGCCTCACCAGCGGGGTGCTGCACGATTCGCTCGATGCACGCCTGGGCATGATCTTCGCGCGTTGCACGATGAAGGGGGAAGCCCACGAAGCCCTGCATCACTATCTGTTGCCGATCCAGGACCTGATCGGCCGGTTGCCGGAGCGGTCATCACCCGACCAACTGGACAGCCTGCGGGAGCAGCTGAGGCACTACGACGACGTGTTCTACTGACCGGCGGGCACGAGCACGGGCAGCGCCAGATCGCGCAATTCGAGCGCGAAGCGGTCCAGGTCGTCCTGGAACCTGCGGATGTCGGCCGCCGCGCGTGATCGCAACTCGGGCAGGAGCTTCGCATAATGGTCCATGCCCTGCTCCAGGTTCTCGCGAAAAGCGGCGAAGTACCGTTGCTGCTTGGCGTTCACCGCGCGTCGCATGCGGTCCGCCTCGTCCTTCAGATGGTCCACGTAAAGCGACAGCTCCTTCATGAACATGTGAGGCCGGTCCACGCCCGCCAGCAGATCGCCGCGGCCGTAGATGTGGTCCACCATGGTGCGCAACGACACCACCTTCGAGAAATAAGCCGTATTGGGTCCGGGGCAGATGGCCACGGCTTCCAGCCCGTGCGCCGGGTGCAGGCCCTTCTTCAACAGCGCCGAGGCGCCAAGCCCTTCGCACAGGCAGTCTTTCTCCACCACGGCGTCCACCTCGCGCTTGAGCGTCGCCTCATCCAGGCCCTGCGCGTTGAGCTGCTTGATCTTCAGGTCCTGGTACTGGCGCGAGGCCGTGCAGATGGGCTGTTCGGTGAATTCGGTGTTGGCGCTGAGGTATTTCTTGTAGCACGCGCTTCCCGGACGCCCCTTGGCGATGCGCGCCTGGCGTTGTTTTTCGGAACCGCTCGGGCGGAAGTTGTGGAAGGGAACGCCAAGGGGCGATGCCCGGCTCAGGAAGAAGTCTTCCGGTCGGGCCTCGGTCAGTTGTCGCAGCGTGGCGGGATCCACGTTCGTGGCTTCCGGCACCAACAGGAACGGACTGCCCCAGCCGGTGCCATCCATGCCGTAGTGTTCCCTGAGGAAGCGATCTTCCGCGGCGGTGCCGATGCCGCCCTGCACCGTGATGCGCTGCTGCGGCATGGTGGAGAAGACAGGCCGCCCCGACCCGGCGAGCGAGGCGTTGCAGGCCACCAGCAGTTCGTCGGCCATCATCGCGCGCTGCTCGCGGAATTCCTCCAGGATCGGACCGAGCAGGATGCCGTCGGTGGGGAAGGCGTGCCCCCCGCAGTTCAGTCCCGATTCGATCCGGTACTCCGACACCCACACGCCTTTCTTGGCGAGGATCTTTCCCTGTACGAGCGCCGAGCGCAGGTCGCTCACTTTCAAGGTCACGCGCTTGCGCAGGTGGCCCTTCGCGTCGGGCAGGAAGTCGGGGAACGAGGCGATGTAGGCATAGAGGCGCGGGTTGTAGCCCGCGCTGAGCACCACGGAGGAGCCGAGCGTGCTGTTGGCGAAGCCGCGAAAGGCGGCCATGGCGTCGCAGTGTTCCGGTGGCAGCGCATGGCCCTGCTTGTCGTAGTTCACCGGATCGATCTTCGACATGATGTTCACGTCGATCGCCCCGGCCCGCATGGCCTGCCGCAACTCGATCTCCATCGCGGCGCGTTGGATGCCTTCGGGCGCTGCGAGCATCGATCGGTAGCGGTCCTTCAAGGCCGATCCATCCGGCAGCATCTCGAAATAGGCCGAGCTATCCGAGCCGGACGTGAAAGGCTCCGCGCGCACGCGTTCCATGTTGTGGTCCACCAGCCGGCCCAACAGGTCCAGGTACGCGGTGATCCGCCGCGCGCGATGGTCGGACGATGGTTTCCGGATCGGCGTGTACGGCTCGCCGCTCGCGCGGCTATGGTATTCCCGCATGCGTTCCACCAGTTCGTCCTCGATGATGGAGACCACCGATGAAATGCCCAGATGCGCCACCTTCAGCGGGGTGTCGATCGTGTACCCCAGCCCCATCACAGGGATGTGGAAGGAGTGAAGACTGGCGACCGGCTCGGACATGAAGCGCGAAGGTCCGGTCAAGCGCACACGCCGGGACTGACCGGCGTCATGCGTCGACCTCTTCGGTCAGCCGCCCGCACGGGCGTGGTCCGGTGCGTCATCTCACCGCCCTCGGAGCGCTCAGGCCGGCCTCGGTGCCGTCGGGCATCACGGCATGCATGAAAGGGGCCGTGCGTGTCGAGCGGATGCGCCAGAGAGCACGATCGTTCATCCGCGCGGATCGAGATCCGAGCATCCGCCATCGCCTCTGCGCGGCCAATGCCGGGCAAGGGGGGCGGATCGGCACGCATGGGCGGCAGGTCGGCTCGCATGACCATCTGGAGCGTTGGCACTTGGAGGCGCATGGATCTGACACCGGTCATAGGCCCCGGTCGTCGTTCCTGATCACATTGCCCGGCCCACGCTGCCCTCGGAAGGCTGGTGTGCCCCGAGGAAAGCGGACCTCAATCACGGACCAAGATCAACACGCCGATGAACGCGACAAGCCTGCGCCCCGGAGCAATGCTCTCCCCACGGTCGATCCGGATCTGGCGGATCGTGCAGGCGCTGGTCTGGCTGGTGGGGGCCACCATCGTTTTCAACCTGTTCTTCTTCCCCGAGACCGGCATCCTGTTGTTCTGGAACATCCTGATCCCGGTGGCCCCCGCGCTGGTGGTGGTGGCCGTGGGGCTGTGGAGGAACGTGTGCCCGATGGCTTCGGTCGCGCTGTTCCCACGGCACATGGGCTGGTCGGCCAAGCGGAAACTGCCGGTCTCCGCGTCGGGCCTGTTGTCGCTGATCGCGGTGGTCGCCCTGTTCGCCATCGTTCCATTGCGCCATGCGTTGTTCAACACCAATGGCATGGCCACCGCGGTGCTGCTCTCGATCACGGCGGCCGTCGCCATGACCATGGGTTTCCTTTTCGAATGGAAGAGCGGCTGGTGTTCGGGGCTCTGCCCGGTGCATCCGGTGGAGAAGTTGTACGGATCGAACGCGGGATCGCAACTGCCCAACGCGCATTGCGACCAGTGCCATCGTTGCGTGATCCCCTGCCCCGATACCACGCCGAACATCGGCCCGGGATCCTCCACCAAGACCTCCTACCACCGGATCGCCGGCATGCTCATGGTCTTCGCCTTCCCCGGCTATGTATGGGGATGGTTCCATGTGCCGGACCACACCGGCATCACGAGCCTGCGGGAACTGATGGACATCTACGCCTTGCCGGTGATCGGCGCGCTGGTAAGCAGCGTGTTGTTCGCGGCATTGAAGCAGTTCGTGAAGAACGGGACGTTGACGGCGATCGCGGGGGCCACGGCCGTTTCCTGCTACTACTGGTTCCGGATCCCGTCCCTGTTCGGGTTCGGCCTGTACCCCACCGATGGCATGCTGGTGGACCTGTCTGGATCTTTGCCGCGCTGGGCGATCTCGGTGGCCGTGGTCCTCACCACGGCGTTCTTCTTCTGGTGGATCGTGCTGAGGAAGCGGGTGCGGCTCAGCTGGGTCCGGCGGCCGGCCTACGCGGCTGACGTGTGCGGGGAGAAGGACGTCAGGGGGATCCTGGCCTCAGAATAGACCGGGCCGGGACCGTGGTCCATTCCTTCACCGGCTGGTCCTCCAGGTAATGTGAGCCAATGCTGACCGGCTCGTTCAAGGCGGCCGTCGTCACGCCGCGCGCCACCGCCAGCAGGTCGCGCAGGTCGATCAGTTCTTTTGACCACCGGCGCCTGGCCCAGTTGGGAACGATCGATCGCTCCAGCCGCGAGATGATGCGCAGGGCGTGCGTCATGCCTTCGCGGTCGCGCACGATGCCCACGTTGGCCGACATCGCGTGGCGCAGGGTGGCGAGCGAGCGCACGAGGTTCTCCGAAGGACGGCGCGTCAACCAGTTCGCGCGGAAGAGCGATGTGCCCGTATCGGAAGGGTCCGCCGGTTCATCGATCGCCACGCCGGCCGCCCGTGAGGAGATCACCAGGGCTTCGAGCAGGGAGTTCGATGCGAGGCGGTCCGCCCCGTGCAGTCCGCTGCCGGCGCATTCGCCGGCGGCATACAGCCCGGGAAGCGCGGTGCGGCCGCGGTCGTCGGTGCGGATGCCCCCGCAGAGGTAGTGCGCCGCAGGCGCCACGGGGATCCGGTCGCGGCCGGGCACGAGCCCGATGGCCCGGCAGCGGTGATCGATCGCGGGGAATTCCTTCGCGAAGCGCGCCGTTCCGATGGGCGATGCATCGAGCCATACATGGTCCGAACCGCTTTGTTGCAACGCGCGGTGGATGGCGCGCGCCACGATGTTGCGCGGCGCGAGGTCGCCCATGGGATGCGTCCAGCGCATGAGCGGGAGCCCGTCCGCGTCAAGCAACCGCGCACCGGCACCGCGCACCGCCTCGCTGATCAGGAAGGCCGGCCCGCGCCCGCCCGAATACAGCGCGGTGGGGTGGAACTGCACGAAGGCCATGTCGCGCACCGGCACGCCCGCGCGGATGGCCATGGCCACGCCGTCGCCCGTGGCGCTGAGCGGATTGGTGGTGCGTTCGTAAAGCTGCCCCGCGCCGCCGGTGGCGAGCATGACGATGGATGCGCGATGATCCACCACGTCGCCGCTGCGCAGGTCCATGGCGCGCACGCCGGTGCAACGGCGCCCGCCGCCTTCGCCCGCCAAGAGCAGGTCGATGGCACGCTGGTCCTCGAGCACCTGGATGGATGACGAACCGCGCACCCGGTCGCGGAGCACGCGGATGATCTCCTCGCCGGTGCGGTCGCGGTGATGCACCACGCGCGCGGTGGAATGCCCGCCCTCGCGCGCCAGGTCGAGCCGGCCCTGGGCATCGGCATCGAAATGCGCGCCCATGCCGATGAGCCCGCGGATCAGGGCCGGACCTTCGCGCACCACCAGCCGCACCACGGCGGGGTCGTTGCGCCCCGAGCCCACGGCAAGCGTGTCCTGCACGTGCTGGTCGAAGGAGTCCTCCGGCCGCATCACGGCCGCGACGCCCCCTTGCGCCGCATAGGAATTGCTGACTTCCACCGCCGCCTTGGAGAGGATGCGCACCTGCACCGGCCGGCCGTTCGCGCGGTCCACCAGTTGCGTGGCGAAGGTCATGCCCGCGATGCCCTCGCCCACGACGATCACGTGCAACGGCGCCTTCATCCCAGGTCGAGCATGCGGCGCAGCGCGCGGTGGGCCCGGACACGCACCTGTTCATCCAGCACGATCTCGGGGCGTTCGTGCAGCAGCGCGTCATGCACCTTTTGCAGCGTGTTGCGCTTCATGTAGGGGCACTCGCTGCACGCGCAGGCGTTGTTGGCGTATGCCGGCGCGGCGATCAGCGTCTTGTGCGGCACGGCCTGTCGCATGTTGTGCAGGATGCCCGCCTCGGTGGCCACGATGAAGGTGTCGCCTGGATCGCGTTGGACGAACGCGAGCAACGAGGAGGTTGACCCGACGTGATCGGCCAATGCCAGCACGTGCTCCGGACATTCCGGGTGCGCGATCAGCTTGGCTTCGGGGTGCCGGCCCAGCAGCAGCCGGAGCTTGTCGGCGGAGATCTCCACATGCACCTCGCACACCCCGTCCCACAACAGCATCCTCCGGCCGGTCATGCGTTGCACGTAGGCACCCAGGTGCTTGTCCGGAGCGAAGATGATGGGCTTGTCGGCCGGGATGCTGTTGACCACACGCACCGCGTTGCTGCTGGTGCAGATGATGTCGCTCATGGCCTTCACCTCGGCGCTGCAATTGATGTAGCTCACCACCACGTGGCCGGGATGTGCGTCGAGGAAGGCGCGGAACTTTTCCGGCGGCGCGGAATCGGCCAGCGAACACCCCGCGGCCAGGTCGGGCAGCAGCACCTTGCGTGTGGGGTTGAGGATCTTGGCGGTCTCGGCCATGAAATGCACCCCGCAGAACAGGATGATGGGCGCATCGGTGCGCTCGGCGGCCTGCGCCAGCGCGAGGCTGTCGCCGACGTGGTCGGCCAGTTCCTGGATCTCGGGCGTCTGGTAGTAGTGGGCCAGGATCACCGCGTGCTTCTCC
This sequence comes from uncultured Chryseobacterium sp., assembly GCA_964394425.1. Taxonomy (GTDB): domain Bacteria; phylum Bacteroidota; class Bacteroidia; order Flavobacteriales_F; family PHOS-HE28; genus PHOS-HE28. Next base: position 20,560 of record CAYMXP010000045.1, on the reverse strand, counting down.
TGCTTGAGGCGCAGGATGTCCTCCACCAGGTGCGCTTCGGATGGTGCGGCGGTTACCGGCTGGTCAGCGGTCAATGCACGTTCCATGGGCGAGGACCGCGAAGGTGACCACGTGCCATGCGGCCGGACCTGACGATCGACAGGAACGAAGGGCGCGGGCCGTCAGCCACATTTGCTGCTCCCGCAGCTCTTGCACTTGAGGCAGCCCTCCTCGTAGTACACCCCCTCGCTGTCGCCGCAGTCGGCGCACTTGCGCCCCGACGCCTTGGTGCCGTTGGTGATGTAGCGTGAGAGGGCGCGCACCACGCCGTTCTTCCAGGTGTTCAGCGTGGCGTCGTACAGGCTCAGGTTGGCCACCACGTCCACCACGTTGGGCACGGGCATGCCCTGGCGCAGCATGCCGCTGATCAGGATGGCGTAGTTCCAGAACTCGGGGTTGAAGGTGCGGCTGAGGCCCTGCACCGTCACGCGGTAATCATCTTCATCGGCGTACTCCAGGTCGTAGATGTTCTTGCCGCGCTTGCTGTCCTTGCGCTTCACCACCCAGCCTCTGGTGACCCACTTGGGCAGCTCGAAGCCGCCGTTGGCCTTGCCGGTGAAGATCTCGTAGGGTTTGCCATCGACCAGGCCCACCACGGCGATCCATGGTTCGGTCTCGTTGTTGAAGCGCAGCACGTCGGCATCGAGGCGTTCAGGGCGCTTGGTGTAGGCCACCTTCTCGCCACCCTCCTCCCTGCCCGCTTTCTTGTCGTTGGCCACCAGCACGCCGCTACGGCTGCCGTCGCGGTACACGGTGATGCCTTTGAGGCCTTCCTTCCAGGCTTCGAGATAGATGCCGCCGACCTCCTCCACCGTGGCGGTGGCCGGCAGGTTGATGGTGCTGCTGATGGAGTGCGTGGTGTATTTCTGCACCACGGCCTGCAGGCGCACGCGCTTGTGCCAGTCGATGTCGTTGGCGGTGGCTCCGGCGTAAGGGCTGCCCGTGGTATCCTCCATGCCGCTGGCCTCCATCCAATCCAGCACGCGCGGGTGGTGCACGGTGAACTCCTCCCACTGGTCGCCCAGTTCGTCGGTGAAGCTCACCTTCGCCTTGCGGTCGCCGGCGACGATCTTGCGGCGGCGGGTGTAGCCCAGCATGTACACGGGCTCGATGCCGCTGCTGGTGCGGGTGAGCAGGCTCAGGGTGCCGGTGGGCGCCACGGTGCTGAGGCTGATGTTGCGGCGGCCGTGCTTCATCATGCGGGCATGCAGCTCGGGCAGTTCCTGCTCCAGCATGGCGACGAATTCCGAGGTGCGCTCGACGGCCGGATCGAAGCCGGTGAAGGCGCCGCGCTCGATGGCCATGTCGATGCTGCTGTCGAACTCCGCCCGGCACTTGGTGCGCATGATGTCCTCGGTGGCGATCAACGCCGCGTCGCTGTCGTACTTGAGGTTGAGGCCGGCCAGCGCGTCGGCCAGGCCGGTGAAGCCCAGGCCGGTGCGGCGGCCCTTGCTTCCGGTGTCGCGCAGCAGTTCCCAGGTCTCCCGCTCCACGCGCTTGATGCTGTCGGGCTCGGGATCGCCTTCCACCTTGGCCAGGATGCGGTCCACGGCCTCCAGCTCCAGGTCCACCAGGTCGTCCATGAGGCGTTGGGCCTCGTAGGTCACCCGCGCGAAGCGTTCGTGATCGAAGCGCGCTGCGGGGGTGAAGGCGTCGGTGACGAAGCTGTACAGGTTGATGGCGATGAGGCGGCAGCTGTCGCCGCCCTGCATGGCGATCTCGCTGCACGGGTTGGTGCTCTCGTTGCGGAATCCCGGATAGACGCTGGAGGTGGAGTAGTGGTGCTGGCGGTCCCAGAAGATCACGCCGGGTTCGGCGGTGCGGTGCGCGCAGCCGATCAGCGTGTTCCACAGGTCGCGCGCCTTCACCTGGCGGGTGAACACGGGCTCCCCGGCGCCGGCCTTCGCCGGGGATCCCGGCAGGGCGCTATCGACGGGCCAGCGGTGCGTGTACAGGGCATCGTCGGCCACGGCCCGCAGGAATTCGTCGCTCACGCGCACGCTCACGTTGGCGCCGGTCACCTTGGCCAGGTCCTGCTTGATGGTGATGAACCGCTCCACGTCGGGGTGGGCGATGTCCATGGTGAGCATCAGCGCGCCGCGGCGCCCCTTCTGCGCCACCTCGCGCGTGGTGTTGCTGAATCGCTCCATGAAGCTCACCGCGCCGGTGCTGGTGCGCGCGGCGTTGCTCACCAGCGCGCCCTCGGGCCGCAGGGTGCTCAGGTCGAAGCCCACCCCGCAGCGCCGCTTGAAGAGCTGCGCCAGCTGCTGGTCCACGCGGAAGATGCCGCCGTAGCTGTCCAGCGGGGAGGGGATCACCACGCAGTTGCTCAGCGAGGCCAGGCGGTGGGGATCGCCCAGCGAGGCCATCACGCTGCCCTGCGGCACCACGTCGCGGAAGCCGTCGAAGAGGTCGAAGATGCGGGCCTCGTCCAGCGGCGGGCGTTCCCGTCCATAGGAGGAGAGCATGGCCTTCTTTTCCGCGGGCACCGGCCCGTGGCCGCGTTCGATACGCGCGAACTCGCGCGCCAGCCTGCGGTGCATGTCCGCCGGGCTCTTCTCCGCCAGGTGGCCGTCGGCATCGCGCAGGGCATACTTGTTCACCCACGTGGTGGCGGCCAGATCGTCTCCGTGGAAATAGCGAAGGGCTTCCTGGAGAACGGCCTCACGCTCATAAGTCGGGCCGGCGGTGGCGGGTTCGGGCATGGCGATGATGCCGGGTGCGGTATTCATTTTTTTGAAAGCGGGTGAGGCCGACAAACCTCATCGCGCATCCGATCGCTTTGGCTGATCGTCGTCAGAAATACGAACGAGATCTCAACGCATGTATGAACATCGACAAGGTAGCCACCGAACGCACGTGGATCACCTGTTAAAAAGTCGTCGAACGATCGATCCATCCATGCGGTCGTGCGATGCCATGGCGACCTATCTTCTGCGCCGAAGGCCGCATCATGAGCGTGAAGAACGGAGCGCGTGAGTTGGTATGGGAGACCGGCGACATCACCCTGTTCACCATGCGCTTTTTCCGCGAGGCGTTCAGGCCGCGCTTCGAGTGGCGCGAACTGGCGCGGCAGGCCTTTCTGAACGGCTACCGGTCCCTTCCGCTGGTGGCCGTCACGGCGTTCATCATGGGCATCGTGCTCACCGTGCAATCGCGGCCCACGCTGGCGCGCTTCGGCGCGGAGACCATGCTGCCCGCCATGGTGGCGATCTCCGTGGTGCGCGAGATCGCCCCGGTGATCACCGCGCTGATCTGCGCGGGCAAGATCGGGTCGGGCATGGGCGCCGAACTCGGCTCCATGAAGGTGACCGAGCAGATCGACGCCATGGAGGTCTCCGGGACGAACCCGTTCAAGTACCTCGTCGTCACCCGCGTCTGGTCCACCGTGCTCATGGTGCCGCTGCTGGTGGTGCTGGCCGACGCCATCGCCATCTGGGCCTGTTTCATCGGGGTGAACATGAAGGGCATGATCACCTGGCGCCTGTTCCAGCAGCAGGTGTTCGATTCGCTGGTGTTCAGCGACCTGGTGCCCGCGCTGATCAAGTCGGTCTTCTTCGGGCTGGCCATCGGCGTGGTGGGCTGCTACAAGGGGTACACCACCGAGAAGGGCACCGAAGGGGTGGGCCGCTCGGCGCACTCCGCGGTGGTGGTGGCCTCGCTGCTCGTCTTCGTCCTCGACCTGGTGGCCGTGCAGGTCACCGAGATCCTCGGATTGAACTGATGGCGGAGCACGAACGGCATGTGAAGGACATCACCGATGAGGTGGTGATCCGCGTTCGCGACCTGCACAAGGCCTTCGGAGCGAACAAGGTGCTGCGGGGCTTCGACCTCGACGTGCATCGCGGGGAGAACGTGATGGTGCTGGGCAAGTCGGGTTCGGGCAAGTCGGTCCTCATCAAGTGCATCGTGGGGCTGCTGCCTCCCGATCGCGGGGACATCCACGTGCTCGGTCAGGACGTGCTGGCGCTCGATCGCGATGCGCTGGACCGGCTGCGTGTGAAGATCGGTTTCCTTTTTCAGAGCAGCGCGCTGTACGATTCCATGACCGTGCGCGAGAACCTGGAGTTCCCGCTGCGCCGGCATTGGATCGCGCAGGGGGGCGGCGAACGCGATGCGCTCGTGCGGGAGGCGCTGGAGAACGTGGGGCTTGAACACACCGGGCACATGTACCCCAGCGAGCTGTCCGGCGGCATGCGGAGGCGCATCGGCCTGGCGCGCACCCTGATCCTCAAGCCGGAGATCGTGCTATACGACGAACCCACCACCGGTCTGGACCCGATCACCGGCCGGGAGATCGTGGACCTGATCCTGCGCCTGCGGCACAAGTACGGCACCTCATCGGTGATCATTTCGCACGACCTGAACGTCGCGCGCCTGGCCGCCGACCGCATCGCCGTGTTGATCGACGGGCGCAACCATGTTCAGGGCGGCTATGATGATCTTCGCGCGATGACCGATCCCCAGGTGCGGCAGTTCTTCAATTCCATGTGATGGCCTCGGAGCGGGAGAGGACCATCAAGCTCGGGGCCTTCGTGCTGGCGGGCACCGTGCTGCTGGTGCTGGGGCTGTACCTGCTGGGCAGCAAGCGCGACCTCTTCAGCCGCACGATCGGCGTCGCGTCGGTGTTCAAGGAAGTGAGCGGCCTGCGCGAGGGGAACAACGTGCGCTACGCGGGGATCGACGTGGGCACGGTGGAGCGGATCGCCATCATCAGCGACACGTCCGTGCGGGTGGGCATGAAGGTCCGGGTGGATGCGGCCGCGCACATCCGTTCGAACGCCGTCGCGCACATCGCATCCGACGGGCTCATGGGCAACAAGCTGGTGGTGATCGCCCCCGGCGAAGGATCGGGCGGGCCCCTGACCGATGGGGTCGAGATCGCCTCGGGCGAGGGCTTCGACACCGACGCCATGCTGCGTTCCCTGGGCCGCTCCAACGACAACGTGGTGGCCATCACCACCGACCTGCGCGACCTGGCCCGGCGCCTCAACAGCGAACATGGCCTGTTCAGGCTGCTGGCCGACGACAGCCTGATGAGGGACGTGCGCGCCGCGGTCCTCGAGGTGAAGAGCGCGGCCACCAATGCGCGCGTGCTCACCGAGCGCGTGAACGGCGTGGTGATGGACGTGCAGGGCGGGAAGGGCGCGCTGGGGGCCCTGGCCAGCGACCCTTCCACCGAGCAGGACGTGCGGCGGCTGATGGCCAACCTCGCGCAGGTGTCCGACTCCCTGGCCTTGATCACCCAGCGCATCGGCCGCTTTTCCCAGGGGCTCGAACGGGAGGATGGGCTCGCCTACGCCCTCACCAGCGACACCGCCCTGGCCGCCGACATGAAACGCGTGATCGCCCACCTGGACACCAGTTCGGCCACGCTCACCGAGGACCTGCGCGCCCTGCAGCGCAACTGGTTCTTCAGGAAGTACTTCAAGGAGCAGGAAAAGGAGGCCGGCAAGGCACCCCGTTGAGGTGCCCGGGGCGACAGGCTCCAGGCGTGACCGGGATCATCCACCGTGGTGCCCGATGTCAGTGACGGCGCGGGGTGTTCGAGGTAGTATCGGACCACGAACGGAACCATCAAAAACCCCCACACCATGAACCTGATCAAACGTGAGCCGACATTTTTCGACGACGACACCTTCGATTTTCCCACCCGGCTGTTGGGTCGGTCCTTTTTTCCGGAGGGATCTTTCCGCGGCGCGGAAATGCCCGCCGTGAACATCAAGGACGCGGGGAACGAATTCCAGATCGAACTGGCCGTTCCAGGCTACAAGAAGGAAGACCTGCACGTGGACCTGGAGGATGGCGTGCTGACCATCAGCAGCGAGAAGCGTGAAGAGAAGAAGGAGGAGAAGGACCTGTACCGCCGCCGTGAGTTCAGCTACAGCAGCTTCCGCCGTTCCTTCGCCCTGCCGGAGATCGCCGACGAGGCGGGCGTGAAGGCCACCCACGGCGATGGCGTGCTGCGGCTGACGGTGGCCAAGCGCAAGGACGCGATCAAGGCGAAGCCCGCGAGGACGATCGCGATCAAGTGAGGCGGGCAAGGTGAATGAAGCGAAGGGGCGCCGCGAAGCCCCTTCGCTTTTTTCATGCCCGGCCGGTGCGCCTCGTGCGCGGGTACCTTCGACCGGCCATGTTCCCATTCGGAGTCCGTGCGGCTTTCCCGATCGCGATCCTGTGCATGGCGTGCGACGCTCTTTCCCCGGACCCGCGGCGCGCCGATCCGGGCGCGACCCGTGGCCTGGTGACGCGCAACGCCATGGTCGTGAGCGCCCACCCCTTGGCGACCGAGGTGGGTGTACGCATCCTGCGGGAAGGCGGCAATGCGGTGGACGCGGCGGTGGGGGTGCATTGGGCGCTCGCCGTGGTGGCTCCCTGGGCCGGCAACATCGGGGGCGGCGGTTTCATGCTGATCCGCTCGCGCAACGGCATGGCCCATTCGATCGATTTCCGGGAGACGGCCCCGGGCGCGGCGCGGATGGACATGTACCTGGACGACCGGGGCCTGCCGGATGCCGCCCTGAGCCTCGACGGGCACCTGGCCGCCGGCGTGCCGGGCAGCGTGGCCGGCCTGTTCGCCGTGCATGACAGCCTCGGGAGCCTGCCGATGGAGAGGTTGATCCAACCCGCGATCGATCTGGCCGGGAACGGCTTCGCGCTCACGCCGCTTGAAGCAAATGAATTGAACCTCGCCTTGCCGAGGCTGCGACGCAATGACACCATGCCGAACGCGTACACCGCGCGCGACAGGTGGCGGGCGGGCGACACGCTCCGGCTCATGGACCTCGCGCGGTCGCTGGAGCGGATCCGCGATGCCGGCGCGGCCGGGTTCTATGAAGGCGCCACGGCCTCGCTCCTCGTGGCCGAGATGCAGCGCGGGGGCGGGATCATCACGGCGGATGACCTGCGGGAGTACCGTCCCGAATGGCGGCCGGTCGTGCGGGGTGGTTATCGCGGGTATGGCATCATCAGCATGGGACCGCCATCGAGCGGCGGCATCGTGCTGTTGCAATGCCTGGAGAGCATGGAAGCCATGGATGTCGGGGCGGGTGGCCGGCAGCGCACCGCCACCGTGCATCGCATGGTCGAGGCCGAACGCCGCGCCTACGCCGATCGCGCGGTCCACCTCGGCGACCCCGACTTCGTGGAGGTGCCGGTCGATGCATTGATCGACACGGCGTATGTCGATCGCCGCATGGACGACTTCCATGCCGACCGCGCGACACCGAGCAGCCTGGTGCATGCCGGTGAGCCGCCGCGCGGATCCGGGCATACCACGCACTTCTCCGTGGTCGATGCACGGGGCGACGCCGTCTCCTGCACCACCACGTTGAACGGTTCGTACGGTTCGGCGGTGGTGGTGGGCGGGGCGGGCTTCCTCCTGAACAATGAGATGGACGACTTCAGCGCGGCGCCGGGATCGCCCAATGCCTACGGCCTCATCGGAGGCGATGCCAACGCCATCGCGCCGCGCAAGCGCATGCTGTCGTCCATGGCGCCCACCATCGTCACCCGCGCCGACGGGTTGTTCATGGTGCTGGGCACTCCGGGTGGATCGACGATCCCGACCTCGGTGTTCCAGACGGTGCTCAACGTGATCGACCACGGCATGGGCATGCAGGAAGCGGTGGAGGCCCCGCGCTTCCACCACCAGTGGCTGCCGGATACGATCATGGAGGAGGCGGGGGCGATCGCCGCGGAGGACAGCCTCCGGTTGGTGCGCATGGGCCACGTGTTGAAGGTGCGCGCGCCCATCGGCAGCGTGGATGCCATCCTCGTGCTGCCCGATGGAAGGCTGGAAGGCGGCGCCGATCCGCGCGGGGACGACGTGGCCGGCGGTTTCTGAGGCCGCCTGGTCGAGGCTTCACCGGGATGCCGGTCGAGACGCTGCTCATGGATGTCCTTCACCGGTCGCTTCGGGCCGGACCGCTCGCGCCGGTGGATCGCTTCGCGCGAAGAGAGCCCTAGGCGATCGCGCAGGGGATCCGCACGGTGAACACGCTGCCCTTTCCGCGCTCGCTCTTCACGGTGATGCTCCCGCCCTGAAGTTCCACGAGCCGCTTGCTGATGGTGAGGCCCAGCCCCGTGCCGCCGTACTTGCGCGTGGTGTCGCTGTAGGCCTGCGTGAACTCCTCGAAGATCTTCTCGATCCGATCCTCCGGAATGCCGATGCCCGAGTCCGCCACCGCGATGACCAGTTCCACCCGGCCCGCCTCCATGCCCTCCGTTCCCACGGTGGCCGCGATCTCCACCCCGCCCTGTTCGGTGAACTTCACCGCGTTGCCGGCCAGGTTCAGCACGATCTGGTTCAGGCGCGTGGGATCGCCGAGGAGCGACCGCGGCACGTCCGCGGCCACGCGCAATTCCACGGGGAGCTTCTTCGCGTCGGCGCGGATCTGCACCACGGCCTGCACGTTGGCCAGCACCGCGCGCGGATCGAAGGGCACGCGCTCGAACTCAATGCGGCCCGCGTTGATCTTGCTCAGGTCCAGGATGTCGTTGATGATCACCAGCAGGTTCTCGCTGCTCTGGCTGATGGCGGCGAGGTACTTCGCCTGCTCGGGCGCGTGCGGCCGGCTCTTCAGGATGTCGCTCATGCCCATGATCGCGTTCATGGGCGTGCGGATCTCGTGGCTCATGTTGGCCAGGAATTGCTCCTTGGCCTTCTCGCTCAGCTCGGCACGGCTGCGCTGCGTGTCAGCCTCCTGTTTCTTCCTGCTGAGTTCCTCGGTCCGCACCGCCACCAGGCGGGCGAGCTTCCGGTGCTGGCGTTTCAACGATGAGGTGCGCCAGCGGACGAACAGCACGATGGCGCCCGCGCCGGCCAGCACGTAGATCAGGATGGCCCACCAGGTGCGGTGGATGGGCGGCGACACGCTGAAGCGGTATTCGACCGGCTCGCTCCACGCGCCCGAGGGACCGCGCGCCTTCACCTTGAAGATGTAGTCGCCCTCGCGGATGTTGCCGAAATCCGCCGTGCCGAGACGTGTCACCGGGTTCCAGCGCGCATCGTAGCCTTCGAGCATGGTCCGGTATTCCACCACCTCGGGCCGCGCGGTCTCCACGCCCACGAATTCGAAGCCGATGTGGTTGTTGCGGTAATTGAGCACGAGCCCCTCGGGGATCGGGAAGCGTTCCCTGATCCCGAGGAATGTGATGCCGCGGTATTTCCCGCGTTCCGCCGCGCGCTCGTTCGGGGCAAGGATCCTTCCGAAGGCGCGCACCTCCTGCTGGGCGAGCGTGGCGCTGTCGGCCGCGGCCGCATCGAGGTCGTACCAGCACACGCGCTCGTTGTTCACCGTGACGTTCAGCAGCTCGACACCGGGGGGCACGCTGTCGGCACGCATCGCCTTGCGGTCGAAACGGACCAGGCCGGTCTTGTCGCTCCCGGTGGCGATCCAGATGACGCCCTGGTCGTCCTCGAAGAGCGCGTGTTCGGCCGTCTGCACGTCCTTCACCGGGTATCCGGTGGCGGTGTTGTACACCTCGATCACCGGGCTGTATCGCGCCACGGTATCGTTCGGAGCGCCATTCAATGCCGAGAACGGCAGGTCGGCGCCGTTGGGATCTTTCCATCCGGTGATCACGGCGAGACCGTTGAGGGTCCCGATCAGCAGCTCGCCGCCGTCGTGCGTCAGCAGAGCCTGGTTGATGTTGTCGTCGGGCAGGCCGTCGTGCGTGGTGAAGGTGAGGAAGCTCCGGCCATCGGAACGGCTGAGCCCGGCGAGCGTGGTGATCCACAGGGTGCCACCGGTCTCCTCCTGGATGTTCCAGACCACGCCGTGCGGCAGGCCCTCCCGCGTGGTCCAGGTGGTCACGGTCGTGCTGTCGATGCGTGAGAAGCCCCCGCCATCGGTGCCCACCAGGATCGATCCGTTCCGATCTTCCCCGGTGAAGAGCACCAGGTTGCTGCCGAGCCCCTGCCGGGTGGTGTAGCTGGTGCGGTGTCCGGCGGCGTACATCTCCACCCCGCGGCGCCCGCCGGCCCAGAGGCGCCCGCGCCGGTCGTGGAAGGTCCAGAAGAGGTCGGGATAGGTGCGGTCATCCTCCACGCCGATCACGTGATAGTCGCGGCCATCGAACCAGCTGATCCCATGACTTCCCGGATCGAGCATGTTCTTGCCGAAACCCACGCGGCCGGTGGGATCGATGCTCACGGAATAGGTCCAGCCGTTGAGGGCCTCATCGCGTTGTTCGCTGAAGCCGTGACCATCGAAGCGCGCCAATCCGCGATCGGTGCCCACCCACAGGACGCCCTGGTGGTCCTGGGCGATGCTGATGGGTTTGATGCCGCGGAAATTGGAGAACGCACCCCCGCGATAATGCGTGATCCCCGCGCCACGCGTGCCGAACCACAGGTCGCCGTGCCGGTCGCGCGTCAGGCAGAGCACCTCGTTGCTCGCGAGGCCTTGCCCGGTGCCGAAGGTGGTGGCCTGCGATGCGGCCTCGGAACGCGGATCGAACCGGATGGCCCCATGGGAGGGGCTGGCGATCCACAGACCGCCGGCCGGATCGGGCAGCAGCTGGCTCACCCGCACGGTTCCGCCCTCCAGGATGCGATGGGGGATGAACCGCGTTCCCGTCCGGTCCGTGACGCATTGCGTGACGCCCCCCGCGGCGTGGCCGAGCCAGAGATCGCCCGCGGCATCGATCGCCATCGACTCCACGTCGCTCAGCTTGGCGCCGTCGTTCCCCGTGAGCGCCTGGAACGATCGGCCATCGTGGCGCGCGAGCCCCTCCTGCGTCGCCACCCACAAGGCGCCGTCCGGCGTGCGCGCCATGCAGCGCACCTGGTCGCGGCCCTGGGGATCGATCACCGGGAGCGTGGTGAAGCCCGAACCATCGAAGCGGTAGAGGCCATGGCCGCGCGATCCGAACCACAGCGTGCCATCCGGGTCTTCCAGCATGCAGGTGATGCCGCGCGACAGACCCTGGGCATCGTTCACCGGCAGGGTCACGAAGGTGCGGCCGTCGTAGCGGCACAGCCCGCCGGTGCTGGTGCCGATCCACAGATCGCCCCTGCCGTCGCCGCCGATGGTGAGGATGGTGTTGTCCGGCAGGCCATGGGCCATGGTGAAGTTCCGGAACGCATGCCCGTCGAAACGCGAGATGCCGCCGCCATTGGTGCCGAACCACAGCATCCCCGAGGGGTCCAGGTAGGCGCAGCTGATGTCGTCCATCGCCAGGCCGTCGTCGGTGCCATAGGTGTGCATGTGCGCGGTGGCGCCGCCGCCATCGCCGGCAGGAGGCAGGAAGGGACCGCCTTTCACCGTGCGCTCCGGCGGTACGGGAACGACCTCGGGAGCGTTCGATGCGTCGATCCGCGTCACGCGCCCGGCGGCTTCCCTCACCCGCGCGGCGCGCTGCACCCGCTCCTCCGGTGCTTTCGCGCAGGCCGCCAGCAGGCAGGCGCCGAGCGCGATGAACGATCTTCGCCGGCTCTTCATGCCCGCGCGTTGACCACCTTGCGGATCGCGCCCATCAGATCCTCCTTCTTGTAGGGCTTCGGCACGAAGTCGTTCATCCCCGCTTCGATGCAGCGGTCCACCTCCGCCTTCATCACGTTGGCGCTCATGGCGATGATGGGGATGCGCGACCTGTCGGGTCCGAGCGCGCGGATCGCGCGCGTGGCATCGTAGCCGTTCATCTCGGGCATCTGGATGTCCATGAGCACCACGTCGTAGCCCTTCGCCTTCACGTGCTCCACGGCCTGCGCTCCGTTCACCGCGTGGTCGATGCGCACGCCGGGCACCCAGTTCTCCAGGTGGCCCACGGCCACCATGGCGTTGAACTCGTTGTCCTCCACCAGCAGCACGCGCAGGTCCTTCAAACCATCCGCGCCCGGCGTCGGGTCGCGGTCGGTCATCTCATCGTAAGTGAGGGCGGGCGCGGAAGGCGGCACCGGGGCCATCGCCTTCAGTTTCTCGATCGAGCGCGTGCGCACATAGTACATCTCCAGGTCCCCCTTGCCCTTGGTGCTCACGCGGCCGCGCGGCGTGAACTCCAGGTCCGGCTCGTCCTTCACCAGCAGGTAGGTGGCCTGGCTGATGTTCACTTCGCCGACGGCGCCCGTGGTCTCCATGCGGCTGGCGGTGTTCACCGTGTCGCCCCAGATGTCGTACTGGAACTTGCGATGGCCCACGATGCCCGCCACCACCGGCCCGGTATGGATGCCCACGCGCATCTCGAAGGGGACCTTACCCTGTGCCGCGCGCTCGGCGCGGCGCTCCGCCATGATGTGCTGCATCTCCAGGGCCGCGCGCACCACGGCCAGCGGACCGCCCGCGCTGGGGTCGGGCACGCCGCCCGCGGCCATGTACGCATCGCCGATGGTCTTGATCTTCTCCACGCCGTACTTCTCCATGATGCGGTCGAAGGCCGCGAAGCACACGTTGAGTTCCTCCACCAGCTCGTCGGGGGTGAGCCGCTCGCTCATCTGGGTGAACTCCTTGAAATCGCTGAACAGCACGGTGACCTGCTCGAAGTGGCGTGCGGCGGCGCTGCCGCGGTGCTTCAACTCGGCCGCCACGTTCACCGGCAGGATGTTCTTCAGCAGCTCCTCGCTGCGGTCCTTCTCGCGGCGCAGTTCGTGCGTGCGCACGAAGACCATCCGCTCCAGATGCTCCTTCTGTTTGCGCAGCCCGCGGAGATAGAGCCGGGCGCCGCCGATGACCAGCAGGGCGCAGAGGGTGTAGAACCACCCGGTCATCCACCACGGCGGCCGCACCGTGAGGGTGAACGCCGTCCCGCGCGTGTCCCAGATGCCGTCGCGGTTGCGGCCCTGGACGCGGAAGGTGTAGGTGCCGGGATCGAGGTTGGTGTACACCGCGCTGTTCACCGTGCCGGCCTCGATCCATTGCGCGTCGAAACCTTCCAGCAGATAGCGGTACCCGTGCAGCTCCGGCGCGGCGAACTCCATGGTGGCGAAGGTGAAGGTGACCATGTTCGCGCTGTACGGGATCTCCATGCCCCCGCTCATGTGCGCGGGCAGCGCGAGCGGCGAACCCGGCGCGGCGAAGTCCACCGGCTTGTTGATCAGGCGGATGCCGGTGATCCGCACCGTCACCGGCGTGCTGTCGGGTTCCAGCGCGCGCGGGTCGAAGTAGTTGAAGCCGCTGACGCCGCCGAAGTAGAGCCGGCCCTGCGCGTCCTTGCAGTAGGCATGGCGGTTGAACTCGTCGCTCTGCAGCCCGTCGCCGACGCTGAAGTTGCGGAAGGCGCCGGTGCGCGGATCGAACCGTGACAGGCCCTTGTTGGTGCTCATCCACAGATGGCCCAGGGCGTCGGAGAGCACGCCGTACACCACGTTGTTCGGCAGGCCCTCGTTGGTCGTGTAGGTGGTGAACCGCTCCGTGCGCGCGTCGAAGCGGTTCAAGCCGCCGCCGTTGGTGCCGATCCACAGCACGTTGACCGGGTCCGCGGGATCCGGACAGATGGAGAAGACGGTTTCCACCGAGAGCGAGCGCGGATCGCGCGGGTCGTGGGCGAACTGCTTCCACGCGTTGGTCGCCGGGTTGAACCGGAGCAGGCCCTTCACCGTGCCCACCCAGACGATGCCGTCGGCGCCGTGGTGGATGGCGGTCACGAAGGGGTAGGGGTTGTTCACCGCGAGGATGGGCCAGGCGAACGCCTTGAACTCCTTCGTGCGCGTGTCGATGCGCCACAGCCCGTGGTCGCCGCCGCACCACAACGCGCTGTCGGCGCCGATGTGGAGCGGGAAGTGGAAGCCGTTGTCCACCACGCCGGGCGACGGCTCGGGCAGGAAGAGCTCGAGGGTGCCCGCGGCGGGATCATGGCGCGCCATGTACCCATCGGCGATGTATGACCAGAGAACCCCGTCCCGGTCCTCCACCGTCATCTCGCTGACCTGGGTGCTCAGCCGCGCGCCCTGCGCCGGCCAGCGCGCGTCCAAGCGGTCGATCAGCAGCGCGTACCGCCGCGCGCGCGGATCGAAACGGCTGATGTAGGTGTCGTAGCGCGAGACCAGCAGCTGCCCGTCGCGCGTGGTGGCGAGCGCGCGGACGCTGTTGTCCGCCCAGGTGTTGAAGCGCTCGATCCGCGGATCGTACTTCAGCAGGCCGTAGCCCGATGTGCCGATCCAGATGGTGCCGTCCTTGTCGATCTCGGTCCACTTCAGGGTGGCGATCATCTCGCGCATGTCCGGGTCCGCGGCGCGGATCAGGGAGAGGGTCCGCCGTGCGGGATCGAAGCGGTAGAGGCCCCGGAAGGTGGCGAACCAGATCATGCCCCTGGCATCGATCACCGGATGGAGCGATTGGAGCCATCGATCGCCGGCCTCGATGCGATAGATGAAATCCATGCGCCCGGTGCCCACGTCCACCTCGGCGATGCCGTTCAGGTACACGCCGTACACCTTGCTCCGGACGGGATCCTCCACCACGGTGAGCGCGCCGAACTGGTGGACGCTGGTGGCCATGTCCAGGTGGCCGATGGTATCCACCGCGTCCGCTCCGCCGTGGCGCGGGGTGATCCGGAAGGTGCATTCGTTCATGTTGCCCCACAGGTGGCCGTCACGCGTGCGGCTCACGGTGGCGTAGCCGTCGCCGAACCATTTCACCGTGAAGGGCGGCGGGTCGTGGCCGGTGAAGGGGCGCGCGAACGTGAGCTTCACGAAGGAGGTGGTGGTGCTCACCCAGAGGTCGCCGTTGTCGTCGAGCACCAGGTGGACCACGCTGCCCCAGTCGCCATCCGGATGGTGGATCGGCAGGTGGATGAAGCGCTCGGTGCTGTCGTTGAAGAGGTCCACCCCGGTGGGCGTGCCCACCCAGAGGCGGCCGTGCCGGTCGAGGTGCAGCCCCGTGACGGTGTTCTCGCGGATGCTGGTGCTGTCGGCCGGGTCGTGCCGGAAGATGGTGAAGGAGTACCCGTCGTATCGGTTGAGGCCGTCCTTGGTGCCGAACCACATGAAGCCCTGACGGTCCTGGGCGATGGTGTTGATCATGCCCTGCGACAAGCCCTGGTTGATGGTGAGCTTGGAGAAGGCCAGGTCCAGGGTGTCGATGGGTGCCTGCCCTTGCGGATGTGCGCCACCGGCCGAGATCGACAGGATCGTCGCGCAGAGAAGAGGTCGGGGCGATCCAGCCATGGGGAATGCGGGGACCGATCCACCGCATCAGCCGAAAGATCGTCAACGTCCGCCGACCGGAGATGCCGCCGGGGTCGCATGCGGAGTTGATCGCGGCCTTCTGCCGGGAAGTATGGCCTCCCTGGCTCGGCGCGTGTCGTGCCGGCTCCTGGGGTTGCCGCCGCGCACGGACGGGCGGGAGCACATCCGTTCAGGACATGCTTTCCGCGGATCGTTGCGATGGCCCCGATCAGGTTGCCATCGGGGAAAACCCGAACCGCTCGCGATGCCTGGCCAGATTGTCCGCGGCAGGATGGAACCGCTCATTCACCGGCAGCAGCAACCGCTGGCCGGCAAAAGGCCGGATGGCATAGGCGCTTTCGGTTTCCCGCAGATCATTCGCGACCAGCACGGTCATGTCCGATGCGATGCCGATCAGTCCGCGGTCGAATGCGCGGTGCATGTTCGGGCATAAGGCGATGCCGTTGCTGATGGTATCGTCGAATGAATCGGCCCAGGGTACGATGTGGCAGGCATCGATCAGGCTGGCCGGCCGGTCGCTGCTCACCTGCAATCCCGTGATCGCACAGCGATGACCGTACAACTCGGGGATCTTGCGCTTGAAGGCGGCGCTGCGCAGCACCTGCTCTTCCTCCTCTTCCTCCTGGACACGCCGCAGCTGTCGGGCGACATAGGCTTCGGGGGTGTCCGTTTCGATCTGCCGCTCGATCTCTTGCAAGTGGTCGGGCAATTGCCTCGGAATGGTTTGTCCTGGGAAGTACGCAGCCATGAGGCTTCTCCGGTCCGTTGCACGGTGTTCATGGTTCAACCAGTGCTCGAAGACATCCGGGCGCAGCTCCGCGTAAGCATCGAATGCGATGAGCGCACCAAGGCTCTTTACCGAATTGGACCTTGTCAACGCATGCTGGAATCCCGGCAGGGTATGCAGCTTCCAAAGCCCGGATCGTTCGTTGCCCAAATGGTAGAACGGGAGAAAGAAGCGCCGTTGGAATCCATCGCCCCGTGCCAACTTCGCCCAATAACCGTTGAACAGATTGATGAGCTCTGCCGTAGGCCCGATCCGGTTCTCGCGGATCAAACCATCATCGAAGGCCCGGAGCACAGCCAGCAGCAGGATCGGCTTGTGTGGGGCATTGCCTCCTCCGCGTTTGAGCCGCAAATAGTCGGGAAGGCGAAACACTGGCATGCGGAGTCCTAGGGAATTGCACCCGAAAGGTGCGCACCAAAGGCTGAAGCGCAAGCAGTGATCACAGCATTGCGTGAGGGACAGCAGCGGCAGCCCCCGGCCGGTAGCGCCTTGCGCGGGTGTGCAGCGAGCCCGCCTGCCGGCCGGCAGGGAGGTCCGTCATCCGGCGGAACCCCGCAGCGCCACCCGCGCGATGCGGACGGTCGGGGCTACAGCGGACCTGCCTGACGGTAGGCAGGTGGCCCGACCCCATGCGGCATGACGGGTGGCGAAGGGGCACGCCCGAATGAACAACACGCTTCACTACAGCCGCCCTCATCCAGCATCCGTGCCGGCAACGATCGTGGCCATGGATCCGAACGGAAGGGCTTGCGTGCGTTCGCCCATGGGGTAGGTCCGTGAACCTGGATAGAGCACCCAGAGCTCATCCAGCCGCAGGTCGGCCAGGGCCACGTGCATGCTGCGCGTCATCCTTGGTGCATCCTCGCGCTTGATCTCCACGCCGATGCGCCTGCCCCGGTGCAGGAAGAACAGGTCCAGCTCCGATCCACCATGCACGTTGTAGAAATAAGGGTCGGTGGTAGGCAGCAGGGTGAGCAGTTGCTCGAGGACGAACCCTTCCCATGAGGCGCCGAGCTTGGGGTGCAGCAGCAGATCGCGCATGGTGCCGATGCGCAGGTGCGCATGCAGGATGCCCGTGTCGCGCAGGTAGATCTTGGGGCTCTTCACGATGCGCTTGCCCACGTTCTCATGCCAAGGCAGCAGGCGGCGCACCATGAAGGTTTGCTCCAGGGCATCGAGGTAGCGGTTCACGGTGCGCTGCGACACACCCATGGAGGCGGCGAGCTCCGAGGCGTTCCACAATTGCCCATGGTAGTGCGCAAGCATGGCCCAGAAACGACCCATGGCAGGCGTGGAAGCGCCGAAGCCGAGCATGGCGAGGTCGCGTTCGATGAAGGTGCGGATGAACTGCTCGCGCCAGTTCACGCTGTCCTCTTCATTGCGCGCCAGGTACGACCGGGGGAAGCCGCCACGTAACCACGGTTTCTGGTGGTCGCCGCCGGTCTCGGCCATGGAGAGGCCGCGCACTTCGATCACCTCCACGCGGCCCGCCAAGCTTTCGTTGGATTGGCGCGTGAGGTGTGGCGATGCACTCCCCAACAGCAGGAAGCGGGCGGGGGTGTCCGCCCGGTCGGCCAGCACACGCAGCACGGGAAAGAGGTCCGGGGCGCGCTGGGCTTCATCGATCACCACCAGGCCGCGCAGTCCCTCCAGCATGGTCAGGGGTTGTTCGATCAAGGGGCGGGAGGTGGGGTGCTCCAGATCGAAACGCGTCAGCTCCCGTCCTTCGCCGTAAATGGCCGCCAAAGTGCTCTTCCCCACCTGCCGGGGGCCGATGAGCATGGCGACCGGGTTGCGGCTCAGGGCCTTGTCCAACCTTGCGAGGTATTCCGACCGCTGGATCATGGTTGAAAATTAGGACTTACGTGCCGGATTTTCAAGCATGCAAGGCGCGTCACACGGAGTGGCACTCGGGGGCACGCCGACATGAACAACTCGCCTCACTCCAGCCCCACCCACCTTAGCCGCAAGCTATTGCTCACCACGCTCACGCTGCTGAGGGCCATGGCAGCGCCGGCGATCATGGGGTCCAAAAGAAAACCGTTGAACGGGTAGAGCACGCCAGCGGCGATGGGGATGCCGATGATGTTGTAGATGAAGGCCCAGAAGAGGTTCTGGCGGATGAGGCGCACGCTCTTTCGCGAGAGGGTGATGGCGTGCGGGACGGCGTTGAGGTCGGTGCCGATGAGGGTGATGCGGGCCACGCCCAAAGCGATGGGGTTCGTGCGCGTTTGGCCAAAACGACCAAGTACGGTAGGCCATTCGCAATTGCGATGAATGATCGCGAGTACCCTTACATTTACTTCTAGTCAGCTTCCAACAAAATGAGACTGCTGCTGTTCATTGGTGCGACATTATTTGTTGCCTTCCCTGTGGATGCGCAACGATGGGAGTACTTGACGAACTTCCACGACCCCAAGGACATCATCACGCATGGCAGCCTTGTCTATATCTCCTCCGAACGAGGGATCATTTCGATCAACCCTGCGACTGGTGAACAGGTATGGTACGATCAATTCAATTCGAACCTGCCGGAGGGCAGGCCTCTCCTCGGCCTTGATGAGGCAGGTGGGCTATGGTCTTCTTTCTTGGACGGGATGTTCAAGTTCGAGAACGGTGCATGGTCCAGGGCGGATTCGCTCTCTGCTGACCCCGTGGTGGCGCCCAGATTTGAATTCCTCTTCGTGAACGGCGAACTATGGCACGCTGCCGACCAAGGCATGGTAAGAAGATCTGGGGGGGCTGTTCACACTTACTTCGGTGCGGATTCCCCGTTGCCGACCCCGTCTTATTTCGTGAATGGGATCGAGGCTGGACTTGATGGGTCTGTGTGGGTTGCCACGAACCTAGGTCTGCTGCGCTTCCATTCAGGGGCATGGTCGTTTTGGAACCAGGATAATTCAGCGATCGCGGGATCTTCCATTTCTGAACTGGATGCGGATTTGAGTGGAGTATGGATAAGGTGCGGAGGTGCGATCCAGCACTTCAATGGGGATTCGGTCGACAACTCATTTGACTCGGGCAATTCACCCATCATTCCATCCCTGGTATATGGGATGGATGTAGCTCCTGATGGTGAACTGTTTGTGACAATGTACAGCACCGTGCTCTTCGGTTCCACGGCTTGTACGTACTGTAAAGGCGGGCTTATCTCCTTCGCGAACGGGATCTTCACCAGGTATGACGACACGAACTCGGGGATAACCAAGCCGAGCTTGGGCGCCGTGTTCAGCCCAGCCGCAGGTCATGTGTTCACGACTTCGAACGATGGCACTTTGTATGAGTTGCGCAACGGCATTTGGAATGAATACTTCCTGGGCAATTCCCCGATCTCTTCCACCCATGTACGCCGCATCATGAAGGGACTTGATGGAAAGATACTTTTCTTGGTGGAGGAGTATGATGGCTGGTACGATGCTTATCGCGTCTGGGCCCGGTCGACCGCATGTACATGGCATGATGTGTTCAGGTCGCCGAACATCACCGATGCGGCCGCAGCGCATGATGGCGCATTCTTTGTTCGCCTTTGGAACAACAAGATCATCAAGGTGCTCAATGGGTCCAGAGTGGACTCGTTGATGATCCCAAGCCCGCAGCCCATGTCTTATGGCGTTCTGTACACGGAGGTCGCTGTTGACGATCAGGGTGGGCTATGGTATGACGCGTTCGGCTATGTCACGTATGATCAGATGGGCAACCCCAACGTCCATGAAGGTCTTGCCCATTCGATCGATGGTACCACTACGATCTATCATGAACAGAACTCGCCGCTTCAAGGCCAGCTTATCCAAGCGATCGAGATCGATGAGATGGATAACATCTGGGTATTGACCAGCGGGGGAGTCTTCAGGTACGGCAACAACACATGGACCACTTGGTTGAATTGGACGCCGGCGTTGGCAAATCGTGTTGCGACCAAGTTGTCAGTGCGATCTTCCAACGATGTTTGGGTGGGATATTTCAACGGCGTGGCGCACATCCGAAATGATTCGGTCATCAACTTTGACCTTACTGGCACAGGAGACTTTTGTGGAGCCGGTGCGCTTGAGGACAGTATGATGTACTTGTATGATAACTACCCCGACTACGTTTCGACATACGACTATCAGCAAAGCATTGTTATTGCGGATACTTCGGGTTACTGGCTTTCACCGGCCAATACGCACAGTCTTGTTGCCAATGACGGTTCGATCTGGTTCGGTAATCACAAGGGGATATATCATTACATGCCCGCAGGGACCGTTGATGGATGTTCCGGCCCTGCCTGGTCATCGGAATGGTTGATCTATCCAAATCCGGTGACGACCAATTCATTGTTCGTGATCGGAGTGGATCCGAATGTTGATGTTAGAATTAACGTATTTGCGGCGGACGGACGTCTTGTTCAGGTGATGCATCCACCTGCGAACGGCATGGACTATTTAAGTTTCCAGATGGGCAGCAAAGCATTATCCCAGGGAACGTATGTCATTTCACTTGAACAGGGCGATCGGGTCGTTAGCGCACGGTTCGTCGTTGAATGATCGGGTACTCACTACCTACCCCAACCCCGCCCACCTTAGCCGCAAGCTATTGCTCACCACGCTCACGCTGCTCAGGGCCATGGC
>CAYMXP010000044.1:0-27360 GCA_964394425.1 uncultured Chryseobacterium sp. | reverse complement strand
TGCGCGAACTGGGCTATTGCAGCGGGATCGAGAACTACAGCCGCTACTTCGACCGGCGCAAGGCCGGCGACCGGCCCTTCTGCCTGATCGACTACTTCCCCGACGACTACCTGCTGGTGATCGACGAGAGCCACGTGACGGTTCCGCAGGTGGGCGCCATGTACGGCGGCGACCGAAGCCGGAAGAAGAACCTGGTGGAATACGGCTTCCGCCTGCCCAGCGCCATGGACAACCGCCCGCTGAAGATGGACGAATTCGAGGGCATGATGGGCCAGACCATCTTCGTGAGCGCCACCCCCGCCGACTACGAACTGCGCCGCAGCGAAGGCATCGTGGTGGAGCAGGTGGTGCGGCCCACCGGCCTGCTCGATCCACCGATCGAGGTGCGCCCCAGCCGAGGCCAGATCGACGACCTGCTGCACGAGGTGAACCAACGCACGGAAAAAGGCGAGCGCACGCTGGTGACCACGCTCACCAAGCGCATGGCCGAGGAACTGAGCGAGTTCCTGCTGAAGCACGGGGTGAAGTGCCGCTACATCCACAGCGAAGTGGAGACCCTGGAGCGGATCGAGATCCTGCGGCAGTTGCGGACCGGCCTCTTCGACGTGCTGGTGGGCGTGAACCTGCTGCGCGAGGGGCTGGACCTGCCGGAGGTCTCGCTGGTGGCGGTGATCGACGCCGACAAGGAGGGCTTCCTGCGCAGCGACCGCTCGCTCACCCAGACCGCGGGCCGCGCCGCGCGCAACGTACACGGCCTGGTGATCTTCTACGCCGACGCCATCACCGAGAGCATGCGGCGCACCATGGACGAGACCGATCGACGCCGTGCGAAACAGCTTGCCTGGAACGAAGTGAACGGCATCACCCCCGCACCCATCGTGCGCCGCCGCGCCGACGTGCTGCGGCAGACCGCCGTGATCGACACGCACGGCGCCGCCCGGACCCGCGCCTACATCGAACCCGAGGGTCCCGGCGTGGCCGCCGATCCGGTGGTGAAGTACATGGACCGCGCGCAGCTGGAAAAGACCGTGGCCGAGACCGAGCAGCGCATGCGCAGGGCGGCCAGGGAACAGGACTTCATCGAGGCCGCGCGGCTCAGGGACGAGATGTTCGAGCTGAAGAGGATGCTGGAGGGAAGGGCGTGAGGGGGCGATCCCCGATGCCGGTCGGGCCCGCGCCCCACCACCGCTGCCCGGGGAATACACCTGCCCGATGCCCGTGATCGTTCTCAACGGCGGCCGGCGATCCCGCTACCTTTGGCACACCGGGCCCGGAGCCCTTCGAGCACATGATCCGCCCCAACGATCACCATCGCGTTCCCCTCAGCCCCAACCAGAAGGCGCGGAAGATCAACCTCGACGCCGACCTGTACGGCACCTTCGCCGAGATCGGCGCCGGGCAGGAAACCGTGCGTCACTTCTTCCGCGCCGGCGGCGCCAGCCAGACCATCGCCAAGGCGATGAGCGCCTACGACAAGGACTTCAGCAACGCCATTTATGGCCGCGAACCCAGCGGCCGCTTCGTGACGGAGGGCCGGTTGCAGAACATGCTCAGCCATGAGTACGGCCTGATCGTGGACCGCCTGAACCGCGCCGATCACCCCACCAAGAAGTTCTTCACGTTCGCCAACACCATGGCGGCCAGCACCTACGAACAGCCCCACAGCGGCCACGGATGGATCGGCGTGCGCTTCCAGACCGCCCCCGACCGGCCCACCAGCGACGTGATCATCCACGTGCGGCTGCACGATCCGGACATCAGCCTGCAGCAGGAAAGCCTGGGCATCATGGGCGTGAACCTGCTCTACAGCTGCATGTTCCACTACGGCGACCCCAACGAGATCATGACCAGCCTCTATGACAACGTGAGCCGTCACGTGGTGGAGGTGGACATGATCCAGATGAACGGCCCCGACTTCACCCAGGTGGACAACCGCCTGCTCAGCCTGCAACTGGTCAAGCGAGGTTATACCGACGCGGTGATCTTCGGTCCCGACGGCCAGAACCTGCAGGCCTCCGACGCGCTCTACAAGAAGAACATCCTCGCCATCCGCGGCTCCTTCCGTCCCGTCACCAAGGTCAACATCGACATGATCATGAACGGGTACAACATGTTCATCAAGGAGAACCGCGTGGACCGCAACAACCTGCAGGTGCTCTTCGAGATCACGCTCAACAACCTGCAGAGCGATACGGGCGACGTGGACGAGAAGGATTTCATCGACCGGGCCGACATCCTCTGCTCGCTGGGCCAGACGGTGCTGATCAGCAACTACCAGGAGTACTACAAGCTGGTGGAGTACTTCAGCCGCTACACCAAGGCGCGCATGGGCTTGATCATGGGCGTCACCAACCTGGGCGAGGTCTTCGATGAGAAGTATTACCGCCACCTGAACGGCGGCATGCTCGAGGCCTTCGGCATCCTCTTCACCCGCGACCTGAAGATCTACGTCTACCCCAGCCAGCCCACGAAGAACGACCTGCTGGTGACCACCCGGAACCTGCACATCCACCCGCGCCTCAAGCCGCTGTACGCCTACCTGATCGAGAACAAGCGCCTGGTGGACATCGAGACCTTCGACCCCGACGTGCTGCACATCTTCAGCAAGACGGTGCTGGACATGATCCGCGCCGGCAGGAGCGGCTGGGAGGACCTGGTGCCGCCGTACGTGGACAACATGATCAAGGACAACCGGCTGTTCGGGTACTCACCCACCACCGCTCCCGTGGAAAAGGAGAGCGCCGGCGCCCGCGCGTGATCGATCCGATCCGGCCCTCGCCGTACAGCCGTCGGTCGATGCTCCGGTGATGGACGCATGGAGTTGCCCCACGCGATGAGCGGATCGATGTGATGATCGGGGCGGGCCATGCCGCTTGGAAGCAGAACGGCCGGATACGGATCGGCCTGCAACGCGCGTTGGGGAACGCACGGCGGCCGGATGATGCCATCCGGGCCGGGCGGCACAACGCCAGGGCATGGGAGCACGCGATCGCAGCGGTCACTTCGGCATGCATCCTTCCTGGATCGCCGCCTGCCTGACCGTCTTTTCGCAGGTTTCGATCGCACAGCAGGTCGCGGACATCGCGGATGCGGGAGGATCCGGGACGATCGCCGGCCGCTTTGATCCACCCCCGGGCTTTCATCCGGTGGAAGTCGCTCCGGGATCGTTCGGCGCCTGGCTGCGCGCGTTGCCTCTGAAGGCGGCCGGTGCGCCGGTGCGACTCTACAACGGTTCGTTGAAGCGCCGGCAGGACGTGCATGTCGCGGTGATCGACATGAGCGTTGGCGATCGCGACCTGCAGCAATGCGCCGATGCCATCATGCGCCTGCGTGCCGAATTCCTGTTCGCCGCGGGTCGCCAGGACGAGATCGCCTTCCGCTTCACCAGCGGCTTCCTGGCGGAATGGGAACGCTGGCGCGGCGGCGAGCGCATCGCGGTGGAAGGCGATCGCTGCCGCTGGGTGAGGCGCGCCGAAGCGGACGCCTCGCATGCCGAGTTGCTGCATTTCCTCACCATCGTGTTCACCTACGCGGGCACCCGGTCGCTCGAGAACCAGCTGAAGCCGGCGGATGGGGATCTCGCGATCGGCGACGTGTTCATCGAAGGCGGCAGCCCCGGTCACGCGGTGATCGTCGTGGACGCGGCCCGTGACGCGCTCGGCCGGACCGCCTTCCTGCTCGCCCAGAGCTACATGCCCGCCCAGGAAATCCACGTCCTGCGGAACCTCGACGATCCCGACCGAAGCCCGTGGTTCCTCCGGGATGAAGGCGATGAGCTGCGCACGCCGGAGTGGACCTTCGACCGGAGCCAACGCCGGCGGTTCTGACCACGCGACGTCATCGCGAGGATCGGCGTGCGCAAGCCTGCGCGAAGAAGGCCGTCTGAAGCGATCCAGGCGAGGGATCCGAGGGGAGATCCTGTTGGATCGCTTCGCGCCTCAGCCCTCAATGCCCGCGCTTCGGACGCTCGCGATAACGGTGTTACGCAGGCTGAGACATGGTTCTGAACGATCGCAAGGATCCCGACCGGTGCGGCGTTGTGAAGCAAAGCTCTCCCGATGGCCACCCGCGCTTTCCTCCTCTTCGCGGCATGCCTCCCCGGCACGCTGCCGTCCTTCACGTTGAACGTCCCGAACGATGCCACGGCCT
Organism: uncultured Chryseobacterium sp.; assembly: GCA_964394425.1. GTDB lineage: Bacteria > Bacteroidota > Bacteroidia > Flavobacteriales_F > PHOS-HE28 > PHOS-HE28. Next base: position 23,211 of record CAYMXP010000044.1, on the reverse strand, counting down.
CAAGCTTCGGTCAGCTGGTGGCCGAAGGAAAGATCGTGGTGAACGCCTCGGGCCTCGGGAGGCACATGGGAGAGAGCATCCGCGTGGAGGTGCGCGACCTGTCGGGCGCCGGCCTGCGCTCGGTGATCCCCGCCGGTTGGATCTTCGTGAGCGAGGACAGCACCGTGCAGGACCTGATGAACGTGCGCACGCAACCCTTCGTGCTCGCGCCGAACGGTTCGGCCACCATGGACCTGCGTGCTTTCTGCTGCGAGGCCAACATGGCGGCACCGGCCACCGGCGCCCATTTTCCCGAGGGCCACCAGGCGAACGCGCAACTGACCGAGCTGGCCGGGTTCATCAACGCCGGCAGCTTCCCCGATGATGCGGTGCTCTTCGCCGTGTGGGCCGTGACGGGTGAGCGGCCGATCGGATCCATCCGCGCCGAGGACATGGCGCTGGTGGACGCGCTGCGCCGCAAGGTGAGCGAGATCACCGGGCAGCCCATCCCCTGGTACACGGTGAGCTATGATGAAATGCAGGACGACGTGCATTTCTCCAACGAACCCTCGCGCATCACGGGCACCATCGACTTCCGGCTGACCAACAACTCCACCATCACCATCCTGGCCAAGGACGCCGAGGGCAAGACGCTCACCGAACTGGGCCGCGACCGCGCGCTGGGCCCCGGCCGGTACAGCATCGAGATCGCGCTCACGGTGAAAGGCTGGCGGCGCGGGCAGTACAGCATCTGCGCCTACCAGGATGGATCGACGCTGGTGAAGCGGATCGACTTCGAGATCTGATCAACGCGCCCCCTCCCCCATCAAGATCAACCCGAACACCGCGTAGTTGATGATGTCGAGGAAGTTGGCGTCGATGCCCTCGCTCACCAGCGTGCTGCCGCCCTTGTCCTCGATCTGCTTGATGCGGAGCAATTTCATCAGGATCAGGTCCACCAGGGAGCCGATGCGCATCTCGCGCCAGGCCTCGCCGTAGTCGTGGTTCTTGCGCGTCATCAGGTCGCGCGCGAGGTGGATCTTCGCTTCCACTTTCGCGCGGGCCGAGCGCGCATCAAGGTCCGGTTCGCTCGCGGCACCCAGATCCAGTTGCACCAGCGCCATGGCCGCGTAGTTCACGATGCCGATCAACTCGGGGCGGATCCCCTCGCCCACCCTGCTCTCGCCCTTCTCCTGCAGGGTGCGGATGCGCTGGGCCTTGATGAAGAGCTGGTCGGTGAGCGAGGGCACGCGGAGGATGCGCCAGGCCGTGCCGTAGTCCTGCGCCTTCTGCCCGAAGAGCGCGAGGCACTCGGCCACGGCGGTGTCGTACTGTTCCAGCGTTCTTTCCATCGGATCAGCGAGCTTCGGCCGCATGAACGGCGCCGAAGATATCCAGTGGAACCTGCGAGGCCGGCTGGTGCGGCCGCGCTTCCCGCTGGTGATGGGCATCCTGAACGCCACGCCCGATTCGTTCTTCGCGGGAAGCCGCGCGCAGGCGGTGGACGTGGCCTTGGAGCGTGCGGACCGGATGCTGATGGAAGGCGCAGCGATCATCGACATCGGCGGAGCCAGCTCGCGCCCCGGCGCACCCGGGGTGCCGGAGGACGAGGAGATCCGCCGCGTGACCCCCGTGATCGAGGCGCTGGCGGCGCGTTTTCCGGAAGCGTGGATCAGCATCGACACCTGGCGGACGCACGTGGCCCGCACCGCGGTGGAGGCCGGCGCGTCCCTGGTGAACGACATCGGCGCGGGAAGGCTGGATGAGACCATGCTGCCGACGGTCGCCTCGTTGAACGTGCCCTACGTCCTCATGCACATGCAGGGCACGCCGCGCACCATGCAGCACGATCCGCGCTACACGAACGTCGTGGCCGAGGTCACCCATTTCCTGAGCGAACGGATCGCGGCGGCCCATGCCGCCGGCATCGCCGACGTGGTGATCGATCCGGGCTTCGGTTTCGGCAAGACCACCGCGCACAACTTCGCCCTGCTCGCCGGCTTCGATCACCTCGGGGCCCTGGGCCATCCCATCCTCGTCGGGCTTTCGCGCAAGCGCATGATCAATGAGACGCTTGGCACCTCACCGGAAGAGGCCTTGAACGGCACCACGGTGCTGAACACCATCGCCCTGATGAAGGGCGCCTCGATCCTTCGCGTACACGATGTGAAGGAGGCGGTGGAGGCGATCAAGCTGATGAAAGAAGTCGAAAGTTGAAAGTCGAAAGTCGCAAGTGGATCCCCGGTACTTACGACTTTCGACTTTCAACTTTCGACTCAACGCCCGGGTGGATGCCGTTCGAGAATGGCCTCGATCTTCTCCAGCCGCGGGCGGATGTATTCCATGTCCCAGGCCATGTTGCCGGCCGTGGGATCCCATTTCGCCCTGCCCACCGGCTCGTTCAGGAAGGAGAAATCCTCGCCGGGGATCTCGGCGAACAGGCGGATGTCCACCACCGTGCGGAAGCTGCGCTTCTGCTCCTCCTCGGGCACGTGGTTCATGTCCAGCTCCACGGCCTTGCTCACCAGACCCGGCTTTGAATAGGTGAGCGTGTAGATCCGATCATACGGAAGGGTGAAGGCATAGTAGCCCAGTTCATCCGTGTCGAGATCGAGCGTGTAGCCGTCGGCCGCGGCCACATGCACGTGCGCGCCACCGATCGGTGCGCCGGTCCAATGGTCCTTCACCTCGCCATCGATCATGCCGCCCTCGGTCGCGTACACCGAATCGACGATCGCTTCGTGTGCCGCGATCCGCTGTTCATCATAGCGTTCGATCGGGAACGACTTGCGCGCTTCGGCGGTGGTCCAGCGCAGGTCCTTCGACTCCCTGCTGTACACGCATTGCCCCAACAGCTGCGACCCCGGATCCTGTTCCGTGGCGGCCTTGGCGGGCTTCAACTTCACGTTCATGGTGATCCGCCATGCGATGGCCCCGGTCACCTCGCGCCCCACGTTCGAAGCGTCCACCACCGCCTGCCGGGTCACATGGCCCGGCGCGGTGAACTCGATCACGTAGTTGCCACCGGTGTACAACTGCACCTCGTAATCGCCACGCACGCCGGGATGCACCTCGCCGTCGTAATCGGCGTCGTACTGGTCCCACACCTCCACGCCGGCGTCGTGGATGGGTTCGCCGGTGAGCTCGTCGGTGATCACACCCCTCACGTACAGGTCCCAATCCTGCGCGGAACATGCCAGCGACGAGATGAGCGCGAGGATCGCCGCGGGCCTCATTGTCCGGTGGGTCTGTCCTTGCGCACCCTGGTCCTGCTGCCCACGCGGCGTTCGTAGGCGTCCATCACCTCGGCCACGCGCGGCCGCAGGGCCTCGGTGTACTCGATGTCCCAGGTGAGCTTGCGCACGCTGTGCACGTATTCGGCCAGGCCGAGCGGCTGCTCGAAGATCGTCAGGTCCACGCCGTCGATCCAACGGAACAGGGTCATCTGCACGTCCATGTCATAGAAGGGCACGTCGGGGATCGGCGGGATCCTGGTCGCGTCGATCTTCACGTGCTTGGTCACCCAGCCGTCCTTGTAGAACCACACCAGGTAGGTGTAGCCGCGGTCCAGGATGAACTCGTACTGGCCGTTGCCCCGGGTGATCACCGTTTCGCGCTCGATGCCGTCCTTCACGATGCGCACCTGCACGTCGCGCACGGGTTCGCCGGTGAAGTGCTCGGTGACCACGCCATGCAATTCGATGTGGAAGGCCCGGGCGCTCAGGCAGGCCAGGGCGAGGCAGGTCAGCAGGAAGGTGCGCATGGGGAGCGGCACAAAGCTACCGGAGCGCACCGCTCGTGCGCCGGCCGCCATCTTTGGCCCGCAACCTTTTCGACATGTTCAGGAACCTGCGCGCCGGAGAGAACCTCCACATCGTCCTGTGGCTGGTGAAGGACGTCTGCTGGGTGCTGGACTGGCGCGCGGCGGGGGTGATCATGTTCGTGCCCACCCTGGCGATGGCCGCATACATCGCGTGGCGCTTCCGCCGGGTGATCGGCGAGTTCCTCCACTCCCTCGCGGTGGTGAGCTGGATCTGCGCCAATGGGATCTGGATGCTGGGCGAGTTCTTTTGCAACGACTGCACGCGCCCGCCCGCGACCGTGTTCTTCGTGATCGGGCTGCTGTGCGTGGGGTGTTATTACCTGGTGGTGAAGCCGTTCTGGAAGGACCGCGGCCCTGAGGCCGCGGAAGGTGGGTCTTGAGAGGGGGTGCGCACGGGGCCAGGGCCCGCGGGCTCACGAATTCCCGGTCCGCTCCACCACCCTGACCTGCACCTCCTTCCTCCTCCCCTTCACGGGCACCACGTGCTCGGGTCCGATGGTGAAGCGGCCGGAGGCCTCGGGCATGCGCGCCAGCAGGTCGCTGCTCACCAGCAGGCCGGCATCGAGGTGCTTGCACAGGGTGAGCATGCGCGAGGTGCTGTTCATCACGTCGCCGCTGAAATCGATGGCGCGCTTGATGTGGCCGGTCTGCGCGGTGATCACGCGCCCCCCGTGCAGCGCGGCGCGGAACCGTGGCACCACGCCGAACTCGCGCTCCAGGTCGTTGGCGTGCGCCGCGAGCCGTTCCCTGATGTCGAAGAACAGGTCCAGGCAGTTCTGGTGGCGCAGCCCGGTGCTCATGCGCCAGGTGAAGATCACCTCATCGCCCACGTACTTGTGGATGTCGGCTTCGTTGTGCAGCACCGCGTCGGTCATCAGTGAATAGGTCTTGTTCAGGAAACGGAAGTAGCGCAGGTCGCCCAGCCGCTCGGCCAGCGCCGTGCTGCCCGCCAGGTCCATGAACAGCACGATGCGGTCCTGGGAGATGGGCTTGTCGTAGCGCCCCAACAGGAAACCCAGGAACATGCGGCGGCCCATGAGCTCCTCCACCTGCACGATGAGGATGGCGATGGAGGTGACCACCAGCACGCGCACCATGGTGCGGTAGAACTGCGCGATCAGGAACACGTCGGCCATCGCGTCGCCCTCGCGGGTGATGAAGGGCAGCTGCTGTTCGCGGTTCAGCGCGAAGGCCAGGGCGATCAGGGCGATGGTGAGCAGGTTCACCAGCACCGCCTTGCCGATGAACTGCAGGGGGATCACCAGCGCGCGGAAGCGGCGGCCGAAGAGGAACTCCTCCAGCACGCCGGTCCACAGGCCCAGCAGCAGCCAGGCGAAGTCGGGAGGCTCGATGTGTTCGCCGCTGAAGAGGATCAGCACCAGCGCCACGCCCTGCGTCACCAGGGCGTACTTCAGCAGCTTGCGCAGCTTGTACCTGGTGATGGTGGTGAGGGCCATGGGCGAAGAAGCGGGGGCGCGAAAGTAGCCGGGCGGCGGACCGCCATCTTTGACGCCGATGGACCTGCTCGCCCGCGCGTTGAGCCACCTCTGGCCGGTGAGGGTGGAACACACCCGGGGCCGCCACGGCCCGCTGGAGGTCAGCTGGGAGAACGGCCGCCTGGTGCTGAACAGCGCCACGGCCAACCAGAGTTTCGGGGGCTTGCACACCGTGTGGCAGCGCGCCTTCCGCGCGGCGCGGCTGAAGGACCGCGGGATCGGGCGCGTGCTCGTGCTCGGCCTGGGCGCCGGGAGCATCCTGCGCATCCTGCGCGATGAACTGGGCATCGCCGCGCCGATCACGGCGGTGGATGACGATGCCCAGGTCGTGCGCCTGGCACGCGTGCATTTCGGGTTGGACCGGTACGCGGACCTGACGGTGATCGTGGGGGATGCCTTCGCGGAACTGGCAAACCTGTCCGGCCCCTTCGACCTGATCGCCGTGGACCTGTTCACCGAGCAGGATCTCCCGGGCGCGTTGCTGGAGCCTGCGACGCTGGACCGGCTCGACGCGCTGACCGCGAGGGATGGCCTGATCCTGATCAACACCATCGCGCACACCGAAGTTGCCGGTGAGCGGGTGCGCATGCTTGTCGACCGGCTGGGAACACGCTTCGCGACGGTGCGGCCGCTGAAACTGTACGGACTCAACGTGGTGGTGCAGGCCGAACGACGGCATTGAGCGACGCGTCCCGGGATCCAGCGCCATCCGCCCCCCATGGATAACTCTCCGTCGAAGGCCCGCCGGGGGACCGGTCGGCAGGTACGATCTTTGAAAGCGCGAGCAGTCCCCGGGCGTTCCAGCCGTTGCGAACCCTTGTCCATAGCCTCCTGTTGGCCATCCTGCCGGCTGGTTCCGCCGCCGTGGGGCAGCAGTGCTCCTTTTCCCTGGGGAACGACACGATCATCTGCGCCGGGCAGAACCTGGTCCTTGCCGGTCCGCCGGGCTACGCGAGCTACGACTGGAGCACGGGATCCACCGCGGCGTCGATCACCGTGGGCACGCCGGGCACCTACTCGCTCGATGCGCTGCTGATCAGCCCGGTGAACGAGCTGGTGGTGAACGGGGACTTCAGCGCGGGCAACACGGGCTTCAGCTCCGGCTACATCTACAACATCGCCGGTCCGCTTGGCCCGTGCGACGGACAGGGATCGATCTTCATCACCACCCTCGGCACCAACGCGCACAGCGGCTTCAACCCCTGCACCGATCACACCACCGGAAGCGGCAACATGCTGGTGGTGAACGGGCACGCCAGCGCCGGGGTGAACATCTGGTGCCAGACCGTCGCGGTGAGCCCCAACACCGATCACGTCCTTTCCTACTGGGCGACCTCGATGGTGAACTGGGATCCGCCGGTGCTGCGCACGCGCGTGAACGGCGTGCCGGTGGGCGGCACCTTCTCCCCCACGATCTCCGGTTGCTCGTGGGCCAACTTCTCCATCGTGTGGAACAGCGGCGCGGCCACCTCGGCCACCATCTGCATCGATGACCTCTTCCTCCAGAACGGCGGCAACGACTTCGCCCTCGACGACATCTCGCTGATCCCCTTCTGCTATCACACCGACGCGATCACCGTGGGCGTGCAGGCCTACCCCACGCCCGACCTGGGCAACGACACCACCCTGTGCGACGGCTCATCGCTCCTGTTGAGCGGGTCCACCGCCGGGGCCACCTACCAATGGCAGGACGGAAGCAGCTCGGCCTTCTTCAACGTGAACACGGCCGGCACCTACGACGTGGACGTGACGGTGAACGGATGCACGGGCAGCGACGCGATCGTGGTCGACTACGATCCGATCCCCGTGGTGGACCTGGGGAACGATACCATGCTCTGCGATGGGCAAAGCCTCCTGGTGGACGCCACAACCACCGGCGGATCCTACCTCTGGCAGGATGGTTCGACGGGCCCCACCTTCAACGTGACCGACGCGGGCACCTACGCCGTGGACGTGACCGTTGGCGCTTGCACGGGCGGCGATGCGATCGCGGTGGGTTACAACCCGATCCCGGTCGTGGACCTGGGGAACGACACCACGCTCTGCGATGGGGAAAGCCTCCTGGTGGACGCCGCCACCGCCGGCGGATCCTACCTCTGGCAGGATGGATCGACGGGCCCCACCTTCAACGTGACCGGCGCGGGCACCTACGACGTGGACGTCGCCGTGAACGGATGCACGGGCAGCGATGCGATCACAGTGAACTACGACCCGATCCCCGTGGTTGATCTGGGCAACGACACCTCCGTCTGTCCGGGTGAGGCGGTGCTGCTCGATGCCGCGCAAGCCGGTGCGACCTATGCCTGGCAGGATGGATCCACCGCCTCGACGTTCAACGCGGCCCTGCCCGGCACCTACGACGTGGACGTGACGGTGAACGGCTGCACGGGCACCGACGCGATCACGATCTCCAATTTCATCCCGCCCGTGGTGGATCTCGGCGCCGACATCACCGCCTGCGCCGGCGACGTGGTGCCGCTGGGCATCAGCGTGCCCGGAGCGAACTTCCTGTGGAACACGGGGGCGACGACGAACGGGATCAACGTGACCACCAGCGGCACCTACTGGGTGGAGGCCACGCAGAACGGATGCCCCGTGCGCGATTCGATCAACGTGAGCTTCACGCCGCTGCCGGCCTTCAGCCTGGGGAACGACACCGCGCTGTGCGCAGGCGACCAGATGATGCTGGATGCCACGTTGCCCGGCGCGACCTACCTGTGGAGCACCGGTGCCATGAGCAATGCCATCATGGTGGGGGTCGGCGGTTATTCCGTGGACGTGACGGTGAACAACTGCACGGCGAGCGACGCGATCACCATCGCCTCGCTGCCATTGCCGGTGATCGATCTCGGGAACGACACCACGCTATGCCCCGGCGCCACGCTGCTGCTGGACGCATCCGGGGCCGGCCTGACGCATGCCTGGCAGGACGGATCCACCGCCGCGACCTTCAACGTGACCGCCACCGGCACGTACTCCGTGAGCGCGACGGATGCGAACGGATGCACGGGCACCGATGCGATCGACGTGGCCTACGCCTCGCCCACGGCGATCGACCTGGGCAACGACACCACGATCTGCACGGGCACCTCGCTCCTGCTCGATGCCACGCTGGCGGGATCCACCTACACCTGGAGCACGGGAGCCACCACCCCGACGATCAGCGTGAGCGCACCGGCCACGTATTCGGTGGTCGTCGACCAGGGCCTTTGCAGCGTGAGCGATGCGATCACCGTGAGCGTGGCGCCGCCGCCGGTCGTGGATCTGGGCAACGACACCACGCTGTGTCCGGGCGAGGTCCTGCTGCTTGATGCGACGGCGGCAGGTGTGAGCTACCTGTGGGAGGATGGCTCGACCGCCGCCACGCACCTGGTCGCTTCCCCCGGCACCTACACCGTGCAACTGACCAACGCATCGGGTTGTTGGGCGATCGATGATGTCGTCGTGGCCTATGCGAGCCCGTCGGCGGTGGACCTGGGCCCCGACACGGCGATCTGCTCGGGGCAAAGCCACCTGCTGGATGCGACACTTCCCGGCGCGAGCTACGCGTGGAGCACGGGCGCCATCACTCCGACGATCCTCACGGGCAGCGCGGGCATCTATTGGGTGGAGGTCACCCAGGGCGCCTGCTCGGTGAACGACACGATGCAATTGTCCCTTCTTCCCCTGCCCGCCGTGGACCTGGGCAACGATACCACGCTCTGTTCCGGCGCGGCGGTCGTTCTGGACGCGGCCTTTCCGGGCGCGGCCTATTCATGGTCCACGGGCGCCACCTCCGCGCAGATCACGGTGGGCGCGGCGAACACCTACTCGGTGGTTGTTGACCTGAACGGCTGCGTGGCCACCGATGCGATCACGGTGAACGTGCTTTCGCCGGTGGCCATCGACCTGGGCAACGACACGAGCTTCTGCGCTGGTGGATCGATCGTGCTGGACGCCACGCTGCCCGGCGCGAGCTACCTGTGGTCCACGGGCGCGACCTCGCCAACGATCAACGCGGGAACGTCGGGTTTCTATTCGGTCACCGCCGAGGTGAGCGGATGTTCCGCCTCCGATGCGATCACGATCACGGTGTTGCCCGTTCCCGCCGTGGACCTGGGCAACGATACCACGCTCTGTTCCGGCGCGGCGGTCGTTCTGGACGCGGCCTTTCCGGGCGCGGCCTATTCATGGTCCACGGGCGCCACCTCCGCGCAGATCACGGTGAGCGCGGCGAACACCTACTCGGTGGTTGTGGACCTGAACGGCTGCATGGCCACCGATGCGATCACGGTGAACGTGCTTTCACCGGTGGCCATCGACCTGGGCAACGACACCGCGCTCTGCCCCGGCGCTTCGCTGCTCCTCGATGCGACCCTGCCCGGCGCCACCTACCTCTGGCAGGATGGATCCACGGCCCCCACGCTGATGGTGACCGCGCCCGGCACCTTTTCGGTGGATGTGACCCTGGGCGGATGCAACACCAGCGACGCGATCAACGTGGCCGCCCTGCCGGTGCCGGTGGTGGATCTTGGCGCCGACACCACGCTGTGCGTCGGCGAGATCCTGATGCTCGATGCGGAAGTGACGGGCGCGACCTATGTGTGGCAGGATGGATCCACCGGCAGCGGCTTCCTGGTGACGCAAGCGGGGACCTACACGGTCGCCGTGGACCTGTCGGGATGCACGGCCGACGACGCCATCGGCGTGGCCTACCTCTCGCCGGGCGCGGTGGACCTGGGTCCGGATGCCACGCTCTGCCCCGGCGAAAGTCTGGTGCTCGATGCGTCGACCGCCGGTGGAAGCTACCTCTGGCAGGACGGGTCCACGGCGCCGACCTACACGGCGATCGCGAATGGCACGATCTGGGTGCAGGTTTCGCTGGGGGCGTGCAGCGAGAGCGACACCCTGGTGGTGGCCCTGACGGAACTGGCCCAACCGCAGCTCGGACCGGACACCACCGTGTGCGAAGGCGAAGCGATCATCCTTGAGGTGGATCCCGGCACGGCCGATGTGCTCTGGTCCACCGGCTCCACCGGTGCTTCGATCAACGTGACCGCTTCAGGCACCTACGACGTCGTGCTTTCACTGGACGGCTGCACCGCGAGCGATGCGATCGCCATCGACTTCGTGCCGGTGATCGACCAGGTGGACCTTGGGCCGGATCGCCGGCTGTGCGATGGTGAAGAGATCGAGCTCGATGCGTTCACTCCCGGAGCGGCGTATGCATGGAGCACGGGGGAGACCACGCCGGCCATCAGCATCGACCAGGAAGGGATCTACTGGGTGGATCTGGTCGGCGCCTGCGCTTCGGCCAGCGATACCATCGCGGTGACCCTGATCGTCTGCTCGCCGCTGGTGTACGTGCCCAACACCTTCACGCCCGACGGCGACGGCACCAACGACGTCTTCGGCCCGGTGATCACCGGCGACCTGCTCGACTTCGAGTTGTTGATCTTCGACCGCTGGGGCGAACGGATCTTCGCCACCAGCGATCAGACGCTACCCTGGGATGGCCGCTCCGATGGTGCCGATGTTCAGGATGGGGTGTACGTCTGGGTGATCCGGTACGAGGCCATCACCGAAGAGGGCGTGGTGCGGGAGCACATGACCGGGCATGTGACGGTGCTTCGCTGACCACGGCCGGGGCTACTCCCCGAAGCCCGCCTCCTTCCAGATGAACCGCGCGATGTCGGGACGGTACCATGCGAAGCGGCCCGCGCGCGTGAGCCTCACCAGCTTGACGGAGGCCGGACCCCTCGGTTCCACGATCTGCGCCTCATCGTATTCCAGCGGCACCACGACGCCCCCGGCCGCATTGATCACGCCGGCGCGGCCGCCCATCGCCACCACGAGCAGCCCCGTGGCATCGGCATCCGACATCATGGAATACAGCGGCGCGATCACCTCCTTCCCCGTGCTGTCCACCAGCGCGAAGAGGCCCTTGACGTTCACGCGGGCGTATCCGTTCCGCGGCTCCCAGGCCAGGTCGTATTTGAAAGGAACGACCTGGACCAGCGCCCGATCCACATAGCCCCACTTGTCCTTTTTCTTCACGGGGATCAGCCGCCCCTGCATGCGGCCCACGTCCTGGTAGGCCAGGTCGAGGCGGGTCTTTCCCGAGGCGTCGATCAGTCCGCGTTTGCCGCCCTTCTGCACTTCGGCCACGCCGTTCTGGAAGTCGCCCCAGGTGGCCACGCCTTCGGCCGCCTCGTATTCCTGCGGGATCACCCACCGGCCGCCGGCGTCGATGTACCCGCACTTCGCACCGTCCACCACCAGCATGAGGCTGTCGCCGATCACCCCCACGTGGTCATGCTCCACCGCCAGCAGCACGTCGCCGAAGGGGCTGATCACGCCGGACCTGCCGCTCCTGCGCACGCGCGACACGCCGCGCTCGAAGCCTTCGATCCAATCGTACTGGCAGGGCACCACCATGTTCCCGCCCGCGTCGATCACGCCGCTCAGGCCGTCCAACCCCACCACGGCGAGCCCGTCGTGGAAGGTCGCGGCCATGTCGAACCCGAACGGGATGCGCTCGGCGCCATGCACGTCGATGTATCCGTACCGATCGCCCTTGCGGGCGTAGGCCAGCCCGTCGGCGAACTCGCCGATCTCATCGAACTCCATCGGCACCACGAGTTCGCCGGTGCGATCCACCGCGCCCACGCGACCGGCACGCTCCACCGTGGCCAATCCCTCGCTGTACTCCTGCACGTCGTCGTGGTCCACGGCGATCACCACGCGCCCGCTCTTGTTGATCGACCCCACGCGCCCGCCCCGGCTCACCAGCGCCTGGCCCGAAAGGAAGTCCTCGACCCAGTCGTACTCCGCCTTGATCTGCTCGATGCCCTGCTCGTCGATGAAGCCCCAGAGGCTGTCGCGCCGGAAGGGATGCAGCGTGAGCGTGGCGGTGCTGTAGTCGGCCAGCAGGTCGGTGGTGAAGGGGTAATCGGGGTATTCCTTCAGGAAGCTCGTGATCACGTCGGCGCTCAGCTCGCGGGTATACAGCTCGTAGAGCGCGCGCCACGCATCGGGCACGCGGTGGTTCATGGGTTGCCCCTTGATGAAGGCATGGTACGCCTGCGCGGTGCGCGGCGCGGTGGCCAGGCGGTACACCTCATCCTCGGCGTTCTTCGCGTAGGGGCTCTCCGGATGATCGGCGATGAACTTCTCGTAGGCCTCGATCGTGCCCGCTTCCGTGCCTTCGCGGTAGATCGCCTCCTGCAGCCGCGACCGCGCGCGGTACACCTGTTCGGCGCCGGGATAGCGGTCGATGAAATCCTGGTAGGCCGCCGCGGTGTTCACGTCCATCGCCGCTTCGAAGGCCAGGTGGTCGCGCGCGTGGCGGGCATCGGCGGCGCGTTCGCTCTGCAGGTAGGTGTTCACGTAGCGGTCGTAGGCCGCGATGCTGTTCAGCGCGCTGGCTTCCTCCCAGGCCAGCTGGTTGAGGTGGGTGATCTGCGCGCGGATCGCGGCATCGTCCACCCCAAGGACCTTGATCGCCGCGCGTTCCTTCTCGTCGCTGTGGGTGAAGGAGGCGTCGGCGCGCAGGATGCAGGCGTAGGCGCTGTCCAGGTGGTAGAAGGGATTGTCGTCGCGGCCGTGGATCACGCTCAGGCCGTACCAGGCCGCGGCGGGGTGCCGCTTCACCTGCGAGCGGAACAGCTCCTGCGCGAGGAAGTAGTTGTGGACCCCAAGGGCCTCGAAGGCCTTCTCCAGCTTGCCGGCGGCGAGCGATCCGGCCACGCCGAACGACCACAGCACGGCGATCGAGCGTGCGAAAGATCCCCGCATCGCCGCGAAGGTATCCGCCCGGTCCGCCCTCCTCTCCCACCTTTGGCGCCGTCTTCGACCAGGCCATGTTGATGGAGCGGCGGATCGCGCGGATCGAACGGCTGCTCACGCGCCGCAATGCGCGGCGCATGCTCGTGCTGCTGGCCGTGATCACCGTGCCGGCGCTGCTGGCCCTGCGCCACGTGCGGCTCGATCACGATTTCGAGCAATTCTTCCCGCAGGACGATCCCGAACTGGACCGCTACCTCGACTTCCGCGAACGCTTCGGCCACGACAACGACTTCGTGATGCTGGGCATGGCGCACCGCCCGACGGTCTTCGACCGCGCCTTCCTGGTGAAGGTCGATTCCCTCGCCGCGCGCATGGAGCGCGTACCCCGGGTGGTCGCGGTAACCTCGCCCACGCGGATGGACGAACTGCGCATCACGCCCGTCGGGCCGTTCAAGCTTCCCTGGCTGCGGCTCACGGACACCACGCTCGCGGCCGATTCGTCGCGGATCTGGCAGGATGCCTTCCTGCGCGAGCGCTTCTTCAACGCCGATGCCACTGCGCTGTTGGTGCTCTTGCAGGCGGAACCCGGACTTTCCAAGGCGAAGAGCGACAGCCTGCTGGCGCGGATCGACGCCGTGATCGCATCGAGCGGCCTGGAGGACGTGCGCCGGGCAGGCCGCATCCACGGCCAGCAGCACTACATCGCCCTGATGGAGCGCGAACTGGTCACCTTCTTCACCACCTCGGTGATCCTGCTGGCCCTCTTCCTCTTCATCGCCTTCCGCCGGGGCTGGGGCGTGCTTGCGCCCATCGCCGTGGTGGGCCTCACCGTGCTCTGGCAGGTGGCGTTGATGACGGCGATGGGCCGGCCGCTGTCCATCCTCACCATGCTGCTGCCCACCATCCTCTTCGTGGTGGGCATGAGCGATTCGGTCCACATCATCGAGCGTTACATCGAGGCGCTGCGCGATGGGCTGACGAAGACCCGCGCGCTGGCCGTCACTTACGCGGAAGTGGGCCTGAGCACCTTCATCACCATGCTCACCACGGCGATCGGTTACGCCACGTTGATCACCAGCGGCATCCGGCCCATGAGCGAGTTCGGCGTGTTCACGGCGATGGGCGTCTTCATGGCCTATGCGCTCTCCTTCACCCTGCTGCCCGCGGTGCTGGTGCTGCTGCCCACGCCGGTGCCGCCGGTCCGGCGCGTGCGCGAAGGCCTCTGGGACCGGGTGGTGCATGCCCTGCTGCGCGTCGTGATCCGGCGCCGCCGCACGATCCTGCTCGCGGCCGTGGCGGTGGTGGCCGCCAGCGCGCTCTTCATCCCGCGCCTCAAGGTGAACAACTTCCTGCTGGAGGATCTGCCTGAAAGCGATCCACAGAAGCAGGGCTTCCTGTGGTTTGAAAAAGAGTTCGGCGGCGTGCGGCCCTTCGAGATGGAAGTGGGCATCGCCGCCACCGCACCGCCGGGCACCACGATCTGGGACCTGGAGGTGCTGCGGCAGGTCGAGCGCATGCAGGATCACCTGGTCACCGTGTACGGCATCAGCGGGATCATCTCGCCGGTGACCGTGCTGCGCGAGCTGAACCGCGCCGCGAGCGGTGGCGCGGCAGCGGCCGCGGTGCTGCCCGGCGATCAGGCGGGCGTGGACCGGCTCCTTCGCCACGCGCGTTCCTTCGCCGGAGCGGACGCCCTGGATCGCCTGGTGACGGCCGATGGATCACGCGCGCGCATCAGCGGGCGCATGGTGGACGAAGGCGGCGCCGTTCACCTGCGGAAGAACGCGGACCTGCTCACGGCCATCGATCGGCTCACCGACCGCTCCTCCGTGACCTTCCACCAGACGGGCATGGCCTACCTGATCGACCGCAACAACCGCCACCTGAGCCGCAACATGCTCTTCAGCCTGGGCAGCTCCTTCCTGCTGATCGCCGGCATCATGGCCTGGATCTTCCGCGACGCGCGCGTGGTGCTGGTGGCGCTGCTGCCCAACGTGGTCCCGCTGGTCTTCATCGCCGGCTTCATGGGCGCCGCGGGCATCGACATCAAGGTGAGCACGGCCATCATCTTCAGCAACGCTTTCGGCATCGCGGTGGACGATACGATCCACCTGCTGGCGAAACTGCGCATCGAACTGGCGCGCGGCCGCTCGTTGCCGTATGCGCTCAAGCGCACCTACCTCAGCGGCGGCAAGGCGGTGATCGTCATGAGCCTGATGCTCTGCGCGGGCTTCATCACCCTGATCGCCTCGGACTTCGCCAGCGTGTACTACATGGGCCTGCTCATCAGCATCACGCTGGGCGTGGCGCTGCTGGCGGAACTGTTCCTGCTGCCGGTGCTGGTGATGGGGGTGATGAGGAAAGGATGATGGTTCGAAGTTGAGGGTTGAGGGTTGAGGATGAACGGATCCCCGTTCGCACTCGCGAAACACCTGCCTTCGGCGGGCAGGCGCGAGCGCTAACACGGCATGATGGGGACGCCTCCTCGCCTCCTCCCCATCTCATGACCCTGCGGCGGGCGGAACTCTCACTTGGCTTGTCGGCACGGGACCACCACCCGTCGAATTTCCATGAAGCGCCTGTACCACCGGATAGTTTCGCGAGCCAGTAAAGCACGGGCCCGTTGTACCGGAAAGCCGATCCGACGGCCGGCCCGCTCCGAACGCTGTTGAAACGCACCCGTATGCTCCGACTTCCTCTGCTCGTTCCGGTCATCCTGCTTCCGTTGCTTCTTCCGGCACAGGTTGGTTCACCCCCGCAAACCACCGTGGTGGACCTGGCCAAAGCGTATCGACTGAACGCCTCCAACGGTTCTGAAACGGTGGGTTCGCTCTTCCAAGGAACACGCGCCCTGGAGGAACGCTTCCCTTCATGGGTGGCGCATTGGCAGGCGGCCGGGCGCGACCTGGCCTCCCTGCAACAACTGTCCTTGCTGGTTTGTGCCTGGAATGATGCCGTGCTGAAGAATGGAAAGCCATTGTCCGGAGCACAGGCCGAAGCCGTCGAGTTCCTGCTGCCCCAGGGTGTCTTCCAGGTGGACCATCCCCTGATGCTCATGCCCGGCACCTTCCGGGCAGCCGGCGATGCCACCGTGTTGGTGGTGGACCCATCGGACTGGACAGGAGCACCGGGTGAGGCCCTCCTGCATCCGGCCCCATGGGGCGCCTCGGCCATGGCCGGCCGATCGCTGCATATGATCGGCTTGACGTTGGAAGCGGGCACCCTCCAGGACGGCATTCATACGCCCCACGAAGGCCTGCACATTGATGCACGGGATGGGACCGTTCAACTCGAACAGCTCACCGTGCGGGGGTTCCGTGGATCGGGTATCGTGATCGCCGGATCAGCACGGAGCGAAGCCGCTGATCTGGTGCTGGAAGGCAATGGGACCGGGATCGCCCTGCTGGGCTGCACGGGTGACCGGCACACGTTCCGCAACATCTCCGGCAGCGACAATGGAACACGGTTCCGCACGGGTCCCTGGGGAGCACTGGCTTCCAACTGCAGCCTGTATGGAGAGGATATTTCGCTGGCGGCCGGTCGCCATTCCGACAACCCGGCAGGTCCCGACCGCCTGATCAGTTCGGACGGCATGGTCAACGCCCGGTTCGAACGCGTACACATGCAGGTGGGCATGGTGGCGCCGGCCAGCTTGTGCCTGGTGCGGAAGAGCATGGCGGGGTCCGCCATCAGCGTACAGGCGTTGCAAGTGGAAGGCACGCTGAAACGGTTGGTGCATGACGCCACACAGGGCAGGTCTTTTTCCAGGGTTCGTCCCGACGATCCGGGAACCTTCGGATTCTGCTGGGACCATGACCAGAGGGGCAACGAGCTTCCGACCCGGTGCGCCCCCCCTTCCTTCGATCAATACCGGCTGCCCTTGGCAGGCCCCGGTGGAGCCAAGTCCGATGGATCCACCACCATCGGCGCTCCGACCGGCGAAACCCTGGCCCACGTGAACTGGGGGTTCAACTGCAGCAGCCTGTTCTCCATCGCCACCGGCACCGATACCTCCCTGCAGCACCGCATCGATGAACTCGCCCCTGATGTACTGCGCTTCCCGGGTGGCACATTGGCCAATTTCACCCATCCCACGGGCCTTGGCTATGGCATGCTGGCCGCGGACCTGGTGGCCGTTGAAGGCACCGAGGTGTACAACAACGTGTCGGGGATGTACGACGATGAACAGGCCGCCATCAGTTCGGGCCAGGTCAGCGGCAACTACCTGCAGGATGTCATTGACCTGGCCCTGGCCACGGACCGAAAGGTGCTCTTCGTGGCCAACTTGTTCAGCGGTACCGTTCAGGAGATGATGACCTCCTTGAACACCCTGGTGAACGCCGGCGTGCAACTGGCCGGGGTGGAACTGGGCAACGAAAGCCACCTGCGGGCTTATGAGGACCGTTTCGGCACCCACGGGAACTACCTCGCCGTGGCCGCCCCGTATGCACAGGCCATCGCCAATGCATACCCCGACCTGAAGATCGGGGTCAATGGCTACCCTCCCGGCGTGCTCAAGGGCCTCGGACCCGTGGGCACCCAGCGCGCCCACGACTGGAACGTGGCCGTTTCCAATGCCGCCTTCGGGGACGCCCTGGTGATCCACTGCTATTCCCGCCCCAGCAATTGCACACAACCTTCGGTGGACGACAACTTCGCCTGCGGCGCGGACTTCAGCCGGACCTACGCCCGCGATAAAATGGACCAGGCGCTGGATGAGCTCACCGCGTTGGGCAGCCGTTCCATCTGGATCACTGAATGGAACATCGACGGCGATCACTCACACTATGGCAACTCCCTGGCCCAAGCCCTGTTCTATGCGGACATGGCCTTCACCATGGCCGAGCACCCCCGGGTTACCGCGAGCGCCTTGCATAACCTGCTCTCCATGGATGCCGGCTACAACGTGGTCCGCAAAGTCTGGCCGGGCTTCTCCCCGCTGATCAACTACCACACCAGCCGCCTGATGGCCCCACTGATGCTGCAAGGCAACCTGGCCCAACCCTGTGAATTGAACGCCGTGGATGGCCTGCGCGCCCTGGCTTTCCTTTCGCCCGACCAACAAACGCAGCACCTGTATGTGATCAACCGATCGGGCATCGCCACCTCCCTGGCGGACTTCGTCGGTGAAGGCGCGGATGTCACGGTCCATACCCTTGGCGGCGAGGACCTGGTCAGCGGTACGGGGCCCAATGCGGTCCTGCCCGATGGAGAGATCGCCACCAGCACCCAAGTGGTGGCCGACATCCATGACGTGCAACTGCCTCCATACAGCATCGTGTACCTCACCTGGGCCGCTGAACCCACCCCGCTCTGGGCCAGCTCCTTCACCGGCCAGGATGATTGCCGCCTGGTGGCGACCATCGGCACGGATGTGGTGCAGACCATTGCCGGACGCTGTGCGGATGTGGGTGGAGGCAAGGTCACCACCACTTCAACTTCCTCGTTCCCATGCAGCTTCCAAACCACGCGCGTGGTGCTGGAAGGCGTCACGTTCCAAACCATCCAGAACGGCAAATGGGTGAATGGAAGAGCCAGGTTCATGGGTGCCAGCGGCCAGATCAAGGACCCCACCACCGGGCAGGTGCTGGCCACGGTGCAGGCGGGGCAGTATTACCCGGAACTGGTGTTTGACCACGGCCAACCGATCACACTGACCTCGTTGATCGGCAAGCCCAATGGCGGGCAAGGCACCGCCACGATGACCATCAAGGGCATGCGGCTGTATCCGTGAACCTTCCCGGGCCGGTCTGTTCGCACTCGCGAAACACCTGCCTTCGGCAGGCAGGCGCGAGCGCTACCAGATCCCTTAGTTGTACTCCTCGTACGCCGCCTTGAACTCCGCGTCCTTCATGAAGAAGTCCGCGCCGATGGCGAGCGTGGCGCGCGCGCTGTCGCGCATGCCCTTGGTGTTCATGTGGTCGCTGTAGCGCACCAGCGCGTTGCTCAGCAGCCGCTGCTGGTCCACGGGCAGGTAGCCGATCTCGCCCTGGGCCGAGCGGGCCTTGACGAACTCCTTCATGCTCAGGTCGCCCTCCTTCACCAGGTTGGTCTTGTACTGGCAGAGCGCGAGATACATCCACGCGCCGGCGTTCTCGGGGTAGTAGCCCACCATGCCGTCGAACACCTGCTTGGCCTTGCCGTACTCGCCATCGTCGTAGAGGTTCTCGCCCTTTTCCATGGCCAGGGTGTTCAGGTCCTCCCAGTAGTCGCCGTAGTTGTCGAAGAACTCGCGGTTCTTGTCCTTCTTGCGGTACTTCTCGGCGTACTTCATCGCGTCGCGGTCGGCCTTCTTGTACTCCTCCATGGCCGTGAACTTCTCGATCTTGCTCATCTCGTACAGGCACATGCTCATGTAGAGGTAGGGCATCGGATCCTTCTTCGTGTCCTCGTTCTCCGTGTAGCCCTGCGCCTTCCACAGGCACTTCTCGTATTCCTCGTCCACGTAGAACTTCAGCAGGTCTTCGTACACGTGCTTCTGGGCGGTGGCCGAGAAGGCGATGAGGATCGACAAGGGGAAAAGGAGGATGCGCTTCATGGGAGGAACGGCTGCGCCGGGTTGGCAATGATGGTGCCGAAGTTAGGGGTCGGTAGGCAGTGGGCAGCAGGCAGTAGGCAGTGGGCAGCAGGCAGCAGGCAGCAGGCAGTGGGCAGGGGCAGGGGACAGTGTGCGGAACTCACCGGTCCCTGCTACCTTCCCGGCTGATCCGATCACCCCCATGACCCTTCGCTCCGCCATCCTGACCCTGGCCTGCGCATCCTTCTCCTGGAGCACCGCCACCGCCTCGCACATCGCCGGTGGCGAGATCACCCTGGAATGCCTCGGTGGCGACCAGTACGAAGTGACCCTGGTGCTCTACCGCGATTGCAGCGGCATCGCGATGCCCACCACCCAGGCGGTGGAGATCAGCTCGCCCTGTGGAACACAGACCATCACCGTTGACCTCGACGCGTTCCAGGAAGTCTCGCCGCTCTGTGCTTCGCTGCTCGCCAACAGCACCTGCAACGGCGGCACGCTGCCGGGCATGGAGGCCTACACCTACACGGGCGTGGTGACGATGGTCCCCTGCGACAGCTGGACGGTGACCTGGACAAGCTGCTGCCGCAACGCGGCGGTGGTGAACCTGGTGAACCCCGGCGCGCTGGACCTGTACCTCGAAGCCACGCTGGACAACGCCATCGCCCCGTGCGCCTCCACTCCCGAATTCGTCAGCGATCCGGCGATCTACGTGTGCCTGAACCAGACGGCATCCTACAGCTTCGCCGCTACCGGATCCCCCGGCGACTCGATCGCCTATGAGTTCATCCCCGCCATGGCGGCTGGTGGAGCACCGGAGCCCTATGCCGCGGGATACACCTTCGACGTGCCGATCCCGGGGATCACGCTCGATCCGTTGACCGGCGTGGTGTCCTTCACCCCGACCATCACCGGCAGCTTCGTGGTGGTGGTGCAGGCCACCACGTACGATGCCAACGGCGACGTCGTGAGCACCATCATGCGCGACATCCAGGTGCTGGTGGTCGTGTGCTCGAACGCATCGCCGGATCCCTTCGATGGCGCCATCACCAACTTCACCGGCAGCGGAACGCAGACCGGGCCGTATGCGATCGAACTGTGCGAGGGCAACTTCTTCTGCTTCCTCTTCGCGATCGCCGATCCCGATGCCGGCGACACGCTCACGGTGACCAGCAACGTGACGGGCATCCTGTCCGGCGCGAGCTTCTCCACTTCGGGCGTCAACCCCGTGACCGGCACCGTCTGCTGGACCGCGCCGCCCGGCTCGGCCGGCTTCCACGTCTTCACCATCACCGCGCACGACAATGCCTGCCCGGTGACCGGTTCGCAGACCTATGCCTACACGGTACACGTGATCGAGCGCACCAACGCGGGACCGGACGCGGCGATCTGCGGCGCGCAGGTGGCGCCGCTGCATGCCACCGGCGGCAACGTGTTCACCTGGAGCGTGCTGAGCGGCGATCCCATCGTGGTGGGCGCGAACTTCAGCTGCAACCCCTGCGCGGATCCGGTGGCCGATCCGGCGATCACCACCACCTACGTGGTGGAGAGCGATCTGGGCGGCGCGTGCGTCGCTTCGGATACCGTCACCGTGAGCGTCGCGGCGGACTTCCAGCTTGAAGCAACGGCCGGCACCGGGTCCTTCTGCCTTGAAGAGCCCGTGCCACTGAGCGCCGACGTGATCCCATCCGGGCCGGGATACACCTACCTCTGGTCGCCCGCGGCGGGCCTGAACGATCCCACGATCGCCGATCCGCTGGCCACTTTCGCGACCCCGGGATCACACCTGCTCGTTGTGAACGTGACGAATGCCGATGGATGCGCGCATGCGGACACGGTGATCGTGGAGATCCAGCCGGGCTACGTTCCGGAGTTCACCGCGACCCAGGACGATCTTCAGGTGCCCTGCGGGGGATCCACGCAATTCCACGTGACCCTGGAAGGCACGGGCCCGTTGCCCTGCCTGCCCGCACCGGCCGGCTGCCCGCCGGGCACCACCGAGGCCGAGCACCTGGGCACCGGACTGGCCTGGGGAAACAGCACCTCCTACCCCGCCATCTACGGCAACTGGTACACCGGCGTGCGCCACCAGATCCTCTACCGCGCCGACGAGCTGAACACCGCGGGCATCACCGGGGGCGTGCTCTCGGCCATCGGCTTCAACATCAACAACATCCCCGCGGGCGCCGCCACCACCTACCACGCCTTCGAGATCAAGATCGGCTGCACGCTGCTCACCGAGATCCCCTCCACGGCGTGGATCAGCGGCCTCACCACCGTGTTCCCGGCCGGTACCGTGACGATCGCCACCGGCTGGAACATGAACCAGCTGGCCACGCCCTTCGCGTGGGACGGCGTCTCGAACCTGATCATCGAGGTGTGCTTCGACCACTTCGACGCGGGCCTGGGATACACCCTCAACGCGCCGAACCATTTCACCGCCACGCCCTACAACTCGGTGCATTACTACATCAGCGATGGCGGCGGGGTGTGCCCCACCACCCAGCCCGGGGCGGTGAGCACCGAGCGGCCCGACATCCGCATCGAATTCTGTCCGGCCTTCGATCCGGGGCAGGTGGCTTATGCGTGGACGCCAGCCACAGGCCTGTCCGATCCCACCTCGCCCGATCCGGTGGTGACGCCGCCCGCCTCGCCTTCGACCTACACGATCACGGTGACCGACACGCTCTCGGGCTGCTCGGCCGATACCGCGCTGACGGTGACTTTCACCGGGACCGAAGCCGCCTCCTTCACCGCCGACAACACGAGCGTTCCGGTGGGGACGACGGTGAACTTCACCAACACATCCACCGCGGGCCTGACGGATTTCGTCTGGAGCGTGGATGGCGTTCCGTTCGCCACCACCACCGACGCGAGCTACCTGTTCAATGCGCCGGGCGTGTACCTCGTCATGCTTTCGGGCACCGAGGCGGGTTCCTGCACGCATACCTATACGATGACGATCGAGGTGGGTACGGTGGGGATCGCGGATCCGCGGAAGAACGTGGTCTCGATCCATCCGAACCCGGCGCGCGATGCGATCGCGGTGGAGGCGAACGCAGGCATCGAGGCCTGGTGGGTCCACGACCTCGCGGGCCGGGTGGTGATGCGCGGCGGAGCGCCCGCCGGAGCGCGGTCGCTGGTGATCGATGTGCGCGCCCTGCCGCCAGGGATGTACACCGTGGCGGTGCGCACGGCGGGGGAACGACACGCGGCGCGGATGGCGATCGAACGTTGATCTGTTGCGGAGCTTTTGTAAGACCGCATTCAACTCCCCTCCTTTCTTAAGGAGGGGTTGGGGGTGGTTGTTCGCATGTCCCCACCCCTGCCCCTCCCCGAAATGGGGAGGGGAGTTGAGCCTGCTGAAAGCAATTGATCTTGTGTAAGACCCCTATCAACTCCCCTCCTTTCTTAAGGAGGGGTTGGGGGTGGTTCAGGAAATTTCGAGTCCCCACCCCTGCCCCTCCCCGAAATGGGGAGGGGAGTTGAGCCTGCTGAAAGCAATTGATCTTGTGTAAGACCGCATTCAACTCCCCTCCTTTCTTAAGGAGGGGCTGGGGGTGGTCGATCGCATGTCCCCACCCCTGCCCCTCCCCGAAACGGGGAGGGGAGTTGAGCCTGCTGAAAGC
>CAYMXP010000043.1:0-29319 GCA_964394425.1 uncultured Chryseobacterium sp. | reverse complement strand
GCTGGGCCATCTTCAAGATCATGAGCGAGTTCGTGGAAGGCTTCGAGGCCATGCAACGGATCCGCCCGTGCGTGAGCGTGTTCGGAAGCGCGCGCACCAGGCCCGGCCAGCCGGAATACGCCCTGGCCGAGGAGATCGCCGAACTGCTCACCACGCGCGGCTACGGGGTGATCACCGGCGGCGGACCGGGCATCATGGAGGCGGCCAACAAGGGCGCGCAGAAGGGAGGCGGCACCAGCGTGGGCCTCAACATCGAGCTGCCCTTCGAGCAGCATTCCAATCCATACATCGACAAGGAGAAGAGCCTGCGCTTCGATTACTTCTTCGTGCGCAAGGTGATGTTCACCAAATACTCGCAGGGCTTCATCGTGCTGCCCGGCGGCTTCGGCACGCTCGACGAGTTCTTCGAAGCCATCACCCTGATCCAGACCCAGAAGATCGGCCGCTTCCCGATCATCCTGCTCGGCAGCGCGTACTGGAAAGGGCTGCTGGACTGGCTGCGCACGGTGGTGGGAGAAGAGAACGGCAACATCGACGCCGCCGACCTGGACCTGTTCTCCCTGGTGGATACGGCGAAGGATGCCGTGGATGCGATCGAACGGTTCTACTCGAAGTATCTGCTGAAGCCGAACTTCTGATCGCGCGTCATCGCGCTTCGCGCCGATCCAGCGATCGCCCGTCAACACGGCGCTGTTCACAAGGCGGCGATCCCATCGCCCTGCGGCCGCGTGAGGCCCGGATAGTTTTGGCCGTGCACGCACGAGCGCGCACAAGACGCACATGCTCACCAAATCGATCGCGCTGCTCAACATCATCGGTCTGTTGATCGTCGATCTCTTCCTCCTCGCCGACATCCACATCACGCACGAGGCACCGGCGATCATGAACGCGGGCAGCGAAATGAAGGTGACGGTGACCATCGAGAAAGGCGACCTCGCCGGTTTCGCCAAGCTGCAGATCGACCTTCCGCCCGGGCTGAGCGCCACGGCCATCGAGACCAAGGGCGCCAGCTTCACCTTCGCCGACGGCAAGGCCAAGTTCATCTGGATGGCGCTGCCCAGCCAGCCCAGGTTCCAGGTGAGCTACACGTTGACCGCCGATGCGTCGGCCAGCGGCAGCCTCAACATCAACGGGCGCCTGAGCTACATCGAGGACAACGAGCGCAAGACGCACGACATGTCCACCAGCACCGTGCAGGTGATCGGTGGGGCGGCCGCCCAGGTGGTTCCCGCCGCGGTGGAACAGGCCGTACCGCGGAACGAACAACAGCCCGCCGCGAGCGACGGGACCGCCGATGCAGGGACGGTCGCCGCCGGGGAGAACGCGGGGGCGCCACCCACCCCACCGGAACAGGCCGCCGGCCGGGTCGAGGCGGCCAACGACGTGGTGAGCGCCGCCGGTGCGGCGCCCATCGTGCCCGCCCTCGAACCGCCTCCGCCCGGCCCGCCGGCCGTGATCCAACCCATGCCCGGCCAGGGCGGGGTCAGCGGCACACGCACCATCACCGCGGTCACGGAGACGGAGATGCTCGTGGAGGTGACCATCCACAAAGGCGCCATCCGCGGCTTCGGGAAATTACAGGAGGTGATCCCCACCGGATTCACCGCGCTGGAGAAGAGCAACGACGAGGCGATCTTCACCACGCAGGGCACCATCGTGAAGTTCGTGTGGCTGAACCTGCCCGCGAAAGCCGACCTGAAGGTGGTGTACAAGCTGCGCGGCAACGCCCAGCCCGAGGGCGACTACCAGGTGAGCGGCGATTTCGGATACCTGCTGAACGACGAGACCCAGAAGGCCGTGCTGGGCAGCACCGCCTTCAAGATCGGCCCGCAGGCGCTGGCCCAGCAGCAGCAGGCCCAACCAGTGGACACCCAGCAGGTGGCGCGGCAGGAGCCGGTGAAGGAACCCGTGCAAGAACCGGTGAAGGAGCCGGTGGCCACCTCCGTGACGCCGAAGATCCCCATGCCGGAAACGGGCATCACCTACAAGGTGCAGATCAGCGCCGCGCACCGCGAGGTGGGCCGCGATTACTTCCAGGCGCGCCACCGCTTCGGCGGCGACTTCAGCATCGAGCGGCACGAGGGCTGGATCAAATACACCACCGGCCGCTACGATGCGTACCGCGAGGCACGCGACCAGCGCGTGGCTTTCATCAGCGCCGGGCACGACTTCCCGGGGCCCTTCGTCACGGCCTACAACAACGGCGACCGGATCACCGTCCAGGAGGCACTGATGATCAGCGGCCAGCACTGGGTGCAGTGATCGGTTAGCCTTCTATCTTTCGTCCGGCTCCCCTGTTCAGGGCCCTCCGGCCGATGCTGCTCCACCGATCCCTCGCCGCCTTCCTGCTCCCGCTCCTGTTCGTTCCCGCGCTCTTCGCGCAGGACGATGAGGCCGGGAACTTCCGCCTGCAACCCAGCATCGGCCTGGGCGCCGGCATGTTCGCCTTCTACGGCGACATCGGCAACAGCCACGATGGGTACAACCCCCTGCTGGCCCGCGTGGGCTACGACCTGCGCGCCGGCACCGCCCTCACCGACTGGCTCGACGTGAGCCTTTTCGTCCTGCATGGCCGCCTGGGCGCCAACGAGCGCGGCGCCACGCGCAACCTCAACTTCCAGTCGCGCATCACCACCGGTGGCTTCCAGTTCAGTTACAACTTCCTCCACCTGCTGAACCCCGACCGCGTGGTGGAGCCCTGGATCAGCCTGGGCTTCGAGAGCGTGGAGTTCCTCAGCAAGACCGACCTGCTCGACGCGCAGGGCCGCGCTTACCACTATTGGAGCGACGGCACCATCCGCGACATCGCCGAGGACGCGCCCAATGCGGGAGACGCCATCCTGCTTGAGCGCGACCATTATTTCGAGAGCGACATCCGCGAACTGGACCTGGATGGCTTCGGCAAATACGACGAGCGCTCCTGGGCCGTGCCCGTCGGGATCGGCGCGCGCATGCGCCTGGGCGGCGGGTGGGACCTGAAGCTGGGCGCCACCATGCACTACACGCTCACCGACCTGATCGATGGCGTGACCGAGGAGAGCATGGACGAACGCGCCGGGGACGCGCGCAACGACCGATTCCTCTATTCATCCTTCTCCGTGAGCTACGCCTTCAAGGCCGGCCGCGGCGACCAGCGCATGAAGAACGTGGAGCCGGAACTCACCCCCGAGCAGATCGACCTGCTGGTGTTGAACGATGATGAGGATGGCGACGGCGTCACCGACTTCAACGACGGGTGGCCCAACACGCCCGCCGGTGCCAAGGTGGACAGCCAAGGCAAGCCGCTTGATTCCACGGACGGCGACGGCGTGGCCGACGTGTTCGACGACGAGCCCGGCACCGCCGCAGGCGCGCCGGTGAACGACCGCGGCGTGGCCATCGGCGACGAGGAATTCCTCAAGGCCTGGCTGAACTTCATCGATTCGGGCAACGTCAACCTCGTCTCCTCGCGCGTGGAATCGCTGGATCTGGCCCCGCGCAAACCCGCCGTCACATCGAGGAAGATCTACGTGGTGCAGGTGGGGTCCGAAGTGCAGGGTCTCACCGAGGAGCAGATGCAGAAGCTGCTCAGCATCCCCGACCTGCGCACCGTGGAGCACGGCGATACGATCTCCTTCGTGGTGGGCGGTTACGACGACCTGCCCGAAGCCATCCGCCGCCAGTTGCAGTTGCAGAAGGAGGATGGCGTCACGGGCACGGTGATGGCCGAGCAGGACGGACACCTGCTGGATGCGACCGCCGAAGCCGAAGCGGCGCGTGCCGCCATGGGCGAGGTGAGCACCGGTGCCGCCGCGCCGAAGGACGTGGTGGTGCGCGTGCAACTGGGCGCCTTCCGCGGGAAGCTGGGCAGGGACATCTTCGCCGGCATCACCGATCTGGTGGTGCTCAAGGGTGACGATGGCCTCACGCGGTACTACACCGGATCGTTCACCGACGTGAACCCCGCGGCCACGCACAAGGTGACGATGCTGAAGAAGGGCTTCAGCGGCGCCTTCCTCGTGGCGTTCAAGGACGGCCGGCGCGTGAGCCTGCAGGAGGCCGGAGCCAAGCTCACCGGCCCCGAGGACCTCAGCACCATCCCATCGGGCGGCGTGGACAAGACGCTGGTGAAGTACCGCGTGCAAGTGGGCACCTTCGCCGGCAACGTCCCCACCGAGGTGATGACCAGGTACATCGAGATCGGCAACGTGGAACCGGTGACCAGCATCGACGCGGTGCGCTACTACTACGGTGCGTTCGCCACCCGCGCCGAGGCCGATGCCGCGCGCGATGGATTGCGCGGCAAGGGCCTCGAGGATGCCTTCGTGGTGGGCATGTTCGGATCGAACATCATCAGTGCCGACGATGCGGACCGGCTGCTGGCCGAACCGTGATCGCGATCTGTTGATACAGCATGAAGGGCCGCCGGGGAGCGGCCCTTCTCGGCATCGACCCGTAGCGAGGATGCCTGCCCATGCCCGCCAGTGAAGCGTGCGATCGCGTGCGCGTGGGATCCGCGTGCTCCCGAGCCCGCGCTCCCGGTCCCCTCCCCGGTCGCAATAGGAGGGCGACACGGGGCGTTGCGCCATCGTCGGCTAACTTGCCTCCCCCATTTTCAGGATCAGAACATGAACCGCCCGTACCGCCGCGCGCGTGTGCTTGGACAGGTCGCGCTCATCGCCCTCCTGTTCGCCGGCTGCAAGGGGTCCGATGCCCCGCTCAAACCCGATCCCGCCTTCGCGCCTTACATACCCGCCTTCACCGGTGGGCATATCCCGGCCCGTGCGCCGATCCTGGTGCGCATCGCCGAAGGGCAGCACTGGCTGGACAGTTCCGCCGCACGGCTCCAGGGCCTCTTCGATCTGGATCCGGACGTGAAGGGCGGCGTGCGCTTCGTGGACCACCTCACGCTGGCCTTCCAGCCCACCGAACGGCTGGCCTCCGACCGGACCTACACGGTCACCTTCCACCTCGGCGAACTGATCGACGTGCCGGAAGGGTTGAAGGACTTCAGGTTCCAGGTCGCCACCTACAAGCAGGGGATCGATGTGCGCGTGAGCGACCTGCGCGCGCTCAACACGGCCGACCTCACCTGGAGCCGGCTGCTGCTCGCGGTATACACCTCCGACGACGCCACCGGCCAGGACCTGGAAGGCTGCTTCACCGCCACGCAGGCCGGGCGACCGCTCGACCTTCTTTGGGAGCATGAACCCAACGGACGCTTCCACCGGCTGCTGGCCGACAGCGTCCAGCGGGGCGAGACCGCATCCCAGGTGAAGGTCGCATGGAACGGGGCGCCCATCGGCAGCGATGGCGGTGGTACCCTGGACTTCGATGTGCCCGCGCTCGGCGAGTTGCGCCTGGTGAGCACGCAGACCTTCGGCGACGACGAGCAGAAGGCCGAGCTGATCTTCTCCGATCCGCTGGATGCGGCCCAGGACCTCGCGGGGCTCGCCGGGGTGGCGGGGGCCGATGAAGTGCGGCTGGCCGTCGAGGGCAACAAGCTCCTGATCTATCCCATCGAGCGACTTCGCGGCGCGCAGCAGGCCTTCGTGGCAGCGGGTTTGCGCAACGTGAACGGAAAGGCGTTGGGCGCTGACCTGATGGTGGACCTGGAATTCCAGGAGCTCAAACCCGCCGTGCGCATGGTCGGTCGCGGCACCATCCTGCCCTCCACCAGCGGCATGCTGCTGCCCTTCGAGGCCGTGAACCTATCCGCGGTGGAGGTGCGCATCGTGCGGATCTTCGAGGAGAACATCGCGCAATTCCTCCAGGTGAACGCGCTGGACGGTTCCTTCGAACTGGCCCGCGTGGGCCGGCTGGTGAAGAAGACCACCCTGCCCTTGAAGGCGAAGGAAGCCGTCGATCCGCATCGCTGGAACCGCTATTACCTCGAATTGGACCAGCTGATCGCGGCCGAGCCAGGCGCCATCTACCGCGTGGAACTCGGCTTCCACCAGCAGCATTCGGTCTACCCCTGCGAGGGCACCGGACCCGACGCCACGGTGCTGCTCGCGCAGGAGGATGGCATTACCGAGGCCGATGAGGCCGAATGGGATGACCACGGCAACCAGTACTACTACGACGACTGGTACTACGACGAGAACTATGACCACGACGAACGCGACAACCCCTGCGATCCCAGCTACTACGGCGACCGCCGCAACGTGTCGCGCAACGTCCTGGCCTCCGACCTGGGCCTGGTGGCCAAGCGGGGCAACGACGGCTCATTGGTGATCGCCTGCACCGACCTGCGAACGGCACGGCCCATGGGCGGCGTGCAGGTCGAACTGCTCGACTTTCAACGACGCGGCATGGCGCGCCTGGTGTCCGACGGTGAAGGTCTGGTCACCGTGCCGGCCACCAGGCACAAGCCCTTCCTGCTTGTCGCCGGCAAGGGCGCGCAGCGCGGCTACCTGAGGCTGGATGAAGGCGCATCGCTCTCGCTCAGCGAATTCGACGTGCAGGGCGAAGCGGTGGACCGCGGCTTGAAGGGCTTCCTCTATGGCGAACGAGGCGTCTGGCGGCCGGGTGACTCCCTCTACCTGAGCTTCATCCTGCAGGACGCGCAACGGAAGTTGCCCAAGGACCATCCGGTCGTGCTTGAACTCTCCGATCCGCAGGGCCGGCTGGACCAGAAGCACGTGCGTACCACCTCGGTGAACGGTGTGTACGCGTTCCGCTGCGCCACTTCGCCCGACGCCCCCACGGGGGTCTGGAGCGCGATGGTGCGCGTGGGGGGCACCACTTTCCACAAGCCGGTGCGGATCGAAACGGTGAAACCCAACCGCTTGAAGATCGCTCTGGACCTGGGCTCGGACCGGATCACACGCGCATCGATGCAACGGGCCGCGGACCTGCGGAGCACCTGGCTGCACGGCGCGCCCGCGCGCGAGCTGAAAGCCCGCGTCACCGCCACCATGTCCAGGAGCCAGCCGGACTTCAAGGGTTTCAAGGAGTACTCCTTCGAGGACCTTGGATCCGATCTGAACAGCGCCGAACAGGTGGTGTTCGACGGCAGGCTCGACGCGGAGGGCCACGCGTCCTTCGCCCTCGATGTGGACCTCGGACCGCATGCACCCGCGGTGGCGAAGCTGAACCTGGTGACGCGCGTGTTCGAGGCGGGCGGCGATGCCAGCACGGACCGCACCGACGTGCCATTGTACCCCTACCTCTCCTACGCGGGCATCAAGCCGCCCACACCACGCAACAGCTGGGGCACGCTGATGACCGATACCACCTATGCCTTCGAGGTGGTGGCGCTCGATGCCGATGGCAAGGTCCTGCCCGGGCGATCGCTCGCCGCGCAGATCGTGAAGGTGGACCGCCATTGGTGGTGGGACGGATGGTACGACGGCGGCACCAGCTACATGAACGCTTCAAGCTCCCAGGTCCTCGGCGATCGGCAACTGGTCACCGATGCGAAGGGACGTGCCACCGTGTCCTTCCGCGTGGACCGGCCCGACTGGGGGCGCTTCGTGGTGCGCGTGGTGGATCCCGCCAGCGGCCACGTCAGCGCCGTGCAGGCCTACGTGGATTGGCCGGGGTACGAAGGCCGTTCCCGGCGGGAGGAGGAGAAGGGCGCCGCCATGCTCCGCTTCAACAGCGACCGGGAGAAATACGCCGTGGGTGAGGAATGCGAACTCATCATCCCCTCCTCGGGCGGTGGCCGCGCCCTGGTGAGCATCGAGACAGGCAGCCGCGTGCTGGATGCGCGCTGGGTGGAGATGAAGGAGAAGGAAACCCGGTACCGCTTCACCGTCACCGACGACATGGCGCCCAACGTCTACGCCCACGTCACGCTGGTGCAGCCGCATGAACGCACGCCCCTCGGCCAGGAGAACGACCTGCCCATCCGCCTCTACGGGGTGATCCCCATCCTGGTGGAGGATCCCGCCACCCACCTGCATCCGGTGATCGGCATGACGAAGGAGATCCGCACCGACGAGCCGTTCACCGTCAAGGTGGGCGAGAAGAGCGGCGCCGCCATGACCTACACGCTCGCGATCGTTGACGAAGGACTGCTTGATCTCACGCGCTTCAAGACCCCGGACCCCTGGGGTCATTTCTATGCCCGCGAAGCGTTGGGCGTGCGCACCTGGGACCTCTACGACCAGGTGATCGGCAGCTTCGGCCGGCAGTTGGAGCGCATCCTTGCACTGGGCGGCAGCGATGAGAACAGGCCGGTCGACCCCACCAAGGCCAACCGATTCAAGCCCGTGGTGCGGTTCGTCGGTCCCTTCGCCTTGGCCAGGGGAAGAAGCGCCGAACACCGGTTCACCATCAGCAACTACGTGGGCAGCGTGCGCGTGATGGTGGTGGCCGGTGATGGCGCGCGCGCCTACGGCAGCGCCGAGCAGGCCGTGCCCGTTCGCAAACCGCTCATGCTGCTGGCCAGCCTCCCGCGCGTGGTGGGCCCCGGAGAGACCGTTGACCTTCCCGTGACGCTTTTCGCCATGGATCCGGCCATCAAGAACGTGCGGCTCAGGCTGGAGACCAACGATCTCTTCATGGCCGAGGGTCCCGCCGAATTGAACACCACCTTCAACAAGCCGGGCGATCAGGTGCTGACCTTCCGCGTGAAGGTGGCCGGGCGGATCGGCGTGGGACGGGTGAAGGTGATCGCCGAGGGATCGGGATCAACGACCAGTGAAAGCATCGAGATCCAGGTGAGGCAGCCCAACCAGCCACAGACCGAGGTGGAGGAGGCGTTGCTGGAAGCGGGCGGATCATGGCAGGCCACGCCCGTTGCGCTGGGGATGACCGGGACCAATTCCGCCTACCTGGAGGTTTCCACCATCCCACCGGTGGACCTGAACCGCCGGTTGCGTTACCTGATCGACTATCCGCATGGATGCATCGAACAGGTCACCTCCAGGGCATTCCCCCAGCTGTATCTCGCCTCGGTGGCCGAGATGCCCGCGCGCATGGAGCAGGAAGCGCGCGCCAACGTGGAGGCGGCCATCCGCATGCTGCGCCGCTTCCAACTAGCCAGCGGCAGCTTCGCCTACTGGCCGGGCACCGGGCAAGTGGACGATTGGTGCTCGACCTATGCAGGCCACTTCCTGATCGAAGCGCAACGGCAGGGCTTCGCGGTGCCCGAAGATCTCCGCTCCCGCTGGCTCGCCCACCAAAAGAGCGCCGCCCGCGACTGGTCGCCGGTGATCGCTGAGGACTGGACGGTGGCGCAAACGCAATTGCTCCAAGCCTATCGCCTCTACGTGCTGGCGCTTGCCAACGCCGCCGACCTGGGCGCGATGAACAGGCTGCGCACCACACCGGGGCTCGGATCGCAGGCGCGATGGACACTGGCCGCCGCTTACGCGATCTTGGAACGGAAGGACGTCGCCCAAGCCCTCGTTGACGAACTGACCTCCACGGTGAGCCCCTACACCCTGTCAGCCCAGACCTACGGCAGCGACCTGCGCGACGAAGCCCTCATCGCCGAGGCGCTCATGCGCATGGGCCGCGATGCGCAGGCCGCCGTGGTGGTGAAACGCATCGCCGACCGGCTCGGCAGCGAAAGCTGGTACAGCACGCAAAGCACGGCCTTCGCGCTGATGGCCGTGGCGCGGCTGGCCGAACGCGCCCCGCTGGAAAAGGGCATGCGCTTCGACCTTGCCATCGATGGAAAAGTGGAGGAACGCTTCTCCCAAAAGGCGATCGCCCGCCACGACCTGCCCGCGCCGGATGGCGGCAAGCGGATGTCGATCACGAACAAAGGCACCAACCTGCTTCATGTGCGCCTGGTGCGCACCGGGATCCCACGGGCGGGCGACGAGCATCCCTCCGCCCAGGGCCTGGTCCTCAACGTGCGCTACCAGTTGATCGACGGCACCGCGATCCAGCCATCGGAGATCGAACAGGGCACGGACTTCATGGCCGTGGTGAGCATCGCGCATCCGGGCGTGCGCGGCAACTACCAGCACCTGGCGCTCACGCAGATCTTCCCCAGCGGCTGGGAGATCCGCAACACACGGATGGAGGGTACCGAAGGCTCCACGCCCGACAGCCACTACACCTACCAGGACATCCGCGACGACCGGGTGATGACCTACTTCGACCTGGCGGCCGGGCAGGTGGCCACGTACCGCGTGCTGCTGAACGCCTCCTACGTGGGCCGCTTCTACCTGCCGCCCACCAGTTGTGAGGCGATGTACGACCGCACGGTGAACGCCCGCTCCCAGGGTCGATGGATCAACGTGACGGGACCGGGGGCCGGCGCGCGGGCGGCCAACTGAAGCAACCCGTGCGGGTTGCGGGCGCGTCATAGTTCGTAACCTTGTCGCACGAACCCCACGCACCATGAACGCATTCAAGATCCTCCTGGCCGCCGCGACGATCAGCGCCGGCACGCTGCTGCATGCCCAGGCCGGCCCACCCCAGGGTGGCGCGACGATGTACGTCTACCTGATGGGCAAGCAGGACGCCACGCACATCATCCTCAGCGAGGTGTACGAAACGTCCACCCAGGTGACGCACGAGGAACTGGTCGCGCTCTTCCAACAGAGCCACCCCGAGGTGCCCGCTCCCCATGGATTGGAAGGCACGAGTTTCAAGACCAAGGGCGAGGCGAAAGCGGCACGGGCCGCCATGCAGCGGGATCTGGAGGCAAAAGGAGTGAACGTGGTGGTGTTCGAGGCGAAGCACTGAGAGAACGGTACGACATGAAAGAAGAAGGGGCGTCGGCGGACGCCCCTTCTTCTTTCACCCGGAGGGGTCAGCGACCGTTCACGACCAGGGTCGTGGCCGCATGCGCCCTGCCGCCTGCGATGAGGCGCACCAGGTAGCTGCCGTTGCCGATGCCGGTGAGGTCCATCTCCATGCGATCGCCGTGGTCGGTCGCGAGGCTGCGCACCGTGCGACCGGTCACGTCGATCAGGTCCACGCGTTCCACGCCCGTGATCCCTTCGGGGAACACCACGGTCGCCCGATCGAGAGCGGGGTTCGGATGCACGCCCGGGGCCGCGGGTGCCTGCACATCGCCCAGGCCGGTGTACACGTTGTAGGTGCCGCAGGGATCGTAGCTGCCCGCCAGGATGGTGGTACCGGTGCCGTTGGGGTCGAGCCATTCCTTCAGATGCTCGGAGGCCGGACCGGGGTTGCTCTGCCAGTGGTAGCTCATCTTGCCGTAGTAGTCCGGCTGGTTCTGCCCGCCGGGCACCACGCTGTTGCAATAGGACCCGCCGCCGGTGAGGGTGCCAATGATCAGGCCGTCGTTGTTGTAGATCGGCGAGCCGGATGATCCACCCTCGGTCACGCCCCAGCCGTTGGCCGTGCCGACCCAGAACACGCGCCAGTGGGTGTTGGAGATCCCCCAGCCCGAGGTGGTGAGCGCCGCGGTGTACGTGCTGATCTTCTTCTCATCGCCGGCCGGATGGTGGATGCTCACCCCGTTCGAGCTCGGTGAGTTCACCGCGCTCCATCCCGCGAAGAAGGGCGTGAAGGTGTCGGGGATGGGATCGTCCATCTCGATCAGCAGGAAATCGCTCCCGCTGTTCCCGCCATTGTCGTTGCTGTCGGCGCGCTTCACGCAGCCGGTCATGATCTTGTTGGCCAGGGCGGTTCCCGTGCCGCAGCCGTTCCGCTGGTAGCGGAAGTAGGCCTTCCACTGCGCGAAATGGGAGGCGCTGCTGCTCACCCCGCAGTGGAACGCGGTGAGGATGTACGACTTGCAGTCCTGCTCCACGTTGTTCACCACCGAACCGGTGCAATAGCCCGAACCCACGCCATCCACCACCAGCAGCCGCACCACGCCGTCGCGTTGATCGAACCAGTTGGCCCCCTCGCTGCAATTCACGTCCACCTCGCAATCATCGGCTTTGACCCCGCCCACCATGCGGTAGCAGTGGCCCACGTGCGGGATGGTGAAACGGCCCTGGCCCGCCACGGCGACCGGCTCGTAGTACTCCAGGATGCACGAGGATCCCATGATCATGTGGGTGGTGAACAGGCCGTGGTCCCGGTTGTTCGCTCCGGTGAACCCGCCGATCACCTGGCCGCCGTCGTCATCATACACGTGCAGCGTCGCATGGGCCGGCATGAAAAAGTCCTCGAAGAAGAGTTCCACGGCCAGCGCACCGTCGCTCTCCACGCGCAGGCGCCAGATGCGGTCGCCGTTGGGCAGCGCGTCCCAACGACCGGCGTTCGCGAGACCCGCGTTCACCGCCACGAATCGGCTGTAATAGGGGATCTGTCCGTCGGCTTCGCGCTGGGCGTCCGCGAGGGCGGCGGCCGCCGCATCGAACGTTGCGGCCTTCACCGTGGGCAAGGCCGTGCGGTCAAGCCCGTTCCGAAGGCCGTACGGGATGCCGCCAACGTTGAATTGCGCGCTGGTGAGCGCGGCGAAGGTGAAGGCAAGGGGCGTGAGGAGCGTTCTGGTGTTCATGCATCAAGGGGTTCAACAAGGGGTCCGAAAGTAAGGCCGCATCGGATCACCCGATCGCGCGACCAGCGTTTCGTGCGCGCAATGTTGAAAAGAAAGAAGGGCCCGCGGGGGCCCTTCCTCGCCGGCATCCGGTCAGGTCATCTGAGCAGGGTCACATGGCCCTGCTTCTTGATCTCGTCACCGTTCACGCCCACGCCGATGAACTCGTAGTAATACGTGCCGTCCGGAATGTCGCTCTTGGGCTCCCAGACGGTGCCATCGCTCTTGGCGTTGGTGGTCTCATGCACCACCATGCCCCACCGGTTGAAGATCCGCATCTTGAAATCCGCGAACCCTTTGAACTCCATGAACGCGAAGGTCTCGTTGCCCTGTTCGCCGTTGGGGCTGAACACGTTGGGGATCTCGACGATGGGTGTGCTCAGGATGACCACCGAATCGGTGTAGGTGCCCATGCAGCCAGTGGTGTCGTACCCGGTGAGGGTCACGTAATACACTCCGGGCACGAGGTATTCATTGTTCGGGTCGCTGATCCCGGTGGTATCGTTCCCGTCGCCGAACACCCAGGAGAAGTTCCCGACGCCCGATGCGGACGTGTTCACGAAGTCGATGGTCACCGGTGCCACGCCGATCGCCGGGTCGGGATAGAAGCTGACGCCCGCGGGCGGCCACCAGGTGACGGTGAGGCTGGCCTCGTTGTAACACCCATAGGCGCTGTCGCCCACCTGCACGGTGTAGGTGGCCGGCGAATACGTCGGGGTCACCGTGGGGTTGGGCGAGGAGGGATCGGAAAGGCCCGTGGGAGGCACCCAGGTGTAGGTCACCAGGTCCTCGTTGATGCCCGAGCAGTAGGTGAAGCGGGTGTTGGGCCTGTTGGCGCTGAGGCTCTCGATCATGAACACACCGGGCGCATCGGTGCATACCTGCCCCTGGTCGCTGTGCCATTCATGCACCGAGTTGGTGGAGGTCACCGTGTAGTAGTTCGCCGAGTTCTGGGTGTAGTCGGTGCCGAAGTAGGCGAAGCGATCGGTGCATACGTCGATCACCAGGTTGGAAACGCCATCCCAGTTGAAGCCCGGGCTCAGCACGAAGGTGTTCCAGCCCACCACGATGTCGATGGTGTCGGCCGGATGCACGACGGTGAGGCCGTCGATCCACACGCCCAGTTGGGGCTCGCTCTGGGTGGTGCAGCCCATCTTGATCTCGAAGTCGTAGAAGGTGCTGTTGGCGCCTGGCGGGATGTTGTTCACGTTCCACGACAGTTCGGTGATGGTGCCGCCCACGAAGCCCATGGCCTGCAATTCGGCCGCCGTGAAGAAGATCTGGTTGCGGTTGCCGGTGTACCACTGGCCGAAGATGGCCGGCCAGCTGGTGGTCGTGCCGAAATCCGTTCCCGCTCCGATGTCCACCTGCGTGATCACCCCGGTGGTGCAGCCGGCGAAGTTGGCCCCGCAGGTGCTGGGCACGGTGTTGTCCAGTTCCACGAGGAATTGGGTGGACTCGCCCTCGCAGATGAACTCGTCCTGCTGGCTCACGGTGAACTCCGGGGCGAAGGCAGGCACCACGATCACTTGCAGGCTGGTGTCCTGGTGGTAGCAGCCATCGTCGCTGGTCATGTCCACGGTGTAGTCGTAGGTGCCGGGCAGGTCGTAAGCGCCCACCGGGTTGGCGATGTTCGTCGCGCTCAGGCCCACGGCGGGCGTCCAGATGAAATCGCTGACCACTCCCGGCGGGTTGGTCGTCACATCGAACTGCACGGTTTCGCCCAGGCACAGCACCGTGTCGCTCTGCGTGGCCAGGAAGGTGAAGTTGGGCACCACGTTCACCGTCACGGTGTCGGAATTGATGCAGGCACCGCTCAGGTCGCTCTGCACGATGTAGGTGGTGGTCACCGCGGGATCGGCGATCGGATACTGGCAGGGGCTGCAGGAGAAGTTCACCCCGATCACGATCGGATCGCCGGGGGGCGTGGTGTTCATCACGGTCCAGTCGAAGACCGCGCCGCCCTGGGCGCCCAGGTTGGCCACCTGAGGCCCGCAG
Organism: uncultured Chryseobacterium sp.; assembly: GCA_964394425.1. Lineage (GTDB taxonomy): Bacteria > Bacteroidota > Bacteroidia > Flavobacteriales_F > PHOS-HE28 > PHOS-HE28. Next base: position 14,915 of record CAYMXP010000043.1, on the reverse strand, counting down.
ATGGTGAGGTCGGGGCCGGCATTGGTGCGCGTGAGCACGTTCACCGTGTACACATAGGTCTGGAAGGCGGGCACCGTGCAGGCGTTGTCGGTGGCGGCGATGATGAAGGTGTTGAAGCCCGAGGAGCCGGGAGGCGCCGTCCAGCAGATCGTGCCGCTCACCGGGTTCAACCCCGCATAGCTCACCACCGCGCCCGGCAGCACCGTGGCGATGTTGTCGGTGAGGGTGAGGGTGTCGGTCACGTCCGGATCCTGCACGGTGAAGTCGAAGCAGAAGTTGTCCGACTCACACATCTCGATGTTGTAATTGCCCACCTGGGTGGCCGTGCCGGTGAAGTTGGTGATGACGCCACTGGTCGGGTCCGGGCTGTTGTTGCCCACACAGGGGATCACCACGAACTGGATGTCGCGCATCACCGTGCCGATCACGTTGCCATCCGCGTCGTACTGGGTCACCAGGACGGTCACCACGAAGTTCCCCGCCACCGCCGAGGTGAAGGTCATCAACCCGCTGAAGATGCTCAATGTGATGCCGGGGATCGGCTGGTCGAAGGTGTAACCCGCCTGGTAGGGCACCGGCGTGCCGCCCGCTTCCATGGCCGAGATGAAGCTGTAGCCGATCGAATCGCCATCGGCCTCGCTGACCCCGAAGCCGTAGAGCACCGGATCGCCGACGCACACATAGGGGATCGGCACGTTGTTGAAGATCGGGGAGTTGTCGCAGGGGAAATCCTCGTTGTTCAGCGTGGCCTGCAGGTAGGTATCCAGCGTTCCTGGACCCACCAGGTTGTCGATGGCATCGTTGCGGCAGCAATTGCTCCAGGACATCGTCCAGAAGTCGCAGGGAGGCAGGGTGATGACGCCCGAGTATTCATACAGTTCCATCCCCGGCAGGGTGCCGAAGTTGCAGGCGCTGTTGCCGATCTCGGAGGGGCAGAGCTGGGAGATCTCCTCGGAGAAGGTCAGGGGCACGCTCAGGGTCAGGTTGCCGCAGGGCGAACTGAAGTTGATCGTTTCGCTCGTGGCCATGTCGATGCCCGCGCAGTCGCGGAACAGGGTCAGGGTCACCTGGTACTGATCGCCACCCAGACAGGTGTAGGTGATCTCCCCCCCCGAGATGTGCGAGGCCTGGACGCTCAGGCCGGTCAGGAGGGAGAAAGCCGTGAAGGCGAGTACTTTGCGTTTTGCCATGATGTTGGTGAGGATGCGCGCCTGCCCACGACAGGCAGGGCCGAAGGTAGTGTTCGATCCGACAACAGGTGATCGCATTTCCCGTTGCATTTTGAAGCCATGACGCCGCCCAGCGTGTTCCGGTTGTCCGGTCCTCGGATGCGTGTGGCGGTGTTGATCCTGCTCACCAACACCGGCATCCTGGCCTGGATGGCATGGGGTCCGATGGAACCCTTGTTCCAGGCGCCCCGATCCACCGTGCTGCTCGATCGCAACGGGATCCTGCTCGGGGCCGGGGTGGCGACCGACGGCCAGTGGCGCTTCCCCCCCGTCACGCGAGTGCCGGAACGCTTCGCCACCTGCCTGATCCAATTCGAGGACCGGCATTTCCACGACCATTGGGGCGTGTACCCGCCCTCGATCGTACGCGCCTTGAAGCAGAACCTGGGCGAGGGTCGCGTGGTGAGCGGTGGAAGCACGATCACCATGCAGGTGGCCCGTCTCAGCATGGGCAACAGGCCACGCACCCTCTGGCAGAAGCTGATCGAGGTGGTGGTGGCCCTGCGTATCGAATTGCGCTACGACAAGCAGGAGATCCTTGCCTTGTTCGCCTCCAACGCGCCGTTCGGAGGCAACGTCGTCGGGCTCGACGCCGCCGCATGGCGCTACTTCTCACGTCCAGCCGATCAACTGAGCTGGGCCGAGGCGGCCACCCTCGCCGTGCTGCCCAACGCGCCGTCGGTGATCTTTCCCGGACGCGGACCGCGCGAATTGCGTCGGAAACGCGACCGCCTGCTCGATCGGCTGCTGGAGATCGGTGAACTGGACAGCATCGCCTGGTCGCTGGCGCTGCAGGAGCCCCTGCCCGCCGGCACCCGGCCGCTGCCCCGGCGCGCGCCACACCTGCTGGCCACCATGAGATCCGGCGGTCACGAGGGGGAAGCCATCCGATCCACCATCGATGGGCACCTGCAGGACCGCGCCACCGCGATCCTCTCCCATCACGCACCCACGCTCGTGGCGAACGAGGTCCATAATGCGGCGCTGCTCGTCCTCGACGTGCGCAGCGGCGAAGTGCTCGCCTATGTGGGCAACCTGTCGGGGACCGGAGCGGAACATGCCGGTGACGTGGACATCGTGCGCGCGCGCAGGAGCAGCGGCAGCATCCTGAAACCGTTCCTGTACGCGGCCATGCTTCAGGATGGCGAGCGGACGCCGGACATGCTGGTGGCCGACGTGCCCACGCGCTACGAAGGCTTCGCGCCCCGCAACTACGACGGCCAATACCTGGGCGCGGTGCCGGCCTCCGAGGCCCTCGCCCGCTCGCTCAACGTGCCGGCGGTGCGCGCCCTGCGCGAACACGGCGTGGAGCGGACGTTGAAGCTCCTGCGCGACATGGGGCTCGCATCGATCGATCGTTCAGCCGCGGACTATGGCCTCTCGCTCATGGTGGGGGGGGCGGAATGCAGCCTTTGGGAGGTCACCGGTGCCTATGCCTCCATGGGCCGGATCCTGCTCGGGACCGGCAGCGCACCGACTGGCGCGGCGATCCATGCGCCGGTGCTCGTTCAGGTGGATCACCCGATGACGGACGCTCCGGCCGCTCTCCATCCCGTGGGCCTCAAGGCTTCCGCCGTGCATTTCACCTTCAGGGCACTTCGGGAAGTGCAACGGCCCGAGGGCGAAGGCGACTGGCGACGCTTCGCCGGTGGAGAGGAGATCGCGTGGAAGACGGGCACCAGCTTCGGTCATCGCGATGCATGGGCCATCGGGATCACCGATCGCTACTGCGTGGGCGTCTGGACGGGCAACGCCGACGGCGAAGGCAGGCCGGGCCTCACCGGGTCGCTGGCCGCCGCACCGGTGCTCTTCGAACTCTTCGGCATGCTGCCGGATGGCGCGGGGTTCGACCCTCCGTTCGACGACCTGGTGAAGATCCCCCTTTGCGCGCGGAGCGGCCACCGGGCCGGAATGGATTGCGCGGAGACCGACAGCGCCTGGGTGCCGCTGGAAGCATTGCGCACCCCGGTGTGTCCTTACCACCAGCGCATCCTGGTGGATGCCGCCGGCAGGCATCGCGTCGCCGTGGGCGACCCGGGAGGTCGTGGCCTATCCTGCTTCGTGCTGCCGCCGGCCATGGAACTGTACACCGCGCGTCGCGACCCCACCTACCGGGGCATGCCGCCCTGGGCCGATGGCGCCGCGGTGGCCGGCGGCGATGTTCCAATGGAAATGATCTATCCGCAAGCCGGCGGACGGATGATGATCCCCACCGAACTGGACGGGACGCGCGGCCAGGTGGTGATGGAAGCGGCACACCGCGACGCGGCCATGGCCGTGCATTGGGACCTGGATGGGAGCTTTCTCGGCACCACCACCGGCGATCACCGCATGCCGGCCAGCCCGGGCCAGGGTCGGCACCGGCTAACTTTGACCGACTCCGGTGGACGCGTCCTGGCGCTTTCCTTCGACGTCACCGCCGGCGATCGATCACCTTGATGCCTCCGCGTTCCCTTCCCCTGCTCCTCGGCCTGCTCCCCATGGCCCTCGCGGCGCAACCGGACACCCTGCTGGTGCCTTCGGGCGATACGGTCTATCGGTTCGCCGTGGTCTACGAGCCCATGCAGGACAAGGAGCAGTTCAAGCGCGTCGGGCGCTACGCATACGACACCGCCCGCGTGGCCGTGCAACTGGATTACAAGCGCGGCAAGCCCAGCGGGGTGTACCGCGCCTTCTTCCCGGAAGGCCAGCCCCTGATCTTCGCGGTGTACGGTTGGGGGTCGCTCAACGGCGATTGGACGGAATATGACGAGTTCGGCAAGGTGACCATCAAAGGCCGCTATGCTTCCGGGCTGCGCGATGGCATCTGGGCCTTCCGGGCCCAGGGCATCGTGGGCCACTACCGCAAGGGGAAAAAGGATGGCAAATGGAAATACTACGACCGCAACGGCTACCTGCTGAAGACGGAGAAATACCAGGATGACGTGCTGATCACCGGCGGCACCTTCCTGTTCAACACCGGCCGTTAACGAGGGTTAACGGCCGCCGGGAACCACCGCCCTCCACGCGGCGTTACATTGCCGCCATTCCCAATGTGCATGTTCATCCGCTCCTTGTCGCTCCCGGTCGTCCTGGGGTTCTCCGCCCTCGCCATCGCGCAACAGGATCCCGCCACCACCGGCAAACTGGAGGCGCTCCTGTACCACATCGACCACATGTACGTGGACTCCGTGGATGACGAGGACCTCGTGGAACATGCGATCGTGACCATGCTCGAGCGGCTCGATCCCCACTCGATCTACATCCCCAAGGAGGATCTGGAAGAGGTGAACGAGCCGTTGAAAGGGAACTTCGAGGGCATCGGGATCCAGTTCAACATCGTGCGCGACACCATCTACGTGGTGGACGCCATCGCCGGCGGCCCTTCCGAGCGGCTGGGCATCCGGGCCGGCGACCGGATCGTGACGATCGACGGGGAGAACGCCGCCGGCGCGGGCTTCAAGAACACCGACGTGATGAAGCGCTTGCGCGGCAAGAAGGGCACCAAGGTGAACGTGGGCATTTCGCGCAAAGGCGAGCGCGACCTGCTGGAATTCTCCATCACGCGCGACAAGATCCCCATCCACAGCGTGGAAGCCGCCTACATGGCCACGCCCACGGTGGGCTACGTGAAGGTGAGCCGCTTCAGCGCCACCACCACCAAGGAAGTGCGCGAAGCGCTCGATGTCCTGCGCCGCCAGGGCATGCAGGACCTGGTGCTCGACCTGCAGGGCAACGGGGGCGGCTACCTGCGCACGGCCATCGAGATGGCCGACGAGTTCCTGGGCGACCGCAAGCTGGTGGTGTACACCGAAGGGCGTACCTCGCCGCGGGAAGACACCTACGCCAGCACCGAGGGACGCTTCGAGACCGGCCGCCTGGTGGTGATGGTCGACGAGGGATCGGCATCGGCCAGCGAGATCGTGGCCGGCGCGGTCCAGGATTGGGACCGCGGCCTGGTGATCGGGCGACGCACCTTCGGCAAGGGGCTGGTGCAACGGCCCGTGATGCTGCCCGACGGTTCGGCCGTTCGCCTCACGGTGAGCCGCTACTACACCCCTTCGGGGCGCTGCATCCAGAAACCTTACGAGGATGGCCTGGCGGCCTACCAGCGCGAGCGCGCCGAACGCCTCAAGCGCGGGGAACTCACCAGCGCGGACAGCATCCACCTGACCGACACGGCCCGTTACTTCACGATGCACAAACGCGTGGTGTACGGCGGCGGCGGCATCATGCCCGACCTCTTCGTACCCATGGACACCAGCCTGTCCAGCCAGTACTTCGCCCAGGTGGTGCGCAAGGGATCGTTGAACACCTTCGCGCTCACCTACGTCGATGAGCATCGCGCGGAACTGCTCGCCCGCTTCAAGGACGTGGAGGCCTTCCGCCAGCAGTTCGCCTGCGGGGACGACCTGCTGGACGGGCTGATGGTGCAGGGCGAGAAGGACGGGGTGGAGCGCGACCCCAATGGGTTCGACCGCTCCAAGCCCCTGGTGCAATTGCGCCTGAAAGCATTGATCGCGCGCGACCTCTGGGACAATTCCGCCTACTGGCAGGTGATCAACCCGGAGAACCCCGTGGACGGCAGCTACCGCAAGGCCCTGCTGGCCCTGAGCGACGACACCTTTCAGCGCCTGGGCATGCTCGAACAGTGAGCCGGACGTGGCGCCCCCCGGCCTGTTAAAGGTTCGTTAACCGGCGTGGTGGTGCGATCGCCGATCCTATTTTCGCAGCCCGCTCAAAAGCCCATCCACCAACCGCTCATCCAATGAAAGACAAGATCCAGATCGCGCTGTTGACGATCATCGCAGGCGCGCTCGTGTACATCGCCGTCAAATACGTCGGCGGCAGCGACCGCACCAGCCAGCCCGCAGCCGCGGCGGCAGCCGCTCCCGCCCAGGCCAGCACTCCGGCGAAACCGAACACCGTCGCCGAGGCGACCAAGACCTTCGATCCCATGGCCGCCGCCGACCAGGCCGCCATCGACAACCGCCCGAAGACCACGGTGAATTTCGCCAATTACGAGCACGACTTCGGCAACATCAAGCAGGACTCGGAGAACAAGCACGTGTTCAACTTCACCAACACGGGCAAGGAGCCGCTGATCATCGAGAACGCCACGGGCAGTTGCGGCTGCACGGTGCCCAACTACCCCAAGGAGCCCATCGCCCCGGGTGCCACCGGCACGATCGAGGTGGTTTACAAGCCAGGCAAGCAGGAGAACGCACAGCAGAAGACCGTGACGGTGACGGCCAACACCGAACCCAAGCAGACGATCCTGCGCATCAAGGCCAACGTGGAAAAGGTGGGTTGATCAAGCAACAGAACGGAAAGGAAAGAGCCCCGGCCGCGGGGCTCTTTTCTTTCCGGACCGATCGAAGAGGTCACGGGGGCAGGAGCAGGTCGATCGCGCGCGCCATCGCGCGGTCCTTGTCCGTCACCTTGCCCCCGGCGCCGTGGGTACACAAGGCGATGTGGACCGAGTTGTACGGATTGGACCACTCCGGATGATGATCCATCTTCCCGGTCATCAGCGCCACGCGGCACATGAACGCCCATGCCTGGCTGGGATCCTTGAAGCGGAAGCTCCGCTGCAGCTTGTCGTCCTTCTCCACCCAGGTGTCCATGATCAATGCTGTTGCGGCGCCGGCACCGGAGCGGGCGCGTGCCCGCCGACCAGTTCCATCTCTCCGATCAGGTTCGCCGCGCCGGCGTACTTGTCGATGATGAAGAGCACGTAGCGGATGTCCACGGCGATGTTGCGGCACTTCGCCGGATCGAACAACACGTCGCTCATGGTGCTCTCCCAGGTGCGGTCGAAATTCAGGCCGATCAATTCTCCGCGGCCGTTGATCACCGGGCTGCCGCTGTTGCCCCCCGTGGTGTGCAGGCTCGCGGTGAAGCATACGTGCAGCTCGCCGTCTTCCGCGTACGGGCCATAATCCTCCCGTGCGTACAGGTCGAGCAGGCGCGGGGGCAGGTCGAACTCCGCGTCGCCGGGTTCGTATTTGGCGATCACGCCATCCAGGGTGGTGAACGGGGTGTACACCACCCCATCGCGCGGCACGCTGCCCTCCACTTTTCCGTAGCTGAGCCGCAAGGTGCCGTTGGCATCGGGCCAGTAGGGTTTGCCAGGGAACAGATCGAGCATGCCGCGGACATACGAGCGCATGGCCGCCTCCTGCCGCTCGCTGAAGTCCACGTGCGCCGGTCGTATGCGCTCCTGGTAGTCCGTGAGGAGATCGCGCGACAGCTTGAAGATCGGATCGGCACGGAGCTTCTTCGCGCTTTTCGCGGTGAAGCCGGCCAGCACCGCGTCGAGCCGTTCCTTCGACACGAAGACCGACCTCGCATAGAGCGCGTCCACATACGCATCCGCGTCACCTCCGTATCGCAGGCGGACCTCATCGAACGATGCGGGACCTGGCCCCGGCGTGATGTGCTCGAGGTACAGGGGCAGCAGGGCCTTGAAGACGCCGCGGTCCACCCGCGCGTCATAGTCCTTGAAGAAGGCTTCACTCGCGCGCTTGAGCCGTTCGACCTCGGCATCCAGGGCACCGTGCGCCTTGAGCGTATCGTGGAGGAGCGCGAGATCCTTGAAGCGATCGGCGAACTCCAGCACCTCGGGGCCATAGTACACGAACTCGTTGAACAGGTCACGGGCGATGAGGTAGGGCGCCCAGGCCCGCTGGATCGCCCGCAGCGTATCGAGGACCGAGGCCAGGTCTTCGCGACCGGCACTGTCGGCCCGGTGGCGGAACGCTTCCTCGAACGCGCGCTTCCGGTCGATGGCATGGAGCTCCTTCAATCCCCGCACCTCGCCGATCCATTTCTTGTAGGCGTTGCTGATGCCCGCCTGCTTGTCGGCGTACTGGATGCGCGTGCGGTCGCTGGCGCGCATGGCGGCGTCGATCACCCCCAGGCTGGCCTCGCGCATGTGGATGCGCAGGGGATCCTGCACGTTCACGATGTGCTCGACGGCGAAGGAGGTGAGGTAGCGCTGCGTGTTGCCGGGGAAGCCGAAGATCATCGCGAAATCGCCCTCCTTCACCCCGTCCATGCTGATGGGCAGCACATGCCGTGGCGTGAAGGGCACGTTGTCCGGCGAGGGGTCGGCGGGCCTGCCATCGGTGGCGCAGTAGATGCGGAACAGGGAAAAGTCACCCGTGTGGCGCGGCCACATCCAGTTGTCCGTGTCGCCGCCGAACTTGCCGATGGCGCCGGGGGGCGCGCCCACCAGACGCACGTCGCGGAAGGTCTCGGTGACGATCAGGAAGAACTGGTTGCCGTAGCTGAAGGCGCGGACGATCCCGCCGTGGTGCGTGCCTTCGGTGGCCTCCTTCACGATGGCCTCGCCCGCTCTCGCGATCGCCTCCTTGCGCTGCGCGGCGGTCATCGTCGTGGTCACGGCTTCGAGCACCCGTTCCGTCACATCCTCCATCCTGATGATGAAGGTGGCCGTGAGACGGTCGTTCATCAACTCCTCGCCCATCGACCGGGCCCAGAAGCCGTCCGTGAGGTGGTCGTGCTCCAGGCTGCTGTGGTGCTGGATCGCGCTGAAGCCGCAATGGTGGTTGGTGAGGATCAGGCCCCGCGCGCTGATCACCTCGGCGGTGCAGCCGCCGCCGAACAGGACCACCGCATCCTTCAAGCTCCCATGGTTCACGCTGTAGATGTCCTCGGCCGAGAGCGTGAGCCCTTCGGCCTGCATGGCGTCCTCCACGCTGGCCAGCACGGTGGGCAGCCACATGCCTTCGTGGGCGCGACCCTGGACGATGAGCAGAACGAGCGCTCCAAGGAGCACGGATCGACGTTGCATGGCTCGGGAAATGAGGCCATGAAAGTAGGGCGGGATCCGAACGCCGGAGGCCGGCCCGCTTCAGGGCGCGACCTCCGGTGCGGGCGGTGCGGTCCGCTTGCCGCGTTCATGGTCCACCGCTTCGGATACCAGGATGGCCATGAGCACGATGATCAGGATCACCAGGAAGGTCTTGGGATCCCTGTACAGCGGGCGGTGGTGGAGCGGCCGCGTCATCTGCTGGTAGTTGTGGAGCAAGCGACCGAAGTCGCGGTAACGCGCCACCTCCGTTCCGGAGGGCCCCATCGGTCGGCGGATGCGGTAGTGCTTCTTCATCGGACCTTCAGCATGATACGACGCAAATGTTCGATCGCCCGGTGGGCGCGCATCTTGGCGGCATCCTCGCCGATGCCGAGCACCTGGCCCACCTCCGCGTAGGTCAGTCCATCGAACCAGTGAAGATCCACGAGCATGGCCTGGGCGGGGGCGAGCCGGCCAAGGGCCGCGGCGAGCGCACCGAGGCGCCGTTGGTGATCGTCCGCATCCGCGGGCAAGACCTCCACCTCCCCCAGCAACCTGCGCGCATCGGCGGCCGCCACGTCCATGTACACCCTGCCCCGCATGCGGCGATGGAACATGAGCACTTCGTTGAGCGCGATGCGGTACAGCCATGCGCGAAAGGGCGCTCCCCGGTCCACATAGCGGTGCAGGGCCAGCATGGCCTTGAGGAAGACCTGCGAGGTGAGGTCGCCCGCACGATCGCGATCGCCCACGCGCTTGAGCACGAAGAGGTAAATGGGGCGGTGGTGCCGCTCGTACAGCGGGGCGAAGGCCCGCGGATCGCGGCGGGCCGCGGCGATCCAGCCCGCTTCCTGGGCGGTCGGTCCCCGGTCTGCTTCGTCGGGTGGCAAGGGCTGCTGGTCGCAAGGATGAATGTCCCCGACCGGTGGAAGTAACGTTTGGTGGGTTGAACCTGGTACCCACCCCATGCGTAGGAGGGGCCGCCGGAAAATCCCGCATGGCCGGAAGCCTCCTCTCCCCTCCGAACCGACCGGGCTCACGGGCCGCGAGCGTCCTGGCCATGGCCTGGGGCCTGTGGACCGGCGCGAACGCCCAGGCACCCGGCTGGCAATGGGCCCTGGCCCAGAACTTCAGCAACAGCGAGGCGATCCGCGACATGGTGGTGGATCCCAGCCGCACCTATGTCTACGCCACCGGCTGGTACGACCACAACAACACGCCGGGCCCCTTCGGCCTGCCCGCCAGCAACGGCGGGCTTGATGGCTTCCTGGTGAAGCTGGATCTGAACGGCGCGGTGCAATGGGCCAGGGCCATCGGCGGCACCGGCACCGATGCGGCCTATGGCGTGACCGTTTCAGCCGGCGGCAACGTGTACGTGACGGGGGAATTCAGGAACTCCATGAGCCTGAACGGCCCGTTCGGCAACATCGCCCTGGTGTCCTCCGGGGGGAGCGACATCTTCACCGCCTGCTACGACCCGAACGGGAGCCTCCAATGGATGGTGAAGGCCGGTGGGACCGGCGATGACATCGCCTACAGCATCGCGTGCAACACCACGGGCGTATTCGTGCATGGCACCTATCGCGCCGGGTTCTCCTTCGCCGGTTCGTCTTCACCGGCGTTGAGCGCCTTCATTGACAAGCCGGTGCTGCTCAAATACAGCCATGGCGGCGCGGCGCAATGGATGTGCAACGCGAACTCGGGCGGTGACGATCTGGCCGAGCGCATCGCGTGCGATGAGAACGGCGTGGCGGTGATCGGCTACTTCGACGGATGGAACCTCACCTGGTACGGACCGGGAGGCGCCGCCATGGGCACGGTCAACATGTCCAGCCCGTGGAACCTCTACGTGACGGCCTTCACCAACGCCGGGGGCCTTGCCTGGGCGCAGGGGATCGATGAGCCCTGGAACTCGGCGATCCAGGGCAATGCCATCGGCATGGGATGCAATTCGGTGTACATCTCCGGATCGGTGCATTGCGGGAGCGTCTTTCCCGGCGGCACGGTGATGAACCCGGCCGGATGCTCGCACGACCGCATGTTCGTCGCGGCGCTTTCGCGCACCACCGGCCTCACCCAATGGCTCACCACCGCTCAATCCAGCACGAACGACGTCGCCGGCGGGTATGACCTGGCCGTGGACGTGAACAAGGACGTGGTGGTGACCGGCGCGTTCCAGAACGACCTGCAGTTCCAAGGCACGGCGGTGAACCTGAACCTTTCGAACAATGAGGTCCATGTCTTCCTCGCGCGCTATTCGCCGGGCGGCGTGCTCCGCTGGGCGCAGGCCGGTGCGAGCACCGATCAGTCCAGCGCCATGGCCGTGGCGTGCGATGGGCGAGGCGGCATCTATACCGGCGGCACTTTCTACAACGACCTGACCCTGGGCACCACGGTACTGAACGGCAACGGCAACGAGAACATCTTCCTGGCGCGAACGCAGGATGATCCCGCCGCCCATCGAACACAGAACCCCGCGCGCTGGCTGCAGCCACCGGCTCAATGCCAGACCTCGCCCGTGCTGGACCTGGCACCCTATGCTCCCGGAACGGGAAAGAAGTCCGCCGTGAGCATCGTGAGCAACACGGGAGTGACACAACCGGCGAACATCCTGGGGAACCCCGACGGGCTGGGCGCTGAATTCTACCCGACCAACTCCCAGATCGTGGTGGACCTGGGCGACACGATCGCCGCGGGGGAGTTCTACGACATGACATGGCGCAAGCGGACCGGGGCGCTGGGAACGGCCAACATGGTGCTTTCCGAGTCGCTCGATGGCGTGTCCTGGTCCATGAATCCGGCGTTCCCCGCCACGTCATCCACCAGCTATGTCACCCTGTTGCTGCAGGCCGCAACGCCGTTCCGTTACCTGCTCATCGTGAACCCGGTGACCATCGACGCGGAAGTGGACGCGATCCACTACTTCAGCGGTGCGGCATCGGGCGGGGTGTTCTCCGGGCCCGGCATCAGCACGAGCCCCTTCTTCAACCCCGCGGGCTTGAGCGGACCACAACCGATCATCTACACGGTGACCGACGGCAGCTGCACCTGGAGCGGCGCGCGGAACATCCCCGTCTTCCCCCCTTCCGCGGCGGCCGCGCCATCCTGGTCGGGCACCACCTGCCCGGGGACCAACAGCGGATGGGTGTACCTGACCACCTACACCGGCACGGTGCTTTACTGGGAACGCTCGACCGATGGGACCACCTGGACGACCATCAACCTCCAGAACGATTCGATCCCCTACTCCGGGCTCGCCGTGCCCACCTGGTACCAGGCCAAGGTGGTCAATGGCACTTGTCTCGCGGTGATGAGCCCCTCCACGCCGGTGCCGATCGGCGATGGGTCGGCGCCCACGATCGCCTGTCCGCCCAACGACACCCTTTTCGTAGGTGGGAACTGCCGCGCGACGGTCCCCGACTACCGGCCGCAGGCCGTGGTGAGCGACAACTGCTCATCGAACGCGACGATCACGCTGGCGCAATCGCCCGCGCCCGGATCCATGCCCCTTCTGAACACGTCGCCGGTCAACATCACCATCACCGCCACCGACGCGGCGGGCAACAGCGCGACCTGCACGCTGCAAGCCGTTCTGCGCGACACGATCCCGCCCACCGTCGCCTGCCCGATCAGCACCACGCTTTACGTACCCGGCACTTCGTGCGTGGTCGGTTACACCGTGCCGCTGATCGCCGCGAGCGACAACTGCCTGGGCTTCATCGGTGGCCCGATCACCATCGATCCGGGCGGGCCCATCATCGTGGGCATCCTCACGGTGTTCGACGAGGACGAAGCCATCGACGTGAACCCCGGCAACGTGGTGCAGCTGGGTCCGGGCATGCATCAGTTCACCGACACGGTGAGCGACGGCAGCGGCAACATCACCGTGTGCGCGTGGACGGTGACGGTGCTGGACACCATCGCACCGGAGATCACCTGCCCCGCCGACCTGACCCTGCCGGCCGACCCGCTCACCTGCGATGCGATCCTTCCGGGCGACGTGGCCGTGGCCACCGACAACTGCATGATCGATCCGCCGTGGCGCCAGGCGGGACCCGATGCCGGCGATCCCCTGCCCCTGTCCGGTGCGCCATACTACGTGACGTGGGCCGCGGAGGACAGCTCGGGCAACCAGGCCACCTGCACGCAGCAGATCGATGTGATCGACGTTGCCCCGCCCCGGCACGATGCGCTGGCGGATACGATGGACATCGTGATCGAGAACTGGACGCCGCTCTGCCATGCGCACATCCCCGACCTGTATCCCCTGCTGAACTCCACGGATTGCAGCGGCATCGACTGGGAGGACCAACAACCGCCACCCAACACCGACTTCATCACCGCCGCGCAATACGTGTACGTGGAGATCGCCGACAGCGCGGGGAACATCGCGCGTGATTCCGTCTGGGTGGTGCCCGTCGATGTGGAACCACCCGTGCTCGATTGCTCCATTGGATCGATCACCGTGAACGCCGACCAGGATTGCGATGCCGTGGTTCCCGACGTGACGGCCCTGATCGGCGTGTCCGAATGCGCATTGGTCAGCCTGGGCCAGTCTCCCGCGGCCGGTTCGACGATCGGCGGAGATGCGACCGTGACGGTGACCGCCATCGATCAGGCAGGCAACACCTCCACGTGCGACGTGGCGATCATCGTGAACGACACCACGCCACCGATCTTCGATTGCACCCTCTCCGCATCCTACAGCACCGATCCGGGGCAATGCGGCACGAACGTGACGCTTCCCTCGGGCGCCGAGGTGGATACCCTGATCCACGACAATTGCGACGCCAACCCCACCTGGATCCAGACCGCCGGACAGGCCGGCGGATGGATGACCGTGGATACGCTCTGGTTCACCTATGAAGCCTCCGATGCCGGCGGAAACACGAGCGAATGCACCTTCAGCATCATCGTGGCCGACTACGAGCCGCCGGTGATCACCAACTGTCCGGGCGACCTGAGCGTGAACACCGACCCCGGGAGCTGCACGCATCTCTTCACCTATCCCCAGTTGAACGCCACGGACAACTGCGGCGTGGCCGGCTACCGGGCCTGGGTGCTCTTCGCCGGCACTGGAACACCGGTCGAGACCACGGGCAATGCCACCGAGCCGCTGCCGGTCGGCGTGAACACGGTCACCGAGACCTGGAGCGATGTGAACGGACTGGAGGCGACATGCACCTACGACGTGACCGTGACGGACAACGCGCCCCTGCAGATCGTTGGCTGCCCCGGCAACATCGTGCGCAACGCCAACGTGTCCACCTGCAAGCGCATCGCGACCTGGGTCGCACCCACGACGAGCGACAACTGTCCGGGCGCGATGATCAGCCAGATCGCCGGACCGGCGTCCGGATCGCAGTTCCCGATCGGCATCACCACCATCACCTACCAGGCGACGAACCCGGCCGGTGATACGCTGCTCTGCTCGTTCACCGTCACGGTGAACGATGTGACCCCGGCGAGCTTCGTGTGCCCGCTGCCGGATCCGGTGGTGCTCGCGGCCACGAACGGCTGCCACGCCGTGATGCCGGACCTGGTGGACAGCGTGACGTTCATGGATTGCAGCCCATACACGGTGGTGCAGGTGCCCGCGCCTGGCACGCTGGTGAGCGGATCGTTCACCAACGTGATGACGATCACCGACTCGGCCGGCAACGTGTCCACGAACAACGACACGGTGGTGGTGATGGACCTCACCATGCCCACCATCAGCTGTCCGGCGGACATCACGACCTCTACGAACAACGGCTGCACCGCCACCGGCGTGGCGCTGGGAACGCCGACCACTTCGGACAACTGCGCCGTGGCCTCGGTGACCAACGACGCCCCGGCCGCCTTTCCCATCGGCGTGACCAGCGTGACCTGGACGGTGACGGACAACA
>CAYMXP010000042.1:0-30493 GCA_964394425.1 uncultured Chryseobacterium sp. | reverse complement strand
CCGGAGCGGTCTTGTTGGGATCGGCGGGACAACCATCGTTGCAGTCGGCGGTGCCGTCGCTGTCGCTGTCGGTATCAGCCACACCGCATCCGCACACACCAGGCGCGATCTTGTTGGGATCAGCAGGGCACAGGTCATTGCAGTCGGCCGTGCCGTCACTGTCCGTGTCCGCATCGCTCACGCCGCAACCGCAGATGCCGGGGACGATCTTGAGGGGATCGTTCGGGCAACCGTCGTTGCAATCGGCGATCAGGTCGCCGTCCGTATCGGTGTCCGGAGCGCCGCATCCGCACTGGCCGGGTGAGACCTTCAACGGGTCCAGTGGGCAGTCGTCGAGACAGTCGAAGACCAGGTCGCCGTCCGTATCGGTGCTGGGCGCGTTGGCCGCGCCGGGCGAGGGCGTACAGAGCAATTGGAAGTCGGCGGTGTTGTCGTCGGTATCCGAGCCATCGGGGATGCGACCGATGGAGGCCACGGCGGCCGATGCGGCCGGCGGATCCTCCAGCAGCGTGCCGCCCATTTCGGCGTACGGCGCGCCGGAGGTCCCCTCATAGCTCAAGGCGTCCAGCAGGTTGCTGCTTGCATCGCGCAGGCCGATCGCATCGGGCGCACCGTTCTGGATGAGGTTCGAGGAAGGGGTCACCAGCAGGTTCAGGTTCGGGATGCCGGCGTTGTTGCCCACTACGTAGTAACCTCCGGGCGCCAGGATGAAGGACGGCAGCACGATGGTCTGGTACAGCGCCGCGCCGCCGCCGTTGCCGTTGAGCAGTTCGATGGACATGCCGGTGAGGTCCAGCGGTGTGCCGCCCGTATTCATGAGCTCGATCCATTCGGCGAGGTCCGTGCCGGGCTGCTCGTAATCCACTTCGTTGATCACCAGCGAGGGCAGCTCATTGTCGGCGATGGTGAGTTGATGGGCGGTGATCGACGTGTTGGCCGTGCCGGAAGTGACCGTCAGGCCCAGGTCGATGTCCTCGGGACCTTCGTAGGCGGGGTCGTCGGTGGTGGGCACGCTCACGCTCTGGGTCAGCGGATAGGTGCCCGCCGGGGTGAAGGTGAGCGTGACGGTGCTGAAGACGGGATAATCCGTTCCGCTGGTCGCGCTGCCGGTGAGCAGGTCGGCGATGTCCACCGTCACGTTCGCGCTCGGGGCGCTGCTCATCGTCACATCCACGGTGGCGGTGCCGCCTTCCACCACGCTGCTCGATGGCAGGTCGAAACCCACCGTGGGCGTTCCACCCGAGGTGAACGTCTGCCCGGTGTTCACCGCCCCGAAGGTGTTGGCGATCGGCGATGCGGTCCACGTGAAATCGGTGTACACGCTGCCCGTGCCCTGGAGTTGCAGCGAGGTGCCCACGGCGTTGCTGCCGTTCTCGCTCACGCCGATGTCCACGCTCGTCATGGTGTTCGCCGGACCGTTGGTGGCGGTGAAAACCCCCTCGTAGCTGAGGAACTGGATCACCACGCTCGATGGGTTCACCAAAGCAAGACCGTCGGGCGCGCCGTTCTGCAATCCGGTGATGGGCACCGACATCGTTCCGAAGCCGCCGCCCTGGTCGGGGATCACGCCGCTGGGCGATCCGACGGGTGTATAGCTCGCCCCGCCGGAGCCATTGTAAGGCACGACCGTCCAGCCGGTGAGGTTCATCCCGGCGGGTCCGGCGATCTCTACTCCTTCACCGGCATCGGTGCCGGTGTTGTCGTAATGGATCTCGTTGATGAAAACGGTCTGCGCCTGTGCCAGACCTGCGGCCAGCAAGCCGCCCAAAAGCCACGTGGCGCGCGGCCGGCGATGTGATAGGGTCATGGTGAAGGAGGGTTGGTGAAGGGCGTTCAAGGTATGCGGTATCGATGGGCGATGAATGCCTCGGTTGATAACTTGTCGCGGGCCCACCTGAACCTGACGAAAGCCGGTTCTGCCCGGCCATGGCGCCCATCTTGGGATCACCCCCGGCGTCTATCTTGGGCCGATCATCCCAAGCTCCCGCATGCGTCGCCTCTTTCCCATCCTGTTCCTGGCCCCGGTGGCGATCTCCGCCCAGACCACCCTCTTCTTCGAGGATTTCGAGAGCCCCGCCCCGGCCTTCACCCTCAACACCACCGATCAGGGATCGATCAGCGTGGGGGCCAACACCTGGCTGATCAACAACGTGTACAGCGGTGGCAACGGCGATCTGATCTGCCTGGGCTTCCCGTTGCCTTATTCCATCGTGAGCACGCCCGGCCAGCCGGGTGGCATCACCAGCGCCAACGGCAAGTACATGCACACGGCGAGCGTCGAGGGCATCGCGGATGGCATCACCTGCTGCTCCTTCGCCGCACCCGACCTGTTCGGCTGCATCACCACCGGCAACTACTTCACGCGCATGAGCACCGACGTGAGCACACTGGGCTACACCGACGTGGACCTGACCTTCTGGTGGCTCTGCCAGGGCGCGGCCACCATATACGGCGAGGTGTACTACAGCACCAACGGTGGCGCATCATGGATCCTCATCGGCACGCCGATCACCCAGTACAACAACCAGGGCAACTGGTCGCAGCAGACGGTGACCCTGCCGCAGTTCGGCAACCAGGCCACGCTGCGCTTCGGCTTCCGCTTCGTCACCGCCGTGGTGAGCACCGCCCTCGATCCGGGCTTCGGCATCGACGACGTGGCCATCGTGGCGCAGACCACCACGCCGAATTCCATTTCATGCACGGTGGCGCCAACGCCCGTCTGCGCCGGCGAGGCGCTCACGGTCGATTACGTCGCGGTGGGCTCCTACAATCCCGGCAACGTGTTCACCGCCGAGTTGAGCGACGCGCTCGGGTCGTTCGCTTCGCCGGTGAACATCGGCTCCCTGGTGAGCACCACCTCGGGCAGCATCGCCGCCACCATTCCGCCCGGCACGGCGGCGGGCACGCAATACAAGGTGCGCGTGGCGAGCAACAACCCCGTGACCACGGGAGCGGCCAGCGCCGCCTTCACGGTGAACGAGGCCCCGAACGCCGGGCTCGACACGGCCATCACCCTGTGCAAATCCACCGGGCTCTATGTCCTGTTCAATTTCATTCCCGGTACACCGCAGGTCGGAGGCACCTGGACGGGTCCGGGCGGCCCCTTCAGCGGCACGCTCAATTCAGCCATCGCGCCGTCGGGCAACTACATCTACACGGTGGCCAGCACGGGCAGCTGCCCGGATGCCAGCGCGACCGTGGCGGTGACCATGGTGGACCAGGCCAATGCCGGCGGGGGCGGCGCGGCGTCGATCTGTTCCAACAGCAGCGCCGTTCCATTGCTCACCCTGCTCACCGGTTCGCCCGATGCCACCGGATACTGGCTCGATCCCAATGGACTGGTCACCAATGCGCTGTTCGATCCCGGCGTCGATGCCCCGGGCATCTATACGTACGTGGTCGCCGCGCCCACGCCCTGCCCGAACGACACGGCGGAACTCGCCATCAGCCTGGTGGATGCGCCCGACGCCGGCACGAGCGGCACGGCCACCATCTGCGAGGACGCGGGCCCCACCGACCTCTTCCTCTTTCTGGGCGGAACGCCGGACCTTGGCGGATCGTGGACCGGTCCCGGTGGAGCGACCTCGGGGACCTTCACCCCCGGCACCTCGCCGCAAGGGCTGTACACCTACACGGTGCCGGGCCAGCCACCCTGCGGCGATGCCACCGCCACACTCGCCGTGATCCTCGACCCCTGCTCGGGGATCGGTGAGGCCGCAGCGATGAGCCTCCAATGGCTGGGCCAGGACGCCGCGGGCACGCACTGCATCACCGGCGTTGGCGGAGCACCGGTGAAGGTGAGCGTGTTCGATCCAACGGGCCGCGCGATCCTGGCGCGTTCCACACTCGATGGAGACCGGCTTGCGATCACGCTGAACGAAGCGAACGCGGGTGTCTATGCGGTGGTGCTGGACTTCGGCGGCCACCGCCAGGTGTTGTCCATCCTGCATTCCGGCCGGCGTTGAACCGTTGTTCGCATCGGGTGTGTACAATTTGTGCATAAGGCGAGGACCGAAAATTTGGAGCAGGCGTCATGCGTGGGTAGGTTCGTGCCATCAAGTTCGTTCGTTGAGCGGCTCGCAAGGGTCGCGGGTCTTGGCCGAACCACGGATGATGAATACCGGGAGCACCCGCAAGGGTGAAGCCGGAACCTGGTAAGAGGTAAATGACATCATTCGAAAAAGCGGCGGCGTGCCAGCCACGTTGTCGCAGGACGGCACTGGGGTCGAACGGGTGGCAACATCCGGTCGATGGGACCGTAAGGGCGATCTTGGCGTTGTGAACGGGCTACGGCCTGCTCATGATGGGAGCGGGGGGCATCCACAAGATGTTCCCCGCTTCGCTTTTGTACACCGGGCAGTTGCCGGCAACCCGTTCCGCTCTTCCCTGAATGACCTCATCGCGAGGATCCCAGAGCGGTGGTGTGTGCGGCGGTGGATCGGTCCGAAGCGATCGTATCCGTCGGGAGCTTCGTCCCATTTCGAAGACGAAGACCAGGGCGGGCGGGATCGCTTCACCCGGCTCGAAGGCTCGCCGAGGCGCGCGATGACGGATCTTGAATGAAGATCGCCCCGGATGTCCTTCCCGGGGAAGTACGATCCCCGCGATGACGCCTTCCGGTCGGGATCGCATGCATCCATGGTCCTTCGTCCCGCGCCAGCCGCGCGATCCGCTCACATGTGAACACCGCCCTGCGCAAAAGTGCGCCCACCCACACCCGATCGCCGGGCCCAGGCGCCGATAAGTTTGATCCACACCGTTCATTGAGCGAATGAAGAAGGAGAAGAAGATCTTCGTACTGGACACGTCCGTGATCCTGTACGACCATTCGGCCATCCGCTGCTTCGAGGAACACGACGTGGTGGTGCCGATCCAGGTGCTGGAGGAACTCGACAACTTCAAGAAAGGAAATGACACCCTGAACTACGAGGCGCGCGAATTCATCCGCCTCATCGACGGCATCGCCCAGCGCGAGCTGCTCACCGATTGGATCCCCCTCAACGGCGCCACCACCGGCAAGCTCAAGGTGCTGGCCCGCCACGACCTCAACGGGGTGGACGCCACCAAAGTCTTCGCCGATGGCAAGAACGACCACCAGATCCTCAATGCCGCCCTCACCCTCCAGCGCCAGCACCGCAACCGCAAGGTGGTGCTGGTCACCAAGGATGTCTGCCTGCGCCTGAAGGCCAAGAGCCTCAACATCCTGGCGGAGGATTACCTCACCGGCAAGGTCACCGACGTATCGCGCAAGCTCTACACCGGCCGCACCGTGGTGGACGATTTCGATGAGACGATGATCGATCGCCTCTTTGAGAAGGGCAGCGTGCCGGTCGAGGAACTGGACCTGGAGGCCCCGCAGGGCAACCACTTCTTCATCCTCAAACAAAAGAAGAAGAGCATCCTGAGCAAGTACGACCCGCGCACCGGGCTGGTCGCGCGCGTGGAGAAGCATCCCATCTTCGGCATCAGTCCCAAGAACGCCGAACAGGCCCTGGCCATGGCGGCCCTCATGGACCCGGAGATCCGCCTGGTGACCCTGCAGGGCACGGCCGGCACCGGCAAGACGCTGCTCGCCCTGGCCACCGCGCTGGAACAACGCCGGCTGTACCGCCAGATCTACGTGACCCGCCCGGTGGTGCCGCTCAACAACCGCGACATCGGCTACCTGCCCGGCGACATCCAGAGCAAGCTGGATCCCTACATGCAGCCGCTGTGGGATAATTTGAAATTGATCAAGGGGCAGTTCGAAAAGCACGACAGCACACCCAAGCGCATCGACGAGATGCTGGAGAACGAGAAGATCGCCATCGCGCCGCTGGCGTACATCCGCGGCCGCAGCCTGAGCAACATCTTCTTCATCGTCGATGAGGCGCAGAACCTCACGCCCCTGGAGATCAAGACGGTGATCAGTAGGGCGGGGGAGGGAACCAAGATCGTCTTCACCGGCGACATCCACCAGATCGACACGCCCTACCTCGATGCCGAGAGCAACGGCCTGAGCTACCTGATCGACAAGGCCAAGGGCGATCCGCTCTTCGCGCACATCACCCTGGAGAAAGGGGAGCGCAGTGCGCTGGCGAATTTGGCGAGCGCGTTGTTGTAGGCGCGCACGATCCACACAGCGGATCTCCGATCACGGGGCCTCAGAACAACTCCTTCACCTCGATGAACTCGAAGTCCAGGCGGAAGAAGTTCTGGTAGTCCTTGCCGGTCTCGGCCATCTCCTCGTCGCCGGTCTCGAAGTGCCAGTTCACCTTCACCTGGTGGCCGCGCTCGCTCACGGTGTTCAGGCGGTCGAAGATGTTGTAGAGGTGCTTGGACGAACTGGTGTCCAGGTAATCCATCTTCATGTTCACCGTGGTGGCCAGGCGGGGGCGCTTGAGGTAATCATCGAGCCAGCGGTACACGCGGCTGTAGAACTGCTCGCTGTTGGCCGGCAGGCTGCGGCCGGTGAAGCCGATCACGCCGTGATCCAGGTCCAGATCGATCTCCGGACTGGTCTCGGTGCGGTCGATGTGCAGCTTGTTGGCCATGCTTCGAACGCCGTAACCCGGCGCAGGCGTTGGGATGAGATGCCCCAAAATTCCCCGCGCCGGATCCGTTGCCGATCCCATCATCGCCTCTCCTTTCAACACGAACGGGTGCAAAACAGGACCGGCCCGTTCCCGGGCCGGTCAATTTGCGTTCTCCGTGTCTCTGTGCCTCTGTGGTGAGATCTCAGATCCTCACTGCCCTCTATACTCCGTGATGATCTCCTGGTCGCTGGGCAGCACGATCTCCGTATCGTCGAGCTTGCGCACCCAGTAGAGGTACTTGCCCGTGCCCTGGCAGGCGAAGGCCGTCATCTGCTGGTCGGCCATCAGGGTCTTCACCGGGAAGGTGCGCCAGGTGCCGTTCTTTTCCTGCACGGCCACCTTCACCTCCACCGCGTCGCGGCACACGTTCTTCAGGTCGATCTGGTAGGTGCCGGCGTAGTCGCGCTTGTAGCTCTCCTTGTACATCTCGCACTTCTCGCACACGTCGCCCCAGCGGCTGTCCACCTTCATGACGCAATCGGTGTAGTTCTGGTCCTGGCCGTACGCGGTGAGGCCGGCGAGGGATGCGACGGCGGCGGCGAACAGGATCAGCGTCTTGCGGTGGATCATTTGCAGTGGTTGTTGGTCATGATTATCCTGGCTTCGGCGTTGCCCATCTTGTGGCTGGTCTTCCAGTCCTGGCACGCGCCCTTGGTGTCGCCCTGGGCCTTTTTGCTCCAGCCGCGGTTGTTGTAGGCCTCCTCGTTCTTCGGGTCGATCTCCAGCACGCGGTCGAAGTCCTTCATCGCCAGGTCGTGCTTGTTCAGCTTGGCGTAGGCGCTGCCCCGGCTGATGTACGCCCAGGTGTGGTCGTTCTTCCGCTCGATCACCGCGCTGAAGTCGTTGATGGCACGGATGTATTCGCGTTGCAGGGTGAAGCAGAAGCCGCGTTGCAGGTAGGCGTTGAGGTGTTCGGGATCGTGATCGAGCACCTGGGTGAAGAACCCGATCGCCTTGGCGTACGCCCCGTTCTGGTAAGCCTGTTCCCCTTCCTTGTACAGCTTCGCGACATCCTCACCCTCTTCGGCGCGTGCGAGATCCTGGGCCCGGAGCGGCGCGCCCGACAGGGCGATCGCGGCGATGAACAGGGAGGTGCGCACGACGGGATCTTTCAAAGCGGTCACTTCTTACGCTGCGGCCGGGTGTTGGTTTCGGCCTCGCGTTGGGCGATCCGGGCCTGTTCGGCGGTGATCCAGGCGGCCAGCGCCGCCATGGTCCGCTCGCGCGCGGCTTCATCGCCCTCGAAGCGCAGGGTCATGCGGCCCGTCGGGCTGATGGCGCCGGTCTTGAAGATCTCCTTGGCGATGCACTTCTCCCGCGTGGGCAGGCAGCGCAGCAGGATGGCGCCTTCCTCCGCGCTCCAGGCGATGCCGCCGGGATCGAGTTGATCGAGATAGGCCACGTCCTGACGGAACATCCCCGTTGCGTTGTGGTGGTCCACGACCAGCTGGTCGTCCTCGTCGATGGCCAGCCGCACGCGGCCATCGAAGGCGTCGTTCACCCCGCGGGCCGGATCATCCTGGGCCCGTGCGTGGGCGGCGGAACACAGCAGAAGGATGGCGATCGTTCCTCTCACGGCTTGAACCTTGGCCGGCGCTGGTACGTACCCACGGCCGGTTTTGGTTGCCACCATGTCCGGTCAGATCCATGTTCTCCTGGTGCGCATCGCCACGTGCGCCGTGGCGCTCTCCGCCGCGGCGGGCGCGAAGGCCCAATCCGAGGTCTTCACCATCAACGGCCGCTTGAAGATCGAGGGCGGCGGCATGGACGGTGCCCACGTGGTGGTGTACAAGGATGGTGCGAAGGACCGCACGCTCACCACCGACCTCGCGCACTTCAGCCTCGACCTGGACCTCAATGCGAACTACATCCTCTCCTTCGAGAAGGACGGGTTCGTGACCAAGAAACTGTCGTTCAACACCCAGGCGCCGGCCGAGGCCATCGCCAACGGCTTCACGCCCTTCGAGTTCGCCGTCTCGCTCTTCAAGCAGTACGACGACGTGAACATGGTGGTCTTCAACCAGCCGGTGGGCATGATCCGCTACGAAGCGGAGATGGACGATTTCAACTACGACACCGACTACACCAAGAGCATCCAGAGCCAGCTGCAGGAGGTGCTGGAGCAGGTGGAGAAGAAGCAGGAGGAGGAGAAGCGCATGGAGGAGAACAAGGAAAAACTGAAGCAGGAGGAGGCGAAGGCGAACGCGAAGGCCGAAGCCGAAGCCAGGAAGGCCGCCGACGAAAAGGCAGCGGCCGAGGCGAAAGCGAAGAAGGATGAAGAGGCCGCCGCCGTGAAGGCACAAGCGGAACGCATGAAGCAGGAGGCGGCCGCCGCAAAGGCCGAGCAGGAGCGCAAGCAACAGGAGGCGCGCATGGCGGAGACCGTTGCGAAGAAAGCCGCCGAGGCGAAAGCCGAGGAGGAGCGCAAGGCCGCCGCCGAGGCCCGTCGTCAGGAGGAGGAGCGCCGCAACACGCCGCCGCCGGTGGTGCGGGCGGAGCGGCCCAAGCCCCCCCCCGCCACGCCGAAGGTGGAGGCGCACGAGGTGCGCGCGAACGAGGTGCAGGGCGAGGATGCCCGCCGCCAGGGCACGGTGATGGAAGGCTTCGAGGAGAGCCGCATGCGCGATGCGGCGACCAACGTGGATGAAGAACCGCAGCCCGAGGAGGAGGCGACCACGCCGGAGGTTTTCCGCGACGAGGAACTCATCGTCGAGAAGAACCAGGTGATCACCGTGATCCGCCTGGAGACCGACAACCAGAAGAACGAGTACCGCAAGGTGGTCCATAAGTTCGGCGCCACCTTCTACTTCAAGAACGGCGAGGCCATCAGCCGCACGGCGTACGAAGCCGAGGCCCTGGTCGACCGCCACGATTGATCCGACCGCGGATCATCTCCCGTTTACTTTGCCGGCATGCCCCAGCGCGCCTACCTGCGCGATGGCCGCGCCCCGATCCCGGAGGATGAGCGCACCAGCGCGATCATGTCGCGCATCCGCGCGAAGAACACGGGCCCCGAGCTGGCCCTGCGGGCCGCCTTGCGCATGGCCGGCCTCGCCGGTTACCGCCTGCACGTCGCCGGGATCCCCGGCCGGCCGGATGTGGCTTTCGTGAACAGGAAGGTGGCGGTGTTCGTGCATGGCTGTTTCTGGCACGGGTGCCCGCACCACCCGAAGGTGCGTGTGAAAAGCCACTCCGCCTGGTGGCGCGGGAAGATCGGGGCCAATCAGGCGCGCGACCGCCGGAAAGCCGCGGCGCTGCGCCGCACGGGCTGGAGCGTCATCACCATGTGGGAGTGCCGGCTGAAGAGGAACATGGCCGCGCAGGTGGCGAAAGTGGAGCGCGCGTTGATCGCCACCGGCCGTGGGTCAAGGCGTTGAGCGGTGGGGCTTCGACGCCCTCAACCCCTCAACCCCTTAACCCCTCAACCCCTCAACCCCTCAACCCCTCAACCCCTCAACCCTTCCTTCTCCTCCCGAACATGCGACCGAAGAACCGCTTCTCGAACGCCCAGAAGAAGCGGAACTGCCCCAGCAGCGCGCCGTAGATCAGCAGGAACAGGTTGTAGACCGGCAGGATCAGGATGTAGTAGATGATGCTGAAGACCAGCGGCTGTCCGCCATCGCCCGCGATCCAGGCCACGACCGGGCGCTTGATGAACATCACCGTGAAGCCCGTCAGTGCGAAGACCACCAGGATGATCACCGCCCGCGTGGCGTTCACGCCCCAACGCTTCTGAAGCTTCTGGAACCAGGTCATGATCGAAGATCGAAGATCCGCGATCCGCGATCTTCGATCACTCCATCCATTCCGCCAGGAACAGATTGGTCTCGCGGTCCTTCCCGCCGCGGTTGCTGCTGAACACGAGATACCGCCCATCGCTGCTGAACACCGGGAAGGCATCGAAGGTGTCGCTGGTGGTGATGCGCTCCAGGTCGGAGCCATCGGCGTTCATGGTGTACAGGCTGAAGGGGAAGCCGCGCTCGGTGTGGTGGTTGCTCGCGAAGATGACGCGCTTCCCGTCGGGGAACCAGTAGGGGGCCCAGTTGGCCTTGCCCAGGGAGGTGACCTTGCGTGCATCGCTGCCGTCGGCATTGGCGATCCACAATTCCATGTGCGTGGGCTGAACGAGCCCCTGTGCGAGCAGGCCCTGGTATTCGGCGATCTCTTCCGGCGTTGACGGCCGGCTGGCGCGCCACAGCAACTTGCTCCCATCGGGGCTGAAGAAGGCGCCGCCATCGTAACCCAGTTCATGGGTCACGCGGCGCACGTCTCCGCCGTCGGTGTTCATCGTGTACAGGTCCAGGTCGCCGTCGCGCAGGCTGGTGAACACGATGCGGTCGCCTTTCGGAGAGACCGTGCCTTCGGCATCGTAGCCGGGCGTGTCGGTGAGGCGGCGGCGGATGTTCCCTTTCAGGTCGGAGACGAACATGTCGAAGCTGTCGTAGATCGCCCACACGTACTTCCCGCCCGGCTCGCGTTTGGGAACGGGCGGGCAATGCGGTCCCGCCAGGTGCGTGCTCGCGAAGAGCACCAGGCTGTCGCCGGGCAGGAAGTAGCTGCACGTGGTGCGGCCGTCGTTCACGCTCAGCTTTCGCGGGGCGCCGGCCTTCAGGTCATCGGCGAAGGGGTCGAACACGCGGATCTGGTCGCAGCTATCGCCCCAGGCCGGGTTGGTCACCTGAAAGGTCAGCTTGTCGCCGGCGAAGCTCCAATAGGCCTCGGCGTTGTCGCCGCCGAAAGTGAGCCGGCGCAGGTGCTTGAAATGCGTTTCGCCCGGCAGGATCAGGCTATCGGCGTTCCAGTTGATCCGGCGCTCTTTCGCGAGCGGATCGGCCGGACCCGGGGCCGAACGTTGAGCCGGGCAGGCGAGGCAGGGGAGGAGCAGGAGCAGCAGCACCGTTCGCATCATGGTCGGGAAAGGGCGGCGAAGATATCCGCCGGCCAACGGCGATGGTCCTGGCCGACCACCGCATGGGCATTGATGTCAGGGCCATCAACGGATGCGAGCCACCCGTGCTCAACGCCGCACCTCGAACTCCCGATAGCCTTTCAGTACGCCGCGCGTGTGGTCCACGGCGGTCACCCGTGCGTTGGATGGCCCCCTGGCGCACCAGGCCAGAAAAGCTTCCACCTGCCCGGCCGGACCTTCCACTTCGATGCGCACGGTGCCGTCGGGCTGGTTCATGGCATAGCCGCACAGTCCGAGGCTCTGCGCCATGTGCATGGCCGTCCGCCGGTACCAGACGCCTTGCACACGGCCGCGCACCACGGCGTCAATATGGATGGGATCCATCGCTCCCGAAGGTACTCCCGACCCCGGTGGGCAACGGCAGTTGACCGGAGGCCGACCACCGGGGTAGTTTCGCCGACGAGTTCACGACAACCTTCGACCATTCACGATGATGTTCAGGACCCTTTCCCGGATCCCACGGCGGATCCCCGCATCGATCGCCTGCCTTGCCTGCTTTCTCGCCGTCCACCACATCGATGCCCAGGTCATTCCCTCGGGATGGAACGATGCCTCGGTGGTCGGCGGTTTCTATGAACCGGTGGGGGCCACGTGGGATGCGAACGGGCGCATGTACGTATGGGAAAAGCGCGGAACCGTGCAGATCGTGGTGGGGGGAACGGTCACCGGAACATTGATCGACATCAGCGCCGAGGTGGGCGGCTGGCGCGATCACGGCCTGCTGGGCTTCGCGTTGGACCCCGCCTTCCTGAGCAACGGCTACATCTACCTGCTCTACGTGGTGGACCGCCACCACCTGATGAACTACGGCACGGGATCCTACAACGCGGCGATCGACGAATACTTCAGCGCGACGGTGATGCGCATCACGCGCTACACGGCGACCGGTCCGCTGTTCAACACGGTGAACTACGGCAGCCGGCTGGTGCTCTTCGGTGAATCGCCCTCCACGGGCGCCCCCGTGCTCCACGAATCGCACAGCGCCGGGTCGCTCGTCTTCGGCAGCGATGGATCGCTGCTGGCCGGCCTGGGCGATGGTGCCAGCTACAACAGCACCGACGTGGGCAGCGCCAGCGAGTCCTACTACGGCCAGGCGCTCGCCGATGGCATCATCCGCCCGGCGGAGAACGTCGGAGCCATGCGCTGCCAGATGGTGAACAGTTTCAGCGGCCGGGTGATCCGCATCGACCCCGCGACGGGCGATGGCCTGCCCAGCAATCCCTTCTGGAACGCCGGAGCGCCGCGCAGCGCGGCGAGCCGCACGTGGTGCCTTGGCCTGCGCAATCCTTACCGCATGTGCCTGCGCCCGGGCACCGGAAGCATCGACCCCGCCGATGGCGATCCGGGCACCCTGTACATCGGCGACGTGGGGTGGAACGGGTGGGAGGATCTGAACGTGTGCTATGAAGCTGGAATGGATTTCGGCTGGCCTCAGTTCGAGGGGATGGAGGAGAACACCAGCTACTCAGGTGCCACGGTGTACAACCTGGATGAGCCCAACCCGCTGTACGATGGGATCAATTGCACCGAGCCCTACTTCCAGTTCAAAGACCTGCTGAAACAGGATACGCCCGTGCATTTGAACGGCCATCCGAACCCATGTGACCCGTCGCAGCAGATCCCCAACAGCAACCACAAGTTCTTCCACGCACGGCCCGCGATCGACTGGAAGCATGGGAACCAGTCGCGCTGTGGTGGGTTCAGCGGGAACACGGCGGTCACCTGGGACCTTATCGATCCGGCATCCCCCGTGCCCGGACCCAATTTCGGCGGCAATACCTCGCTGGGCGGCATGTGGGTGGCCGGCGCCAACCTGCCTGCCGGTTACCAGAACGTATACTTCCACGCCGACTACGCATCGGGCTGGATCCGCAAGTTCACCTTCGACGCCGCGGATGCGCCCATGGAGGTCTTCGATTTCGCCTCCAGCCTGGCACCGCTCACCTGGATCGGCTCAGGGCCGGACGGATGCATCGCGTACATCGACTACCTGGGCTCCGAGGTGCGACGCATCTGCCCCATCGGCACGGTGAACCTGCCGCCCGTCGCCGTGGCCCAGCAGAACGTCCAGTACGGTCCCGGTCCGCTCACGGTGAATTTCACCGGCGTCAACAGCACCGATCCCGAGAGCCAGCCGCTCACCTACCTGTGGGATTTCGGCGATGGCTCGCCCACCAGTCCCGCAGCCAACCCATCGCACCAGTTCACCGCGCCTCCCGGAGTCCCCACGAGCTACACGGTGACGCTCACCGTGACCGACAACGCATCGCAGACCGACCAGGCCACCCTGCTGGTGAGCGTGAACAACACGCCGCCGGTGGTGAACATCACCAGCTTCGATGATGGCGATTTCTATCCGGTCGGCGTGGACACCCTCTTCGACCTTGCCGCCAGCGTGACCGACACGGAGCACCCACCGGCGCAACTCACCTACGCCTGGCAGACCATCCTGCACCACAACACGCACGTACACCCCGAGGCGGTGGACAACACCCCGGTGACCTCTACGGTGATCAGCGGGGCGGGGTGCGACGGGGAGGACTACCATTACGAGATCAAACTCACGGTCACCGACGCCGGCGGCCTGAGCACCACCGACGTGAACACCATCCACCCCCGTTGCTACGCCATCGCGCCCACGGCCATCATCACCGCGTCGGTGAACGCGGGGGAAGGGCCGCTGCTGGTGGTCTTCGATGGAACGTCCAGCTACGATCCCGGCACCATCGTCTCCTATCAATGGGATTTCGGCGATGGCACCTCGGCCACCGGCCCATCGCCGAGCCACGTGTTCAGCGTGACGGGCGACCACACCGTGGTGCTCACGGTGACGGACGACGACGGACTGACCGGCCAGGGATCGAAGGTGATCAGCGTGATCACCTTCGATCCGCCCCAGTGCGTGGGCGCCACGGGCAGCATCCTCCGCCAGTACTGGAACGGGATCAGCGGCACCACCGTCAGCAGCCTCACCAGCAGCCCCAGCTATCCGGACAGCCCCAGCGGCAGCACCTATCCGGTCAGCTTCCAGGGCCCCACCAACGCCGGCAGCAATTACGGCACGCGCATGCGCGGCTACATCATCGCGCCGGAGGACGGCAATTACACCTTCGTGGCCACCAGTGACAACAGCTCGGTCTTCTACATCAGCCTGAACGCCGACCCGAAGCACAAGCAGCTGGCGTGCAGCGTGCCGGGCTTCACCGGGGCCACGGAGTTCACCAAGTATGCCGCGCAGACCAGCGCACCGATCACCTTGAAGGCGGGCAAGTACTACTATGTCGAAATGCTGCACAAGGAAGGTTCCGGGAGCGATCATTGCGCGATGTACTGGCAGCGCCCGTCGAACCCCACCACCACGTTGATCGCAGGCACCTACCTGGCGCGCTGGCAGGACTGCCCGCCCAGCGTGACGATGCGCGCCGCCTTGCAGGGCCCCTACGACCCGTCGAACGGCTTGATGAACGATGACCTGCGCGCGGGGGGGATGATCCCATCGGGAGAACCCTTCACCGCCCTGGGCTTCACCCATGCCGGCGGCGGGGGCGGAGAGACCGTTCCCGGTGGCCTGCTCGCGGTGACCGGACCCAATGCGATCGTTGACTGGGTGCTGGTGGAACTGCGCGACAAGAACAACCCATCGACCATCCTCCGCACGCGTTCGGCGCTGCTGCAGCGCGACGGAGACGTGGTCGGCACCGACGGGTACCCGCGCCTGCTGTTCAACGGCCTGGCGAGCGACAACTACTACGTGGCCGTTCGCCACCGCAACCACCTGGGAGCGATGACCTTCGGCTCCAAGACGCTCGACAAGTCCGAGACGGGCGTCGACTTCACCCTGGGCACCACGGCCACCTACGGGACCGACGCGCGCGTGGTGCTGGGCAACGGCCGGCGCGCGCTGTGGGCGGGGAACGCGTGGCGCGACGGGGTGATCAAGTACACGGGCTCGTTCAACGATCGCGATCCCATTCTCCAGACCATCGGCGGATCGGTGCCCACCATCACGGTACCCGGTTACCTGATGACCGACGTGAACCTGGATGGCATCACCAAATACACCGGCGTGAAGAACGACCGTGACCTCATCCTCCTGAACATCGGCGGATCGGTGCCCACCGGCACGCGCCTGCAACAACTGCCCTGAGCGCGGCGATCAGAAGCGCAGCCGCACGCCCGCGTTGATCGCGCGGGGCATTCCCGGCCGGGTGCCGGCGGGCAGATGCGAGGCTTCATACACCCGGTCGGCCAGGTTGGTCACCGTGGCGAACAATTCGAGTTGCGTGGTGCAGCGCCAGTGCGCGTTCGCATCGATCACCGTTCGCGGCTCGATCGTGGATCCCTCCGAGTCGGAGGCCGGGCCGGTCATGGTGATCACCCCGCCCTGGTAATTCGCGCTGATGCTCAAGCTCACGCGCCCGGTGGCGAGGCCGGCGCTCACGTTCACTTGATGCATGGGCGTGTACGGGATGCGGTCGCCCTCGAGCACCTCGCCCCAGGGCTCGAAGCTGCTGGTGAAGCTCGATCCAAAGCGTGCATCGGTGAAGGTGTAGGCGATCGAAAGCGGCATGCGCACGCGCTCGGTGCGGCCGTGGAGCGCGTCGCAGGATGCGTACAGTTCGATGCCCTGCACGAGCGCCTCGCCCGCGTTGAACAGGTCGCCGGAACCGGTGCCGCCGGCCGCGGCCAGGTCCGATCCGAGCATTTGCTCGTAGTCGTTCAGGAAACCGATCAGTTGCAGCTGGAAGCCCGGCCGCTCCACGCGCACGCCGGCCTCGCAGTTGATGCTCTCCTCGGGGAGCGTGCCCTCCTGCGTGCCCGGTGGGGAGAAACCCTTGTGAACTCCGGCCAGGGCCAGCACGGCCTCGCTCAGTGCGAAGTCGGCACCGATGCCGGGGATCCACACGTCCACGGTGTTTTCCGAGGTGACCAGCGATGAACCGGTGCGCGCGGGATCCTGCTTCCCATAGTCGTCCTGTCGCATGACGATGTGTTCGAAGCGCAGGCCCGGATGCAACGCGAGGCGGCCGAGGTCCGCATCGTACACCATGTGCGCGGCCAGTGCATCGGCCTGCGCCACGCGGTTGCTTTCCGTGCCGGGTACGCCGGCACTGGTCTGGAACATTTCGCCATGGTCCATCTTCCAGCCATCCACCCATTGGAAGCGGTCCATGCGGTCGTCGTGCAGGCGGAGGCCCGCTTCGATCGCGTGGTCGACGCGTTCGCCCTCGATCCGGTGCGTGAGGATCAATTGCGCGCCGGTGGCCTGGTAGTTCCGGTTGTTGGCCTTCACCAGCAGGGCACCCTCCGCGGAGGTCGCGCCGCGCACTACCTCGAACGCGTCGGCATGCGCGGCTGGATCGGCCAGCAGATCGTCGATGGGCACTTTTGTTCCCGTGCTGTCCTTCACCTGGTCCAGCTTGTACCAGTTGCGGAAGGTGTTGGTGCGGTAGAGCGTGAGCGCCAGCTCCGGTCCATTCCCCAGATCCACCGCATAGCGCAGGCTCACCAGGTCGTGTTCCATGTCGATGTGGTCGCGCGCCGAGGCGGCGTAGCGGCGGTAGGGCGTGCGCGCGAAGTCGTCCGCGGACAGGCCCAGGTAGGTCTCGTCGCCGCTCTCGGTGGTGTAGCCCGCTTTCAGCGCCACCGCCTGCCGCAGGCGCGCCGTCTGCGGCGAACTCCACTGCCACTTGGCCAGGTAGTCCTGCTTGTTGAAGCCGGTGGAGCCACCGTTGTCCAGTTGCTTGAAGCCGTCGGACGCCTGCTGGAAGGTCTCGATCAGCAGTGCATGCCGGCCCAGGGTCGTGCCCGCGTTGGCATGCAGGTCGCGCGTGGCATACGAGCCGCCCCAGGCGGCGATCATGCCGGCGGTCCGATCGGGAACAGGGGTCGAGATCAGGTTCACCGCGCCGCCGGTGGTCAGCGGGCCGTAGCGGACCTGGCTGCTGCCCTTCACCACTTCCACCGCGTGCATGCGGCCCACGGTGGGGAAGTAGTAGGCAGCGGGCGCGGCGTACGGCGCGGGCGCGATCAGCACACCGTCTTCCATGAGGGTGATCTTGGAAGAACGCTCCGATCCCGCGCCGCGCAGGCCGATGTTGGGGCGCAGCCCGAAGCCGTCCTCCTCCTGGATGTTCACCCCAGGCACTTCGCGCAACAGACGATGCACGTCGGTGGCGGCCTGGGCCTGGATCTCGCGCGGGCCCACGTACCATGCCGAGCCGGGCAGGGTGCGCGAGGGGCCGCTGCCGCCGGTGATGCTGTTGAGCACGGTGAAGGACTTCAGGTCCACCACCTGCTCGCTCATGTGCTGATCGGCCACGACGACCTGGCCGTCGACCACGTTCACCACCGATCCCAGTGGCGCGTAGCCCACGCACGACGCTTGCAGCGTCACGGGTCCGGGCGGGATGCCGTCGATGCGGAAACGGCCTCCGGCATCGGCGGTCGCCGCCAGTGCCGTGCCCTCGATCCCCACGGCGGCGAAGGGTATGGGTTCGCCCTGATCATTGCTCACCACGCCCTGAATGCCGCCGCTCTGCGCGATGGTGAACGCCGGGGCGATCAACAGGATGCCCGCGAGGGATGCCGCCCTGGTGCCGTCACGGAACGCGCGCAGCCAGGCGTCCGTTCTCCGGCCGGACGGTTCGCGCAGGATGGTGGAGAGGATGCTTCGCAGGCGCGCATCGGACATGCGCCGCCCGGCTCGGCCGCGTTCGGTTCGCTGTCGGCGTGGACCGGTGATCATGGGTGCAAAGGCAACCCGCGACGAAGGGTTCCACAATACCTCGATCGTAGTGTTCTCGGCGCTCAACGGCCTTTACCGCCCATGCACCGCGCGAGGGGAAGGCGTCGGGGACCGGCCTGCCACCGGCCGAAGCCGCTGACCCGTCCTGCCGCGGTGATGGCGCGGCGGGCGGGATCAATTGCCCGAATGGTTGCGCCGGATCAGCAAGACCTGGCGGCCGGGCGGACCGAAGCTCCAGCCGGCGGCGATGAATCCCGTGGAGATCGCCTGGATCGAGAGCAGGTTGTCCCATCCATCCACGTCGTACACCTTTTCCCAGAGCAGGTCGCCATTGCCGGTGGTGCGCATCACCAGCGCATCGACGGCATTGTCCAGATCGCGTTCGCCGGCCAGCAGCAGGTCGCCGTTGGAGCCTTCGGCCAGCGCGTGGATGCGGCGGTCGATGAGCGTGTCGCCCAGGTGGGCCGTCCAGGCCGTATCGCCCGCCAGGTCGATCTTGATCAGATAGCCCTGCGGCAGGAAGCGGTCGGAGGTCTCATCGAAGTCGAAGCTCTCGGTGGTGCCGGCCATCACGAAGTATCCGCCGCCGACGTCGCGGATCGCTTCGCCCGCGTCGTTGCCCGCCTCGCCCCAGCTCGTGGTCCAGACGAGGTTCCCCGAGAGGTCGGCACGCGCGAAGAAGCAGTCGCTGGTGTCGTTGTAATTCACCTGCCTTCCGGTGATCAGGATGTCATCGCCGCTTACGGCCACGCCATGCGCCTCCTCGTTCAGCGGCCCGCCGGCGTTCAGGCTCCAGACCGTTGCTCCCCCGGCGTCGATGCGCGCGATGAGCGCGTCGTTCATGCCGCCGCTGTTGTCGATGCCGCACACGATGGCGCCGCCGTCGGGGAGGGGGGCCACGTCGAGGAACTGCTGGTCGCCCGCCGCGCTGCCGACGTGGGCGAACACGACGTTGTCCGATGCGTCGAGCTTGATGAGCAGGCCTTCGTGCGTGCTGCTGTCAGGCTGGATGGTGCTTCCGCAGAGGAACAGCGAGCCGGATGGGCCGGCGGCCATGCCTTGCATGAAGGTGGACGTGGAGGGACCGACCGCGAGGGATCCGCTTTGCATGCCCGAGGAGGAGAAGGTCCACAGTTCGCCATGATGCCCGCCGGGCTGAGCGAACACTTCGGCCAGCACGCGGAACTGCGATCCCACGGCTTCCACGTCCACGCCGTTCTCCGACAGGTCGCCTCCAAAGGTGTTGGTGAAGGCCGGCTGCGCCCGTGATGTCGTATTCCAGGAGAAGAGGACGAACGAAAGGAGGAGGGATCGCATGCGTGAGGGGAAGGCGTGGGATGGGCCGAATGTAGCGCGTGGCCCCGGCCGGATATTTTCGCCCACGTGACCACCCGGCCCATCCAGCGGGCGCAAGCCGTCCGGACCTTCCTGGCCACGGTGGCCTGCGGCGCGCTTCCTCCGTTGATCGCCGTATTCACCACCGACAAGCTCCCTCTGCACGAGGCCATCAACAGCCGGCACGTCGCGCTGTTCGACTTCCTCTTCCGCTGGCTCACCCACCTGGCCGATGGGCTGGTGCCCACGGCCATCGCCATCGCGCTGCTGCTGTGGAAGGACCTGCGCTCGGGCCTCATGGTGGGCCTCAGCGCCGGCCTGAGCGCCATCGTGGTACAATTCCTCAAGCGATCCGTCTTCCGGCTGGACCGTCCCGCCGAATTCCTTGATGCCATGCCCGCGCTCGACCTGGTGGCCGGCGTGGATCTGCACCACCACTTCAGCTTTCCGTCCGGCCACGGCACCGCGGCCTTCAGCACCGCGCTGGCGCTGGCGGTCATCATCGGCCGCACCGGATACGCCTTCGCCTTCGCCCTGCTGGCCTGCCTGATCGCCTTCACGCGCGTGTACCTCTCGCAGCATTTCACCGAAGACGTGCTGGCCGGTGCCGCGCTGGGATGCCTCACCGCGCTGGGTGTGTACGCCCTGCTCTACCGCGGCCGCTTCAGTGAAGGGCCGTGGTTGGACCGGTCGCTGCTGCGGACGTAGGGTGAATGCATTTCACCGCAGAGACGCGGAGACGCAGAGAAAACCAGGTCATTGATCCGCTCTCATCCGCGGTCATGCATGCTCTGTGGCCCTGCGTCTCCGCGGTGAAGGACCGGTTCCTTCGGATCAGAACCAGTAGCGCAGCCCCAGGCCGCCGTTGAAGAACAGGTCCGTGTCCTCGATCAGGTCCAGCCCCGGAGCCAGCTCAAGAAAGGCGTCCAGCGGGGCATCGGCGAAGAGGTAGTCGATGCCTCCCA
Organism: uncultured Chryseobacterium sp.; assembly: GCA_964394425.1. Classification (GTDB taxonomy): domain Bacteria; phylum Bacteroidota; class Bacteroidia; order Flavobacteriales_F; family PHOS-HE28; genus PHOS-HE28. The sequence continues at coordinate 9,901 of CAYMXP010000042.1, read as the reverse complement.
CGATCCGGAAGCCGATGTCCTGTTCCTCGTCGTCGAAGAGCAGCCGCACGCCGGGACCGAAATACACGGGCAGCTTTCCCTTGTTCACCTTGATGGCCTCGAAGCGGTGGAAGAGCAGGTCGCCGTGCAGGTGAACGTGGCCATCGCCCACGAACGACCAGGCCACGCCGAAGTCGATCGCCTTCTCACCATCCAGCCAGGCCTTCAGCGATAGTCCGGTGGGTTCTCCGGCGATGAAGCCCGCACCGAAGCCGCTTTCCTGGGCCCGCAGCTGCAGCGCGGCAGGCAATGCGCAAAGGAGGATGACCCGCTTCATGCCGGCAAAGTTCCACGGCGGATCCACACGCCCGCCAGCCACCCGGGCCACTTTTCAACCGGACATGCATGCGCGGAGCGGGTTCCATTCGGCTCTCTGCCGGCCATTGTGCTCCGTTCGTGGCTGCCAGGGCGGTCGCCCCCACCATTGGTCACGGTCCGATCACCACGATCGTGGTATGGCAGGCCTGCCGTCCACCGTGTTTCCTTTGCGGCCCGATCAAGATCAGCATGCTTCGCTCCATTTTCCCTCTCGCGGTCCTTCTGCCGCTCACCATCCATGCCCAGGTCGCGGAGACCGTGAGCCTCGGACCCGGCTACAGCGAACAGGTCTGGTACAGCCTGCAGAACGGCGTGCAACAGACCCGTCCCGCAGCGGAGTGGGACCTGGCCTTCGAGATCACCGGCTTCACCGCCTCGATCCTGGCCAACACGCAGAAGGCCGGCCTGGTGGTGTACCGCGCCCCCTTCTCCGCCGCGCAATGGAACAGCCTGGATACGGCCGGCATCGCCTCCTGGCCGGTGTTGCATAACGCCGATACCTCATGGAGCCGCGGCGCCTTCAACCAGACCAACACCGCCGATGAGTTCGACCTGGGTTGGGGCGTGTACAATCCCATCACCCACGTGGTGACCGGCGACAGCCTGCACGTGATGCGACTGGCCGATGGTTCCTGGAAGAAACTTCGCTTCGACGCCCTGGCCACCAGCACCTACTCCTTCACGTATGCCAACCTGGACGGCAGCGCCGAACAGACCGCGCTGATCAACAAGGCGGACTACACCGGCAAGAACTTCGCCTACTGGTCGCTGGAAACCAACGCGGCGATCGACCGCGAGCCACCGAGCGCCGACTGGGACCTGACCTTCTGCAAATACATCACGTTCATTCCGCAGCCCTACGCCGTCACCGGCGTGCTGCACAACAAGGCCGCCACCTCCGGCCGGATCGCCGACGTGCCGCCAGCCGGGGCGGTCTGGACCGATGCGACCTTTTCACCGCACATCAACACCATCGGCTACGATTGGAAGACCTTCGACATGGGCACCATGCTGTACGTGATGGACGACTCGCTGACCTTCTTCGTACACGACATGGCGGGCAACATCTGGAAGGTGTATTTCACGGCCTTCGAGGGGAGCGCCACGGGCAACATCGGCTTCGCGCGGGAACTGGTGAGCGCCACGGCCCTCCAGGAGATGACGGCCTCATCGGTCCACCTGGTACCCAACCCCGCGGCGGAGGGAACGATCCAGCTGATCGCGAACGGCCTTCCGGGCCGGACGGAGATCAGCATAATTGATCAACAAGGGCGCGTGATGCTCCAGCGCGCGGGAACCTGGGCAGGCCGTTCGTGCCCCGTGGACGTGGGCATGCTGGCTCCCGGCTGCTATCTCGTGCGCGTGGCCGGCAACGGGGAAAGCCGCACCGCACGGCTGGTGATCGAATGAACCGGGAACGCAGCCGGACGCTGATCCTGGCCGCGTTCATCCTGCCGTTCTGCACGAAGGCGGACGCCCAGATCGAGTTGCGCGTGCGCGATGCGCGCGACCACCTTCCGCTGCCCGGTGCCCACGTGAGCTGGACCGCTTCGGGAGATGATGACGCGACGGTGACCGATGGCGGGGGCCGGGCCACCCTCGCGGTGGGCCCCAAGGCGATCGCGGCCGGCGTGCCGGTCCGCATCACCTACGTGGGCTTCGATGCGTTCGCCGACACGATCCGAACGGAGGGTCCGTTCACCTGTCTTCTGCGCCCATCGTCGGTGGCGTTGAACGCGATGGTGGTCACCGCGCAATACCAGCCGGTATCGGCGGAGCGGGCCGTGCATCGCGTGCGCGTGATCGATGCGGAGCGCATCCAGCGATCGGCCTCCAATGATCTCGGCGAGGCGCTTCGGCACGAACCCAATGTGCGTCTGGCGCAGGACAACTTTCTCGGATCCTCCATGAGCATGCGCGGACTTGGAGGCGAGAACGTGAAGATCCTGATCGACGGGGTGCCGGTGATCGGCCGGCAGAACGGCAACGTCGACCTCTCCCAGATCGACCTCAACGGCATCGAGCGCATCGAGGTGGTGGAGGGGCCGATGAGCGCCACCTACGGCACCAACGCGCTGGCCGGCACGGTGAACCTGGTGACGCGGCGGCGCACGGACGACCGGCCCGCGTACTCCTTCGGCACGTACGCGGCCACCGTGGGCCAGTTCGACCTGCGCGCCGGCGCGGGCAGCACATGGGGGCGGCACGCGGTGGACCTGAACGCGGGGCGCGACTTCTTCACCGGTTGGGACCCCTCGCGCAACGGGCTGCCCGAACTGGCGCCGGCGCCGGCCGACAGCACCCGCCACCAGCAGTGGAAGCCGCGCGAGCAATACCACGCCCGCCTGCGCTACCGCTTCGACGCATCGCGATGGGCCCTGGGCGCCACCACCAGCTACGACGACGACCGCATCACCGACCGCGGAGCGCCGCGCGCACCGTACCAGGAATCGGCCTTCGATCAGGAATTCCACACCGTGCGTTTCGACCATGCGCTCACCGCTCGGAGGAGCTGGGACGAGGGATCCCGGATCGATGCCTTGATCGCGCACGAACGGTACACCCGGCGGCGCACCACGCTGCTGCGCGACCTCACCACGCTCGATGAGCAGCTCGTCGCCGATCCATCCATGCAGGATACCAGCCGCTTCACCCTGAGCATGGCGCGCGCGGTCTTCACCCGCGCCAGACCCGACGCACGCATCCGATACGAGGCCGGCGTCGACCTTCAGCACGAGACCGGATCGGGCGATCGCATGGAGCAGGGCGAGGCGTCGATCGGCGACCACGCGCTGTTCGGAAGCCTGGAGTACGCGCCGGTGCGGCCCTTGACCATCCGGCCCGCGATCCGCCTCGCGCACAACACCGCCTACGACGCGCCGGTGCTGCCGTCGATCAACGCGCGCTGGCAGGTCGCACCGGAATGGGCGGCACGGGCCAGCTATGCGAGCGGCTTCCGCGCGCCGGGCCTCAAGGAACTCCACTTCCAGTTCGTGGACATCAACCACCAGATCACGGGCAATGACGCGCTGAAAGCCGAGCGGTCGAACAGCTGGGGCGCATCGCTCAACTGGTCGCGACAACGGGAGAACGGCCGATGGGGCGCGGAGCTTTCCGGTTCGTACGACGACGTGCGGGACATGATCGTGCTCGCGCAGGTGGACGGCATGGCCTACACCTATGCCAACGTGGGCGCCGTGCGCACCGGCGGCCTTGCGCTCTCGGCGACCTGGGGGAATGAGGCCTGGCGCCTCGAGGCGGGCACGGCCGCTTACGGGCGCGATGATGCCGGATCGGCGGCGGGCTGGCTTTGGAGCGGCGAAGGGCGCATGAGCGCCACGCGCGACTGGGTGGAACGGGGCTGGAGCGCACAGGTGTACTACCGCTACCAGGGCACAAGCCAGGGGTATGCCTTCGGCGTCGATGGAAGCGCCACGCCGACCACCATCGCCGGCTTCCATGCCGCCGATGCTTCCGTGGCCAAACACCTCTGGCAACGGCGCCTGCGCCTGGCCGTTGGCTGCAAGAACCTCTTCGACGTGCGCGACGTGGCGGTGAGCTCGACGGGCGGCGTGCATGCCGATGGAAGCGCGAGCACACCGATGATGACCGGACGCTCCTTCTTTTTCCAACTCGACCTGGCCCTGGACCCGAAGGACGAATGAAGACGGGTCACGCACCGGCCGTTCTCCTGTTCCTGCTCTGCGGGTGCATCAAGGACGAGCTGCCCGTGCCGGCGCATGACCCCGGCGAGGTGAACGTGGTGCAGGTGTGCCTGGGCGCCGGATACGCGCAACAGGTGTGGCTGGACCTGGACGACGGCGCCGTGGTGAGCACCAACGACCGCATGGCGTGGGACCTGGCATTCGAATGCGATCCCGATGGCTGGCGCGTGATGCTCAATGGCAGCCGCATGATGACCGCCTGGGACTGCGGGCAGGACGACATCGCGCTGCCCACCGACACCGCCGGGATGCATGCCGGGCGCAGGATCGATGCACCCAGCGGCGATCCGGACAGCACGGCCATCGGCGACTGGCGCGCGGAGCATCCGGTGTTCGTGCTCGATCTGGGCTATGGCACCAGCGGGCAATGGCTCGGCCTGAAGAAGATCAAGCTGACCGCCTCCGACCAGTCCGGCTACGCCTTCCTGAGCGCGGACATCGACGGCGGCGACGTGCAGAGCCATGCCGTGCAGCGCGATGCGCAACGGAGTTCCGCGTGTTTCAGCCTGGCCACGAACGCCACGGTCGCCATCGAACCCACGCGCGGGCAATGGGACCTGTGCTTCACGCAATACACCCACCAGTTCTACGAACCGTACATCCCGTACCTGGTCGCCGGCGCATTGAGCGACATGAGCACGGTGCGCGTCGCGCGGATCACGGGCATCCCCTTCGAGGAAGTGGACCTTGCCGACACGCTGGAGCATCCCTTCAGCCACGCGCGCAACGCGATCGGGTACGATTGGAAGACCTATGACTTCGACCTGGGCAGCTACACGGTGGATGCGTCGATCGTGTACCTCGTGCGCGATGCCGAAGGCTGGTGCCACAAGCTGCACTTCGTGGACTACTACGGCGACCTGGGCCAGGTGGGGTGCCCGACCTTCGAGGTGCAGCGGTTCTAGGCCCGCTCACCGCGGGACAGCACGCCCGTGATCGGTGGGCGCGATCACCTGCCGTACGAGATCCGATAGATGAGATCGGCCTGGTCGTCGCTCACCAGCAGCGAGCCGTCCGGCAGTTCCAGCACGTCCACCGGGCGGCCCCATGCGCGTGAACCGTTCAGCCAGCCCGATGCGAACGGTTCCACCCGGACCGTGCCGTCGGCCTGCGGGAAGGCCACGTCCACGCGGTAGCCGTTCGGGGTGCTGCGGTTCCATGATCCGTGCAGGGCGATGAAGATGGCGTTGTGGTATTTCTCCGGGAACATCGAACCGCGATAGAACTTCATCCCCAGGGCGGCCACGTGCGGCCCGAGCAACGCGGCTGGCGGCACGTAGTCCCCGCAGCTTTTCTCCTTGCCGAACTCGGGATCGAGCAGGTCGCCCTGGTGGCAGTAGGGGTAGCCGAAATGCTGGCCGACGCGGGCCAGACGACAGAGCTCATCGTTCGGCTGATCGTCGCCCATCCAGTCGCGGCCGTTGTCCGTGAACCAGAGCGTGCCATCCCTCGGGTCCCAGTCGAAACCCACCGTGTTGCGCACGCCGCGGGCCACGATCTCCAGTCCATCGCCATCGGCGTTGACGCGCGTGATGCTGGCGAAGATGCTGTCGCTTTCGCAGCTATTGCAGGGCGCGCCCACGGGCACGTACAGTTTCCCATCGGGCCCGAAGGCGATGTACTTCCAGCCGTGGTGCGTCTCCGTCGGAAAGTCGTCGGTAACGAGCACGGGATCGGGTGGATCGGCAAGGCGATCTTCGATCCCCTCGAGCCGCACGATGCGGCTCACCGAGGAGATGTAGAGATCGCCCTCGTGGAAGGCCACGCCCACCGGCATGTTCAGGTCCTCGGCCACCGTGAAACGCTCATCGGCCGTGAAGTCGCCGTTGGTGTCGCGCAAGGCGGTCACCAGGCCCTTGTCGCGCGATCCCACGAAGAGGGTGCCTCGATCGCCCAGCGCCATGCCGCGCGCGTTGGGTACCTCCCCGGCGTAGATGCTGATGCGGAACCCCGGTGGCAGGGTGATGTCCTCCAGGCGCGGATCGCCGCCCTGGATCGTGGGCATGCAGACCGAGCCGCTGAGGCACCAGATCACCAGCAGGCCCGCCGGGATGCGCGCGCTTGCCCGCATGGATCAGGAACGGTCCCGGGCGGGGATGATCAGCACGGGTATGGGGCTGTCTTCCAGCACCTGCGAGCACACGCTGCCCACCAGCGCCTTGAACAGGCCGCTGCGGCCGTGTGAGCCCATCACCAGCATCTCGGCCTTCAAGCGCTGGGCCTCCTCGAGGATGGTCTCGGTGGTGCTTCCCTGCACCAGCAGCGCTTCGGTATCCACGCCGGCCTTGCGCAGCCGCTCGGCGATGGCCTGCAATTCCACGTGTTCATGACGCAGCACGTCGGCGCGCTGCTCGCGCACGTAGTGCGGCCCGGTGCGGAAGCCCACGAAATCTGGATCGGGTGCCGCCACATGCACCACCCACAACCTGGCGCCGAAGGCGCGGGCGATCTCGCTGGCGCGTTCCACCACTTTCTGGCTCACGGGCGAAAGGTCAACGGGGGCGAGGATATTCTTCATGGGAAGGCTTTGTCGTCCGAAGGTAAGCGGCGAACGGCGGGTTCAACTTACGACGATCCGGGGATCGCCGGCGGCCAGCACGCCGATCCGATGTGCCGCGGCGCCATGCACGCCAAGAACGCGTTCCACCTGCCCTACGGCCTCTTCCTCCACGGCGATGAGCAGTCCGCCGTTCGTCTGTGGATCGCTCAGGGTGAGCATGCGCGTCATGTCCTCCGCGCCGGAGATCCCGGCGCCGTACGCCTTCCAATTGCGCATCGTCCCATCGGGGTAGCAGCCTTCGTCCAGGTATCGCTTCGCCGAGGGGATCAGCGGCACGAGGTCGTAACGGATCCCTGCGCCCACGCCGCTGCCTTCGCACATCTCGAGCAGGTGGCCCAGCAGGCCGAAGCCGGTCACGTCGGTCATCGCTTTCACGCCCGCGATCGGACCCAGATCGGCGCCGGCGGTATTGATCGTGCAGAGCTGGTCGATCAGCACGGCTTCATCGGCGGGATGGAGCCTGCCGCGTTTCTGCGCGGTGGAAAGGATGCCCGTGCCCAGCGGCTTGGTGAGGATGAGCGCGCAGCCCGCCGTGGCGGTGTTGTTCCGCTTGACGTGGGCGAGGGGGGCTTCTCCGGTCACCGCCAGGCCGAAGAAGGGCTCGGGGGCGTCGATGCTGTGGCCGCCGGCCAGCGGGATGCCCGCATCATGACAGGTCTTCCTTCCACCTTCGACCACCTGTTGGGCCAGTTCCGCGCCGAGCTTTTCGATCGGCCAGCCGAGGATGGCCACGGCCAGCATGGGTCTGCCGCCCATGGCGTACACATCGCTCAGGGCGTTGGCCGCCGCGATGCGCCCGAAGGTGAAGGCGTCATCGACGATGGGCGGGAAGAAATCGGTGGTGCTGATCAGCGCGCGTCCGTTCCCCAGATCGTACACGGCCGCATCGTCGCGGCTTCCATAGCCCACGAGCAATCGGGGATCGGGCAGCGTGCCCAGCGTGCTTTTGAGGATCTTCTCCAGCTCGGCCGGGGAGATCTTGCAACCGCAGCCCGCACCGTGGCTATGCCGGGTGAGGCGAACGGGCTGCGTGGCTTCCGAGGTGTTCATGGCCCAGGATGCGAAGGTGCGAAGCCGTGGCCTTCACCTCGTCGCGGTCGATGGGGATCCGGCGAACGGTGGACGGCGCGCGCAGCGATGCTCCGCGCGCATAGGTCTTGTCGTAGTAGGTGAGGGCGATGGAGGCCACCTTCAGGAGGTCGCCGCTTTCCAGCGCCTCGATGGCGGCCTTGGCGTGCTGCGGTCCCAGCCGCTTCTGGATCCGGAGGATCGCCTCGCGGAGCGCGTTCGGATCGGACCGGCCGTAGTCCTTCACCAGCCGTCGTGCGCGCAGTTCCATCGGCAGGTCGAGGAAAAGCAGCCGCGCGGCGCGCAGGCGTGCGAAGAGCGCGTCGGGCACCTTCACCCGGCCGATCATCGCGCTCTCATCCTCCAGCCAGATCGGCCGCGACCGGTCGAGCCTGCGCAACTCGTTCCACAGCAGGTTCTCGAAATGCTCCGTGGTCGGCTGCGGGGGAAGGCCCAGCGCGCCGAAGGACGATCCACGGTGGTGGGCCAGGCCCTCCAGGTCCACGACCTGTTCGCCCAGATCGCGCAAGGCATGCAGGATCTCCGTTTTTCCGCTGCCGGTGTAGCCGCCCAGGATCACCAATGGCAGCGGTCGGGTGAACGAGTCGAGGACGCGATGGCGGAACGCCTTGTAACCGCGCCGCAACACGATCACGTCGAAACCACCGGCCTTGTCCAGCAGCCAGGCCACGCTGGCGCTCCTTTCGCCGCCGCGCCAGCAATGCACGGCGATCTTTCCGTCGGGCGCGATGGCGCGCGCCTGTTCCACGATCCAGGCCAGCTTCGGCCCCACGATGCGCAGGCCTTCGAGCACGGCGGCCTCGCGGCCCTGTTGTTTGTAAAGCGTGCCGACGGTGGCGCGCTCCTCATCCGTGAAGAGCGGCAGGTTCAGCGCATCGGGGACGTGGCCCTGGGCGTATTCCTTCGGCGAGCGCACATCGATCACCGGCGACCCCGCCCCCAGCCATTCGTCGATGGCCAGCACCCGCAGCATGGAGCGCAAGGTAGGGCGGTGGTCTTCGGGCCGGCCCGAAGGGCCTCAGGCCTTCACCCCGTTGCCGCCCGGCACCCTGGCCTCCACCTCCGCGATCGCCTTGATGGTCCGCAGCAGGGAATCGGGCGTCACGCTGATCGAATCGATCCCCAGTTCCACCAGGAACTGCGCGAAGTCGGGGAAGTCACTGGGGCCCTGCCCGCAGATGCCCACCTTGGTGCCGGTGCGCTTCGCCGTGGCGATCAGGTTTCGCAGCATGCCTTTCACGGCCTCGTTGCGTTCGTCGTAGATGTGCGAGACCAGCGCGCTGTCGCGATCCAGGCCGAGGGTGAGCTGCGTGAGGTCGTTGCTGCCGATGGAGAAGCCGTCGATGTACCGGGCGAACTCCTCGGCCAGGATGATGTTGCTGGGGATCTCGGCCATCAGGAAGAGTTCGAGCCCTTCCTTGCCGCGCTCCAGGCCGTATTCCTTCATCACCGCGATCACCTTCTTCAGTTCGTTCACCGTGCGGCAGAAGGGGATCATCACCACCACGTTCTTCAGGCCCATCTTCTCGCGCACGCGGCGGATGGCCTTGCATTCGAGCCCGAACGCCTCCTTGTAGGCGTCGCTGTAATAGCGCGAGGCGCCGCGCCAGCCGATCATCGGGTTCTCCTCGTGGGGTTCGAAGTGTTCGCCGCCGAGCAGGTTCTTGTACTCGTTGCTCTTGAAGTCGCTGAAGCGAACGATCACCTTGTTGGGATAGAACGCGCTGGCGATCTTGGCGATGCCGTAGCTGAGGCGCTTCACGAAGAAGGTTTCCTCGTCCTCGTAGCCGTTGATCAGGTAACTGATCTTGCCGCTGAGGTTGGTGTCGCCCAGTTCCTTGTGCTGAAGGAGCGCCAGCGGATGCGCCTGGATGTAGTTGTTGATGATGAATTCCTCGCGCGCCAGGCCCACGCCGGCGTTGGGCAGCGCGGCGAACTTGAAGGCCAGGTCCGGCGAGGCCACATTGAGCATGATGGGCGTACGCACCCTGGGCACGGCGCTCAGCAGCGTTTCCTCGGTGGAGTAGGGGACGGCGCCCTTGTAGATCACGCCGGTGTCGCCTTCGCAACAGCTCACGGTGATCTCGTCGTTGGTATCCATCTTCTCGGTCGCGTCGCCGCAGCCCACGATCGCGGGCACGCCCATCTCGCGCGCCACGATGGCGGCGTG